>JARHYC010000007.1 GCA_029264955.1 Faecalibacterium sp. | reverse complement strand
TGCTGCCAAAGCAGGAACTGCCAGAGCAAATACCAGCATAAATACCAGCGCAATGCTCAAAATTCTTTTTAAATTTTTCATGGTTAAAAAACTCCTCAAAATAAATATTTTTTGTCTTGGGTAGGGTTTAAAATATTATGCATTTTTACCCCTTTTTCTTTTTTGATACAGCATCCAGCCTGATGCGCATACCAGCAAGCTTCCCATAACAGCATACGGTAGTCGGCCGTGACCTCCTGTTTCAGGAATTTTAACGCCGGTAACATTCACACAGTCAACCCGATACGGATCACCGGTATTGGTTTTTAGATGTACCGTGATTCGATCACCTGGTTTTTTATTCATTGAAACCGCATATCCCGCATGAGAGATTTCTTGGACAATTACCTCCACATCTCTCGGCAGGCCGGGTACTGTCAAAATTTCGCCGTGTTTCAGCACAGTAGACGCAGTATAGTCGTTTGCATTGGGCTTAAATTGTAAGGTGACTTCTCTGCTTTCTGCACCATTTGTTATGGTTGCTTTAATGTCTTGATTTGTGAATTCCCGAGGCTTTAGAAGAGTAATAGAAAACTGGAAATCTTTTGCCATATCCTCCGGTGTGGGTTTGCCATCAAGCTGATCAGTACGCCGAACCTCTTTGCTGATTTGCAAAGAAGTTGTGTTTTTAAGCTTGCTTCTATTGGTGCAAACTACTCTCAGCACCCCGTTTGCGTTAATCTGACCAACCGTTTTGTCCAAGCTTGCACCAGTTGTCACCGACTGTTTGTTTTCTTGGATGCTTACCTCGTAAATCTGATCTTGTTCCTCAGTGAGTTTCTCGTGTACTCCCATTGAATGATTCATAGGCAGCCCTGTAATCACAATTGTTTCCCCACGATAGAGCGAAACATTCGCAACAGGTTCTTTGCTCACCGGATCTATTTCAAAGTTGATTGGGCCATCGGTTCTTGTAATGCTTGCAGGGGTATCATGATAAAAAGCCACGCACTGAATCGGCTCAGTTTGATTTGACGAAGTCGGTTTATAGTCTTTGATCCGCAGTTCAAATTTGAACTGGGTATCTTCAGGCTGAATTGTTTCGCCCTCTACTCTTTTTGTGAGTGCAAACGAACCTTTGGGTGCAATAACTTTGCTGCTTTTATTGGTAATGAGCACATTATGTACTGCACCTGCTGTGATTTCGTTTTTATTTCCGATTCCGGTTTGCTTCTGGTCTTGGGTTTGAATTTCAAATTCATCCTGACCGCTTGTACCGTTATTGCTCTGCACTTCGCCTGTATAGGTAGTGGTATAAATCTCGGCATCTTCACCATCCAGCACTTCGGAAACCCTATATCTTGTACCGGGAACCAGCTTAAGATGAATCTTTTGATTGTGTTTAATTGCAATCTGTCCGTTTGCATTTTTATCAAGGCGTTTGGGGGTTTGCCCCTGTGTTGGTTCCGTGGTATCCTTATCCAAAATCCAGTACGGTGTGCCTTCATCCAAGGGAATCCATTCATTTTTAATTTCATCCCACAATTCAATTTTCATGCTAAAATCAGGGTCTGTAATAGGAATATCACTTGCCGTTCTAAACGCCTGTTTTGTAATATTCAGGCTTGCCAATTCGCCCAAATTGTTTTCAAAATCGATCCAGTTGAATTCATTGTGTCTGCCCGAGGTATCTATATATTGATACAGATATTCATCACCCATCATGAGCTTTTGTGGTATGTTGGCTCTTTCCTCTTGATGGAAGATTGCTTGTGCCGAATCATACAAAGGCGGTATCAGCTTTCGTTTTCCATTATCTGCAACTAAATAGGTTCCATCTTCTTCTTCTTTGCCTCTCCAGACCCTTACAATGTGTTCTTGCTGGTGTTGTGGTACAACTTCGCTGACATAAATTTTAACCTTGCTGGTATCCGTTACGCCCGTTGCCTTCAAATCAATAACGTTCGTAAAGTCAGCACGCTGCCCTGCATGCAGCCAAAAACGTCCTCGCTCGTCAGTACGCCCTGCATCGATTGGCTTACCACCGACCAATGGGTCATCCTCAGGTTTGCATTGAATAAGCGCGTACTCGGCACCTACCAATGTTTTTTTCGGTTCGCCTGGATATTCAACTTCCACTTGGAATTGATGGCCAGTATGGTCCGAAGCAGAAATATCTGCATTGGTAGCCAAGCGCTTACCTACTGCAAAACCATGTGCAACTGGCACCAAGTTAAAATGAATTTCACAGTTCGATGCCCCACGCCCGCGCTCCAGATAAAAGAATTTCATCGTGTGCTGCGTAAAACGACCAAAGCCTGCTTTTTCACGTGCTTCGCGAAGCTCTTCTTCAGTCAGCTTAGAAGGATCTTCTATTCCATAGATATTTCTCTGTCTACGGCCGCTATGCTCTGTGGGAGGTGCATTCGTAGTAACTTCGCCTGTATGAAAGTTGATCTTTCCGCCATAACGATCATGAATGCCGCCAAGATCCAACGCAAGTTTGCCGTCTATAAAGAGCCAAACATCATCGTCACCATTAAATTCAAAAACCATATCACGCATAGCCGTATGGTTACCAGAACCATCAGGAACCTGACCATCAATCGGCATTGCGAAGGGCGTTTCCATCGTCATGCCAAAATGAAACTGCTTTGTGCGCTCTTGTGATGCAGGATCTTTCGTAGGTCTATTGGCTTCCGAATATTTATTGAACGGAAGGAACTTAGGATTATCCCCAGTTGCGTTTTGGCCTGGCAACGCCGGTTGTCTATAAACAATAAAATCTCTATCAGACGTATCGTTTGGCAAAGTTTCATTTTCTGGCATAACCGTTGCAAAAGTTGTCATAGCGTCATAACGATAATAACCATCCATATCCAGATAAAACAGTTTATCCAAATTGGTGTGGACTTGGCTGATCATGCCTTTTCCGTTATTTTTTTTCAAATCCTCTCTGCACATTTCAGGATCGAACAAATAACGCAGCGACTCTTTCGTACCTACATTTAAAACAGGGTAACCGTCTTCTCCCAACTTTTCTTGCACGATTCCAGTATAGATACCTTCATCTTTACCCGTCCATTTATTATAGGGTTCCTTTCGACTTCCGTCTAACACAAATTGAAGATGTTTGTCCTTGTTAATCGGTTCATCTGGTCCAAAGGTTGTTCCAGAATTGTAATCAAAGATATTGATAATCATACCTTTATCTTTTGTGCTCACTCTGCCCGTATGTACCCCTGGCACCGGATCGTTACTATTGGGCGAATATACCAGATTTAAGCGATTTTGTTCTGACAACTCAACTTCTAAGCCTTCTGCTGTCAGCGCATATACTTTATTGCCTTTTTCAAATACTTTTTCAATTTCATTGTCAGGTTTAGACTCATTGATATAAGCTTTTCCGATATAATAATATTTATTACACATCGGCCAAGAATCAACATCAGTCGTCTTCAGCGAATGTCCCTTTCTGACTATATTATCTGGATTTTTCCCATTTGGTGCATCCTCCTGATTCAATGGCTTTCCATAGATATCTACATAAGATACCGGTATTGTACTTACTTTTTTATAAATTAATCGAATGCTATCTGTGGGATTTTCTCCTACAAAGTTCGGTTGGGGTTCAAATTTTTGTTTACTCGCCCCAGAAGAATCTTTCCGATCAATATAGTACCACACCCCTTTTTCTGTTCGAATTCCGTAAATCCGTTTGTCGTACTCTCCATTCTTAATGTAATAAGCTTTATCGTCAAATTGATACCCAGGTATTTGAGGTTGTACTCCATTGCCCTGCATAAAATAGATGCTATAATTATCATTCTGCGGAATATTAAGTGTGATATCCTGGGTAGATACCGGAAGCGCATCGCCTCGCTCATCCACGCACTCTACCCGGATCTTCAGTTCTTTCCACGCATTAGATGTAATCGTAAAAACGGAAAAGCTATCAACCGCAAAGGTGGCCGTAAAAGAAGCAGATTCTGTATTTGCACTCAGCAAGCCTTTAGCAGAATTTAGAACCTCTTGCAAAACGACCTGCGGCTCAACAGCCGGAACCGCTTGTTCCCCTTCTGACTGTCCATCCCCCTCTGTGCTTACGATTTCTTTATGATGCTGAATCTGAATGCTTGAAACATCCGATTCACGAGCCATCAAACCAGCTGCTTCCAGCTCTACATAAACCGGCTCATTGGGTTCTATCTTTTGGCCCTGTTCATTATAAAGAGAGATATCCATTGCAGTTACAAAATCATGCACTATGCCAGCATCCTGCAAACGCTGCAACGCATCGGAATACTCCATATCCTGCTCATTGAAAAGCGAAGCACGAACTTCAACGTTTTCAGGCAGCGTGTTCGGCCTTGCGTACACACGAATGTATACACCATCTGTAGCAGTTACTGAGTGAACATCTGTGTATTCTGCCGGTATTGCATTGGGTAATTCCTCCAGCAACGGTGCCTGCTCTTGGCTGCTATCCGAATTTGCATCTGCCTCTGCATCCGGTTTGCTGCTTGCCGAATCATCTGCCGGTGTTTCCGTTTCCGTTTTGGCAGAAGTGCCGTTGTTTTGCTCACTATCTGGTTTGCTATTCTGATGATTTTGCTCATTGCTTTCTGTTTCGGGTTTGCTTTCGGGGCGGCTTACCGATTCATGCGTGGAATTATCGGGTGTATCCTGTTGAGACTCGGAGTCTGCTTCGCTCTCCGGCTTGCTCTGAGACTCAATTTTTTCATAGCACGTTTCGGTATGTGTATGCTCTTCCAGCTGACAAATCTGTTCTACCGCCCAGCATGCGTCTGTATGTGTATGTTCTCTATCTTCCTCCAAGCCACACACTAAACTGCGTGCATAACAAGTTTCGGAATGCATATGTTCTGATTGTTCACAAATCAGCTTACCTTCCATTGCAGAAGCAGGCTGTACCAAAGCCCAAACCGTCCCTACGCCAACCACTATGGCAAGCGCTGCAAGAACAGCACAAGCTCTTCTTTTTCTGTTATGCTGCTGTTTGAATTCCGCAGCTTTTGATTTCATCTCACTCTGCATATCGCAGTCTCCCTTTTTAAACAGTTTTTACTTGATTTTTCCAACCGACGATAACGGCCATACTTTAAAAAGGACGCGTCCCAAAATTTTTTCATCACTGATCGTTCCAACCGAAGTGGACCTACTATCAATGGAAACCGCACGATCATCTCCCATTACAAAGATTCGGCCATCTCCTACTTGATAGGGAAATTCAAGGTTGCATTCCCCTTTACTCTTTTCTTTTATATATGGTTCCTCTAATGCAGCCCCATCCACCAAAACCGTTCCGTCATCCTGCATATCTACATACTGTCCAGCTGTAGCGATAACGCGTTTGACAAGAATTTTATTATTGTAATAAAAAGCAACTACATCACCAGGCTTGAAACGTCCAGTTTTGACGGCAATTACCACTTCGCCATCATTTAAAGTCGGCTTCATGCTAGCGCCGGTAATCCGCAGCACCGGCATCCAAAGTGTGGCTATCAATACTACCACTGCAGAAACAACGGCCAGCGAATAAAATATTCCTCGCAGCGTTTTTCTATATTGCTGCTGAAATTTGCGCCGTTTGATTTCTTGATGGATTTCTTCTATTGTTGGGCGTGTTACCCCCGATGCATCATTCATCATCGTTCAATCGTTCCCCCACTGGTGACGCGTCCTCTCCAGATGCGTATTCTGTTGGTTTCTCTTCTACCGTATGCGTTTTATCGATACTTTCAAGGATCTTGTCTACTGTCATCAGCACTTCATCCACAGTCATGTTTTTATCATACTGACTAGCAGATACTGACTCGTCTGCATATTTCAGTCTGCCCACCTGCACCGGATTACAGCTTCTCTTCGCATCTGACGGCCGCTTACAGAAATCTCCTGGTAAAGCACCCGCACCCGCTTGATCAGCCATTGCCTTTACACTTTCGACATACTGATCTGCAGCCTTTTGTGCCGCCTCGAACACGCCATTCAAACACAATGCTGCCTGCGCAAGATTCCCCGCAGTGTTCATTTTCAGAATTCTTTGTTGCAGCATTTGGTCTTTTTGGGCAAGTTGCTTTTTCAGTTGTTCTATCTCGGCTTCCTGTTCTGCGAGCAGTTCCAGCAACTCTAACTTAGAAAGATTTTTAAGTGTTATTTTATTTTTCAAAATTTACTGTCACACACCTTCAAGTCATAATTTTATGCGATTTTTCATTTAAAATAGATGAAAGGAAAGTCAAGTAATCTTTTTCAATATTCATTCCTATTTAAAAAAAGGCAAAAAAAATGGCCTGCCTCCACAGGTACCCATGATTTTTTGCCTAAACAACGCAAAGCCTATCTCAAATTTCTCTGCTAGTAGACGAAAAGCGTATTGATAAAATATCTTTCTGCATCATTAAGATAACTTTTTTTGGTATTATATCGAATTTCTTTTGAATTTCAAGTATTTTCCATCTTTTTCGTCACAATGCATTATCTGTAACGATAATTATTATTATTTTCAGCATAAAATGATACTTCTGCCTTTTGGATGACTTTTATGAATGTTCTGGAGTGATCTGAATCAATGCGCAACTACAACAATCTCATTTATCCCTGTACAAAACAACAGCACAAAACCAACAAGTGCACGCTGGTTTCCGTCAAAATAGATGTCTGCCATTCTCTGCAATGCATGAACAAAAAGCACAGCCTCTTCTCCGAGATTGGAATACAAGCCGTACTTTTTTCATTTGTCCCAAATTATTATAAACTCCATCCACTTTTGATTGGCAGAAGATACCTCTTTTGGGAGTTCTGTATTTTCTCCATAAGATGCAGAACATTTTACTCATATATTTTCACTTTTATATATGAGCTTTAGCTTTAGCTTTTGCCATTCCATGCGCAGCTGCTGGTTCATCCCCCATAGCATTTTCTGCTCATTATGCCAGAACGTTCCAAATCGGCAGTACAACAGGATCCTGCTCGAACTGTGCACGCTGGGTTTCTGTGAGGTATTTTTTATCGATGCTGGCGGTAAATACATATCTGTCAAACCAAGCATCGCTCAGCACATAATATCCCTTATCCGCGTCTTCTGTTCCCCAACTATTCTGGACCTTCCATTTGTCTGGTTTGCCGTCCACAAGGTTAACCCCCGTAAGCAGCATAGCATGATTCAGGCTGCACTGGCGGAAATTCAGCAAATCTCCCTTCTCCAACTCTAAATCCAGGCCAAAAAGTGTCTCGTAATCGTAAAGCTCGGTATCCCAGATTCCCTCTTTTCGGCTGCCGTAGTAGTCGCAGTCACAGACGAACCATACCATATCCCCATCCTGGAGCTGGCGAATCACAGCTTGCTTAAATTCATCCACGGGCAGATTCAGGCGCTTTGCCTGATAGCCGCCGTAGATACTTTCTTCGCCTTGAGTATAGTAGGTTTTATAGAAAGGAAACTCCATACAGGGTGCATTGAGGATACTCACAATTTGATTTAGATCTCGACCGATATATCGATTATAAAAATCTCCAGGCGTCAGACAGCGGTCCATATGGTACTGTCTGTCTTTATCCACATACTCAAAATCAAAGGTTTGCGGCGGATTCCCTAGACAAATAGCAAGGATGCGATAAATTCTGCTGAGCATCGTTTGCTTCAGCATGCGCACTTCCTCTTTCGTTTTTCCGGCTGTAACTTCCCGACGGAGAACCACCGCATCCTTACGCAGCTGCATATTCAAAAGCATATTCATATCGTCGGAGTGCTCACTCTGATAGGTTTCAGGCATTGCATCTTTGGGAACCACGCCGTACTTGCTGCACAGACCAACAAAATATTCCCACCATCCGCCATCCCCCACCGGCATGGAAAGCAACCGACTGACAAATCGATCCTCCAGAGGCTTTTCCGCTGTTTTGATGATGTTTTCCAAAAAAGTATTTGCCTTTTCCAAATGGTCATAAAAAGAGATGTAGTTCTGGGAAAGCTCAAATTCTTCCAGATTCAAATCTCTTGCAATTCTCTCTCTTAACAGATTCAGTGACGCAAAAATCCAGCATCTTCCGCTGGATTTCTGATTCGTAGCGGGCATGGTCGGTATCTCTACAGAAAACTTGTGATTCATTTTTTTTGCATGCTCTGTATCATAACAAATATCATTCACACAGGTTTTGCAAGCAGCTCTGGATGCCAGACCGGCTATGGTATTTTTTTCAAAACTGCTGCGAAAATCACTGATTTGATCAAATTGGATGGATGCAGATAAATCCATGTTATTTCTCCTTTTATGTTTGTAAGCAGATTGAATCTGCCGATTCTAACAAAATCATTTGCACCGTGATTATACAAAATATCTGTCCGCGAATCAAACCCCCACATCGGTCTGCGCTTTGTTGCGTACATCTATGTTTTTCTCCCTATAGAGAGTATTCTCTTACTATCATAAAAGTTGCCCTGCTCGGAAGTAACATCCGAACAGGGCAACTTTTCCTTTTATGCATTAACGGAAGGTCATCCGCATCTATCAATTATGACTAAAATGGTACACTGTGGAGTGCTCTCAAATTCGCTCGCTCATACCGCTCAAATCCGTTCGCCATTCGCAAGAGGAAAGCAGCAAAGATTCCCAGTCAAATCCGCTTTTAATTGCCCTCTTTAATTGCCGGATGTAGTGCTATAACCCTGCAGTATGCGAGCAGGGCTATAGGGAAACCGTTCTCAAATCCAACGATTCAAAAGCTCTTCTATATTTCTTTTCAAGCATTCCAGTTCTGTGCTTTTCTTTGGTTAAAACCCGGCAATCCTCATCATCTCATGTACGTTATTGATTGCACGGCGCGCATACATCCGTGGTTCATTGATATATCCGGTAACCAGCTCCAGCGTTGCTGTGCGGTCGTAGCGGATTCGCTTCAGCTCATAAAACATCTCCTGCAATGGTATAGCTCCCTCACCGGGCATAATATGACTGTCTGTTCCTTGTTGTCCATCAATAATGTGCATGTGATCCATCTTGCTGCCCAACTTATCAAAGTACGCCATAATGCTTTCATGCTGTACAAAAGGTGGCACTACATCGCACATTCCCACCACATAAGGGTTATCAATTCGGCGGAACAATTCCACTAAGTCGTTAGCGCGTGTAAAGAAATTTGACTCATAGGGTGTCAGCGGTTCAACTGTCAGCTTAACACCAACTTTTGCGGCATAATCCCCCAGTTCCCGAATGTTCTTTTCCAATCGGGTCCACAGTTCCTCATATGTGGACAGATACCCACCATTCGCCGGGCTGGTCAGCATATACTCTGCGCCCATTGCTTTGGCCATATCCAAACCTGTCTTCAAATATTCTATTGCATCCTGCCGCTGTGCTTCGCTGCCAATCATGTAATTGAATGGATATCCATTATGCTCAGGCGTATAGCCTAGAACCGGCATTTCATATTTATCAATCAGGCGAAGCACCTCATTGATATCGCCACTTTTCAGATCCGGCGCATAGGCGTGGGGTCTGCCTCCCCACAATTCAATGTAATCGTACCCAAATTCTTTTGCATCTGCAAAAACATCTTCCAAAGGATTGCGCTGATAACCAGAAGTAAACATACCCAGCTTCATGACCAAAACCTCCTGAAATAAATTTTACGATACCATTTTTCCGTCAGGGAGCTTTTTCACACGGTTCACCCCCCGTACTACATCACTTGCCACCGCAGTGCCCTTTGCTATTCTGTATCGGCAGCTGATCAAAATAGCCATACAAAGAGCCTGCCAGCACTGTCGCCTGTGCCAACCGTATTTACCATTTTTCGCTGAAAAAATCCCACATTGCATACAGTCTTTTCCGTCATAGGTAAAGCGGTCTGGCTCGCCAAACATTGCGATGGCAAACTCGATACCATGTTCCACCCTATCTTTCAGAAATATCTCTCTAGAAAGCTCCAACTCTTGTGGCAGGTTAGACCCCAATATCCACACAAGAGAGTGCAATTTCTACCAAGGCTGTTTCAACTGGTCTGCATCGTCAATCCAGTTGGCACCAATCGCTGCAGGATAATCCTCGACCTATCAGTCAAGGAATGACACAATTTTTTCTCAATCTCTGTATTTAGTATATCTTTGCGGTGTAATCGCGGTCAACCGCAAGCCTCACTGAAAAAAGCCGCGTTCTTTTGTGAAAAAGAAAGAAAGTGGTACAACACTGAATTCATAAATTACACCATTTTACAGTTCCGAGGTTCGGTCTATCTCGCAAGCAAATCCAATTTGATCGCTGCGGATACTGGCACGAAACACCTCAACCGGTCTGTCATAATCATCATTCGTAACGCCATCCAGCGAGAACAGCGGAGCCAGCACTGGCACCTGCAACAACCGACTTTCGTTTTCATTGGCATATACAATATCCAGTCTTTGCTTTCCTGAGTAAGTGCAAATATTATATTCGGCAGCCAGGATCTCAAACAGACTTTCGTTAGAAAAATCGAACCGCTCCAGTCCTCGAATCCTAGTCGCCGAAAGCCATGTTGTTTCGCAAATAGCCGGGATACCATCCAGATAGCGCACACGACGAAGCTCATAGGCATTTCCCTCTTCATCCAGCTGCAAAATTCTAGCTACAGGCTCCGGTGCCTGTTGGATTGTCAAGGAAAGCACACGCGAAGTAAATGTTCGATGCTTTTGCTGTGCGAAATACCAAAGCGGTTCAAAGTTGGTCAGATTCCGTCGAAAAACCGGTTTTGCTACGATCAGTGCGCCACTCTGTTTTCGATGCAGACGTCCTGTTGATACCAGAAATCGAGTGGCACAGCGGAGCGTAGCACGGTTGCAATTCCACTCTTGACTAAGTTGATATTCACTGGGCAGTTGGCTCCCAACTGGGAAATGTCCACTGCTGATTGCGTACTCCAGCTGCTCTGCAAGAATAGTCCAACTAACCCGCTTCGTAGATTCCTGTTTCAAGTTGATTTTCTCCTTCCGTCCATGCATAGCTATTGCACGGCAATATCGAACCCAAGATTCTGTATTTTCATTTAATGATACGGCGGCAAGCGGAATAAAGTCAAGAATCCTAATCCCATACAAAAGCACACGTACGGTATCTGTTCCTGCTGCCTATAGGCTCGTTTATGAAAAAAATGCTTCTTTTTTCAAGAATCTTTTCTTGCTTCGCCGTTGTGATGAAGGTATTTTTGTACGCTTTCTCACTTTTTTCCAGTTGCCATGGTGCGGAAGAGGGGCCTGCTTTCTTTATTGCTGTAAAAGTGGTTTAACTTGATTTTTTGCAATGTTCTATTTCCTATCCTTTTTTTATCGTCTCACCAAATGGTCAAATGCTCTTTGTAACACAATGCCAAATTTTGACAATACAGCACACTAAATCGTCAACATTATTGTTATTTTTTGTATATTATGATAGTATAGTAACAGAAAACAAGCGAAGCAATTCCCAAATGGTGTATTTAAGAATGTTCATTTCCGGATCTCTGTGTCATTAGATTCGGTTAATATTCAGGTGGCATCATTGTTCCGCCTGATACATTTTGAAAGGAGTGTCAATCATGTCAAAACCTGAAAACAGCATAGGCTCAAATCAACTCGGTCGTAAGCTAGGTCTAAGCGCAGTGATTGCTCTGGGTGTCGGCACTACCGTTGGCTCCGGCATCTTCTCATCGCTATCTGAGGTTGCAAATGCTGCTGGCAGCAGTTTATTCCTGGTTCTGGCCTTCCTAATTGGTGGCCTGCTCCAGATTCCTGCCAACTTCTGTTATGCAGAACTGGCCAGCGCCTATCCTGAGGATGGCGGCCAATATGTTTACTTCCGTGAAGCAGGCTCTCGCCCCTTGGCTTTCCTGTGCGGTTGGATTAGTTTCTGGGCAACTGATCCCCCTTCCATTTCTATTATGGCTCTGGCAATCGTAAACTATCTGGCTTACTTTATCCCTGTTCATGGCTTAGCCCTTAAGCTCATCGCAACCACATTTGTTCTGATTTTCATGTTTGTTCACCTACGCAGTGTTGAAGGCGGCGGTAAATTCCAGACTTTCATTACTGCTCTCAAGATCCTTCCTTTCATCCTGATCATCGGCGTTGGTCTTTTCTTCATGAATAATTCCACTCTGCTGAGCTCCACGCATCTGGCATCCACTACCGCTACCGGAATCACTGCCCTGCTGGCTGGCATTTCTGCTACAACCTGGTCTTTCGATGGCATGGGCGCCGCCTGCTATATGTCTGGTGAAATCAAGGACCCTGAAAAGAATATGCCCCGCGGCCTGATTCTGACTGCGCTGATCGTTCTTGGGCTGTATGTTGGCCTGACTTTCGTTGCTTCCGGGCTGCTGTCTATCGATGAACTAGCTGCCTCGGATGCGCCCATCGCTCTGCTGGCCTCCAAGATCCCTGTAATCGGCAATGGCGCCGGCGTTGTTGTTGCTATCATGGCCATCATCGTTGTGATTGGTTCGCTATCCAGTTGCATTATGTTCCAGCCTCGTATTGAGTACGCAATGGCCCAAGACGGTCTGTTCTTTAAGCAGTTTGGCACCGTACATCCCAAGTATCAGACCCCTGCATTTTCTATCGTTGTTCAGTGTCTGGTTGCCATCGTTCTGATTTTTGCTACCAGCCTGTCCGAGCTTTTGGGGTACTTCACTGTTATCGCTCTGCTGAAAAATTTCCTGACTTTCGGCACCATCTTTGTTCTGCGCCGCAAACCCACCTACAAGCCTGTTTACAAAATGCCTGGCGGCGTAATCATGCCGATCATTGCTATGGCCATGACGGCCACCCTGATTTACTCCACTTTCATCTGGTCTGCTCTGCCCAGCATCATCGCCGCCGTTGTTGCAGTTGGTACCGGTCTGCCGGCATACTACTTGATGGAGCGCCAGAATAAGAAGTCTGCTTGATTGAACTGAATTTTATTTTACTTTCAGTGATATCAGACACGGAACAATACGAGCGCCCGCGTCCCTGATCCAAAACGCGGGCGCTTATTTTAGACGGAAAGGACCATTATGCTGCAGCAACATTATACCCGTCCACGGGACGAGGCAACGGAACGTATTGAATGCTACATTTTGCAGCATCATCTGGCACCTCATGCCAAACTACCCGGGGAACGCACCCTGTGTGAAATGTGGGATATGAACCGGACAACGCTCCGTACTGCGATTCGCCGCTTGATTGTGGAGGGCAAGCTGTACAATCACAAAGGCTCCGGTACTTTTATTGCCCCACCCAAATTGGAACGGACCCTGCAGGATACCAAAAGCTTTACGGAACTCATCCTCAATAGTGCGTGCCGCCCCCAAACCATTCCGCTAGATATGGGAATCGTGACCTGTAGTCCTTCTGTCGCTGCCAAATTGGGAATCGAACCCGGCAACGAGGTCTTTTATCTGCGTCGGCTGCGGAAAATCAATGGCGAGCCCGTCAGCATTGAAATCACCTATCTTGACAAACGGCTGTGTCCCGATATCGAATCCTTTGATTTTTCCAACGAATCTCTTTACAGCGTGTTAGCGCGCTGCGGTGTTTTTATCGATCATGGGCACGAAAGTTTGAATATCACCCGTGCCACGGAAGAAGAATCCGAAATCTTAAATATAGCACCCGACACCCCGCTTTTTTTCTTGTCCGGCATTTCTTATGATTCCAACGGACAAGCAATTGAGCTGTTCAAGCAGGTGATTCGTGCGGACAAAATCCGCTTTTCCAGCATTTTAACAAAAAAAGAAAGGTAGTGTGTGCTTATGCGATTGGCAACCATTGGCAGTAATTGCATTGACTTTTATCATAACATCGATGGCGGCAAAGCATATCCCGGCGGCGGTCCGGTAAATATGGCCGTTTATACCCTGCGTAACGGTGGGCAGGCCTCCTACATTGGCCCGGTTGGAAACGATGCCTACGGCGAAATCATGCGCAACGCTGTCGCCGCCAAGGGTGTGGATGTGTCCCATCTTCACACAGAACATGGCCACACCGCTGTTACGCAGGTACAACTGATCGATGGCGAACGTGTGTTTGGTGATTACGACGAAGGTGTGCTGGCCAATTATACTCTGTCTGATGAAGATATGGCCTTCATTGCACAACACGATGTCGTTGTCTGTGACCTTTGGGGCAAATGTGGAAATCGTTTTCAGGAACTTCAGGCCATGGGTGTTAAAACAGCTTTTGACTGTGCAACCCGCCCCGGTGATGCGGAATGCCGCGCAGCGATCCCTTACACGGATTACTTGTTTTTCTCTTCGGATGACGGTGATACCGACACGCTGCATGAATTGATGAAAGTTCTGCGCAATCAGGGGCCAAAGCTGGTAATTGCAATGCTGGGTGAGCTCGGAAGCCTTTGCTATGACGGCGAAACCTTTCACAAGTTCGGCATCATCCCCTGTGAAAATCTGGTAGACACCATGGGTGCCGGCGACAGCTTCATCGCCGGTTTCTTGCAGGCCATCACCGAAGGGTGCCCTATCGAAGAATGCATGAAGAAAGGAGCTTCCACCTCAACCCAGACCCTTACTTACTTTGGTGCCTGGGAATAAGCGGAAGGTGCATCATTAACATGACAGAAAACACCACACACGAACTTCTCTATCTACAGCTGCGAGAAATCCTGCGGTCAAAAATTGAAGAAGGCTTCTGGACCCCCGGACAGATTATTCCCACAGAAGAAGACCTTGCAAAACAGTTCAATACCGATCTGTCCACGGTACACAATGCTATCGAAGCACTGATTTACGAAGGCCGCATGCGTCGTATTCCCAATCAGGGAATTTCCATACTAGGCGCCAAAATGGACCGAGAGCTGGATAATCTCTGTGGCTTTACCCAAACCATGCTGGAGAAGAACGCCCTGCCTTCCACAAAAATCCTAAACAAAAGTATGCGTCCGGCCGGCGAAAAATACGCTGCTATTTTCCAAATCGATCCGGATGACCCTATCTATTACATTAAGCGCATATGCTATGCCAGCGGCGAACCTGTCAGCATGGAGGAAATCTTTATTCCCCATTACATTGTTCCTAAACTGGAAGGTATGGATTTGTCGGTGTTTTCGCTTTCTGAAGTATATCACTTTTACGGTGTGCATCCCGTCCGCGCGCGCCAAACGCTGGATTTGGCCGTATTAGAACCCGCCGGGGCACGCCTTCTGAAAATTCCGCCGGAACAAGCGGTTTTGTTATTTGAGTGTACCAGCTACAATGCCGAGAACCGGGTGGTGGAATTTTCCCGCAACTATACCCGCGGTGACAAGTACAACTTTACTGTTCACTTTGAAAAATAATCCGACAGGAGGCGAATCCCATGTGTTTGTTTCGTGGTTCGTTTTATGCACCTTCTTTACAGATGACAACCCAGCTGAATGTCATCTTTCCGGAAGAATCCAATGATGTGACCCCTGTCATCCAAGGCACGCCTCGTGTACTTTATTTACTGCATGGACTTTCCGCCAACGCCGAGGAGTGGACTCGTTTTTCCAAGATTGAATATTATGCTAAGAAATACAATTTTACCATCATCATGCCGGAAGTACAGCGCAGCTTTTATACGGATATGGCTTACGGCCCCAGATATTTCAGCTATGTAGCAGACGAACTGCCACAAATCTGTGCGCGATGGTTCAACCTTTCTGCCGACCCAAAGCATACCTTTATTGCCGGCGAAAGCATGGGCGGTTACGGAGCAGTCAAAATTGCACTAAAACGCCTTGGTCAGTATCAGGCCGTTGGAATGCTTTCCGGTGTAGCTGACTGGGTTTCGCTGGCAAAAGAAATTCATTCCGGCACCTGGCCGGAAATGCAGCCGTCAGAACTGACAGCCATCTATGGTCCTTCTGCCATGCCCGGCCCCGCAGATGATCTTTTTACTCTGGTTCAAGACGCTGCATCGAACCCCAATCGCCCCAAACTGATTCAGCTGTGCGGCACAGAGGATTTTTTATATGAAAGTAATCTTCATTTTCGGGATGCAGCTCAATCTTCTGGATACGGCCACACCTATTTGGAGTGGTCTGGCGATCACGAATGGCCCTTCTGGGATGTAGCCATTCAGCGTGCATTCCAGTTTTTCTGCGGACTGCCTTTAGACGGCCCAATCTTTTAATAAAAAGGAGAGGTTTCTTATGGTTTTGACAAATGCATGGACAGAAAATACTGGCGCAAATCTCCGTAACTTTAACGAACAGGAAGCACTGGACAGCGTCAATGGTGCTCTGGCGCTGCGCAGCCAGATTGAAACAATCATTGATAAAATCTGGACCGAAGGCTTCGACGGTATCTACTTCATCGGCATAGGCGGCACCTATGCTTCCAGTATGCAGGTTGAAGTATATATGCGCGGACGCAGCAGACTACCCGTCTATGTAGAAAATGCAGCCGAATTTTTGACCACTGGCAACAAACGCTTCACCAACCGCTCTGTTGTGATTTTGTCATCTGTTTCTGGCAATACAAAGGAAATGGTTGCTCTGGTGGATCGTGTTCACGAAATCGGCGGTCGCGTGTTCAGCTTTATTGATACCCCTGGCAGTATTCTGACCAATCCCGACAAACAGGACTATCTGGTGGTTTATCCCAAAAATGAACAGCTGAAATTCTATATGGTTGCCAACTATCTGATGTATAAGAACGGTGAATTCAACGATTACGACCGCTATAATCAGGAGATGGAAGCGCATCTGGCCCGTGTTCTGGCTGATGTAGAAATTCAGTCCGATAGCTGGGCCTATAACTATGCAAAAGCCTGCACGGAATTTCAGCACGCACACCCCGATCTGCCTCGTTACTTCATCGGAAGCGGCAACCAGTACGGTGCAACCTATTCCTACGCAATGTGCTACTGGGAGGAGCAGATGTGGATCCGTACCAAATCTATCTCCTGTCAGGAGTTTTTCCATGGCATGCAGGAAATTATTGTGCATGACACACCAGTCACCTTGTTTATGGGTGAAGACGAACAGCGCCCTCTGGCTGAGCGTGTAGCCCACTTTCTGCCCAAGGTCTGCGGCAACTATACCATTATCGACACAAAAGAATTTGAGCTGGCAGGCATCAGCCCAGAATTCCGTGGCAGTATCTCCCACTTGGTCATGCATGGTGTAAACAATCGCGTGGACGCTTATATGGAACTTTTTCTGCGGCATCCCCTGTCTATTCGCCGTTACTACCGCCAGTTTGCGTATTGAGACCGAACCTGTGTTCTGGCCGCTGCGCATATGCAGCAGCCTTTTCGGAAAGGAGCTGAATTTCTATGTTGTGGACTGAAAAAGTATTCGGCGTAAAAAAGCCGATCATCTCTATGCTTCATTTGGATGCTTTGCCGGGTGACCCTCGCTATATCAACGGTACCCCCATAGAGCAAATTGTTGCGCACGCCCTGGCTGATATGCACGCTCTGCAGGAGGGCGGCGTGGACGGCATCCTGATTTCCAACGAATTCAGCCTGCCCTATCAGCGGAAAATGGACTTTGTCACTCCCGCTTCCATGGCTTATGTGGTAGGTCGGCTCAAGCCTTATCTGCAGGTTCCATTCGGTGTGGACTGCATCTCAGACGGACGTGCTACCATCGAACTTGCAGCGGCTGTTGGTGCCGATTTTGTACGTGGCACCTTCTCCGGTGTATATGTGGGTGACGGTGGTTTTTACAACAACGATTTCTCCACCCTCATGCGCCGCCGGAAGGATCTTGGCCTGGAAAAGCTGCGTATGCTGTACTTCATTAATCCAGAATCGGATATCAATCTGGATACCCGTAATCTAGACAATATCGCCCGCTCGGTCATCTTTAAGGCACACCCTGACGGGCTGTGTGTCAGCGCCAGTGCCGCGGGGCAGGACGTGGATGATGCGCTGATTGCCAGTGTAAAGAAAGCTGCTCCCGAAGTAGCGGTTCTTTGCAATACCGGCTGTCGCCCCGATACCATTGCCCGCAAATTGTGCAGTGCCGATGCTGCTGTTGTAGGCACTTATTTTAAGGAAAACGGCAAACTGGAAAACGAGCAACTGGAAAATCTGCGCGTAGATGTCAACCGCGTCAAAGAATTCATGCAGGTGGTCTATGCCGTACGAAAACAGCTGTAACCCATGGCTTTTGGTTTTGCATTTAGATGACCCTATAACAGCCAGCACCGCATCATAGAAGCAATCCATCTATCATTGTGCTGCGCGCGGCAGGATCTGCACGCGCTTTCTGGTGGTAGCTGCGTTGATATTGTGGCGGACTGAAACATCAACCGGAACTGTATATACCATCTGCTATCTTGGTTAAAACACCCCTATCACATTGCTGTCGCGAGCGCTTGCGACAACGATTACGAAGCCGTGAAATATATTGTGGACCAATTTATTTTATAGGAGGATGCGCAATGGCAACTGCGTATTTTATGGGCATCGACACGGGAACAAACTCTTCTAAAGGCGTTTTGATGGATGAGCAAGGCAATATTGTTGCTGTGCGCGAAACCCAGCACCATATGACCAATCCCCATCCAGGTCATTACGAGCATGATGCTGACAAAGACTGGTGGGGCGACTTCTGCATCATCAGCCGAGGTCTGCTAAAAGATACTGGTATCGACCCTTCTTTGATCAAGGCAGTAGGTCTGTCTGCTTTGGGGGCTGACTGCCTGCCGGTAGACAAAAACTGTAATCCCTTGCGCAAGGCGATCCTGTACGGCATTGACGCCCGCGCCGTGGATGAAATTGAACAGCTGACGGAGCTGTATGGAGAGGAGCAGATTCACCGCTGGTATGGTCGTGGGCTGTGCTCCAGCGATGTTATGCCTAAGATTTTATGGATCAAAAACAAGGAACCGGAAGTTTATGCCAAGACCTACAAATTCCTGACAGGCTCCAGTTTTTTGGCCGCCAAGCTCACCGGAAATTATGTTGTGGATCGTTTCCTTGGTCTGGCCAGCTTTAATCCCTTGTATGATCCGGAAACTTGGGAACCTATCCCTGAGCTGTGCGCCCCCGTTTGTCGCCCTGACCAACTGGCCAAGGTACAGGAGGCCGCAGACATCGCAGGCACTGTTACCAGACAGGCTTCTGCAGAAACCGGCTTAGCCGAAGGTACACCCGTCATTACTGGAACTGACGACTCCGGTGCCGAAGCAATCAGTACCGGTATCGTAGCTCCTGGTCAGATGTTTATTCAGTTTGGCTCCTCTGTTTACATGATTTTGGGAACGCGGACTCTTGTGGATGATGAACGCCTGTGGCGCGAACAGTTCATCGTTCCTGGTTTGTGTGACATCTCCGCTGGCACCAATACCGCCGGCAGCATGACCCAGTGGCTCCGAGATACCATCTACCCAGATGCTGTGGAAAAACAGGCTCAGGGCGGCCCTAACGCCTATGCAACTATGCAGGAGAGTGCCAATACGATTCCTGCTGGCAGCGAAGGTCTGATTACCCTGCCTTATCTGGCAGGCGAACGCACACCGATCAATGACCCGCAGGCGCGCGGACTGATTTTTGGCCTGACGCTGGCGCACACTCGTGCGCACCTGTATCATAGTGCATTGGAAGGCGTCGCCTACTCGGTCAATCAGCAAATCCAGCTAATGGAAAGTCATCCGGAAGTGGATATTGAACGTATTTTCGCGGTAGGCGGCGGCGCCAAGAATCCGTTGTGGATGCAGATTGTTGCTGATGTTACCGGAAAAGTTATCAACGTTCCTGCCGTTACCGTAGGTGCTGCTTTTGGTGACTGTATGATGGCCGCTTTAGGAGTGGGATGGCCTGGCTTTGACGATTACGCCTCTCTGACTAAGTATGTCAAACCTGGTATTCAGTACATTCCTAACCCGGAAAATCATGCTACCTATAAAGGATATCAGGAAGTGTACAATTCCCTATATCCCGCCACTATGCATTTGGCTCATAAGTTATCGGATCTGGCTTGATTCACTCTTCTTCACTACAACACATTTCATTTGATTTTCTTTAAAAATCCCAGTGGATATAATCCGCTGGGATTTTTTATGCTTTTGCGCATTCCTTTGCGAATCTCCCCAAAAACGGCAAATCCGGTTGTCATTGCAACAAATTGCCAAAGTTTTGTCATCTTGTTAAAGTTAGAAGTATCCGGTAGTATCCATCATTTTTACCCGTTACATTTCATGAACTATACCGTTATGATTGGAATTTTTGTTTCTTCCCTCACATATGCTGGCGTTTGTTCAAGGCTATAATGCCGCATGACTTACATAGCACGCTTCATTGTCGTATTTAGGAAAAAGTTGTATAATAAACATATTATACGATTGGAGGAACCTATTATGTGGAAAAAACTCTTTCAAAGTCTCTTCACTACGGATAGCTATATATTATTTGCCGCTTTACTCACACTGATCTGCTTATGCATTTGTAAACGAAAAGCAAAACATATAAAGGCATACGTTGCAGACTGGGACCGAAACCCTGAGGCTGCGACCACCAAATATATCCACGGTGAGTTGAGCGTAGCCTATAATCTTTTTACTGCCGCAATTTCTCTTTTTCCTCTCCTTGGCATGTTTGGTACCGTAAAAGGATTATTAGGTCTTAATTTAGCCGCTGGCAACATGGAAAATATCAAGTACAACTTTTTTGGTGCTTTGACATCTACCGCCTGGGGCATTCTCTTCTCCATCCTCTTCAAGATTGTGCATGCATTCGTTCAGAACGAAATTGAAGAACAAATCGCAGCTTCGGAAAAGATGGAAAAAGAAGCCCTGTCCATGCACACTTCTGTAACTGGTAGCTAATATGAAGAAAAAAGAGATATTTTTAGATTTTACACCCCTGCTCGACATTACATTGATTATCTTATTTTTCTTTATTTTGTTCAGCAGCATGGAGGTTGTCGATCAAAAAGAAAAGCTCGACCAACAAAATGAAAAAATCAGAGCAGAACTGACTAGGAAAGAAGAGCAACTGCATGATGCCTTGGAAATAATTGAAAGTGAAGATGCCGGAAGAGCCTCTAACATTCAGGCAATGATCGATTTCAATCGAAGTTGCAACTTAAAATTGATTCTTGACATGAATGACAGTACGCCCTCTATACGCATTCTTCACGGCGACGAAGCAGTTACTACACTTCACACCACAGAGAATCTTACTGCACTGCTCAGTCAGAGCTTATCACAATCTGGATACTCTGCAACCGATACAATTTTCTGCGATTTTATCCTGGATGGTTCCCAGCCGGGCACGGCCTCAACTTATCGAAGCATCAAAAAAGAGCTATCGCAGTTAAAACATCAATATCCTTATTTTTATGCTTCAGAAACCGACATTTCAACTGGAAAGGATGAATAAAATGAAAAAGGCAAAGAAACTGCTGATTCTTGTCGCCGCTATGATGATCCTGCTTTCCCTCCTTGGGCTTGGATTCGGGCTTGGTGCAGGAAAAGGTGCAGAATCGCAGCCCAGTAGCACTTCCAGCATCACACAGCCCCCAGTTTCTTCATCCGAATCAGAGCATAGTGTGAATGACCAAAAAATCATTTCAATTTCTGTCGTAGATAATGATTATTCCTATGGAAACAAACGCATTGAATTAGATGCGCTCACCCAAATTCTTGCTGAAATGGAACCCGGCTTTGTGGTTGAAATCACCGATGACAACGCTTCGCTTAAAGCATACAATCGTCTGCTGGATGTACTTGACAGCCTTTCCATTTCTTATATTGCATAACATCCAGCTACAAACTTTTTACTTTATTTTGTGTGCTATGCACTGCTATAAAAAGGTTGGTCTGCCAAACTGCAGACCGACCTTTTTATTCTTTGCAATGTTCCGATAAAGCACATCCCTTTATCACTTATCGTAATATATTTCGTACAATACGCTTATCCAGCAGTGAAATCTTGTGCCCTTTTCTTCTGTTTTTTGCGGCATAATGAATCGGATATGGAAATTTGTTACCAGATTTCCTGTTCAAATCGATAGCATAATGAATGAAATTGCTCCATTCATTACGCGTTCATTATGACGTGTCACTGGCTGCTCTCAGACAAGCCTTAGCACAACATAAGAATACTTCTCACAACCCCTGCAAACCCGCTTAACACTTAGATAAAACAAAAAAGGACTGATCAAACGATCAGTCCTTTTTGGTCCGAGTGGCGAGAATCGAACTCACGGCCTCTTGAACCCCATTCAAGCGCGCTACCAAAACTGCGCTACACCCGGATGTTACTATAGTGAACACATCGTTCACTAACAACGTTTGTTATTATACACGCATTGGGACATTCTGTCAATACTTTGACGAAAAATATATATCTTAAAATGCGTATCATATTCATTCTTCGTCACAGGATTCCCCTTTTTTCCAATCAAGTGCTAGTTTACATAAACATAATTGCATCCATATCAAGTCCCCATGACAATCCATTGGTACCTAATAACTATGCTGATACCGACACAAACAGAAATGCCGCAGGCATATACCTGCGGCATTTCCGTCTATATCAGAAAGAAACCGATTGACTTTCTTTGTTATTCTACACAACCTTACTTTGCTTTCTTCTTAAGCAGTACCATTGCTCCAGCACTCAACATAGCCATTGCTGCCCAGAACATTACATTCGAGTTATCCCCTGTTACAGGGCTGTTTGCATTGGGCTTTTTGGGTGTAGTGGGATTCGTGGGTTGCACCGAATCAACTGGCTTTACAGAGTCTGCGGGCTTTACCGCCAGCTGATCTTCAGCAATCTTCAGTGCGTTGGCTGCATTCTCATACTCAGCTAATGCAACATCCTTCTTTGCGGCGACAGCCTTAGCTGCATCCAGTTTCTCTGCAAATATCTTCCAGCTTGCGTCCGTATAATCCGTACACTTTTTGCCTTCGGCTTCCTTGATTGCAGCATCCAGCTCAGCTTTCTTCGCCTTTGTTGCCTTCAAGGTATTCTCAGCTGTTTCCAGTGCATTCAGATTCTTAACCAGAGCCTTTTGTGCATCTGTCAGTGCATTATACGCATTGCGTGCATCGTTAATCTTGGTCTCAGAATCCAGCGTAACTGCTCCGATGGCATCCATCTTTGCATTCACCGCTGCGGCTGCGGCCTTGTCTGCTTCTGTCTGCGCGGCTACATCTTTCAGTTCTGCTAGTTTTGCTTCTGCTGCTTCCAGCACAGCCATCTTATCGCCAACCAGAGCCTTCTGTGCATCTGTCAGTGCATCACAAGCGTTGCGGGCATCTGTAATCTTAGACTCAGAATCCAACGTAACTTCGCCGATGGCGTCAATCTTTGCACTCGCCTCAGCCGCTGCTACTTTGTCTGCTTCTGCCTGTGCGGCTGCATCTCTCAGCTCTGCCAGCTTTGCCTCTGCACTTTCCAGTACAGACAGATTCGTTACCATTGCCTTCTGTGTATCCGTCAGTGCATTATATGCATTGCGTGCATTCGTAATTGCATGCTCAGATTCCAGCGTAACATTACCAATACTATTGATCTTACCGATAACAGCATCTGCTGCAACCTGATCGGGGTTCTGCGGTTCCTGCGCAGGCTTGATTGCACGGATTTCGGCCAGAGCCATATGCAGATCCATATTGTCAGCTACATCGCTGTAAGTATTCACAGCTTCATAACGAACATAGCGTGCATCTACAGGTTTTTCAAAACGTACGATGTACCAGTTGCGCCAGCCTTCTGCATTTGCAGGACGCTCTGTGGTCAGTACATCCGTCCACTCTGTGCCATCGTTGCTGACCTTGATTGTAAATTTGGTAGGCGTACCATTTCCATCGCCCATACTGTCGCCCTGACGGGGCAGGACACGCACACCGGCTACCGGCTTAGTTTCGCCCAGATCCATCTGAATATAGAATTTCTCAGAGCGTTCTTCCTCATTGGGCTTGCTGTTCCAGTTGGTAGACCAGTAGCTATTTGCATCCTTATCGTTGACTGCATCTGCGGTGTGTCCGTCCATCTGATCACCTGCGGTAACTGCCTGGGTCACATAATCCAGTGCATCGCTGGTTGCATCTTCCGGATCTACAGGCGCAGCAGCTTCCTTCAGCACAATATCAAACTTATCAATCTGCGGGGAATTTTCTGTCTTCGGTGCAAACTTCAGCACACCTGCACCAGCCGTATTGACAATCATTTCAAAGCTCTTGGTCTGCGTTACATTGGCATCGGTATGACCTGCAGGCGTCGTACCTGCTGTGATCTTGCCACTTTCTTCTGTCCAATCCAGATAATTCTTATCGCTGCCGCTGCGGAAAGTTACCGTTACCATGTAGGTGCCTGCCACAGCTGCCCGATACGGAATGGTGATTTCATCGCCACGGTTCAGGCTGTTCACAAATTTCTTGTTACTTGCCCAATCGCCATCTGCAACTTCCAGCTTCCACTGTTCATCATCACCAGAATTATGCAGCGTTGCATGCTCAGCTTCCAGAACAGCAGTCTGATTCAGTTCTGTGGGGAATACAAAGGGATCTGCCACAGTGTACTTGTATTCATTCTTTCCAAAGGTTGCTTCAATGGTAATGTTTGCAGACACATTTTCTGCAGTATAGGTCGTCACTGCACCCACAGAGGCACCATTCACCTTTACGTCCTGCACAGCGTAACCTTCGTTAGGCGTGATTGTGAACACAGCATTCTCGCCCTCGTTCACGGTATCCGGACCTTCAATCACGCCATTTGCACCTGCATTCTTGGTCACCTGGAATACCTGCTGATCCAGCTGAGATGCAGTAATCACAATCTTGTCGATCTGCGGTGCATTCTTCTCACCGCCCTTAAATACCAGCACACCATCGCCCGGCTTGGTTACCTCGAACGCAAAGTTTGCGGTATGGGTTGCGCCTGCATTATCCGAAGCACCTGCGGTCACATTGCCTGCGGTGATGTTGCCATTTGCTTCTTCCCAGAAGATTGCATTTGCGGAGTCACCACTACGATACGTCACAACCGCGGAATAGGTACCAGTTCTGTTCGCAGTGTAGTACAGTTTTGCCTGATCATTGCTGTTCAGGCAGTTCAGGAATTTGCCGTTGCTTGCCCAGTCAGCAGGAGTCACCTGTAGCGGCCAGTTTTTGTCGCCCTCCGTATTGTTGTGACGTTCCAGCAGTTCAGCTTCCAACGTGACTTCTGTATTGGCCGTTGTGGGGAATACAAAACGGTCGTTTTCTGCATAGTGGTCACGTGCTACCAGAGCTGTCTTGGCCTTTTCCAATGCATCATAAGTGGTTCGCAACAGTTCACCGGACAGATTCCCTGCTGCCAGACGCTCTTCTGCTGTCTGCATAGCAGCGGTCAGCTTGTTCCAGCTTTCTGTCTGGTAGTTTACTTCGTTCAGCGCACGGCATTCGTTCAGCAGTGTCTCCAGCTTCTCTACCGTGAGACCTTCTGCATCAATGATATTGATGCGTGCGGCCGCGTTAAAGCCCAGAATCAGGTCTTTATCCGTGGTAGACAGTGCCACAGTAAAATATTGATTACCAGTGGGTTTTGTATTTCTTCTGGTTTCCACACGGGCCAGCTTCTCTGTCTCACCATTCTTAAAGGTGATGTTATGGTTCAGCTCTGTATTATAATCATCCTGAATCGCAGAACCGGGGTTGGGTGCAAAGTTTACGGTGATGTCACCAGTGGAGCCGCCTACACGAACCAGCTTTACATCCATAGTAGATTCTTCGTTCATAGTATAGGAAGCCTGATCAATACCGACCATGCCTTTCCCGCCGTTATTGATCACATAAGCGCCTTCGATACCGATTGCCTTGTTGGTCGTTTCCAGACGCAAAGTGTGGGAACCATCCTTCAGGTCTTCCGAAGCAAAAATAATCTGACCCACTGCGCGGGAATTTGCGCGGGTATCAATACTGCCTGCCGGCTTGCCGTCGATAAGAATGTTCGCCGTGCCGTGGTTGGGATCCTTTGTACCAACCAGATAAATCTTCGAACCGTTGAACTTTACTTCAAAGTTTGTACCGGCATTTGCCCACGAGTTGGTGCCATTTAGATACTGGTCACCCGTTTCCGGATGCCAGTTGCTACCAAACTTAAATCCAACATCTCCATTATCGTTGATGTCGATGACTGTCATGCCTGCGGGCGCACCCTTTGCCTTTTCAAAGCCCTGACTTGCCTTGAAAATGCCTACTTCGGAAAGCATGGGTACTGCGCTGGTGGTCGTAACTGTAATACGCAGCTTATCTGCTTTAACCGGAGCTTTCCGGCATAGACGCTTTGCGCCAACAGTCGTACCCTGATCGAATGTCTTCCATGCGCTACCATTCAAACTATACTCTACCTTAAAAGACTTGATGCGCTGACCAAATTCAATTGCTTCCTCAATGGAAACCACGTCAAAGGTCTTCTGCTCCTTCAGGTCCAACTGCAGCGTACCGGTAGTTGTACCATCGTTGACCGTCCAATAGGTATCATCCTTGCCGTCCAGCACATTACCGGGCTTATAGCTGAGCGCATTTCCGCGCACTTCGCTAGCCGATGCCGCTGCATCTTTCGCCAGATTCAACCGGAATGTTTCGGAAATGTTAGTACCAAACTCTGCGACGCGGTCCAGAATTGCCTGATCTACACCGCCTTGATCATTTGGTGGAATATTCAGCAGCAGTGGTGCATTATGACCTACCGAGTTAAAGTACATATTCCCCAAATCCAGAATGCTCTTGGGCGAATTCTTGCGAGTCCCCCAGAACCAGCCAGAAGTAATGCGGGCATCTACTTCCGGGACGGTCCACTGGTTGCCATTTTCAAAGCCAATGAACGTGCCCTGCGCACCGGTGTGATTACTGTCAATGGTATTATTTGCCCGATCAATCTTAGACTTGGACCAGGTTTCCTCATTGGCATAACCGTTTTCGTTGCCGATCCATCTTACTGTAGAGTAAGATTCTGCACCAAACAACAAGCAGTCTGCATCAAAGCCTGCCTTCTTGCCCTCGTTCTTCTGAATGGTATCGAACCAGGTTTTAAAGTCGTATTCCTGCGCATTGGCACCACTGCCTTTTGCACCGTCCATCCAAACTTCCTTAAAATGACCTTTGTTGCCATATTTAGGGTTGCCTAGAATTTCCTGCAGCTGGTTATTATAGTACTCGTTATAATCCTTGACATCGTTTTCCTTACTCGTCGGATTATGGTTTGCATCATAATAGCCGTAGCTTTCGTCATGGATATCCCAAGGGGACAGATACAGACCCATGTCCATATCATGAGCGGTACAAGCAGCGGAAATTTCAGCCAGAATATCGCCGCCCATACCATCGTAATTATAGCCTGCATAGCTGGTGGACTCCACGTCATAGTCCGTGTAGGCACTGTTCCAGATACAGAAACCGTCATGGTGCTTTGCCGTGACAATCAACTTTTTGAAACCAGCCTCTTTCAGTGAGGATACCAGTTTCTCCGCATCGAAATTCGTTTCCAGTTTGAAAATATCATCCGGAGGCCGCTTGCCGTACTTCTCGCCCCATTCAATCTCATTGAACGTATTGGGGCCGAAGTGACAGAAAGCTGCCAATTCCTGTTTTTGATACTCATACTGATTTGCGTCCGGGATAACTTCATCCTTTTTGGGGGCTTGTACAACCGCAGCGGTAAGCTGTGCATCCGTTACATAGCTTTCTCCTGCTGCCATTGCCGTCTGCCCCGGTAAGATGGATGAAAAAGTCATCGCCGCTGCTAAAAACAGTGCTGCGCCTCTTTTGTTCATACTACATCTCCTTTTTTCTTCTCTAGATGAACAGTATTTCTTCATCAACAACATATATTTTTAGTGTATACGTCAACGCTTTTGTTTTCAACCTTGAGATTGTGTGATACTTTATGTATCTTGCACAAGTACCATCTTACAGACATATGTTGCTGTTATTCCTAACCTCCAGCAGCAATGTACTTATTCCCGTCAGACGCTGATCGCCATCTGTCTATTCTTGTAAATCTGAATACAAATGTAGTCGGCAAACTTTCCAAATCCGTATTCTTAGCTATGTTCCCAGGTTCCATAGATAGCGTATGATCCAGTTTGCTCCATTCATTACGCATTCATTATGACGTGTCTCTGGCTGCTCTCAGACAAGCCTTAGCACAACATAAGAATGCTTCTCACAACCCCTGCAAACCCGCTTAACACTTAGATAAAACAAAAAAAGGACTGATCAAAAGATCAGTCCTTTTTGGTCCGAGTGGCGAGAATCGAACTCACGGCCTCTTGAACCCCATTCAAGCGCGCTACCAAAACTGCGCTACACCCGGATACATGCCTTTGCAAACATTCCGTTCGCCAGCAACAGTATTTATTATACTCATATAATAGCGTTCTGTCAACACCTTTTTTAAGTTTTTTCGAAAAAGTTCAACCTTTTCTGCATATCAAAAAGCATCATCCTATCATCGTCATTTATTGTCAAACGAAACAAACACTTTTTATTCTATATCTGATCCAAATCAATCCTTCCGGCTTAACAACTTTATTGCAGGAAATATCATTTAGAAAAATCTATTGCTCACATTAACACTAGCCATCTCATCTGTTACTTGCACAGCGCAACAATCCAAGGTCATTTTCCATGCAAAAACCCCCTCTGCTTTTGGGCAGAGGGGGTTGCACAAAACTATTTCAGAAGCATCCTAAATCCTAAACTCAGGAACGTTTCTTTTTAATGATGATCGCCATACCAGCCAAAGAAGCCAGCATCAAAGCCACAACCAGCGTCATGGGGAAAGTATCGCCTGTAGCCGATGCCTGTGGTGCTGCGGAAGGCGCGGCGGGCTTTTCTTCAGGTTTATCAGATGGATCTGTCGGATTCGTTGGCTTTTCACTCGGAGTGACATCCGGCTGATCCGGCGTATCCGGTACATTCACTGCCTTCCACTGTGCGATAAGCACCAGATTACCCTGCACTTTGCTTTCCGCAGTGATTGCATTGCCGTTTTGGTCCTTCCATCCATCAAAGGTAAAGCCATCCTTCTTCGGGTTTTCGGGCAGCGTATTGCCCAAAGGTGCATCATATTCGACTTCATGCTGTACGCCGTCGATTATCACGGTGTATACATTGCGTGCATACCAAACGGTGACTACGGTGCTGCCATCTGCTGCAATGGTCTTTTGCTCAATTTCGCGAGCAGTAAATCCCTCGTAGCTCTTAGCAACTGCCTTAGTCAGCTCACCGCTGATGCCAGACAGGGTTTCCTGTGCCACAATCGTACCATTATCAGGATCGCCGATATTAGCCTGTACATGGTTTACCACATACTTAATACCTGCTGCCGGCTCCCATGTTGCCATAATGGTCATATCGCCTTGAACCTTTGTCTTAGCGGTAACCGGCTCACCATTTTCGTCCTGCCAGCCCGTGAAGGTAAATCCATCCTTTACAGGATCTTTCGGCAGGGCTGCGCCCAGCTTCTCATCTACTGCGACATAAATTACTGTCTGTTCGCCCTCTGTGATAACGGTCAAGGTTGCGACATTTGCATCCAGTGCATCCAGTGCTTCTACAACAGACTTCCAAGTTGCCAGCGGTTCACTTGCCTTTTCGGCCTTTGCGATTGCCTTCTTCAATGCCTTGCCGGAATTCTTTACCTGCTTGGCAATTGCCAGCTTCTGTGCCAACTCTGTTACGATAGCGGCATCTACATGACCTTCGTTGGTCGTGCGCTTGGGAACAATCTTATTGTAGGCTTCAGTCAAATCTTTGCCTGCCTTATCCACATCGCTCTGCTTTGCATTCTCATCCTTCAGGATCTTTTCTGCCGCAGAACGCGCACGCAGGAACTCTACCGCCTCGTTGCCATCCATAAGATCATTTGCAGGAATCTCTTCGCAGAAATCATACAGTTTCTTCAGTTCATCCTTATTGATCAGACTATGCAGTGCATTCTTTGCGTTTTCCAGCGCATGGATCATTTCATCCACCTGCTGAACGGTTACCTTGTCGGTACCAGCCAGCTTCTGTGCTTCAGCAATCTGCTTCTGGAACGCATCCCACTGTGCATCCTGTGCATATTGGTCAGCGGGAACATCCTGCATCTGTGCAATCACAGCATTCAAACGTGCAATATCATCTGCCGTTGCGTAAGCGACCAAAGCATCCATTGCCGCCTGCAAAGCATCCTGTGCTGCCTGAATTTCTTCCTGTACTGCATCTTCCTTGTCCAGAACAACCTTTGCTGCCTCCATCTTTTCGGTCAGCTGGCTCCAGCTTTCCGGCGTGTAAGCATCCTGCTGCAATGCCGCGCACGCATCATAAAGTGCCTTCAAGCTTTCCTTTGTAGCAATCGTGACTTCATCCACATAGAAATCGTCCACAGCGTATTCTTTAATGCCACCGTTGCACTTGATTTCTACATAGTAGTCATTATAGTCACCAGTGGTAAAGTTCAGCTTGAGCGGCTGGTTCTTGCCCCAGTCTTTTACAGCGGTACATACCTGAGAGGCAGCCACCGCATCTTTTGCGCCAGCTTCCGCTGCCAAATCCGATTTCACCGAAACAGTAAAGACCTGACCTGCACCTCCTGCAATATACTGCAAACCCAATGTATAGTCCGTATTGGGCTTCAGGCGGAGGGTATGCGGCAGAGTGCGCATATAATCGCCTGCACGAGTCTTCAGCGAGAAGCGACCATTGATCGTATCGAATGTGTGCGGTTTGTTGGTTTCGGACAGGTGGCTGGTATCGGACTCGGTAGAAACGAACGGACCATAGCCCTCGGTTACTGCCTCAAAGTCTTCATAGAAGTCATGTCCCTTGGTGTCAGACGGGGTGTGCTCCACAACACGCACGTCATCCCAGTTTACATAGGATTTTTCACCGGTTGCCTGCGTGCCGGTCAGTGCCAGAGTTACACTACCGGAAGCCGGAGCGGTGAACTCAACCCAGATACGCTGTAAATTGCGCTTGTATTTATCGGTGTGATGAATACCATACTGCACATTGCTGCGTTCCATATGGTTGCTTGCCAGCTCGGTTTCGCCATCGCGTACCGCGATGGTTGCAGTCTTTCCGTTTACCTCTGCCCAAACAGAAGCCTGATAGCTCTTACCGGGTGTCAGACCGGAAATGATCTGCTCTGCAGAGCCATCCTGCGCACCGCGCATAACCAGATAGGTGTTGCCATGGTTGTTATTCTCAAACGTACCATTCGTAGCAGTCCAGCCGTAGCCTTCCGTGTGACTGTCGAAGCCAGCATCCTTTACAAAGCCGCCCTGACCCCAGTCATAACCAGTCAGGCTGCCGGTGTTCTCCACCTTTGCATCGCCCTTGTAGATGACGTATGCCGTGTTTGCCTCAGCAGGAATGGTTACCTTTCCACCTTCAACAGCAATTTCACGCATTTCTGTACGTCCCATATCGGTTAGCTTGAATACCTTGACAGAGGTCTGCCCATCAAAGCAAACCGGCAGGGTCCAAGTGGTTTCGCCCTTTGCAGGGTTCCAGTGGTAAATCTTCTCCACGCCGTCTACGGTATACGGGATAAAAATCTTGTCACCGCGGGCAACCTCACGGCCGTCCAGCGTGATAACATTGGTGTTGCCTTCCATCTTAGTCACAACATTCATGTTCTGACCCAAGACAACTTCATTTGCATTTTCCCAGCGCATAATCGGATACTGCGTCAGGAAGCGGTTCGGCAGCACACTGGTGAAAAAGTGCTTTTGTGCTGCGTAGTAGTCCGATGCGTTCTGCCAGCCATTGATACCCGCCACACGGCTGGTGCCACGGAACAGACCGCTCATACCAAAGATATCCTGATACTGGTTGTTGACAAAACGAGTCAGGTTGCCTGCCAGATTATCCTGCGTGATATGGCCGCCAATATGGTGTGCCCAAACGCTCTGCTTATCTACAGCGCTGGGGTACTCAGTTGCCATAGCCATACCCATGCCATTGATTTTGGAAACCAACGTGTACATCGGCCAGCGGGTCTTGTGGTAAACGTCCACATAAATGAGATCCAGCATATGATCAGTATCTTCGTTCAGCTTGTCCAAACGCCCCTGCAGACCATCCGCCGTAGCATCCAGAGAGTCATTATCATGGTGAATCAGACGTGCCACGTCGTACCAGGGCCATCCGCCGAAAGCAGTATGCAGTCTACCGTAGGTAGTACTTTCGGGGTAGGTTTCGGTTTCATTGATATGAATACCGACCTTTGTGTTATACTTTTCGGATTCTGCCAGCAATGCCTTAAAGTCTTTCAGGCCGCCGGCTGCCTGATTGTAGTTTGCAAAATCGTTGTTATTGGAGTCATGTCCCTGGCCATTATAGCCCTTGATAATAACCGTCTGCGGGAAATCATCCAGACCCAGGGACATTTTCTTCACGTTATCAAGGATGCGCAGGAAGGGATACTGTGCTGCGCTGCCTACGTTCATTGCGATGGTGTTATAGCTGCCCATGACCGTTTCATACCCAAAAGCATCTGCCTTGCAGCCGTCCTTCTGGCAGTCGTCACGGCGAGCGATTGCTGCATCCTGGAAATCCACCTTGCCATCTTCATTGCGGTCACCGGTAATGGCAACCTTTACCCAAGGCTCAGCGAACATGACCTTTTTATCCAGACCGCGATACGGGAAACCCGTGCTCCACACACCAGTCGTCGTGCGCTCACCAATACGCATGGTCTGATAGGAAATGCCACGGTGACCGTTATAGGATTCGTTGTTGATTGCTGCACCCAGCTCGTTGTTGGAAAGCACAACGATAGATGCAGACTCGTACATATCACCCGCCGGGCGTGTAGTCAGATCCAAACGCTGCTCCGACGTTGTGTAGTTAGCCGCACGCAGCTCTGCGCCAGCCTGCTCAGAAGAAACTGAAACCAGACTCTGCACCGGGAAGTTGATATTGTACAGCGGGTAAGCCTCGTCCTGAATATTCTTGAGCTTCATCTGCAGGACGTTGTCTGCCACGGTAAAAACAGCATCCAGAGAAACATTCTTTTCCGGAGCAACCTCTACATTCAGATGATAGGTTGCACTATCCTGCGTAAATTCTGCTGTAACCTGCGGGCGGTATTCCTTATTGTTGAGTTCGATCACATAGTAAGGAATTTCCTGACCCTGCAGGGTCTTACCATCCATGGTATAACGGATGACCCGCGGGAAGGATTCATCCATCGTTACGGTGAGCTTATCAGAATGAATCTGGTGCTCTGCCCCGGTGGTTTCCTCCGCTTCCGGCAGGTTCACAGAGGTGACACGGAAATCCAGCAGTTCCAGTTCTGCGCCATTGACCATCAGGCCGGGTAAACCATTGCCGCCAGTCAAACAATCTGCAGTACCAGACCACATTTCGTAATCATCCACCCAGATGATTACGTTCTTCTCCAAGAAGCGTACACGCACCTTGTATGGCACGGTACGGTTGCCAAACATCTGGTTGCCATCCTCATAGTTAGGCACATCGATTGCGCCCGTATTGGAAAATACACGCCAGCCAATTCCGCCGCTGTTATGGGGACCTGCTGCTACATAGTCAGCACCTTCCTGACGACCGACGACGGCAAATGTACCGGAATCGGTACGCAGATTAAAGGTCATTTCCACATCGTAGTTCTTCAGCTTCGGCGCTGCCTGATCCACCAGCATTGCGCTATTTGCACCCGTGATCACCAGTGCTTGTTTTTGTGCATCATAAGCAACCTTCGCACTACCGGAAGCCAGCTTCATCGGGTTTTCACCCTTGGTGGGATCCGTGGTAAAGTCGCGAACGTAGTTGATCTGTGTTTTCTGTGCTTGTGCCTGAATCAACACATTGACCGTAGTCTCAAAACCGTCAGCAAAAAGCATAGTGATTTTGGTGCCGCCGGCCTGCTTCATTTCTTCAGTAATCAGGCTGCCTTCCAGACGCAGGCTGTTGCCAGTCAGCGTATAATCCGTACCCTTTACCAGTTCCTGATTGCCAATCTTAACGGTAGTCAGCGCATTGTTTGCCAAGGTCTCCCCCAGAACAAACTTCAGCGCCGTTTTGCCCGCTTCTTTATAAGTAAGGGAATATTCTTTTGGGCTGACATCCACGGCAACACGCTTTCCGACAACCACATTATCGATCTTTGCCTTACCTTGGTTATCGCCATTGGAGTAACCCCAGACAACAGCACCGACCTTACCAGCACCAGTACCTGCCAGCTGCGGCAGTTCCTGAGAGAACACCTGTGAACCATCTATCGTCACCGTGATCTTATTGCCGGCAAAATCCACACGGATGTGCTTTTTCTGGCCTTTACCCCAGCCACCCGCGTCAAACTCTGTGATATTGCTGCCGTTCTTGGTAATTGCCCACTTGCCAACGTCATATGTAACGCCAACATAGTTTCCGTTATCCTGTATACGCAGCAACAAACCCAAACGTCCGCCAGACTGGTTCGTCACATCCGCTTCCAGGAAACCATTCTCCGTAACCGGAGCACGATCTGCCACAAAAACTGCCTTCGTGGTAGCTTCGTCCTGCTTTGCTACAACAGCATAACCGTTATCGCCTTCGCCATCCTGGAAAGTGACCGTACCATCACCAGACAGCAAATGCAGACCGCCGCGGCGTGCGGCATCCGTAAAGGTAATCAAGTAGTTACCATCTTTATCGGTTTCGTCAACAGGGTCTACCGGCTTTTCCGGCTTGGGCAATGGCTGTGCGCTGACCGTGCCCATCTTTACACTGCTGACCTTAATGTGACCACGCGTAGCCTCGCTGCCATCGCCCCACACACGGAAACCAACGTGACCCTTCGTCTGATTGATTGCGCCGTCGTTGATCGCACCATGTGCAACCTGTGTGCCATTTGCAAAAACAGTCACGTTGGCACCTTCAAACGCAACACGCAGCGTAAATGCTTCGCCTGCCTTTGGTGCATAGCTTGCATCCTGGGTCAGATTGCCCCATTTGTTGCCATTATTACCGCACCAACCCCAATTGCCAGCGTCATAGCTGACGCCGGTGTAATGGTCCTTATCCGTATAGCGATACAGCAGTGCAAAACGATCCGTAGCAACCGGCGTAATGACCGCTTCTACAAAACCTGCTTCCAGCATCGGAGAATTTGCATCCCAGTATGCCGTATTTCCAGTATCACCTTTCGCAAACAGTTCCATCTGGTTTTCTGCAAAGGTCATTGTACCAGTACCAGAACCAGGAGCAATCTGCCAGCCGCCGTGTGCTTCCTGCGTGAAGCTGGCAACCTCATAGGCATTTTCATCTTCTACCTGCGTAATACGAATCTCTGCAGCAGATGCAAACCCGCCAATGCCCTGCACCGACTTGAGTGCGATATAGCGTGCCGCATAAGGGCCAAACGATGCCGTTTTCCACGCTGTGTCCGCTGCCCAGTCACCAGTTGCAACCTTAGAGAACGTCTTACCGTCTACACTGCCCCAAATCTCGTATTTGGTAATGATACCGTTCTGCTGAGACTGACGGGGCAGATAACGCAAACCGCTTACTGCATAATCCTTGCCCAAATCAAACAGAATCCAGTGCTTTTCCGACGGCGAACCATTCCAATTTGTATGCCACATGGCATCCTGACCATCCAAAACTTTCTCTGGACCTTCACCAGACTGCGAATCGCCTGCGGTAACTTTGATTCCCTCCACCGGGATATCATGGGAGGCATCCCCCATGTCTACAGCAGCGTACGTTTCAATCTCCGATTCGTCTGCGACAGCTTCCTCCTCTGCCTCCTCAACAGACGGAGTGACCACAGGTTCTTCTGCAGTCACGTCCAAATCAGCATTTTCTGTACCAATTTCGAGTTCTGTGTCTTCCGCAGTAGGTTCCGTTTCCAGCTCCCCTACACTCACTTCGCTCTTGGATTCTTCTGCAAAAGGTTTAATTTCGCCTTCTGCCGCCAAAACATTTACTGGCAACACACCCATCAGCATTACCGCCGCTAACAGGGTTGCCAAAGCCTTCCTTAATTTCACACACATTCTCCTCTTCGTTTTTTAAGGCAATGATTTTTCTTTTGGGCATTGTCTTGTACTTCCATGAAAAAATCCGCACCTTTTCGCCCTATTATATAATATTCATTTATTTTTTCAAGCATTTGTGTTACTTCTGCGCATGTCGGCAATATTTCTAAAACAAACTTCAAAAAAGTCACACTTTTTGTCCTTGTCTTAACAACACAATTTCTATTTTCTGTAATTTATAAGATACAAAATGAGGGTAGGAACCAAGCATTTGTTCCTACCCTCATTTGATTTAGACTATAAATTTTTATAATTCCCTGAAGATTTTGCATCCTCCGCATCATCTTGTTCCTGCACGAGACGGAAACAAGCATCCAAATAAATCATATGCGATACCGCTGTTACCGCGCTTCGCAGCATTTCCTTCTCCAGAGATGATGTGACACCCAAATTTTCGATTTGTGTCTTCAATCCAAAGCGATGATACAGCACATTCTCCATTTCCATGCAAAAATAGTTGTAGGCTGTTTCGTTGGTATAGGTGTCCTTCTGCCGTGCAAACAGCCGCTGCACACACTCTAGTGGAGCTGCGTGCTTCAAAATGGCAATGCAAATCAAATATCCAATCTGATCGGCATAGTACAGCTTCTGCACCGGATTATCCACAAGACCCTGCTTGACATAATTGCGAATCATCGAACTGGTAATCTCAATATTGCCAAGGCGAGCCAGACATTGATTGATGTATTTTTCGGTTTGTTTTAAGTAGAGCCCACCTGTTGGCAGCTCGGCATATCTGGGCAGACGAAAACCGCGAATCGAATCTGCCAGTGCCTGTTCTATTTTTTTATCCATGAATCAAATTATACTGACAATCTGTAAAATTGTCAACGAAAACCCATAACAGGCTTTCGAACAACCCTTGACAGGCTTCTGCGTATGTGATAACCTTCTTTTCGGTTTTTGAAAAACCTTTATAAGGCTTTTCAGTTTCCTATCATGTTCCATTCACATTCCTTTTGCTGTTGCAAAATAACCAGAAAGGGGTATTTGCTATGAAAGCAACCTATAAAACAAAATCTACTGGTAAAAAAGTCCTGACACACATCCTCGCGGTGCTGCTCAGCTTACTTCTATTGGCTGCCATTCTTGTATTTGCAGTCTGGCACAATGAGCTTTTCACCTTATCCAGCATCCAACTTCTGCGCGACCGCAACGACGCCCACGGCGACGGCGCTGTTTATTCTATGCAGGTACATGGCGACTATTATCTGGATGACTTTATCGAGCAAGGCGGTGTATCCAGCGACAGCGAACTGATTGATTTTGTCACCAAGCACCTTACCAAGGGTCTGCTGAAAATCAACATTGCGGATCCCGAAATCGGCTGTTCTTCCTTTACGGCACACACGGCAGACGACGATATGCTGTTTGCCCGAAACTACGATTTCTCCAAGACCAACACTTGTCTGGTCTTTACCAAGGCAAAAAAGGATCGTCATGCGACCATCTCTACCGTAGACTTGCAGTTCCTGGGTATTGACCCGGAGAACAATATGAACCGTATGATAGACAAAATTGTTTCTCTCGCCGCTCCTTACGCTCCACTGGACGGTATCAACGACGCCGGCGTCAGCTGCGGTATTTATATGACCTATCAGGGTGGTGAGAAAACCATCCCCACCGATCAAAACACGGAAAAGCCGGATTTGACCTCTACCACTCTGCTGCGTTTGATTCTGGATTATGCTGACAATGTGGAGCAAGCCGTCCAGATTGCTTCTATGTATGATCTGCACGATTCTGCCAAAACCTCCTATCATTACATGGTAGCGGACTCCACTGGCAAAAGCGCCATTCTGGAATGGGTAGCCAATACCGACAGTACGGACAACGACGGCAACGCACGCAAACTGGTTGTGACATATAACGATGCCGATGCACACATCGGCAACTTTGAAGCAGAATCCAACCATCAGGTCATCACAAACTTTATTCTTCAGCCCGGCTATTACGAAGGTTCCCCTGCGGACGATAAAAAGGGATTTGATCGCTACATCTGCCTTTGGGATGAATTGACGCAAACCAATGGCATTGTAGCCGATGAAAAAGCAGCCATGAACATTCTGGGCATTGTTGGTCGCCGCAGCTGGGACAATGACGACCGCAATGGTTCTACTGTACACAGCGCTGTTTATAACCTGACCGACAAATCTATGCTCTGGGTATCCAACGAAAACTACAATGATCCCACTGCCGTTTTCAAATTTGATTTCAAATAATCTTTAGACCCAAACATGCCGATATTTCCTTCTCCTTGAGTGGAGTGGAATATCGGTATTTTTATATATTCCGCCTTTGTTTATGAGAAACATTTATATTGTATAGTGCGTATCCTACTACGATATGAAAGCTAAGTTCCTATGTTCCAAATTTCGTCGTTCGTCTCTTTTCCTGGCGTGAGGCACACCTTTTAGGTATCACTTCTTATATTCTTGCATTTATGCAAAAATATACACATTTTCTTTCTGCACTCACCTGTGAATTCTTCCTTTCATCCTCGTAATGACCGTATAATTGCCCTAGTATATGCACCGTATATTTTCATTTTGTATACATTGTTTCACCGCAGTATTTGCATATTACTTCAATATTCATGTATAACTCTGTATCTTTTGCTCAGGAATGCATGTTTTTTCATCCCTTCACTTATGCCTTTTCACAATATTGCATAAATATTCGTATAACTATTTACTAGCGAATATTTATGCGATATAATACAGCCATCGCCACGGATGAAGCGCGATCTAAAACTTGAGGGATATTTGAGGAGAGATCATTATGAAAAAGTTTCTTGCGATAGCATTAGCCGCTACGATGTTCACTTGTGTATTGACAGGCTGTCAGAACAGCCCGACAACGTCGAACTCCGATTCTTCCAATCGTTCCGGTGCTTCGGCAGGCACCACCTCTGAATCTCGTCTGGACAAAATCAAGGCATCCGGCAAGCTGGTCATGGGCACTTCCCCCGACTTTGCCCCATCCGAATTTATCGACAACAGCTCCGGAGAAGCCGTCTACGTTGGCTCTGATATTGAGCTAGGCAAGTACATTGCAGAGTCCCTTGGTGTTGAGCTGGAAGTTAAAGCCATGGAATTCTCCGCAATCCAGCAGGCAATTCAGTCCGGCACCATTGATATCGGCATCGCCGGTTTTGCTTACACCGAAAAGCGTGCAGAAGCGATGGAACTGAGCGACAAATTCAATACTACCACCGAAGATGGTTATCAGGGTCTGCTGGTACCAAAGGGTCAGGGTGCAAGCTATAACACCGCAGAATCCTTTGCCGGCAAGAAAATCGTTGCACAGAACGCATCCATCCAGCAGACACTGGTAAATGAACAGCTGCCAGCGGATGTAAAGTTCCAGCCTGTTTCTTCTATTTCTGATGGCGTTATGATGGTTCTTACCGGTAAAGCCGATGCCCTTGCTGTAGACAGCGATAACGCTAAGAGTATGCTGAAGAACTATCCCGATGCTGAAATGGCTGAATTCCAGTTTGCATACGGCAGCGAGGGCAATGTTGCCGGCATCAAGAAGGGTGAAACCGAGCTGCTGGAGGCTGTAAATGCCGCTATTGCAGAAGTTAACGAACAAGGTCTGTACGATCAGTGGACAAAAGAAGCTACCGAGCTGGCAGATTCTCTGGGTATCCAGATGGGAGAATAACCACGCCGGCTGTACTTTTGCTAAAAGAAAGCGCACCATTCATTGGATGAGAGGAATCGAAAACTATGAGAGACTTTTTTGTAGTCACAGCAGGTATCTGGAGCGAATACAAAGCGCTATTCCTGCATGGACTTGGCATGACGATTTGGATGGGTCTTCTGACCGTTATGATCAGTACCGTGTTTGGTTCCATTATGGCAATGCTGAGACGGAGCAACTGGGGCATCGGCCCTATCAAACCGCTTCGGATGCTCGCTGCGGTTTATGTAGAAATCATTCGCGGAACACCTATCCTTCTGCAGCTGTACTTTTTCTACTTTATGCTGCCCCAGTTTTTACCATTTTTAGAGTTGGACGAGTTTACCTGCGTGTTGGTCGCCTGCTGTGTCAACTCCACCGCTTATGTTTGCGAAATCGTCCGTGCCGGCATTCAAGCTGTTGACCCCGGGCAAAACGAAGCCGCTCGTTCACTTGGTTTAAGTTCCGGGCAAGCATTGCGAAAAGTCATTCTGCCACAGGCTGTAAAAAATATTCTGCCCGCCCTTTGCAATGAATTTATTGCCGTCGTAAAAGAGACCTCGCTGGCCTCCACCTTCTTTATTGGAGAACTGATGACCCAGTTTAAGACCATCAACGGCATTACCTTCCGCGTATTGGAACCGCTGACCATTGTTGGCTTAATCTACTTCATTTTGACATTTGTACTGTCCAAGCTGATTTCTGTACTGGAGAGGAGATTGAACGCAGGTGAATAACAATCGAGATATTATCCGGGTGGAAGATCTGAACAAATCGTTCGGTCATCTACATGTCTTAAAGGGTGTTACCGAACAGATTCACAAAGGCGAGGTCGTTTCGATGATTGGCCCTTCTGGCGGCGGAAAAAGCACTTTTCTTCGCTGCCTGAATCTTTTAGAAACGCCGTCCTCCGGTCACGTCTACTTTGAAGGCGTAGACATTACAGACAAGCACGTGGATATCAATCTGCATCGCCAGAAGATGGGCATGGTTTTCCAGCACTTTAACGTATTTCCGAATATGACCGTCGGTGAAAATGTAATGATGGCACCGATGATGCTGAAGAAAAAGTCCAAGGCAGAGGCAGCCGAAACAGCAAAAGAGCTTCTGGATCGTGTCGGCCTGCTGAGCAAAATCGACGCACGTCCCAGCACCTTGTCCGGTGGACAAAAACAGCGTCTGGCAATCGTCCGTGCTTTAGCCATGGAGCCGGAAGTCATGCTGTTCGACGAGCCAACCTCTGCACTGGACCCGGAAATGGTTGGCGAGGTATTGCAGGTCATTAAAGAGCTCGTTAAAACCGGCATGACCACCGTTATCGTCACACACGAAATGGGTTTTGCAAAGGAAGTTTCTGATCGGATCTTTTTTATGGATGGTGGAATCATCGCCGAGAAGGGAACCCCCGACGAAGTCTTTAATCATCCGCAAAACCCTCGCACTAAAGAATTTTTAGGTCGTGTTTTGTACTGATACTGCACGCTCCTTCCTCAGTGTCCGTAAGATAACACAATCATAAAAAGCCCGATCCATACCAGTCTGTTTGGAGAAAAGCTGCATCTTTTACCGATTCTTGATTTATGCAGCAGTGATCGGGTCAGCTACACAATCTCAGACAAACCTGTCCTCAGCATGGTGCCTTCCATGCTGGGCAAAGCCTTTGCACAAATACCAGATGGTCCGAATTTAATTCTTCAATCAGCCCAAGGCTGGCACTAGCAGAACAAACAGTACCAACAAAACTCAGAATAAAGGTATCCTGCAGTGTATGCGCCGCAAGAGAAATCGTCTGGACAATGCTGTAATTAAAACTTTCTTTGGGCTACAGAAAATCGAATTTTCCTACCTGCAAACTTCAACTCCATAGAACACTTCCGGGCAGAGTTGATCGAGTATTCCGATTAATACAACTGCATCTAGACAAAATTAAAGAGCTTGCCACTGCTTTGCAAGCTCTTTCGGCTGCTTAGCTCATTTTTATTTCAAAATATTGTCCATCAAATGGATTTCATTTCTGCCGATGCTTTGTGTTTTTCCTGATTTAACACCGCACAGTCCAATTATTATATTTTTAACGATGCATTGACAAAAATTCAGAATTCTGCTAGAAATATTCTCAACTTATATTTTCCTACTAAAGGAGTGTGTATTATGAGATTGCAAGGTAAAGTTGTTTTGGTGACCGCATCTACTCGTGGTATTGGTCTGGCTACCGTAAAGGCTTGTGCAAAGGAAGGCGCTATCGTATACATGGGCGCGCGCAACATGGAACGTGCAGCTGAGCGTGCAAAAGAACTGAACGAACAGGGTTACACCGTCAAGACCGTTTATAACGATGCTACCAAGCACGAAACCTATCAGAGCATGATAGCAGAAGTGGTCAAGAACGAAGGCAAAATCGACGTACTGGTCAACAACTTCGGTACTTCCAACCCGAAGGTCGATTTGGACATTGAGCACACCGATTTTTCTGATTTCATCGGCACGCTGGAGGCAAATCTTGCCAGTGTGTTCCTGTCCTCTCAGGCAGCAATCCCCCACATGATTCAGAACGGCGGCGGCAGCATCATCAACATTTCTTCTGTCGGCGGTATCATTCCCGACATTTCTCAGACTTCTTACGCAACCAGCAAGGCAGCCATCAACTACATGACCAAGCTGATTGCAGTGCAAGAGGCACGCAACAACATTCGCTGCAATGCCGTTCTGCCCGGTATGACGGCAACCGACGCAGTCAATGAAAATCTGTCCCCCGAATTCCGCGACTTCTTCCTGAAGCACACACCCATTAAGCGCATGGGAACACCGGAAGAAATCGGTACAGCTGTCGTTTACTTTGCGAGTGACGATTCCGCATACACCACCGGTCAGATCCTGGCTGTTTCCGGCGGTTTCGGTATGCCCACCCCCGTCTATGGCGACATGATTGAGATGAAGAATCGTCGCTAATTGCACAATTTCTACCAACACGGATTTTCTTATATACTATAAAAACAGAGGGTATCGAAGTTCGATACCCTCTGTTTTTATTGCAGGATTTCTTTTACCGCGTCAGCATTGCTCAAATTAGTTTGTTCTTAACCAGCATATCATAAATCGTTGTGCCCTCGATTTTCTTCAAGACCTGTTTGCGCGCAAATTTCTGCAGGAACGGCAAAGCCATATCGATAATCTTTCTGCCCTTTAACATATGGTGCTTACTAAACGCTGCGATATTCTCCCAAAGCTCGCAGAATGCGCTCAAATACGCTCTACCCTGTATCGGAACCTAGGGTCACAAACACCAAGTCTTCAGCGCTAACTGAAATCACTTGCTTTTCCTGTCCCATATTGCAAAGAATTCGTGTTGCCCCCTTTTCATCCTTCCAGCTAGAGCAACAAAAGGCGCGGGAAGATTTCTCGTTCCCGCGCCTTTTGCTGCATATTTACTTAAACCAAATTACTTGTGGGTTACTTCGTTGATTGCGTGGCTAATGCCCTGGCAGTCAAGTGTTGCGCCTGCAACGGCATCAACCTCGGAGCTGTCTGCTGCCAGAATACTATCTACAAAGGTCTTGAACTGCTCATCATCCATGAACAGAGCATCCTTGCCCTCAACCACTTCGATTGCAGTAAACTTGCCGTCCTTGATGGTGACAGACAGCTTTACTTCGCCGTGGTCATTCTTATAAGGAACTTCGTAGGTGCCGTCCTTAACCGCTGCGGGTGCTGCCGGCTCTTCGCCGTCTGCATTCACAACACTGGTAACGGAGCTAACACCACCAAATGCGTGCTGTGCTGCTGCACGACCGGATGCGATAGCTTCAGACAGGAACACACCGTTTTGGTACAGGTTGGAAACATAGCTGCCCAGCTCGCCCGCTTCGTACAGGTTGGGGATGGGGTTGCCGTCCCAGTCCAGAACCTGAGAATTGGTATTACGCTCTGCGCCGCCAGTGGTAGCTACCAGAGTGGGAACCAACTTAACTGCGTAGTAAGGAGCAGTATCGATTTTCTCCATAGTTGCGGGATCACGACCAAAGTCCTTATCCACGCCCTCATCGCACATCTGGTTGTAACGATCGATGGTTGCCTTCAGTTCTGCAGGATCACGGTCGATCTTTTCAGCCAGCTCTTCAATGGTATCAGCCTTGACGATCCAGCCCTTTTCGATTTCAGCGGAGTTATCAGCAGACCACTGATAGCCCTCGGTGGTGATAGGCCAGGACAGCCACTGGCTGGCAACGGAATCGGTAGTTCTCAACTTTTCATCGAAAATCAGATGAACAGGCAGAGCCTTTTCGTGCTTCAGGTCAGTATAGCGGTCAAATTCCTTATACTTCATGTGCTGGCGGTGATAATCCTTGGACTCGTTATAGAAACGGTTGTTATCACAAGCAACCTCAATCCAAGAACCGGACTTGAAGGTCATGTTACGCATGAAGGTAGAATCGTAATCGTCGGTCTTGATACCCAGCCAGAAACCACCAGACTGCGTCTGGTTGTTCATGTGCCACATCTTTGCGCCAGCCTTAGACAGCATCTTGATACCGTCACCGGTATTGCCGGGAGTACCTGCAGTATAAACTTCATCCATGCCGTGGTAGTTGCGCTGCATCTCCAAGTTGTTTTCAAAACCGCCGCAAGCCAGCAGAACGCCCTTGCTTGCCTTGATACGAATTTCCTTGCCATCAGGGTCACGAGCCAGAACACCCTTTACTTCCTTGGTGACAGGGTCCTGAATCAGATCCAAGGCGGGAGTAGAGTAAGCAACTTCGATATTTTTACGCAGCTTTACAGCCTCGTCAAAACCGTGCCATACGCCGCCGTTTTCGAACGTGCCGGAATTTGCCTTACGGCAGTGAGCGCTGGTGCCTTCAAAACCTGCACCAGGGAACTCTGCGAATTCCACAACCAGGCTGCCCCAACGCAGCGGGCCACCGCCAACATAGCCAACTTCGTAGCCGGCATTGTTCATGGTGCCCTGCACCCACTTGATCTGGTCTGCAAAAGCCTTTGCCATAAAGTCCAGATATTCTTCCGGGATGGGGTTGGGCTCGTTGCAGTTACGAATGTACTCCTTAAAGCCCTCGACGCCGTCTTCAGAAGGAACGATGAAAGTCTGACCGGAAGCAATGCTGTTGCCGCCTGCCAGGTTTTCAGGCATCTTTTCCAGAACCAAAATGTTTGCGTTCGGATCGATGTCGCTTGCTTCCAGAGCAGCAGCTTCACCGGCCAAGCCGTAGCCAACAATCAGAAAGTCTGTTTCTCGATCCCACTTTTCGTTGGCAGCATTTGCGTTTGCAGCAGAATCTGCACCATTGGTGCAGCCTACCAGCAATGCAGCTACCAGCACAACACTCAGGAATGCGCTAAATAACCTTTTCATAGTTCTTCTCCTTTTACCATTTTCTTGACCAATTTCTCCAATACGTGAAAATTGTGTCAAACATTCTTTAACCACATTTTAACACTCGTTTTTATTTTGTCAACAGTTTAACCATGTTTTCTTTTCTTTCAATGCGCTTTCTTTGTGCTATATTACTTGACTTAATCATACATTCACGCATTTAATAGCCACTTTTGTCGTAATCTCACAATCATTTCTTTGCTGTGCTTTTTGATTTCTACTTTCAAAACAATAGAAAAACACGCTTTGCATTTTTGCAAAGCGTGTTTTTCTATCATAGATTCATTGCATCTTTTGGGTTCGTTTTTTTGCAGGCTTCGCCTTTGCCTGCTCCTCATTTTGTGCCAGACGTGCCTGCCGATCCCGCTCCAGAATCGGCTTCAGATACTGACCGGTAAAGCTTGCCTCACAGGCAGCTACTTCTTCGGGCGTACCCTGTGCAATAACCAAACCGCCATTGCTGCCGCCCTCCGGACCCAAATCAATAATATGGTCTGCGCACTTAATCAAATCCAGATTGTGCTCAATGACAATTACCGTGTTTCCGGCATCCACCAGCGTTTGCAGCACTTCCACCAGCTTATGCACGTCTGCAATATGCAGACCTGTGGTCGGCTCATCCAAAATATAAACTGTCTTACCGGTTCCCCGCTTGACCAGTTCATTTGCCAGTTTTACACGCTGCGCTTCACCGCCGGAAAGGGTTGTTGCACTCTGCCCCAGCGTAACATATCCCAAGCCCACATCCAGCAAAGTTTGCAGTTTGCGGGCAATCTTGGGCTGATTTGCAAAGAACAGGCAGGCCTCTTCCACCGTCATGTTTAATACATCCGCGATAGTCTTATCCTTATATTTGACCTCCAACGTCTCCCGGTTATAACGGCTGCCCTTGCAAACCTCGCATGGCACATATACATCCGGCAAAAAGTGCATTTCAATTTTCAAAATACCGTCGCCCTCACAGGCTTCGCAGCGGCCGCCCTTCACATTAAAGCTAAATCGTCCGGGACCATAACCGCGCATTTTTGCATCCTGCGTCTGGGCAAAAACATTGCGAATATCTGTAAAAATGCCCGTATATGTTGCCGGATTGGAGCGAGGGGTACGACCAATGGGCTGCTGGTCGATACCGATGACCTTATCGACCCATTCCAGGCCTTGGATTTCTTTGCATTTACCGGCACGATGTTTTGCATGATTCAGCTGGTTGGCCAGTGTATTGTACAGAACTTCGTTCACCAAACTGGACTTACCGGAACCGGAAATACCCGTAACACAAATCAGCTCGCCCAGCGGAAAATCCACTGTAATATTACGCAGATTATTTTCTTTTGCCTTTACCACACGCAAACTGTGACCATTGCCCTTGCGGCGGGTTTCCGGTGGCATAATGCGCTTTCGTCCAGACAAATATGCTCCCGTGATACTCCGCTTTGCTTTGCAGATATCTTCCAGCTTACCTGCTGCTACAATTTCGCCGCCATGCACACCCGCACCGGGGCCCACATCCACAATAAAATCTGCGGCGCGCATGGTATCTTCGTCATGCTCAACAACTACCACAGTATTGCCCAAATCCCGCAGACGCTGCAAGGTTGCAATTAGCTTATCATTATCTCGCTGATGCAGACCAATGCTCGGCTCGTCCAAAACATACAGAACACCCGTTAAAGCACTGCCGATCTGGGTAGCCAGACGGATACGCTGACTTTCACCACCGGACAGGGTACCTGCCGAACGCGCCAAAGTAAGATAACTCAAGCCAACGCTCTGCAAAAAGCCCAAACGCGCCTTGACTTCCTTAAAAATCTGATCACCGATCTGGTGTTCTTTCTCTGTCAGAGTCGGTTCCACCTGCTCGATGAAATCGATTTCTTCCTGAATGGACATCTCACAGAACTCCATGATATTTTTGCCGCCAATGGTTACTGCCAGTAATGCTGGTTTCAGTCGGTGTCCATGGCAATCTGGGCAAGGCAAAGCATTCATGGTGTGAGAGATTTCTTCCTTCATCCATTCACTGTTAGTTTCCCGGAAACGACGCTCCAGATTGGGGATCAGACCTTCAAAGACATTGCGATATTCACCGCTGCCGAACTCGTTGGTACGGCGCATTTCTAAGCGCTCGGTACCCGTACCATACAGCAGTGCATGGAGTGCTTCTTCGGAAAAATCCTTGATGGGTGTATCCAGTGTAAAGCCGTATTTCTTGCCCAGTGCCTCATAGTACATTTCGCTGAGCGAACCCTCAGCATAATACCAGCCACTGGCTTTGATGGCACTTTGCCGAATGGACAAATCCTTATTGGGCAAAATTAAATCCGGGTCCACTTTCATGAAAGTACCCAGACCAGTACAGGTCTCACAGGCACCAAACGGATTATTAAAGGAGAACATACGCGGGCTGATCTCGCTGATGGATACACCGTGATCCGGGCAGGCAAAATGCTGACTGAAGGTCAGCATTTCCCCGCCAATCACATCCACCTCTGCCAGACCGTCGGTCAAATTCAAAGCCGTTTCCAGACTGTCTGCCAAGCGGCTGCGGATACCATCTTTCATGACCAGACGGTCCACCACGACTTCCACCGTATGCTTGATGTTCTTTTCCAAAACGATTTCTTCATCCAAATCGTATAGGTTGCCGTCCACACGCACACGGGTAAATCCTGCACGACGCGCATTGTCCAGTTCTTTCACCTGCGTACCTTTGCGGCCACGCACAACCGGTGCCAAAATCTGAAAACGTGTTCCCTCCGGGATTTTCAGTACTGCATCCACCATTTCGTCCACAGTCTGCTGTTTGATTTCCTTGCCGCAAACCGGGCAGTGTGGTACACCGATATTGGCATACAGCAGGCGCAGATAGTCATAAATTTCCGTTACCGTACCCACGGTAGAGCGTGGGTTGTGGCTGGTAGTTTTCTGGTCGATGGAAATTGCTGGGGAAAGTCCAGTGATTTCATCCACATCCGGCTTGTCCATGCGGCCCAAAAACATCCGTGCATAGCTGGACAAGCTTTCCACATAGCGACGCTGACCGTCCGCATACAGCGTGTCAAATGCCAGGCTGGACTTACCGGAACCCGACAGACCTGTCATTACAACGAGCTTGTTACGGGGAATGGTCAGATTGATATTTTTCAGGTTGTGCTCTCTGGCACCCTTGATGGTAATTTTATCGTTTGCCAAAATATTTTCCCTTCTTACTGGTTGGTTTCCGTTTTCCGGCACGGCGGTCCTGCTCTGCCGAAGAATCCACGGTCGGGTCCTCGCCGTTTTTCAGGCGTTCAATTTGGTCGCGCAGGAATGCCGCGTGCTCAAATTCCAGAATCTTTGCCGCTTCTTTCATTTCACGGGTCAGACGTTCGATTTCTGCCTGACGCTCCATCTTGCCCATACGGCGGGTCAGCATTCTGTTGGTCTCTTCCTTATCGCTGATTTCGATCGAGCCCCGGATTTCTTTAATAATGGTCTGAGGCACAATGCCGTGTTCTTCATTGTACGCGGTCTGGATGCTGCGACGTCGTTCAGTTTCTGTAATCGCACGCTCCATGCTGGGGGTTACTTCATCCGCATACATAATGACCAGCCCCTGCGCATTACGCGCTGCACGACCAATCGTCTGAATCAAACTGGTTTCGCTGCGCAGGAAGCCTTCTTTATCCGCATCCAGAATGGCAACTAAGCTTACTTCCGGCAGGTCCAAGCCTTCACGCAGCAGGTTAATACCAACCACCACGTCAATGGCTCCGGTACGCAAATCTTTGATGATTTCCATACGCTCAAAGGTATCTACCTCGTGGTGCATATACTTAACTTTTACCCCATGGTCAGTGAGATATTCCGTCAAATCCTCTGCCATAGCTTTGGTCAGCGTGGTCACCAGTGTACGCTCTTTCTTTGCAATACGCAGATTGATTTCACCCAGAAGATCCTCGATTTGCCCCTCTACCGGGCGCACCTGAATTTCCGGGTCCAGCAAACCTGTGGGACGAATCACCTGCTGCGCTACGCGGGTACTGTGTTCTTTTTCATAGGGGCCGGGCGTTGCAGAAACAAAAATCGTCTGGTTCAGTTTCTGCTCCACCTCCTCGAAACGTAGGGGGCGATTATCAAATGCACTGGGCAGACGGAATCCGAACTCTACCAATGATTTTTTCCGTCCATAGTCACCACCATACATGGCGCGCATCTGCGGCAGCATAACATGGCTTTCATCTACCATCAAAAGCCAGTCGTCCGGAAAGTAATCCATCAAGGTTGTCGGCATACTGCCGGGGGCACGGCCTGCCAAAACAGCTGAATAATTCTCGATGCCTTTGCACACGCCCACCTCCTGCAGCATTTCGATGTCATAGTTGGTACGCTGCTGGATGCGCTGTGCTTCGATGAGCTTTCCTTCCGCATTAAATTTACGAACCTGCTCATCACATTCTTCTCGGATACGCTGGATACCTGCAATTTTCTTTTCCGAGCTGACCAGGTAGTGGCTGGCCGGGAAAATTGCAACGTGTTTGACCACGTTCTGCTTAGCACCGGTCAGCGGCTGAAATTCCACGATGCGATCCACTTCATCGCCAAAAAACTCCACTCGAATGGCGGTATCTGCCATATATGCCAGATAGATATCTACCGTATCGCCTTTGACGCGGAACTTGTTGCGCACAAAGTTCATGTCGTTGCGCTCATATTGTAGAGTAACTAGCTTTTCACACAGTTCATCTCGGCTGATTTCCATACCGGGGCGCAGACTGATTACCATGCTGCGGTAGTCGATGGGGTCGCCCAGCGAGTAAATGCAGGATACCGACGCTACAATAATGACATCTCGCCGTTCTGACAGCGCCGCGGTTGCCGAATGGCGCAGCCGATCAATTTCATCATTGATTGCGCTATCTTTTTCAATATAGGTATCCGTGCTGGGGATGTAGGCTTCCGGCTGGTAGTAATCGTAGTAAGAAACAAAGTATTCTACCGCCGAATCTGGAAAAAATGCGCGCATTTCAGTGCACAACTGGGCTGCCAGTGTCTTGTTTGGTTCCAGAATCAAGGTCGGGCGACCCGTTCGGGCAATCACATTTGCCATCGTAAAGGTCTTACCGGAGCCTGTCACACCCAGAAGGGTCTGAAAGCGATCCCCTGCCTCCACACCGGCTACCAGCGCATCGATTGCCTGCGGTTGGTCGCCCGTAGGAGAAAAGGGCGCAACCAAATGAAAATCAGCTTTTTCCGACATCTTTGCACCTCACAAAAAACAACTTAATGTTGTTACATTTGTTTTATTATATCATGCCGCAAATTCGATTGCAACTGACACAATGGAATAAAATTCCTGCAGACAATCTCTATCTTGTATCTGTAAATTCTTCCATAGACTACTTGTCATCGTGTTTTCTTTGTGCTATAGTAGAAAAGTATGAGTATTCGACACCTTGTCATAAGTAGCTGCTGCATTTCTCGATTTTTTTGTAGCAGCTATTTTGCTGCCCTGAGGAGGATTTTACTATGGTTTATGACGTGATCGTGATCGGTGCCGGTCCTGGCGGCATCTTCTCCACCTACGAGCTGACCAAACTGAACCCCGACCTGAAGGTCGCTGTGTTTGAAGCAGGCCACTCTCTGGAAAATCGCCGTTGTCCCATTGACGGTGACAAGATCAAGTCCTGCATCAACTGCAAGAGCTGTTCTATCATGAGTGGTTTTGGTGGTGCAGGCGCTTTCTCTGACGGTAAATATAACATCACCAACGACTTCGGCGGCACCCTGTACGAGTACATCGGCAAGCAGAAGGCTCTGGAGCTGATGCGCTATGTTGACGATATCAATATGGCATACGGCGGCGAAGGCACCAAGCTGTACAGCACTGCCGGCACCAAGTTCCGCAAACTGTGTATGCAGAACGACCTGCATCTGCTAAACGCTTCTGTACGTCACCTTGGCACCGACATCAATTATGTTGTGCTGGAGAATATGTACCAGTATCTGAAGGATCGCGCTGAGTTCTACTTTGATACGCCGGTGGATTCTGTTTCTGTTCTGGAAGATGGCACCTATCAGATTCACTGCGGCGATGCTACCTACGAGTGCAAGAAGTGCGTCATCTCTGTTGGCCGCAGCGGTTCCAAGTGGATGGAGCAGGTTTGCCGCGATCTGAAGATTCAGACCAAGTCCAACCGTGTTGACCTGGGTGTGCGCGTCGAACTGCCCGCTGAAGTATTCTCCCACTTGACCGACGAGCTGTACGAGAGCAAAATCGTGTATCGCACGCCCAAGTACGGCGATCTGGTTCGTACCTTCTGCATGAACCCCAAGGGTGCAGTTGTTAACGAGAACACCAACGGCATTGTAACCGTTAACGGTCATAGCTACGAGGACCCCGAAAAACAGACCGAAAACACCAACTTTGCGCTGCTGGTTGCAAAGCACTTCTCCGAGCCTTTCCATGATTCCAACGGATACGGCGAGAGCATCGCACGCCTGAGCAATATGCTGGGCGGCGGCGTTATCGTACAGCGCTTTGGCGATTTGATCCGTGGTCAGCGCAGCACCCAGAAGCGTATCGATGAATCCTTCACTACGCCGACCCTGCACGCAACCCCCGGCGATCTGAGTCTGGTTCTGCCCAAGCGTATTTTGGACGGCATCATCGAGATGGTTTATGCGCTGGACAAGATTGCTCCGGGTACTGCAAACGACGACACCCTGCTGTATGGTGTCGAGGTTAAATTCTACAACATGGAAGTTGCCGTGGATGAGCACCTGCAGTCTCAGTACGATGGGCTGTACATTATTGGCGACGGCAGTGGTATTACCCACTCTCTGTCCCACGCTTCTGCAAGCGGCGTTCACGTTGCACGCTGCATCGCACAGCAGTAATTTTACTTTGCAAAACAAACAGGCGGCAAACCGATTGGTTTGCCGCCTGTTTCTATTTACTTAAATTTCGCTGTGATGCTCCAGACTTGCATGAAACTTTTCATACATACGGCTGCGGCATTCTGCTACAGTCATGGTCATATCCACATAGTGTTGGTGCGGGTACTCGGGACGCAGTTCGCTTTCCCATACCTTGTTCTCCAACTGATCTGCCACATATGCCTTCTTTTCTGCAACGGTAGGCAGCTCTGCAACCAGTTCACCGTTGACAATATACGGGATCAGCAGCTTTTCTACCTTAGCAGGAACCAAAGTCACACAGCGCTCGGTAGCTTCCGGATTTAGGTTCATAACCTGAATCGGCTTGCCTGCCTCGATTACCTCATCATCCATTGCAACGATATCAGCCTGCCCCTTGCCATCTTCATCATAAACACGCCATGCCATCTTCTTGCCGGGGATGATTGCCTTTGCTGCGGTATCAGAGCACTTCATCTTAGGCGTATAGGTTCCGTCCTCATTCCGAATTGCAACCAGCTTGTACACACCGCCAAAAACAGGGTCCGATGCGGAGGTGATCAGGTTTTCACCAACGCCGTAGGTATTGATCTTTGCACCTTCGTAAACTTCCATTGCCAGCATCTTCTGTTCATCCAAGCCATTGGATGCAACAATCTGGATGTAATCCTTGCCCACAGCATCCAGTGCCTTGCGCAGACGCTTGGAGCCGCGTGCCAAGTCGCCGGAGTCGATACGAGCACTCTTGACACGCTTGCTGGGGTCATTGGGATACTTTTCAATCAAATAGTCATCCAGCTTGATCAGATTGGGCAGACCGCTACCAAAAATACTGTAGGTGTCCAATAGTAAACTGACTGAATCCGGGTAGGTGTCCGCAAAAGCCTTAAAGGCTTCAAATTCACTGGGGAAGAACTCGATAAAACTGTGTGCAACGGTACCGCAAGCCTTTACATCGCTGCCAAAGCGCATTTCTGCCAGACAGTTTGCCGTGCCAACACAACCGCCCAAAATTGCAGCATATGCACCGTCATTACCGGCAGATTCTCCCTGTGCACGACGGGTACCGAATTCCATAACCTTGCGGGACTGCGTGGTCCCTAACCCAGTAATCTTCGTTGCCTTGGTGGCAATCAGGCTGTGGAAATTCATCGTTTGCAACAAGTAGGTCTCAATCAAAATAGCGCCAACCATGTCGCACTCAATGCGCACCATCTGTACATTGGGATAGCAAACGCAGCCTTCGCGCAGTGCATACATATCGCCCTTCCAGCGGTAATCGCGCAGGTAATCGCAGAATTCTTCACTCATACCTTTGGTGCGCAGCCACTGAATATCCTGCTCATTAAAGTGATAGTTGAGCAGAAAACGAGTCAGTTTGCGCTGACCACAGCTGATAGAATAGCCGCTTCCGCCGGGATTCTTGCGGAAGAACATATCAAATACAAGCCGTTTGTCCTTAAATCCATGCAGGAACAAGCAGTTTGCCATAGTGAACTCATAAAAGTCAGTCACCATCGCCGGGTTATCATAATCTTCATCCGGAATGTAAGGTTCTACTTTATAATTGGACATGATCATTCTCCTTTTACTGTCATGGTATACAGATTCTTTCGGACACCTGTCTTGACAGCCCACATTTAACTGTCAGTATAACATGTTTTGCGCTACTTGTCAGCACTATTTTTTCAATAGCGCACAGGCGGCATCCTGCCGGTTTCATTTAAGGAAAGCGTCTCATCCCCCGCCAGGATGATATGATCCAGCAGCCGAACCTGCAAAAGTGCCAGCGCACGCGCCGCTTCATTCGTACTGAACAGATCCTGCCTGCTGGGCAAAACATTGCCGTCCGGGTGGTTATGTGCCAGCACCACATATGCTGCACCAGCCCGCACCGCCTCAGCCGCAATCCGGCGCACACTCATATCCACACCACTGGCAGAGCCTTCTTCCAACCAAATCGTGCGCAGCAGCTGTCGTCTGTCATCCAAAGCAAGCATAAGCAGCTTTTCCTGCTTTGCCCCGCGAAACAGCGGCACCAGGTAATTGACAATGTCTACTGTACTGGAAAGTCTGCGCCGCACTTTGCTTCTGCTGGTAAGATAATACCGATCAATCTCGGTAAGCGTATGTAAAAAATGCGCTGTTGCCGGACCAACACCGGGTACGGTGACAAGCTCTTTTTCGTCTGCCTCCAGCACATCTGCAAAACTGCCGAACCTGTCCAGCAACGCATGGGCAATAGGGTTTGTGTTTTGTCTTGGTATTGCAAAGAACAACACATACTCCAGTGCTTCATGTTCTGCAAAACTTGCCAAGCCGTACTCTTTGACTTTGGCACGCATACGGCTTCGGTGGTCTTCGTGAACCGGCTTTTTGCGTTTGGGTTGTTTGGGCTGCGTGTCCACAGATAAACCTCCTGTTGATTTTACTTTACGCGGGTCAGCATTTATTATATACTAATTTGGAACATATGAAAAGTAAAAGAAAGTGAGCTCTGCTATGAAACAATTTACTGCCGGTCCAAATGATGCAGGCGTGCGCCTTTCCCGCTTTGTACAAAGCGTAACCAAGGACCTGCCCAACAGTCTATTATATAAAAGTTTCCGCAACAAGCGCATCAAAGTAAACGGCAAACGCGCCCAGCCTGACGATCGACTGAATGAGGGCGACATCATTGAGCTGTACATCATCGATGAATTCTTCCCTGCTGCTCCGGCAAAATCTGCTCCCACCAAGGCGAAAAAGCCTGCCGCACACCAGCCGAAAGTTCAGGTCATTTATGAGGACGAAAACATTGCGGTGCTGTACAAACCCACCCATCTGCTGTGCCACAGTGATCGCACCGGTGACGCAAATCTGGTAGACGCCTTTACCGCCTATCTGACCGAAAAGGGCGAATATGACCCCGCCGGAGAAAATCGCTTTCATCCGGCAATCTGCAACCGGCTGGACCGCGGCACTGAAGGATTGGTCATTGCTGCAAAAAACTACGCCGCGCTGCGTGACATGAACGAGATCATCCGCACGGATCTGCTTAAAAAAGAATACTATACCATCACCGTCGGTATCCCCAAATCCGGTCGCTTTACCGCTTGGTGGGAACATGACGACAAGCTCAACAAAGTGCGTATTCATGCACATGAGGATGCCGCAGGCAATTATAAAAAAATCATCACGGACGTGGATGTCCTGAAAGCTGTCGGACCGTTCGCACTGTGCAAAATCGGTCTGATTACAGGGCGCACCCATCAAATCCGTGCGCATCTGGCTTTTCTGGGTCGCCCTGTTCTGGGTGACATTAAATACGGCAATCGTAAAATGAATGAACGCACCGGTACGAAAACCCAAGCACTGTGTGCAGTACGCGTCAGCTTTTTGGATATTCCCAAAGAGAACACCCTACACTATCTTTCTGGCAAAGTCATTAAACTGAAGGACCCGGCTATTTTGCAGCAGTTTGCCGCACTGGATAAAAATACTCCGTAATTTCCAACAACATTTTTACTGCATTTAATTGATATACCAATAGCCTCCGCAGGCGCTCATGAACTGTATAGCATTTCGCTAACGCTTTACTCCATATATAATGAATCTCGCTTCATAACATAAAACTTCCGTGGTTTCTCTCCAACAAGAGAAACTACGGAAGTTTTCTTTTGTTAGGAATCTCCACCAAGCAAAAAAGCAGGAACGATTTGCGTTCCTGCTTTTCTTATGCCTCCGGTTCTTCGCTGGGCTCTGTTCTGGGATAGCCCTTTAGCGTCAGGATTTCTTCCAGAACCTGCCCGCATACTGGCGCCGATAGTGCGCCGCCGCCATTGGACCAGCTGTGTGGTTCATCAATACAAATCATTACCAAATATTTGGGATGATCCGCCGGGGCAACTGCAACAAAGCTTGCAATACGGGCTTTCTCATTTTCGCTGTCCAGCTTTTGGCTGGTTCCGCTTTTTCCACCGATTCGATACCCCTTCACCTGCGCATTATGTCCGGTACCTCCTTTTACGACCTGCTCCATCATTGCACACATAGCTGCGCTGGCTTCTGGCTTGATGACCTGCCGCACCACCGTGGGTTCCACCTCTTTTACCAGTTTTCCATCCGCATCATAGATTTCACTTACCACATACGGCTTCATCAGCTTTCCTCCATTGACCACAGCACAAACTGCGGTAGCCATTTGAATATAACTGATTTTGCTGCTTTGCCCAAAGGAACAGCTGGCAAGCTCTACCGGCCCCATCCGCTCTGCTGTATAATATTCACTCTTCTTGGGTTCAGCAGGCAAATCAATTCCAGTTGCGCTGCACAAACCAAAATTTGCGAAATAATCACAGAACGCTTCTTTCCCCAGTCGCTGTCCTACCTGAATAAAACTTTGATTGCAGCTGTTCATGAGCGCCTGCGTTAAAGTCTGTGCGCCATGCCGCTTGAAATTTGCACAGTGAAAGTGTGTGCCCGCCACACTGATAGATTTTCCGCAGAAAAAGCCGGTATTCGGTGTCACTACTCCCGCATCCAATGCAGCTGCACAGGTAATCAGTTTGAATACACTGCCTGGCTCATACAAATCACTCACCGCTTTGTTTCGCCATTGGGTTTGCTGCGCCAGCTGTAATGCCTTGCTGCGCTCCTCGCCTGTCAACGCATCGACTTGTGCACGTATATCCGGGTCATAAATCACACGGGGCTTGTTTGGATCGAATGCCGGCGTCGTACACATTCCCAGTACCGCACCTGTATCCACATCCATCACGATTCCTACTGCACGCTGATCCACATGATGTTCCGTTACGGCATATCGGAGTGCATTTTCCAACGTACGCTGAATGGGCAGTTCAATGGTTAGTATCAGACTATTCCCTTCTACCGGCGGCTGCAAGGTTGCATAACTTTGTTCCAATGTATAGCCCCACGCATTCGCCGCTGTCAGCACAGTTCCTTTTTCTCCCGTCAGCGTACTGTCATATTCCAACTCCAGCCCAGCCATTCCTGCATTGTCCACATTGGTAAAGCCCAGCACAGAAGCCAAAATTTCTCCTTGCGGATAATACCGTTTGGTATCCTGATTGATAAAAATACCGGAAATTTGATGCTCACTGCAAAAGGAACGTACTGCATCCGCTGTTTCCCTGTCAACACGATATTGGAGCAAGCAATCATTGGATTTTCGCTCATTCAATTTTTTTCTTACCTTTTCGGGGTCCAATTCCAAAATTTCTGCCAAACCTGTTGCCGCCGTTTCCACATCTTCATCTGCGATTTCGCGCGGTGATGCACGAATGGTCCAACACGTTGCACTGGTTGCAAGCAACGCACCATCTGCACTGTAAATTTCACCTCTTGCTGCCGGGACTACTGTATCTCGCAACTGCTGGCCTGCTGCACGCTGCGCATACCAAAGTCCTTGTACAATCTGCAAATGATATAGGCGCATTACCAGACCGCCAAAAATCACAACAACTAAAAGGCAGGATAGCAGCCGTACCCTGTCTCGCAAGGTACGTTCCACTACTGCGCGCACCAGATACTCCATTGCTACACCCCCACGGAAAAGATATGCACCACACCTTATAAACAGACTTCCTTGCAAACTGTTTCCATGCTGGGAGAGGCATTTGAACAAAGACCGCCCGTAAACAATTTAGTTCTTTCCTCAAACCAAGGATTGCATTACCAGCACAAACAACACCGACAACTGCGCACAAGCAAGTGTATCCGGCCGAGCACGCGCCGTAAGCGAAACTGCTTGGACAATGCTATCATTGAGAACTTCTTCAGCCTGCCGAAAAACACCCCACTTCGTCCAAGAATTGAAGTCTATGGGCACTTCAAAGCAGAGTGATTGCACATTTAGATTCCCATAACAAACACATCAAGGCAAAACGAAGGGGTTTGCCGTCTGTCTTCCACAGACAACAAACCCCTTCGTTCTCTTGAATCGTATTGATTTGAAAATATTATCTAACTTTTTGGCGCACTGCAAAAATGGGTATAGCACCTAGTTTATCAGTGTTTGTATTCTCTTTACAGGCTCATGTACACTGGTATGCAAAGCCTCAAATGTGGAAATACTGCTGAATTTCCTTTTCGTGCCCCAGCACCAGAATGCTCTTTTCCGCATCCAGAACCGTGTCTGCGCTGACGCTCATATCCCACTTACCCTTCTCTTTGATGCCCAGGATATTGATGCCATACTTCTTGCGGATATCCAACTCCACAACGGTCTTGCCAACCCAATTTTCAGGAATGTCCAGTTCAAAGATTGCGTAATCGTGATCCAGTTCAATGTAATCCAAAACGTGATCAGAAGCGCAGCGAATTGCCGTCCAAGTTGCCAACTGCTTTTCGGGATAGACAACCTCATCTGCACCGTTGCGCAGAAGGAACTTCTCCTGTACACCGGTAGCTGCACGCGCAATGACTTTGCGTGCGCCGTACTCTTTCAGCAGAGATGCAGTTTCCAGAGAGTTCTGGAAGTTATCACCAATCGTGACGATACACACATCGAAGTTGCGGATACCCAGAGAGGACAAGAAGTCCTCATTAGTGCTGTCACCAATCTGTGCGTTGGTAACAAAGGACAGTGCAGAGTTGACACGCTCTTCGTCAATGTCAATCGCCAGAATTTCGTGTCCCATATCATACAGCTTCATTGCAATGTGTCGGCCAAATCTGCCAAGACCAATCAACAAAATAGATTTCATTTTTCTTCTCCTTTTATTAACCCACAGTCAGTTTTTCCTGCGGCAATCTTGCCGTTACGTTCTTATTTCCAGACAATGTTGCAAATATCAGTGTCAGACCACCTACACGACCCAAATACATCAGAATAATCAAAATCGTTCTGGAGATCATGCTCAACTCTGGTGTAATACCCAGTGTCAGGCCAACTGTACCAACGGCGGAAGCCGTTTCAAACAAGCAGGTCAGCAGCGGCAGCCCTTCCACGCTACTGATAATCAAGCCACCCGTTACAAACAGCGTAATGTACATCGTTACGATAGTGCCTGCCGTACGGACGGTTTCGTGATCGATACGACGGCCGAAAAACTGTGTATGTTCTTTACGCGAGAATACCGACATTGCCGTTGACAGCATAACTGCCAGCGTTGTGTTTTTCATACCGCCTGCGGTAGATGCAGGTGCACCACCAACCAGCATCAGGATAATCATGATAAATACACCAGTTTCGCTCAAAAGAGTCAAATCTGCGGTATTAAAGCCTGCCGTACGGGGGGTAACCGCCTGGAACAAGGATGCCCAAATTCGCTGGCCCAGCGGCATACTGCCGAATTCAAAAAAGAAGAAATAAACGGTTGGCAAGCTGATCAGTAACGCCGTTGCAACCAGAATAATTTTGCTCTGCATCCGGAATCGTTTGAAGTGCAGCTTATGGGTTGTAAAATCTTCCCAAGTAGAAAAACCAATACCACCGATAATGATCAGGCTCATGATGGCGATATTGATTACCGGGTTTGTAATGTAATACGTCAGCGATGAATACTGTTGTCTGGTGCCCATCAGGTCAAAGCCCGCATTGCAGAATGCTGAAATCGAATGGAACACGCTATACCAGATACCCTTCAAAAAACCCATTTCTTTGCAGAACACCGGTGCCATGATACTGGCACCAATCAACTCAAAGATAAATGTCATTCTGATGATAAATCCGGTCAGTCGGACGATACCGCCCATTTTAGGCGCCGAAATCGACTCCTGCATCAGGCTGCGCTGGCGCAAACCAATTCTGCGGCCAGACAAAACAGCCAGCGCAACCGCAATGGTGACAACACCCATACCGCCGATCTGAATCAGCATCAGGATAATCATCTGACCAAAGGTCGACCAGTAGGTTGCGGTATCTCTTACGATCAAACCTGTAACACATACGGCCGATGTCGCAGTGAACAAGCCATCCGCAAAAGTCGCACCCTGACCATCTTGTGTTGCGATTGGCAAGGTAAGCAGCAATGCGCCGAACAAGATGACAGCGGCAAATCCGATAATAATGACTTGCGCTGACGAAAGTTGTTTCAGCTTTTTCTTCATTTTCTTCACACCTCCGGACCCGCTTGGTCCCGAATTTTCCCGGAACAGACCCTCGCGCCCCCGTATTTTGCCGATTTCAGCAAAATGCCGCAGCAAAGAAAAGCCCATCCCTTTTCCAAATCTGAAAAAAAAAGCAGAACCTCTCGGTTCTGCTTTATGGCGCCTTTTGCCTGACTCGAACAGGCGACCCTCTGATTAACAGTCAGATGCTCTAACCGACTGAGCTAAAAAGGCATATCTGCGCTGGACTACGCCACGAATTATAGCATCATTTTCTGAACAATGCAATAGTTTATACAACTTTTTTTAATTTTTTTGACACGATTTTTTTCTTCCCTTTTATATAGGAAAAAATCACGATTTTTTCGTCATTTTTCTTTTTGTTAAATGCTTGACATTTCTTTTCTTTATGTGGTATATTGGGTGTCGCCGAGTTCGTTATCATTTTATCAAACTAATTGGATTGTATTTTATTGTTTGGAGGATATAGATTATGGCAAGATTTACTCTCCCCCGTGACGTATACCACGGCAAGGGCGCTCTGGAAGAGCTGAAAAATCTGAAAGGCAAAAAGGCAATCGTCTGTGTTGGCGGCGGTTCTATGAAGCGCAATGGCTTCTTGGACCGTGCTGTGGATTACCTGAAGCAAGCTGGCATGGAAGTTCAGCTGTTTGAGGGTATCGAATCTGATCCCTCTGTTGATACCGTTATGAAGGGCGCAGCTGCTATGACGGAATTCGGTCCTGATTGGATCGTCGCTATGGGCGGCGGTTCTCCCATCGATGCAGCTAAGGCTATGTGGATTAAGTACGAGTACCCCGAGATCACCTTCCCCGAGATGTGCAAGGTGTTCGGTATCCCTGAACTGCGCCAGAAGGCACACTTCGTTGCAATTCCTTCTACCTCTGGTACTGCTACCGAGGTTACCGCATTTTCCATCATCACCGACTACAAGAATGGCATCAAGTACCCGATTGCCGACTTCGAGATTACTCCCGACGTCGCTATCGTTGATCCCGATCTGGCTGAGACCATGCCCAAGAAGCTGGTTGCTCACACCGGTATGGACGCACTGACCCACGCAATCGAAGCTTACGTTTCTACCGCAAACTGCGATTACACCGATGCTCTGGCGCTGCACGCTATCAAGATGATTCAGCGCGACCTGATCGGTTCTTATAACGGCGACATGGAAAAGCGCGACAGCATGCACAACGCACAGTGTCTGGCTGGTATGGCATTCTCTAACGCTCTGCTGGGTATTGTCCATTCTATGGCTCACAAGACCGGCGCAATCTTCCAGGATTATGGCGCACACATCATCCACGGTGCTGCAAACGCAATGTACCTGCCTAAAGTCATTGCGTTCAACGCTAAAGACGAGACCGCTAAGAAGCGTTACGGCGTGATTGCCGATTACATGAATCTGGGCGGCAGCAATGATGACGAAAAGGTCCAACTGCTGATCAAGTTCGTTCGCGGCATGAACGACGAGCTGAATATCCCCCACTGCATCAAGAACTACGGTGCAGATTCTTATCCCTGCGAGCAGGGCTTCGTTCCGGAAGATATCTTCCTGGAGCGCCTGCCTGATATCGCCAAGAACGCCATCGCAGATGCTTGCACCGGCTCTAACCCCCGTCAGCCCTCTCAGGAGGAGATGGAGAAGCTGCTGAAGTGCTGCTACTACGATCTGGACGTTGACTTCTAATTCTGCCTTCCTTTTACTTTTTCATACCATTGCAAGAGCAGCTGTTTCCCTTTTAGGGAGATGGCTGCTTTTGCTTAGTATAGTTTGCTCTTTTTCCTTTATATATAGGAACGCTTTATTCCATACTTTTCGCCTTGCAGGGGTGAAAACGCTTGACTTTTCTGCTATTTTATGTTAGCATTTCTAAACAGTGAATTAAATTTTCGCATTGCCGGATTTGTCAAAAATCCGTGCAACGCGGCGAGATGGGAGATTTGTATTATGGAAAGAATCAAGACTCTTGAGACCCGTAACCTGTGCGAGAGCGCAAAGAACGGCGGCTGCGGCGAGTGCCAGACTTCTTGCCAGTCTGCTTGCAAGACCAGCTGCGGTGTTGCTAACCAGAAGTGCGAGAACGCTGATAAGTAATCCGTTTTCTATCAAAAAGGTGCCGCCGTTTCAGGCGGCACCTTTTTCTGTCTATATTCTCATTATCCCAAATAACGGAGGAACCTTTTTATGGTACATCAGTATCAACTCAACGGCTACAACATCGTGCTGGACTCTTGCTCCGGCTCGATTCATTCTGTAGATGAAGTCGCTTACGACATCATCGCTATGTATCAGGACCACACCCCTGACCAGATCGTCGAGGCTATGCTGGCAAAGTACGGCGACCGCCCCGACGTAAACGAGGACGAAATCCGTGCTTGCATCGAAGACGTGGAAGCCCTGAAGAACGCTGGCAAGCTGTTCACCCCAGACACCTTTGCTGAAATGGCTGGCACTTTTAAGGAGCGCTCCGGCAACGTTGTCAAGGCTCTGTGCCTGCACGTTGCACACACCTGCAACCTAAACTGTTCTTACTGCTTCGCAAGCCAGGGCAAGTATCACGGCGAGCGTGCAATCATGAGCTTTGAGGTGGGTAAGCAAGCTCTGGACTTCCTGATGGATCACTCCGGCACCCGCCGCAATCTGGAAGTTGACTTCTTCGGCGGCGAACCCCTGATGAACTGGGATGTTGTCAAACAGTTGGTTGCCTATGCGCGCAGCGTAGAAAAGGAGCGCGGCAAAAACTTCCGCTTCACCTTGACCACCAATGGTATGCTGATTGATGATGATGTCATTGACTTTGCAAACCGTGAAATGAGCAACGTGGTTCTGTCTCTGGACGGCCGCAAGGAAATCCACGACCGTACCCGTGTAGACTATGCTGGTCACGGCAGCTATGAGCGCATCGTGCCCAAGTTCCAGAAGCTGGTTGCTGCACGCGGCGACAAGGAATATTATATGCGCGGCACCTTCACCCACGCAAACCCGGACTTCACCAAGGATCTGTTCCACATGGCAGATGATTTGGGTTTCGACAAGCTGAGCATGGAACCTGTGGTTTGCGGTCCTGACGATCCCGCTCGCCTGACCGAAGAGGATATGGAAATCGTCAAGGAGCAGTACGAGATTCTGGCAAAGGATATGCTGCGCCGCAAGAAGGAGGGGCACCCCATTACCTTCTATCACTATATGCTGGACCTGACTGGCGGTCCCTGTGTTTACAAGCGTATTTCCGGCTGTGGTTCCGGAACCGAGTACATGGCTGTTACCCCTTGGGGTGATTTGTACCCCTGCCACCAGTTCGTTGGCGAAGAAGCCTACAAGCTGGGTGATGTTTGGAACGGCGTGACCAACGACCCCATCCGAGAAGAGTTCCGCAGCTGCAACGCTTACGCCCGTCCTGAGTGTGCTGATTGCTGGGCAAAGCTGTACTGCTCTGGCGGCTGTGCTGCAAATGCATTCCACGCAACCGGCACCATCCGTGGCGTATATGAGCCCGGCTGTGAGCTTTTCCGTAAGCGCATCGAGTGCGCCGTCATGATGAAGGTCGCCGAAGAAGCTGAAAAAGACGCTGCTAAGAAGGACTGATCCATGCAGACACCGATCTGGGATTTTGTAAAGCATTATGCCGAAAACGGTCCGGCACGTTTTCATATGCCGGGGCATAAGGGTGCTGCTTTCCTAGGCTGTGAGCCTTATGACATTACCGAGGTCAACGGTGCAGATGCACTGTATGAAGCAGACGGCATCATTGCGCAAAGTGAAGCCAATGCCAGCCAACTGTTTGGAACAGGTCGTACGGTGTATTCCACCGAGGGCTCCAGCCAATGTATCCGTGCGATGCTATATCTGGCACTGACTCACCGCCCTAAGGGTGCTGCTCCGCTGATTCTGGCAGCACGCAACGCGCACAAGGCCTTTGTATTTGCTGCAGCTTTGCTGGATTTCCAAGTGGAATGGCTTTGGCCGGATGGCGACAGCCGCTCACTTTGCGGCTGTCCGATTTCCGCAGAAACGCTGGAGCGCGCATTGGATGCGCTCCCCCAGCTGCCTGCTGCGGTTTATATCACCAGCCCCGACTATTTGGGCGATATCGCAGATGTTGCTGCGCTGGCAAAGGTATGTCACGCACACGGCACACGGCTTTTGGTCGATAATGCACACGGTGCGTATCTGCGTTTTCTCACACCGTCCCAGCATCCCATGGATCTAGGCGCAGATCTGTGCTGTGATTCGGCACACAAAACCTTGCCTGTTCTGACCGGCGGTGCGTATCTGCATATGAGCAAAGGAACCCCCCTTTCCTTACGGGAAGACGCAAAAAATGCTATGGTTCTGTTTGGTTCTACCAGCCCATCTTACCTGATTTTGTCCTCGCTGGATCGCTGCAATGCATATCTGGCAGAAGGCTTTCCCCGCCGACTGGCGGAAACCTGTGCTGCCTTGGAATCTGTTCGGCGTACACTGGCAGAAAATGGCTGGCAAACCGAGCATACCGATCCGCTTCGCCTGACTATTTTGGCAGGGGCACATCATAATGGCATTACATTAGCGCAATTACTGCGAGAAAATCATATCGAATGTGAATACGCCGATCCTGAATTTCTTGTTTTAATGCTCACGCCAGAAAACGACCCGCAGGATTTCCTGCATCTGATAGCAGTCTTGGGCAAAAACACTGCTGAAACCACATCGTACATTTCCCTGCCTTTAGCGCAGGGAGAATCTATACTTTCCATTCGGCAGGCACTATTTGCCCCCCATGAATGCATTGCAGCTAGCCAATCGCTGGGGCGAATTTGTGGTGCCCCTACAGTGGCTTGTCCGCCGGCTATCCCGATTGCAGTATCCGGTGAGCGCATCGGTCCGGAAGCGCTGGAATTGTTTGCACACTACGGTGTCCAGACGGTCGATGTGTTGAAATAATCGATTTTTAACGGTCTCTGTTCTTTTACAGGGACCGTTTTCTTGCGTCTTTTCCCACTTTGGTGTATGATAGCAACGCAAAACAAACCAATACGAGGTACCATATGAAAAATGATTTGACACAGGGCAGCGTTACCAAAACCATGCTGCGCTTTGCCTTCCCCATGATTGCAGGAAATCTGCTCCAGCAGTGTTACAACATTGCAGATACTTTGATTGTAGGTCGTTATATCGGCGTAGACGCATTGGCTGCTGTTGGCTCCACCTATACCCTGATGACCTTTATTACGTCTATTTTGATTGGTCTTTGCATGGGCAGCGGCGCTGTGTTTTCCTGCTGTATCGGTGCAAAAGACAACCAAAAATTGAAGGACAGTATTTCCACTGCCTTCTTTTTGATTGGCGGGGTCACGCTGGTGATCAACTCAATTGTCATTGTCTTTACCGACCCAATTCTGCATCTGTTGCAGGCTCCGGCTGATATTTACGGCATCATGCGGGATTATGTGCAGGTTATTTTCCTGGGTTTGATTTTCGTGTTCCTATACAACTACTTTTCTTTTTTGCTGCGCGCGCAGGGTAACTCTTTTATCCCCCTGTGTTTTTTGGCTGTGGCTGCCTTCTTGAATATCGGTCTGGATTTGTTGTTCGTAGCCGTCCTGCATTGGGGCATCCGTGGTGCCGCTTTTGCTACGATTCTGGCGCAGGCTGTATCTGGCATTGGTTTGTGGCTTTACACTTGGATCAAAGAGCCATCCCTGCGCCCCCACTGGATTCGCCTTGGCAAGCAAAGCGATACGTTCCAGCAGATCCTGCATTTTTCAACTGCCTCTTGCATTCAGCAATCTGTGATGAACTTCGGCATTCTGATGATTCAGGGGCTGGTAAACAGTTTTGGTACCGCTGTCATGGCTGCTTTTGCTGCTGCGGTCAAGATTGATTCCATTGCTTATATGCCCGCACAGGAATTTGCCAACGCCTATTCCTTGTTTATCTCTCAGAACCACGGTGCCGGCAATCGGGAGCGTGTCCGCCGTGGTACCAAAAGCGCCGTGGTTGTATCGCTGTGCTTCTGTTTGATTATTTCTATTTTTGTAGCGCTGGCAGCTCCTTGGCTGATGCAGTTCTTCATCGATGCGGACAAGGTAGATATTATTGCGATTGGTGTGTCTTATCTGCGCATTGAAGGTATATTCTACTGCGGTATCGGTCTGCTGTTTTTGCTGTATGGTTATTATCGTGGCATTGGAATTCCGTCCATGTCGCTGGTGCTGACTATCATTTCTCTGGGCACCCGTGTCCTGCTGGCTTATATTCTTTCGCCCATCCCCGCCATCGGCGTTGCCGGTATTTGGTGTTCCATTCCCATTGGCTGGATCTTGGCTGATATTTTCGGTGTTGCTTATATGTATATTTTGTCCCGCCGACAGGCAAAGCAAGCTGCCTAAGCCAATTGCAATTTGTATAGTATGATTTGCTTTTTACAAGATGCCGTATCATTCGTGTGAAGAATGGTCTGGCATCTTTTTCTTTTTTATAACATTTTGGAATAAATCGGTCATTTTTTACAGTAAACCCTTGATTTCTTCTCGTATCCACGCCGAAGTATTGTATAATAGAAGTATTGCATATTTTATCTATTCGCACAACCTAACTTGTGTTTTGATTCAAGGAGGTCCTACTATGTTTAAGATTCTCATTGCAGAAGACGACGGCGAACTGCGTCAGCTCTTTCAGCATGTATTGACAAAAAACGGTTATTCGGTAAAGGGCGTATCCAATGGGCAGGAAGCGCTGGATGCACTTGCCCAGGATTACTGCGACCTGATTATCTCCGACATTATGATGCCCGTAATGGATGGCTACCAGCTGGTACGCACTTTACGGGATAGTGGTGACCGCATCCCGGTTTTAATGATTACCGCCAAGGATTCGTTTGACGATATGCGAACCGGTTTTCAATCCGGTATCGACGATTACATGGTCAAACCTATCAACGTGAACGAAATGGTACTGCGCGTGGGCGCGCTTTTGCGCCGCGCACAGATGATCAATGATCGCAGACAGGTCATCGGCAGCACGGTTCTGGAATGCGATTCGCTGACCGTCACCACCAACGGAAGCAGTATGTTCCTGCCACAGAAAGAGTTTATGCTTCTGTACAAGATGGCAGCTTTCCCCGGAAAGATTTTCACCCGCCAACAGCTCATGGATGACATTTGGGGTTATGATTCCGAAACCGACACGCACACCGTCGATGTACATATCGGTCGTCTGCGCGAGCGGTTCCGCGATAATCCTGATTTCAAAATCGTCACCATCCGTGGTGTGGGATATAAGGTGGAAAAGCTATGATACGCAACAAAAAACCAGTTCGCATTAGTATTCGTTTGCTCTTTACGATTCTCGTTATGGTGGAGCTTTTGGTGGTGGTGGTTCTTTCCTGGCTTATTTCGGAAGTAGTCCATCATCTCTTCAAAATCACACTGAACGTGCCGTCTATTTTATGGTTGCTTGTTATTAGTCTGGTTGTTGGGGGTGCGATTACTTCTTTTCTCGGTCAGCAGTTCTTTGCGCCTATGACAAAACTGGGGAAAGCAATGAGCAAGGTTGCTGAAGGTGATTTCAGCGTTCGGCTGGAAACCCGCCATCCGTTGAAAGAGTTCCGGGATATTTATGCAAACTTCAATCTGATGGTCGAGGAATTGAGCGCCACGGAAATTTTACAGACAGATTTTGTATCCAATGTTTCCCATGAGTTCAAAACGCCCATCAGTGCCATCGAGGGCTACGCTACCCTTTTACAAAACGACAGCGACAACTCCCCGCAGGAGCGAGAACAATATGTAGAGAAAATTCTGTTCAACACCCAACGTCTGTCCCACCTTGTCTATAACATTCTGCTGTTATCCAAAGTGGACAATCAGGCAATTCTATCCAACCAGACCACCTTTCGTCTGGATGAACAAATTCGGCAGTCCATCGTAATGCTGGAGCCGGAGTGGGACAAAAAAGAATTGGACTTTGACGTAAATATGGACAAGCTCAAGTATACCTGTAATGAAGGTATGCTCACCCACATCTGGTCCAACCTGCTTAGCAACGCAATCAAGTTTAGTCCACAAAACGGTACGATTGTTCTCCGCCTGAAAGAGACACCCCAAAACATCGAATTCACTATCGAGGATCAGGGGCCCGGCATTGACGAATCCGTCCAGCACCATATGTTTGATAAATTCTATCAAGGGGATTCTTCCCACAAAGCAGAGGGCAACGGTTTGGGGCTTGCACTGGTCAAACAAATTCTAACCACCTATCACGGCGACATCCGTGCCGAAAATATTCCTGAGGGCGGATGCCGCATTGTGGTGCATTTGCCCCGATAATCGTAAATTCTCAACAATCGTTGACAATCGGTTGACCTTTAGTTGATGTTTGTTCTGTACAATAGAAAGCACCTTGCAGAATACTGAAAAAGGAGGTGCTTTTATGAAACCAGTCAAAGTGACTTGTGATTCTTCCTGCGATCTTACAGCGCAGCTCTATCAGCGGTACGACATTACCTATATTCCTATGTATATCCAGTTGGGCAATACTCGTTTTCCGGATCAGCTGGACTGCGACACCCTTTACACACGCGAAAAACAAAGCGTCAGTCCACCCCTTACATTTGCTCCATCAACTGAAGAATACAAGCAATTCTTTTTACAATTCACTGCGCATGGGTTTCAGGTGATACATATCAGCACCTCTGTTGCCGGTTCGCAAGCCTTTCAAAACGCAAAGGCTGCCGCCGACAGGCTTTCCGATGTGTTGGTCATTGACAGTTGTACACTTTCCTCCAGCGCTGGGCATTTAGCAATTCTCGGGGTGGAGCTTTCTCACGCCGGATTGGATGGCGCTGAGATTGCGGATGCACTGGAAGATATCAAGCAGCAGCTTGACACTAGTTTTCTGCCCAGCAGCCCCCAGCATCTGCCGAAAATCGGATTGCGCGCCAATCTGGCCTTGCGCAGCGCAGCTTTCTTACAGCAAAACCGTTCCATTCAGGTGCAGCACGGAAAGATTTCTGCCGGAGCGCGTTTTCGGGGGAGTTGGGAGGATACCATTCCGGCTTATCTGCGCAATCAACTGGAAAACAAATCCAACATTCAACATGACCGCCTTTTTCTGACTCACACCGGCCTCACCCCAGGACTGCTGCAAAAAGCGGTAGATTTGATCTGCACCTTGCAGCCTTTTGATGAGCTCATCATAACCTCCGCCGGGTGTGCTTCTGCTTGTCAGTTTGGCCCCAACTGTTTGGGCATTCATTATCTGCACGCCACATAATCCATCCGCATGCGCAGATTTCAATATATAGAGTAAGGTCGTGAGCTGATTTTATGTTTTCTTGTATTTTTTATCTGGCTTTTACCGGAATCCTTTCTTTCCTTTTAGGGCGCATCCTGCCGAAAAGCTGGTTTTGTCCGGACCGTTTCCCCTATCAGTGCTTTTCGTGGGAAAATGGCGGTCACATTTACGAACGCATTCATATCAAAGCCTGGCAGAACAAAGTGCCGGATATGAGTAAAATTTTCCCGAGCCTGATGCCCCGCAAACAAATCGATAGCGCAAATATGCAGATCCTGCCCCGCATGGTACAGGAAACCTGCGTCGCGGAATTTATTCATCTTCTGTTATGTATTTCCGGGCTTTGGTGCATTCGGCTGTGGTCAGGGATTGGCGGCATTTTCGTCGCATTTCTCAATACAGCGGGAAACCTGGCCTTTGTAGTAATCCAACGATATAATCGTCCCCGTCTGCTGCATCTTATGGGTATCGTCTCGCACAGGCACCGGGTAAAGGAGGTCTCCTATGCGAGTTCTTGTTCTAAGCTGTAATACAGGTGAGGGGCACAATGCCTGTGGCAGAGCCATTCAAGAGTGTTTTGTAAAGCAGGGTATCTCTTGCGACATGGATGACGCATTCCGCTTTCTGTCCAAAGGGATTTCGAATATTATTTCCAGCGGTTTCATCCGCATTTATCGTCATTGCCCAAAGCTGTTCCGCTTTGGTTACAATTACACGGAAAAGCATTCCCGTATGTTCGGTTCCCATTCCGGCATTTATAAAATGCTCAATCTGCGTACTGACCGGCTGTACCGCTACATTTCTGAAAACGGCTATGACACCATTGTCTGTACTCATATTTTTGCTGCATTGATGATCAGTGACATTAAGCATCGCTACCCTGATTTCTCTGCGTATACCAGCTTTTTCCCCACTGACTACACCTGCTATCCCGGCACGGAATATTGCTGTACGGATACCTTCTTTATCCCTGCGGCAGATTTGGCACCTGATTTTATTGCACGCGGTATCCCGAAGGAAAAGCTGGCTGCAACCGGTTTACCCATCCGTCTGGATTTTTATCAGAAGATGGCAAAGGAAGAGGCACGCTGCAAACTAAATCTGCCACAGAATTGCCACCATCTGATGGTAATGTGCGGCAGTATGGGCTGCGGTCCAATTCGAAAAATCGCTAATCTGCTCAGTCAGAATCTACCGGACAACTGTATTGTTTCTATTATCTGTGGCACCAATCTGCATCTTTACCGCAAATTAACCGACACCTTCAATACAGATGATCGTGTTCGCATCTATGCCTATGTCAAAGATATTTCCACTATGATGGACAGCGCCGATTTATATCTGACCAAACCCGGCGGACTGAGTGTTACCGAAGCATCCCACAAACGCTTGCCGATGGTTTTTGTTAATGCAGTAGAAGGCTGCGAAGCCTACAACAAAAAATTCTTTACTGAGCGCGGCATGGCAGCCACTGCAGAAGCACTGCCGGAGCTGGTTCAGCTGACCATTTCGCTGTTATGTGATTCGGACAAGCTGGCAAAAATGTCTGCCGCACAGGCGCAGTATTTTCCCACCAATACCACCGAGCAAGTTGTGCAATCTCTGATTGATTCAAATTGCGCCCGAAAGGAGACCCCTGCGCATGAATAAGCTAAAACCTGTTGTGGATTACCGCAAGCTGCGTTTTTCTAACCTCAATTCCCCTGAATTTTCCCATTTGTGGATGCTTTTATACTGGCCTCTTTACGGACTTGCCTTTTTATTTGTAGAGCGTCTGTCTCCCATCAAATATTACTTTCCGGTTTACAGCACCTTGGATGATTTGATTCCTTTTTGTGAGTTATTCCTGATTCCATACTGGTTCTGGTTTCTCTACCTCATCGGGATGCACCTTTATACCCTGCTGTATGATATTGATGCGTTCCGCGGCTTGATGAAGTTTATCATCATTTCCTACACCATCGCTATTGTAATTTATCTGATTTTCCCCACCTGCCAGCAACTGCGCCCAGTCAGCTTTGAACGAGACAACATTTTAACGCGCATGGTTGCCAGTTTGTATGCATTTGACACTTCCACCAATGTATGTCCTTCCATTCATGTAATCGGCTCTGTAGCCGTTCTGTGCGCATCCTGGCACGTTGATCGTTTTCGTACACCGGGTTGGAAATTTTCATTTGGCTTGAGCGCATTCCTCATCAGTATTTCCACTGTATTTTTGAAGCAGCACTCTATCATCGACATTTTGGCTGCAATTCCGGTTTGCGTCATCGCTTACTACTTCAGCTTTATGAAGCAGAAATCACCCCAACCCGCCGAAGTGACTTCTATATAATTTCTTGCAATAAGAAAGAGAGGAACCTGTGATCCAGGCTCCTCTCTTTTTTATTCTGTTTATTCCATATCGCGGTCGTAAATGCAGTTGCCTTCTTTGTAGGTATGCAGTACCTGCACTTCACGCAGATCTGCATCTGCCGTCTTCAGCGGGTCACGGTCCAGAATGACCATGTCAGCCTTCTTACCCGGTTCCAGCGTGCCGATACGATCTTCCCAGAAATACTGGTAAGCACCGTTCACCGTAATTGCCTTCAAAGCCTCCAGCGTAGAAATGCCTTCGTCTTCCTTGCCCAGCGTTACACCGTTGCGGGTTTCGCGGTTTACAGCGCACCACACGGTTTCCAGCATATCCGGCTCAATAACCGGCGCATCCTGATGGAAGGTGAACTTTACGCCAGCTTCCAAAGCGCTCTTGGCTGCGCTGATATGGTTTGCACGCTCTGCGCCAAAGTTGCGCAGATGCACATCACCCCAGTGATAGACGTGTGCCACGAAGAACGATACCATTGCACCCAGCTTTGCCGCACGGGGCAGCTGGTCACGACCCATCAGCTGACCATGCACAATGACAGGTCGCAGCTTTGCCAGCTGAGGCTCTTTTTCTTCTGCCTTTTTCAGGCAGCGCAGATACTGTTCTGCTGCGGCATCGCCATTGCAGTGGCCCAGCAGCTGGGTATTATGCTTGCCTGCCAGCAGGAACGCATTTTCCAGTGCCTCGTCTGTCATGGTACCATAACCGGTATATTCTGCTTCGCCCTCATACGGCTGACGCATCCATGCGGTACGCCCCTGAGGAGAGCCATCCAACAGCACCTTGATGCCACCCACATGGATATGCGGGTCGATCTCGGGTGCGCTCAGCGCCTTCTTAACATCCTCATAAGAATCCGGTGCTACATACAGCAGGATATCCAGTTTCATCGTGCCAGACTGGGACAGCATCTGATACATGGGAATCAGTTCGCGAATGACCATGCCTTCCTGTACGGTCGTAATACCATAGGACGCATACTTTTTCTGTGCGCGCTTCATGGCATTCAGCATCATTGCAGGCTCCGGCAGCGGAACGCGCTTGATTGCTTCAATAAAGGCATTTTCCTCCATATAGCCGGTCAGCTTGCCATCCTTTACCTCAATACGTCCACCCGCCGGGGCTTTGGTTTCCGGCGTATACCCCAGCTTGTTCAATGCCAGCGTATTCAGCAGGCCCATATGGCCGGACTTGTGATGCACAATAACCGGATTATTCGGTGCCATAGCATCCAGCTGTTCCAGCGTAATGTTCTTCTGCTCCGGCAGTAGGTTATTGTCATAGTCGCAAGCCTGCACCCATGCGCCCGGCTCTACCTGATTTTCCTGAATGAATGCAGCAAAACGCGACCGCATTTCCTCTGGATTATCTGCGTCGTTCAAAGATACCTGCAACAAAGAGTTTGCTACCTGAATAAAGTGGCTGTGCGGGTCAACAAAACCGGGCATCATCACGGCGCCATTCAGATCCTTCTGTTCGCAATCTGGTGCCTGCTGCAACAGCTCCTCTTTAGAACCCACCGCCAGAATTTTATCATCTTCTACCAGCAGTGCTTCGGTGTACAGTGGGTCTGCCATCGTCAGGATTGTGCCGCCATAAAACAATGTTTTCATGCATCCTTGCTCCTTCTGTGTGTTTTTATTTCTGTTCAGAGTATATTTCCATACCATGAACGATTCTAGAGCGAAATGTAGCTAAACTGAAAACATTTCCAAAAGACCGCTCTTATTATCTCTATTTTACTACACTTTACCATTTTTTTCGCTTTTTTATTTCTTTTTAATGTAGTATAATTAAAATAAATTAAGTTTTCATGGAAAGGGGTTTATATAATGATGGATTCCAAGGCCGACGCCAAGGATACCATTGGAATTTCCCTGCTGCAAAAAGGGAAAAAAGGCATCACGCGCATACTTTTCAGCCGTATGGGACTGATTATTGTCCTGCTGCTGATTCAGATTTTCTTTCTGTTCAGTGCATTCCGTTGGTTTGAAGCATTTCTGCCGCATATCTATGGCGGTGCAGTGCTCTTTTCCTCTTTTATGGTTTTGTATTTGCTCAACAGTCGTCTGGATAACTCGGCGAAAATCACCTGGCTGGTTGTAATTATGTTGCTGCCGCCGTTTGGTGCTTGTCTGTACCTTTTTATTGAAGGTGATGTGGGGCACCGCGCATTAAAAAAACGTGCGCAGCAAATCACCGAGGACACAAAAAACGAGCTTCAACAAGACCCTGCGGTCTTCACACAGCTGGAGCAGGTTTCTCCCGGTTCTGCCGCACTGGCACGGTATGTTGCCCACACTGGATGTTATCCGGTATATGACCACACTGATGCCAAGTACTTTCCGCTTGGCGAGGATAAATTTGAGGAAATGCTGATTCAGCTGGAAAAGGCAGAAAAGTTCATTTTTCTGGAATACTTCATTGTCAGTGAAGGCATCATGTGGGGTCGCACACTGGAAATCCTGGCACGAAAAGCAGCTCAGGGCGTAGAAGTGCGCATGATGTATGATGGTACTTGTGAATTTTCCAATCTGCCGCATGACTACCCGGATCGCTTACGCGAGCTGGGTATTCAGTGCAAAATGTTTGCACCGGTTCTTCCTTTTGTTTCTACCCATTATAATTATCGTGACCATCGCAAAATCTTAGTCATCGACGGCAAGGTTGCCTTTACCGGCGGCGTTAATCTGGCGGACGAATATATCAACCGTTATGAGCGGTTTGGCCACTGGAAAGATACCGCCATTATGGTGGAAGGTGAAGCTGCCCGCAGCTTTACTTTAATGTTTTTGCAAATGTGGTCTATTGATGAAAAAACCTGGTCTAACCCAAAGCCGTATCTGGAAATTCCCATTGAACCAAAACCCAAAGCAAATGGTTTCGTTCTTCCCTATGGCGATTGCCCTGTCGATGACAATCGGGTTGGCGAACTGGTATACATCGACATTCTAAACCGCGCGCAGCATTACGTTCATATCATGACGCCTTATCTGATTTTGGATGGTGAAATGGAAACCGCCCTGAAGTTTGCTGCAGCGCGTGGTGTAGATGTACGTTTGATTCTGCCGGGCATTCCGGACAAACACGTTCCTTTTGCGTTGGCTTATACCCATTATGCATCTTTGCTGGAATCCGGTGTTAAAATTTATGAATATACGCCCGGCTTCGTTCATGCAAAAGTCTTTGTTGCAGATGACCGGGAAGCTGTCGTTGGTACCATTAACTTAGATTACCGCAGTTTGTATCATCATTTCGAATGTGCTGCATATCTGTATGATGTAAGCTGCATCCCACAGATCAAAGCGGACTTTGCACAGACGCAGGAAAAATGCCGTATTATCACGCTGGAAACATTGCCCAGCGAAAAGTTGCCGCGTAAGCTCGCAGGCTTTGTTTTGAAAGCACTGGCGCCGCTTTTGTAAAATTTCATGGGTACCATGCTATGAAGCGGTCCCATTCCGTCAACAATCTTTTCGGTTTCGTTTTGTGTTTGCTGCCTTTTACGCAAATACAAGCTATATGTTTAACAAGTAAGGGTGACTACAATGAATCATAATTGGCTGGATCGGCTGGCTCGAAAGCACAGCAATATCTGTATCCAAAATCTGACCAGTACCATCGTTATGGGTATGGGTATCGTTTTTATTTTGGAAATTTTCCTGGGTAACGCTTTGCCGCTGCCTTTGCGTTACTTTCTGGCATTTGACCGTGCTGCAATTTTCCATGGTCAAATTTGGCGCCTGATTACCTTCATCTTTATCCCCCCGAATACCTCTATTTTTTGGATTTTAATTTCGCTATACTTCTACTGGTTCATCGGCAACCAGCTGGAAAGCTCTTGGGGTACGTTCCGCTTTAATGTATTCTATTTCTGCGGTGTATTGGGTACTATCGTATCCGGTTTGATTACCGGTTACGCCACCAATACCTTCCTGAATCTTTCTCTGTTTCTGGCTTTTGCCATTTTGTATCCCAACTGTGTCGTGCGTGTATTCTTCTTGATTCCCATCGAGGTAAAATATCTCGGAATGGTCGCCGGTGGTTCTTTGATTCTGATGTTCTTCCGTTCTAATTTCTCCGGCAAGTTAAGCCTGATCGTTTCTTTAATCAACGTTCTGCTGTTCTTTGGCGGAGATCTGATGCGCACCATCAACAACGCAAAACGCCGCTATGAGTGGCGTCAGCAATTCAAACGCTGACCTTTTTCGTCTTTCAAAACTTTGTGCAAAACAGCCGCCCGCTTTTCCAATTTCAAAGACGGGCGGCTGTTTTCTACATAACACAACTGCTATTCTTCTCAACACATACAGGGGGTATGTCCATGTATTACTCACTTTATCAAACAATGTGGCTGTTTCTGATTTACTCCTTCATTGGCTGGATTGCAGAAACTGCTCTGGCTGCCGCCAAAAAGGGTCGTTTTTTGAACCGTGGCTTTTTGAGCTTGCCCTTTTCTCCGATTTACGGTTGCGGCTGGCTGCTATTCTCCATCTTTCTGCCGGAACTAAAAGCAAATCCATTCTATCTGTTCTTAGGCGGTATGATTCTGGCCACCGGTCTGGAGCTGTTTACCGGTATCCTTCTGGAACATTTAACCGGTCAGAAATGGTGGGATTACTCTTCCCAGCGATTCCAGTTCGACGGCTATATCTGCCTGCCTTATGCTTTGATCTGGGGCGCCGCTTCTCTGGTCTGCCTGTTCTTCAGCGATAAACTCCTGCTGAATCTGATCGGATGGATTCCTTCGCTGGTTGGCGAAACGCTTCTGCTTATTATTTACATTTTACTGATCATTGACTTTCTGGTCAGTATCACAACTGTGCTGCATGTACGACGTGAAATGCGTATTTCCCGGGAAATGTCTCAGCGCATGAAGCAGTTCACCGCATGGCTGGATAACGCTGTAACGCGTGCTGTGCAAAAGCGTATCCGCAAAGCCTATCCTACTTTGTCTGAGCCTATCAGCCATCCTGAACAGGAAGAATCCAAACCAAACTGCTTTGCATCTGGTTTGTGCTTGTACAAGCTGATTATGCTTTTCTTCATCGCCGCTTTCCTGGGCGATATCATCGAAACCATTTTCTGCCGCATCACTGCCGGCGTCTGGATGAGCCGCAGCAGCGTAATCTACGGTGATTTTTCCATCGTGTGGGGGTTAGGCGCTGTACTGCTTACCGTGATCCTGTACAAACATCGCAACCGCAGTGATGGTTATGTGTTCTTGTTCGGCACTGTTTTAGGCGGTGCTTACGAGTATTTCTGTTCTGTTTTTACAGAACTGGTATTCGGTACCGTTTTCTGGGATTACAGCCACCTGCCTTTTAATTTGGGTGGTCGTATCAACCTTCTATACAGCTTTTTCTGGGGCATTGCTGCCGTAGTTTGGCTCAAGCACCTGTACCCTATGCTCTCCGGCTTGATTGAGCGTATTCCCATGCGGATTGGTGTTGTGCTAACCTGGGTGTTAGTTGTGTTCATGAGCGTTAATATGGTGGTTTCCAGCCTTGCTATGTATCGCTACAACCAGCGCCAGACCACTGATGGTGCAACGGATAATCCTGTTTTGCAATTCATTGACGAGCATTTCCCCGATAGCCGCATTGAAAAAGTTTACCCCAATCTGATCCTAGTAGAAGAAGAGCCCCTTACTGAATGATTTCTACAAACAAAAGAGAGCGGATTTGATCCGCTCTCTTTTGTTTTATTCTTCGATTTTCTTTTCTTTACTACTACTCAAATATGCTTTGGCATCTTTCATAAAACTCCAAACAATCAGCACCATGACTGCACCAATTGGGAACGCAGCCACAATACTTACCGACTGCAAATTGTTCATCGAGCTTTCTGCAAACACCAGTGCAATCGGCAATAGAATCAGCAAAACGCACCATAGCAGCTGAATCACCTTGTTGGGTTGTTCTTTATCTCCCAGGCGATGGTAGCTATAGCAGGAAGCAGTCAATGCAATTGAATCAAAAGAGGTTGCATAAAATGCTACCATTGTAACCAGAATCAGCACCAAAATAATTTGTGCACAAGGCATTGTTTTAATAATGGAGATAATCAAATCATAGGTATCGCCGGTTTCCTGATATTTTGCCATGAAATCTGCCGCACCAGAAAACTGTTTGCCCATCGAGTAGTTGCCCAGGACGATAAAACTCATCAACGTAGAACCTACGCCGAACACATAACCGCCGCAAATGGTTTGACGAATCGTACGGCCTTTGGAGATACTGCCAATAAAGAACGGTGCTGCAACACACCAAACCATCCAGTAGGCCCAGTAATAAATCGTCCAATTCTGCGGAAAGAAACTAGTTCGCTGTGGATCTGTAAATGTGGCAAGTTCAAAAAAGTTTTGTACCATACGCCCCAAAGAGGAAAATCCAGACTCAATGATGTACTGTGTTTCTCCGCCAAAGAAAAGCACAAACGCCAGCAAGCCAAAGAACATATAGATGCAAGCATTTGCCAAAAAACTAATACCCTTAAAGCCATGCAGTAGCGAGTATGTATAAATCACACAGGTTACAATCAGAATAATAATCGTAACCATCGTTCGATTCAAGCTTACATGGAATACCTCGTTAATAATACTTGCCATTAACGGAGTCGCCACGCTAAATGTTGTTGCTGTGCCTGCCAGCAGTGCAAATACGGCCAGCAAATCAATCACACGACCGGCAATTCCATCCGTCCATTTCCCCAGTATCGGTCGGCAAGCTTCTGAGTATTTTTGACGGTCACACTTACGAACATGCAGCATAAAGCCAAACGCTACTGCCAGCACCAGATAAAACCCCCAGGGAATCAGGCTCCAGTGGAACAGCGGATATACGCCCGCCCAATCCTGAATGCTGCCCATCTCCGCAAGGTGCGGATCATTTGCATACATAAACCATTCTGAAAATGAGTAGAAGAGAATATCTGCAGCCAAGCCGCAGGTAAACATCATCGAACCCCATGCGAAGAAAGAATACTGTGGTTTTTCATTTTTTCCGCCCAGCACAATATCGCCGTACTTAGAACAAGCAATAAAAATAGACAATAGAAAAATGCCCAAGCCAATAACTAAATAGTATGTGCCGAAGGTATCACCAAAAAAATAACGAATCTGGCTCAGCACCGTATTTGACTGCTCCGGTGCCACAAAAAACACAATACAAAGTGCAACAATCAGAAACAGCGGCAGCAGCGTAATCATCCAGTCTATTTTGCCGCGTTCACCTTTTGTTTTATTCTTTTCCATATGTCTGCTCCTTTCCCCTGGAATCTCATACACAATCCTGATAGGTCGAATCTATTTCCACGAGTTCTGAAAAATCATCGATTTCCCGTACATCGCCAGCCTGCATTTCATAAATACCAAGCTGATATGCTTCCGGATGACAGAACAGAGCCACATCGTCCCAATAAATCTGCCGATTCTGTTTTTCATCAAATTCCCGTTCCAGATCTTTTTTTAGCTGTCTGCCATCTTCCGCAGTCCAACGAGAAATGCTAAACAACTGCCATCCATGTGCACCGCCGGTACGGCTGCATTTTTTCACAATGCCATTTTCTTCTGCAAGCAGCCATTCCTGTGTATTCGCATCTGTCCACACACAGTTATATCCGGAGCGCTCAAATTCCGGAGCCAGAATATTTGGATTAAAAATCAGCTGATCTCCATCCAGGATGATGACATCCTCCAGAAAATCGCGCGCTACATACAGCGAAGAAATATTATTGCAGCTGTCATAATACGGATTCTCAATCAAATGCAGTCCAGCATACTCATGCTCCAGCGTTTGGAACTTTTCCTTCAGATAACCAACCACCACATAAATCTCTGTGATTCCATTTTGGTGCAAGCCCTCAATAACAGTATCAATCATCCGTTTTCCGTTTACTTTTACCAACGGCTTAGGCGTATTCAGCGTCACGGGCAACATTCTGGTTCCCTTTCCGGCAGCCATAATGATTGCACGCTTTACACGATGTTGTTTACACATATTAAACTCTTTGCCCTTTCTACAACAACTTATAATTTCTGCATTTCCTGCATTGCAATCTTGTAATAATCCTTCGCATAGCGATATTGCTTCAAGCTATATTCGCCAAATTCAACACCCAGATTGCTCTTATACTCACACCAGTTACTCCACAGCAGACCACATGCTGCAATGTAGCAGTAAATTTTAATTCTTGTTTCCTTAGTGCAGCCTTCCACAAAGTAAGCATCAATCAGCTGCTCAACCTGCTCCCGATTGTACATTGCATAAATGCAGAACATCGCAATGTCCACATGCGGATCCTGCATTGCAGCGTATTCCCAGTCAATCAGGCGAATATCTTCTGTGCCGTCCGGCATACGGCGAATCAAGAAGTTATCCGGCACCGCATCAATGTGTGTCAACACTTTTGCTTCAACGTGTTCGTCAATATAAGGCTTCAACGAAAAGACCCGCTGTTTGGTCTTTTCATAATCTTGATACATGGAAGAAGTGCCTTCCCATAACGATTCATAGAAATTGATCTTGCCAAAAATGTCAAATTCATGGTCAACTGTCAGGCTCAACGCATGGAAATCCCGCAGCCGCTTCATGCACTTTTTGACATCATCCGGATTAAATGCGTCACAGGATCTTGCGTTTTCCAAATACTCTGTAATTTTATAACCGTTGGACGGATCAATGTAGCATATAGCGTCACAAATATTCTTATCGCGAATGGTCTGATAGACCTGTGCTTCCTGGCGTCTGTTGATAAGCTGTTCTGTGCCTTCCCCTGGGATACGCATGATATAACGTCGGCCACGGCATTCAAACAGGAAAGAACGATTGGTCATTCCCTTTTTCAGCACCGTGATATTCGTAATCTCAGTCTGCTGGCAGGAAAGCGCCTCTGCTGCAATATCAATCGTTTTGGATCTTACCTGTGCCGAATTCGGGTCCAGTGCACGCAGCTGCTCATACGTATTGATTTCGATGACATCCTTTTCCGAAACTACTTTTGCTGCCAGTGTTTCGACATTTTCCAGGCACAGTGCATTCTCCCAAAAAGCATCTTCATTTGCAGGGTCCTTACACATGGTACGCATCTGCTTTTTTACGATCTCAGCATCTTCCTTGCGCAGGTAGCTGATACCAATCATGGTGTGCCCTGTCTGCTTCGGCTGTAAAGATACCACATCCTGCTTTCGATTGATTCGCAGCCAGCTATTAGGATCCGGTTTATTTTCCATCATGTACCAGGAATACAACTCATGTTTTGCGAACGGATTTTCTGCACACCACAAATCGCTGGGAATAATATAAGAGTCAGAAAGTTTATCTGCTACCAATTCCAGCGAATACAGGTTATTCTTGGTTGCATATTCCGGATTGACAACAAGTTCGACCCCGTACTTGTCCATTAAATATTCAAAGCGTTCTTTCATGAAACCCACCACAATCGTGATGTTTGCAACGCCAACAGCGTGCAGCTGTTCAATCAACCGCTCAATCAGAGGCTGTCCATATACTTCAAGCAAACCCTTCGGAATTTCTGTGTTGATAGGCACCATACGCATACCATACCCTGCTGCCAGGATGATTGCATTACGCGGTGTACTTCCATTCCACAAATCCAGTGCTTGACTTGTGGGGGTCAACTCTTTCGTTATAAATTGCGCCTCTTGCAATTTTTTTACAGACTGATTCACGCTGCCCAAGGAACGGCCAACATGCTCCGCCAGTTCTCTTTGCGTTGGACACGGCCTTTCCAATAAAGCATTCAAAACATCACATTCCTGCCTGTTCATGTTTTTGTATCCTCCATTATTTTGTGAACATCCTGGCAAAAAGCAAACACACAGATTCCAACTATTTTACATTGGGCTGTGTGTTGCCTTACACTGAAATCAGTGATTTATTTCTTTACGCAACTCATCATACTCTTTTCGAAGCATATAGTCAAGTCTTTTTTGATTTACCTGGCACAAAATGTCACGGACTATGGTGATTCCTTCGTGCCTTGACATAAGTTTCTCCCTATCCGATCGTGTAAATCATCTGTTTTTACTTATCGCTTGCTTTTGCTTCCAAGAAGTTATTTTTCAGATCCAACACTGCAAAAATCATCACAGCACCCGCCAACAGCCAGCGAATCACCAGATAATGATACAATCCCATGATTACAAAAGCAAATACCGTTAGCAAAATCATTGATTTTGTCAGATACTTATAATCAAATGCTGGTTCTTCAGTAATCTTTTTCGTAAACACACCATGCGCGACTGCCATAACTGCATATCCGACAAAGGTTGTATATGCTGCTGCGGTATAGCCCATTAGCGCAGCAAAAGTCAAATCCAGAACGATGCTTTCTCTCTAGCGCAGTGTATACCCGCTTTTGCATTACTACCTTAACGCAGATATGCTTCGTAATCGTGATGTGTTACTTGTTCTTCTTCCGGCGGAAGCTGCATATAGTCACCATACCATGCCGTCAGCACTTGATCGTATTTCACCGGTGCTTTAAAACGATTGCCTTCAAACTCAAGTTGGATCGTCTGGGCATACCATTCTTTCGGCATAATTTCCGATGGCTTAAACCATCGCTCGCAGACATTTGCGACCCAAGTATTGTCGCCACTATTGTTCGCTTTATCGACCACACCCAGTTTGGAAGTACACCAATAAATCGGAATTCTATCACAAATAGCTTTCAGGACAGCAACGCCCACTTTTTTGATACCTTTGCGTTTACGCGCGCCATTACCAAGCATATTCTTGTACGCCAATACCTTCGTTGGAATTTTATGCTTGTGCAGAATTCGCTTAATCGTCTTTTTATCTCGATCGATGGGATCCAGAACAAACACATCAATATTGATACCAATATCATAAACAACATCTGTATTTTCTACAAGCTTAGTCATTCGATTCTGCACCTTTGCAAATTCGTAGGGAAAATTTTTATCCATACTTGCATGCAAAACCTGTAAGTTATCCTTGCGATTGTTATTAAACTCCTTCAATAAGCGCTCATAATCAGGACGCATCATTACAATATCAACGTCATCATCCCAAGGAATATAGCCCTTATGCCGAACCGCCCCCAGCAAAGTTCCATATCCCAAAAAATATGACACATCGTTTTGATTGCACCACTCATCAACACTCTTAAGAATGCCTAATTGGATTTGTTTGACTTCTTCTATAGCTAATGTTCGCATTTTGACGACTTCCTCACAGTCTTGATCAATTTTTATTTCAACAGTCCTAAAATTCTCTTCGGATTCAAACTCTTACCCATCAGCATGATATTCGGGCGAGTTTCTTTCATTACTGCGACAATAATGACATTTGTAAACATCTGTGTCACCAGAGATGCGATTGCAGCACCATTCACTCCAAATCTCGGAATTAGAATAGCGTTCAGCATTACATTTGCCAAAGCTCCACTTACATCAATTCTCCAAATAAGGTGCTGCTTTGTTTCTGCCAGCATCCAGATATTTCGTACGCTGCCTATATATGCAAAAGTTGTGTACCAAACAATAATTTGCAATGCCGGAATAGTTGTCTTATACGCCTGGCCATAAATGATATATACAATAGGCTTTGCAAGCAGCGTAATGCCCACACTTTGCGCCAATGCAAAGTAAATAACCACTGAGTACAAGCGAATCATATTTTTTTCAAAGTTCGCCTCAGATGTTTTTTTGCTTTCAAAGATAACAGGTCTTGCAGAATCAATAATTGCATTGGCAACGAAACCCGCCATACCGGCACAGTTTACCGCCGCAGAATAAAAGCCTGCTGCGGAATTATCCACCATCAATTTCAGCATGATTCTGTCCGTTTGGGAAAACGCGGTAATCATCAAACCTGAAATGATATAGTACTTGCCTCTGTGAATCATTCGCTTACAGCTTGCGAAAGAAAAAGAAAACACGCTTCCGCCAATCTTACGATAAACGGCCAGAGATGCAATACCAATCAGCAGGAAATCCAACGCATTGGACAATGCAAACCAATATACTTCTTTCTGCGCAAACAGCAAATATGCTTTATATGCAGCAACTACCACATATGCAACAAGCGATATAATAGAGGAATACTTGGACAGCAAGTGCGTCTGAAACCAGTAATTGATGCATTCCAGCGACTGCACCAGTAATGTCAAACTATATAATGCACAGACAATGATGGTCTCTGGCTCGCCGCGATTGGCAATCAACGCAAAGGCCATAACACCTGCCACGCTCAACAAGCCTGAGCAAAAACACGAAATCAGCGCCGTACCCAGTGTTTCGCCCTCTTTTTCTGGTTCAAGAATCAGTTCCTGAACTAGAATGCTTGTGATTCCCAACTGCATAATTGGCGTAGCAAACGCAATAATTGATGATGCATAACCAATCAAACCAAAATTGGATGGTCCAAGAAAACGTGCTGTAAGCATCGTTATCAACAAATTCAAAACCGCTTGTACAATTCTGCCTGCTATAATCCAAGAGGCATTTTTTAGGATTTTATTTTTTATCATTTTAATGACTTCTCCCTGTTTTACCTTTTCACAACTTGCACCTGTTACTCAGCGCCATTGGTAATTTTACGTTGTAACCTTTACCTATGTGTTCATC
>JARHYC010000027.1 GCA_029264955.1 Faecalibacterium sp. | reverse complement strand
GAATTGAAAGTGTTCCGCGATACCATTTCAGCGGCGGGGAGATTTTGTATGGTTAAATCAGAAATTCCCATCGAAACAGAAATCCTGATTTCGGATTATCTGCCGCAGGTGTTTAAAATCATCAAGTGCACAACAAAAATGGTGCTTCTGCAAAAGAAGCTGCAGCCAGGGCGACTTTTGCTGGAAGGATACCTGCGGTGCGTGGTGTATTACCAGGGCGAAGGCGAGGTTGGTCTGTGTCAAACCGAACAGAAGGTTCCGTTTAGTAAAACAATGGAGATTCCTGTGGAGGATTTCGCTGGCTGGTCGGCAGCCGTGGGTGGTGAGGCAGAATATCTGAATTGTCGTGCGGTACATCAGCGGCGGATCGAGATTCGGGGGGCGTGGGAGCTTTCGGCATCTATTTATCCCCAAACCAGGCAGGAGGTTGTCTGTGCGGTTGCTGGCGCAGGAACCGCACAAAAGCAAAGCACCGTTCGTGGCGTGCGCAATGTGGGCTGCGTGGATAAACTGGTCACAGCAGATGCAGTCTTTTCCTTTGAGCAGGAGCCGGAATCCGTGCTGGATATTGCCGGCACAGCGCAGCTGCGGGAACAAAATGTGATGCAGGGACGGCTTTCTGTCAAGGGTGAGATTTCGGCACAACTTAGCTATCGTGTCCAAGGCAGCGGTCAGCTGTCATCTCAGCGTGTGATGGTCCCCTTTATGCAGACGCTGGAACTGGACGATTTGAGTGAGGACTGTCAGTGCTTCTGTGTGGTAGAACCGACAGGTTTTACGTTGCAGACTGGTGCGCAGCAGGGCAAGCAAAGCGCTATTACCGCATCCGTATTATTGCATCTCCGTGTATTCCGTAGTTACTCGGTGGATGTGGTGCAGGAATGCTTTGCAACGGGGCATCATGTGAATGTAGAGCAGATTCCCCTTGCGGTAGAACAGTTGGAAAGCGCAGTGGATGAGCGACAGACAGTTTCGGCAAAAATTGTGCTGCCAGGTGAGTCGGTGCAGATTCTTTCCTGTCTGGCAGACCCGGCGGTACCGGAACTGCTAAACGAGCAGGGGAAGCTTTGTCTGCGGGTGCGCACCCAGCTGAGCGTCATTTATAAAAACAGCATGGGTGAGCTGGAGTGCCGTGACGGTGCTGCAGAGCTGACTCTGCCGCTGGATCAGATCCCGGCAGATGCAGAACTCCATTCCGAGCTGTGGGCATCGGTAGATAATATGAATTGCATCCTGAGCGCAGACAATGCCGAAGTATCGGCTTCCCTGCATATCGAGGGTATTTTGCTGCGAAGCAAGAAGCAGCCGGTTCTTTTGAATGTGGAGCTGGGCGAGGAACGGGAAAAAGCAGATCCGGAAATCGTACTGCGTGCCTGTTATGTCCAGCCCGGCGAACAGGTGTTCGATGTGGCGCGGCGGTTTCATGTGCTACCGGCCCGAATCATGCAGGCAAACGGCTTGACTGAAGATTCCTTGCCCGCCGGGACGTGCCTGTTGATTCCCTGTACGGAATAAGAAGGAGGTGCCTAAGATGGACGATAAGGTATACGGACAAATCGGAGCCCGTACCGGGGGCGATATTTACATCGGTGTAGTAGGGCCGGTTCGCAGCGGCAAGAGCAGTTTTATCAAGCGATTTATGGAACTGCTGGTTTTACCCAATATTCAGGACCCCGCCATGCGGGCGAGAGCTAGGGATGAACTGCCCCAGTCTGCAGCGGGACGTACCATTATGACAACCGAGCCAAAGTTTGTGCCGGAAAAGGCAGTTTCTATTTCTTTGGAGGGCGGAGCCGAACTGCGCACCCGTCTGATTGACTGCGTAGGTTATATGGTGGAGGGGACAGTAGGTCACGAAGAAGACCGCAAACCCCGTATGGTAAAAAGCCCCTGGTTCAATGAGGAAGTACCGTTTGATCTGGCAGCAGAAACCGGCACACATAAGGTAATTACCGAACATTCTACCATCGGCATTTTGGTTACCACAGACGGCAGCATCAGTGACATCCCCAGAGAAAACTATGCCGGTGCAGAGGCTCGCATCGTCGCAGAGCTGGACGAAATGCACAAGCCTTATGTAATTCTTTTAAACACGATCGATCCAGACAGTGACGCTACCAAAGAGCTTGCAGCGCAGATGGAAAAGCAGTATGGGCGTTCGGTTATCCCAGTGAACTGCCTGGATTTGCAGCTGGAGCAGCTGGAGTCCATTTTGCAGCACGTTTTGTATGAATTCCCGGTACGTCAGATGGATTTCGTTCTTCCTAAGTGGGTCCCCATGCTGGACGCAGACCACTGGCTGCAAAAACAAATCTATGATTCCATTCGGGAATGGGTCAACGGTGGCAACCGCATGAAAGATTTGGCAGAGCGTCAGCCGCCGCAGTGCGAATCGGTACAAAGCTGTGCGGTGGAGAGCATGGATTTGTCCGAAGGTATTGTGCGGGTACGCATTACGCTGGACCCAGGGGTATTCTATCAGGTGCTTTCCGAGCAGACCGGCTTGGATGTGGTGGATGAAGCGGGTCTGATGCCTTGTGTGATTCAGCTGGTCAAGGCAAAGCGGGAATATGAAAAGGTGCGCAATGCGCTGGAACAGGTGGAAGCTACGGGTTACGGTATCGTGATGCCTACCATTGACGAGCTTCAGCTGGAGGAGCCGGAAATTATCCGGCAGGGCAATCGTTACGGTGTGCGCCTGAAAGCCTGCGCCCCGTCGATCCACCTGATGAAAGCCATGATTCATACCGAGGTCAACCCCATCGTGGGCAGCGAACGCCAGAGCGAAGATTTGGTCAAGAGCCTTTTGGCGGATTTCAGCGAGGACCCACTGAAGATTTGGGAATCCAATATTTTTGGCAAGAGCCTGCATGAGCTAGTCAATGAAGGCTTGCAGAATAAGCTGCTGCATATGCCGCAGGATGCACGGGGACGCTTGCAGAATACGCTGGAAAAGGTCATCAACGATGGCTGTTCCGGTCTGATCTGTATTATATTTTAACGGGTAACGCCGCAGCGGGGTGCTTTGTATTGGACAAAGCCTTTGCTGCGGTGTTTTGTATTGCAAACAATCTGTTAATATCCCGAAAGAATTGTTGCACAGTGCCGAAAAAAGGGGTAAGATGAAATCAGAATAGGCGATAGGAGGCATATATGGAACACTTTGTTTCCTTTACAGATGTTTGCAAGTACTACCAAACAGGCGAGGTTCGCATTGCCGCAGCGAACCACATGGATTTTTATATCGATAAAGGTGAATTCTGTGTCATTGTCGGTCCCTCCGGTTCCGGCAAGACCACCCTTCTGAATATGCTGGGCGGTATGGACCAGTGCGACGAAGGCAAAATCTATATGGATGGTCGGCTGATCAGCAAGTATACCCCCAAGCAGCTGACCGAGTATCGGCGGTACGATATTGGCTTTGTGTTTCAGTTCTACAATTTGGTACAGAACCTGACTGCGCTGGAGAATGTAGAGCTTGCCAGCGAAATCTGCAAAGATCCGCTGGATGCTGCTACCGCGTTGGAAGGTGTGGGTCTGGGGCAGCGTTTGAATAACTTCCCGGCACAGCTTTCCGGCGGTGAACAGCAGCGTGTGTCCATTGCCCGTGCACTGGCAAAGAACCCGAAACTGCTTTTGTGTGATGAGCCGACGGGTGCGCTGGACTATCAAACCGGAAAGTCGGTTTTGTCGCTGCTGCAAAATACCTGCCGCGAAACCGGTAAAACGGTTATCATCGTAACCCACAACTCGGCGCTGACCGCTATGGCAGACCGTGTCATCCGTGTCAAGAGCGGACAAATCCTTTCCAATGAAGTTAATCCGGACCCTGTACCGGTAGAACAGATCGAGTGGTGAGTCATTTGCCTAAAAAAACATATCGAAAAAATATCGTCCGGGAAGTAAAAACGACCCGCAGCCGTTTCTTGTCGATTTTCGGCATTATCCTGCTGGGCGTCTGTATGCTGACCGGCTTAATGAGCGTTGCGCCGGATATGCGGGCGGCGGGCAATCTCTACTTTGAGGAAAATCGCCTGTGCGATTTGCGTATCCTGTCCACACTGGGTCTGACCGATGAAGATATCCAGCAGATTCAGCAAATCGAAGGTGTGGAGCAGGTTCAGCCTGCAAAATTTCTGGACTGTGAAGTGACCAATCAGTTCGGGGATACACTTGTCATGCGTGCCCACAGTTTGCCCACAAACAGTACCGGGGACACATCCCAAGATATCAACCGTCTGACTCTGAAAGAAGGTCGTTTGCCCAATGCACCGGGCGAATGTGCGGTACAGCCTCTGGGCTTTCTGGAAGGTGTACAGGTAGGCGATACCGTTACACTGAAAGAAGAACAAGATTTGACGGAGCGCGTCTACACCATTGTAGGCGTGGTGCAAAGCCCGATGAACTTTTCCATTGATAACGAAACCAGTACCGCTGGTGACGGTACACTGGATTTCATCGCATATCTGCCGGAAACGGATTTTACAGCAGATTACCTGTCTGTGTGCTATCTGACGGTAGAGGGCGCACGCGGTATGGACACTTACAGCGCAGAATATGACGCTGTAATAGAACCCGTGCAAAGGCGTTTAGAGGATATCTCCGCATCTCGTGTGGAAGTCCGCCGGGATGCAATCGTTTCCGAAGCACAGGCAGAGCTGGATGATGCGAAAGCAGAATATCTGGAGCAGAAACAGCAAGCGGACCAACAGCTGGCAGATGCGCAGGCAGAACTGGATGATGCCCAGCGTAAGCTGGATGCCGCAAAAGCACAGCTTGACACAGGCGAAAAACAGTACGAAGACGGCAAAAAGCAGCTGGCGGCCCAGCGCAATGACCTGCCGAGTACGCTGCATGACGGCACCCAGCAGATTCTGGTCAATAACGAAGCTGTTTTGACGCTGGAAGAAAACATGGAAAATCTGCGTTTGGCAGTATATATGTTGGAAGTAGCTCAGCCCTTACAGGATTCCGCACAAACCATGCTGGATTTTGCGGCGGAGCAGCTGGAAAATCTGCGAAATGATCCCGAAACGGATCCGGAAAATCTGGCAAAAGCCGAAGAAGCCTATCAGAAGGCTCTGGACAATCATGCGGCGATTCAGGCACAGATTGATACCTATCAGGGTCAGCTGAATCAGGTCAAACAACAGCTGTACGGGCAGGGGCTTTTATCAGGTCCGGATATTTCCAATGTGGAGCTGCTGACCCAGACACAAGCTGCTTTGAAAAAGATGAAGTCAGCGCTTTTGTCAGGTCAGATGGCAATTACCAGCGCATACGGTGAACTGGAACGTGCGGAACAGCTTTTGCAAGATAGTCGTGAAAAGCTGGATCAAGGCTGGGCAGAGTATCAGGACGGCGTGCGGGAACTGGAAGAAGGCCGCAAGACCTTTGAAACAGAAAAGGCTGATGCCTTACAGCAGTTGAATGATGCCGAAGACCAAATCAATGATGCGCAGGCGAAAATCGACAACATTGCTGCGGGTGAGTGGTATGTGCTGAACCGTGATGCGATTATGTGCTTTGCCACCTTCGAGCAGAACATCGACCGTATCGGCGATATTGCACGCGTGTTCCCGGTGTTCTTCTTCTTGGTAGCGGCACTGGTTGCATTAACCACCATGACCCGAATGGTCGAAGAAAACCGCCAGCAGATCGGTACATTTAAGGCACTGGGCTACTCCGAAGCAGCCATTACGGGCAAGTACTTGATTTATGCTTTGGCAGCAAGCTTGTCCGGCGCAGTATGCGGCATGATAATCGGCTTTGCGGGATTCCCCACGGTAATTTGGATTGCGTATTCCATCATGTACCAGCTGCCCACTTTCCACGTGATTTATTATCCTTGGCTGATTGTGATCAGCTTGGCTGCGAGTGTATCGGTTGTTGTGTTGGCAACGCTGAATGCTTGCCATGAAACTCTTGCAGAAAAGCCTGCAACTTTGATGCTTCCGAAGGCACCCCCGGCGGGTAAGCGCATTATTCTGGAGCGCATTACACCGCTGTGGAAACGAATGTCTTTCTCCCATAAGGTGACGGCACGCAATCTGCTGCGCTATAAGAAGCGTTTCTTTATGACGGTTCTTGGCGTTGCCGGATGTACCGCACTGGTCCTGATTGGCTTTGGTTTGCAGGATTCCATCATGGAAATCATTGATGTACAATACAGCGAGCTGACGCATTATGATATGACGGTGTCTTTCTCCAACGAAACAGCACTGACGGAAACCCGTGGTCTGCTGGAAGAAATCGATCAATCCAGCCAGATTGCGGATCGCGGTATTTGCTACACCAAGAATGTGACGGTTTCCAATGCTGATGGCGACGAAGGTACAACTACGCTGACCGTATGCCGTGAGGATATGGAATTGTCCCAGTATGTAACCCTGCAAAACCGCATTGGTAAAAAGCAGATTCCCTATGATGCCAACAGCGTGATTTTGACAGAAAAGACCGCTGAAACGCTGGGCGTTTCCGTGGGCGATGAGATTTGGCTGAAAAATCCGGACGGTGAAGCTGTGCCGGTAACGCTTACCGGCGTCAACGAAAACTATCTGTCCAGCCGTTTGATCCTCAGCCCGGAACAGTACGAAAAGGTCATGGGTACAACACCGACCTGGAATACAATTTTGGCAAAAACAACCACAGGTGATGACGAAGCTGCAGCGGATGCATTGGTAAAGACCTTGCTGGGCAAAAACTATGTTACCACCGTCTTTATGGCGGAGGACCAGAACGCTACCTTTGAGAATGTTATCAGCTGCATCAATTATGTGGTGCTGCTGGTCATCTTCTGTGCCGCAGCGTTGGCTGCATTGGTTCTGTATAATCTGATTAACATTAACATCGCCGAGCGCAAGAAAGAGCTGGCAACCATTAAGGTGTTGGGTTTTTACGAAGGCGAAGTGAACCGCTATATCTTCCGTGAAATCTATATCTTGAGCCTGATTGGTGCGGTTGTTGGTTTGGCAATCGGCGCACCGCTGCATCAGTTCATCATTCGCACGGTGGAAATCGATCAGATGATGTTCATTCGCAGCATTGAGCCCAGCAGTTACCTGTTGAGCGTCGCACTGACCATGCTGTTTACCTTTGTGGTCAGCGCCTTCATGCGCCGTCTGGTGAATCACATCAGTATGGTAGAAAGTATGAAGGCACCGGAATAAACAAAAAGGAGAAAGCAGTATGAAAAACGAGCAGGTAGATTTGTGTGGTCAGTCTGGTCATATGGATCTGGACATCTACCCGCATCTGGAAAAATCAGAGTGCTTTGCCTTTGCCTGTGCAGGCTGCGGGGATTGTTGCCGTGGGCGAGAGGATATTGTACTTTCCGGTTATGATTTGTGGCGCATTGCACATCATTTACATCTTCCGCCTGTGTTGGTTGTGCGCAGCTTTTGCCGCCAGTATATCGGAATCGACAGCCACCTGCCGGTCGTCCGGCTGAAACCTATCAAAAACGAAAAATCCAGCTGTCCATTTTTGTATAAAAGCCACTGCGCCATCCATGAAGCAAAGCCGCTGGTGTGTGCGTTGTACCCACTGGGCCAGCAAATTGACACAGACGGAACGGTGGAGTATTTCCAACAGCCGACCAGCTGTGGCGGCCAGGTATTTCAGGCAAAAGTGAAAGACTACTTGGCGTTGTATTCCATTGAGCAGCGGGAGCCGCTGGACGTGGATTGGGCGCTGACCTGCATGGAACTTACGGATCGTGTAAAATCTTTGGAGCAAACAGCAAATCCTATTCGGGTAAGAGTTCTGGGGCGTAAAATCTATCAGGCTCTCTATCTGGATTACGATTGGGCGCAGGAATTTGCCCCCCAGTTTGCAGCCAATAAAGAAAAGCTCTTTGCTGCTTTGGCAGAATTGGAGCATAGATCCGTATAAAAAAGCGAGCAGTGTCACACCTCTGAAACGGTTTGATACATTGCCCGCTAAACAGGAAAAGGAGAAAGCCTTATGAAAAAGTTTCTTATGATATTGGTTTCTTTGTGCCTATTTCTGACGGCTTGCGGCAAGACGGAATCTTATGTGGAAAGCCAAACGGAAGAGGTACCTGTCTCCTATGGCAGGGCAATCGAACTGGCGAAAGAATCCTTTGAAGCACAGTTTGCTGACTTTGAAGATTTGGAAATCACAGAAACTGCTACGGCAGTATGCCCAGACGATGAGACCCATGTCGTGATTCAATTCAGCTATCAATCAAAGAATGGTAGTGGCAGCTATGGCTATGAATACAAGAAAAACGATGCAGGGGAACCAGAGCTGATTCGGCAGGGCGAAGAAGTAAGCGTATATAATCTAACGGAATAAATAAAAAGAACGCTGTTGCAGATGGAAGCCGCAACAGCGTTTTTATTTTTTGAGGAAGAGGAGAAGCTCTATTTTTCTCGAACCGAAAGCCATTCGTCTTTCACTTCGCCGTAGTATGTGGTGTATTTCGATTGCTTTACATGGCGGAAACCACATTTTTCCTGCACCCGGCGGGAGCGATCGTTTTCCACAAAGTGTCCGCAGACCAGAAAATCCAGATTCTCTTTATCAAAGAGATATTGTGCTGCCGCTTCCACGGCTTCGGGCATCAGACCTTGCCCCCAGTAATCCTTGGACAAAACAAAGCCCAGCTCACGGCCGCGTTTGTTGGCGTATTCCGGTAAAAGGTGTTCGTCGTATTTCTCCACACCGACCGAACCGATGACCTTGCCGTTGTATTCAACGGCAAACTGGTTTTTGGTTTCAAGAAACTGTTCTAAAATGGTGCGGGACTCTTCTATATTTTTATGGGGCAGCCAGCCTGCCATTTGCCCCACACCATCCACGCTGGCGTATTCGTAAAAATCCGTAAGATCTGACATACGCCAAGGGCGCAGCGTCAGGCGTTTGGTGTGCAGGATAACAGCGGAAACATCAATCGGTGCATTCATATGGAAACCTCCTGTTTTATCTGCTTTTTTGGCAGTATAACATGCAAGTGCATACGTTTCAAACAAGAAAAACGCTTTTTAAGGGCATTTCCGCAGAGAAAACGGCGAAAAACTGGAAAATACTTGCATAACCACACGGGATGTGCTATACTCCTGATAGTACGTTAATAGTTTTATGGAAAGTGGGCCGCAAGGTCCGCTTTTCTTGTTTGTATGGGAGCGTTTGATATGGCGAAAACTTCTGGCGGCAACACTGCCAAAAAGGTTGAAACTCTGGTACGCCCCGTGGTCGAAGGTATGGGCCTTCAGCTGTGGGATGTGGTTTTTGAGAAGGAAGGTCCCGATTGGTTCCTGCGTGTTCTGATTGATAAGACTGACGGCAGTTGCATGGATACAGATACCTGTGCAGCGGTATCGCACGCAATTGACCCGATCTTGGATGCGGAAGACCCCATCGATCAGAGCTATTATCTGGAGGTTGGCAGCCCTGGTGTTGGTCGTAAGCTGACCCGTTCCGAACATTACGCACAAATGCAGGGCGAGAAAGTTGCCGTCAAGCTGTTCTGCGCTGACGAAGCAGGTAACCGTGAATTTTCCGGCATTCTGCAGGGGCGTGACGGCGATATGGTAACCGTGGAAACCGAAAACGGCGCAATCACTTTTGCAGTCAAGGCTGCCAGCACCGTTCGCCTGTGTGATGACGAAAATCTGTTCTAAAAAAGATAAATAGGGGATACCCCCCAACTGTGAATTGTAGGAGGAATTAAGATGGCAAGCAACAACGAATTCTTTGAAGCGCTGTCCATGCTCACCCGTGAGCGTGGCATCACCCCCGAATACCTGCTGGACAAGATCGAGGCCGCAATCGTGATTGCGGTTAAGAAGAACTACGAGGTCGAGGAAGAAAATGTTCTGGTAGAGATCGATCCCGGCAAGGGCAAGTTCAATGTATCTCTGGTTCGTGACATCGTGCCCGACGGCGAGATGATCAACGAGAATACCCAGATCGAGGAAAGCGAAGCACAGCACATCCGCAAGACCTATAAGGCAGGCCAGCGTATGGTTACCAGCCTGAAGACCAAGGAGTTTGGTCGTATCGCTGCGCAGACCGCTAAGCACGTTATCCGTCAGGGCATCCGCGAAGCAGAGCGTAACCAGCAGCTGAACGAAATGCAGTCCAAGAGCCACGAAATTGTTCTGGCTACCGTGACCCACGTTGACGAGGAGAAGGGCATTGTCAGCCTGAACCTGGGTAAGGGCGGCGACGCAATCCTGCCCCGCAGCGAGCAGGTCCCCGGTGAAGTTTACACCGAGGGTCAGCAGCTGCAGGTCTACGTTGTGGATGTTCTGGCTACCGAGCGTGGTCCACGCGTGATGATCAGCCGTACCCACCCCGGCCTGGTCAAGCGTCTGTTCGAGATGGAAGTTCCGGAAATCTATGACGGCACTGTTGAAGTTAAGGCAATCAGCCGTGAGGCTGGCGCGCGTACCAAGATGGCTGTTTGGTCCACCGACGCAAACGTGAACCCTGTTTCTGCCTGCATTGGCGCACATGGTGACCGTGTTGCTCACGTTGTTGAGAAGCTGGGCGGTGAAAAAATCGACATTATCAAGTGGAGCGAGGATATTTCCGAGTTCATCGCAGCATCCCTGAGCCCCGCTAAGGTCGTCAAGGTTGAGCTGCTGCCCGGTGAAACCAACAGCTGCAAGGTTACCGTTCCCGATCATCAGCTGAGCCTGGCAATCGGCAACAAGGGTCAGAATGCACGTCTGTGCGCACGTCTGACTGGTTACAATATTGATATCCGCCCCGAAAGCGGTTATTATGGTGAGGACGACGAGAACGTCACCAACGACTGAAATGAATGACAAGGGGGCCGAACATGGTACAGAAAAAGGTTCCAATGCGTCAGTGTGTAGGCTGTAACACCTCTAAGCCCAAAAAAGAGCTGGTGCGTGTTGTGAAAGCGCCGACCGGTGAGATCAGTGTGGATCTGACCGGCAAAAAGCCCGGCCGTGGTGCATATATTTGCCCAGACCCTGCTTGCCTCGCAAAGGCACGCAAGAAAAAAGCGCTGGAGCGCGGATTTGAAGTAACCATTCCGCAGGAGGTCTATGACAGCCTGTCGGCACAGCTGACAGACGCAAAAGAGGGGGGCGTAAATGCATGAAAAAGAATGTAAAACAGGTTCCTGCCTTTACGTCGGATGAACTGAAAGCACAGCTGCACGGTGCATTTTCCATGTGCCGCAAAGCGGGTAAACTGGTTATGGGTTACGACCCAGTGATGGATGCCGTTATGGCAGGTAAAACAGACTGCGTGTATCTGGCATCGGACATCAGCCCGAAAACGGCACAGCGTCTGCGCTATGCCGTAGAAGATATGGCAGAGGTTCTGCCCCTGCCGCTTGCACAGGACGATCTGGCAGATGTTAGCCGTAAGCGTGTTGCAGTGTATGCTGTAGCAGACGCCAATCTGGCACGCCTGTGTTTGACCAAGTACAAGCAATGCGAACACCTCATTCAGAAGGAGGAAGACAGCGAATGATTATTAAATACAAAGTTAGCGATTTTGCAAAGGACGTCAACAAGCCTGCAAAGCAGATTCTGGACACCCTGAACGAAGTGGGCGTTACCGGTAAGAAGGTCAGCTCGAATCTGGAGGAGCAGGAACTGAACCTGCTGCTGGAGAAGATGAGCCGCGACAATGCCGATGTGGATCTGAAGGCATTTCTGAACAGCGCAAACCCCGAAGTTGCTAAGGCTGTGGAGAAGGTTGTAGAAAAGAAGCCTGCTGAAAAGAAGTCTGCTGAAAAGAAGCCTGCGCACAATGCTAAGAAGCATGAAAAGCATGATAAGCACGAGGAAAAAACAGTTTCCCTCAGCGAGCTGGCAAAGGCTACCGGTGCAAAAGCACCTGCTAAGACCGTAGAGAAGGTCGAAGTCAAGCGTGAGAACAATCAGGTTACTGTTGATACCCGTACCGTTGAACTGAACGTAGCTCGCTTTGATGCAAAGTATGATGATTTGGCTTCTACCAATAAGAACGCAAACAACAATCGCCGGAAGTCTAGCCCGCAGGGCAATAAGCAGAAGTTTTCTCAGCGCAACCAGCGTCAGCGTCAGCAGTACCAGAAGGGTAAGCGAGAGACCGAAGCAGAGCGCCTCCAGCGCATCCAGCTGGAAAAGGCCCGTAACGCACAGCTGAAGATTACGATTCCCGATGAAATTTCCATTGGCGAGCTGGCTACCCGCCTGAAGCAGCAAGTTGGCAAGGTTATTGCTAAGTTTATGCAGATGGGCGAAATGCACACCATCAACGACGTGGTCGATTTCGATTCCGCAGCACTGGTGGCTGAGGAGTTCCACGCGAAGGTCGAGCGCGAAAAGGTAGTCACCATCGAAGAGCGTCTGTTCGAGCAGGATGTGGATAACGAAGAAGATCTGGTCGAGCGTCCTCCTGTTGTGTGTGTTATGGGTCACGTTGACCACGGCAAGACTTCCATTCTGGACGCAATTCGTGCTACTAATGTCACAGCAGGTGAAGCGGGCGGCATTACCCAGGCAATCGGTGCATATCAGGTTACCGTAAATGGTGCTAAGATCACCTTCCTGGATACCCCGGGCCATGAGGCATTTACCTCTATGCGTGCCCGTGGCGCAAACATGACCGACCTGGCTATTCTGGTCGTTGCTGCTGATGACGGCATTATGCCCCAGACCATCGAATCCATCAGCCACGCAAAGGCTGCAGGTGTCAAGATGATCGTTGCAGTGAACAAGATGGATAAGCCCACCGCTAACCCCGACCGTGTTAAAGAAGGCCTGACCGCTCACGGCATCATCCCCGAAGACTGGGGCGGCGATGTTGCTTGCATCCCGGTTTCCGCTTTGAAGGGCGAAGGAATCCAGGACCTGTTGGAGCGTGTTGCGCTGGAAGCAGAAGTGATGGAGCTGCGTGCTAACCCCAACCGCCGTGGTAAGGGTTCTGTCGTCGAAGCTCGTCTGGATAAGGGTCAGGGCCCTGTTGCTACATTGCTGGTGCAGAATGGTACCCTGAATATTGGCGATGTACTGATTGCCGGCACTGCTGTTGGCCGTGTCCGTACCATGCGTGACGATAAGGGCCGTAACCTGAAGTCTGCCGGTCCCTCTACTCCTGTCGAGATCACCGGTCTGACTGAAGTGCCCGAAGCAGGTGACCAGTTCGAGGCTGTTGCAGACGAGCGTCTGGCTCGTGAGTTGGCTGACCAGCGCGCAACTGCTGCTAAGGAGCGCCAGTTCGCATCTTACACTAAGGTTACTCTGGACAACCTGTTCAGCCAGATGGCAGAGAACGACATGAAGGAACTGACCATCGTGGTCAAAGCTGACGTGCAGGGTTCCGCTGAGGCTGTTAAGCAGAGCCTGGAGAAGATTTCCAACGATGAAGTGCGTGTTCGCGTTATCCACGCAGGTGTTGGCGCGATTAGCAAGTCTGACGTTGACCTGGCTGACGCATCCAACTCCATCATCATTGGCTTCAATGTACGCCCCGACAACGTGGCGAAGGAAGCAGCCGCAGCTACACATGTAGAAATGCGTATGTACCGTGTCATCTACGACGCAATCAACGATGTCACCGACGCTATGAAGGGTATGCTGGCTCCCAAGTTCCGTGAGGTTCAGCTGGGCGAGCTGCAAGTTCGTGAAGTCTACAAAATCAGCAATGTAGGTACAGTTGCCGGCTGCCGTGTTACCGATGGTAAGATCACTCGCGACAGCAAGGTCCGTGTGGTTCGTGACGGTATCGTTTTGGCAGAAGACGAGATTGCAAGCCTGAAGCGCTTCAAGGATGATGCTAAGGAAGTTGCAGAAGGCTACGAGTGCGGCGTTACGCTGGCTCGCTTCAACGACATCAAAGTCGGCGACGTTTACGAAGCATTTAAGATGGAAGAATACCGCGAGTAAGAAAATTTCTCTCTACTCCGTTTTAATGAGATAGGAGGGCAATATGTCTGAAAAAAGCATGGGTCGTTTGGCACAGGATATGAAGCGCGAAATCATCGCCAGTATCAGCCGACTGAAAGACCCCCGCCTGGAAGGCGGCCTTTTGACCGTGACCCGTTTAGACGTCACCCCTGATTTGGATGTGGCAAAGGTCCACATCAGTGTGATGGGCCGTGAGGACGGCGCAAAGGTGGTTGTGGATACCCTGAATCACTGCGCTGGCCGTGTACGCACGGACATCAGCAAGCATATGCACATCCGCAAGGCGCCGCGTTTGATTTTCGTTGAGGACGACAGCGCCGCTTACGCAGAACACATCAATCAGCTGTTGAAGGACCTGAATGAAAAAAATCGACCTGCGGACGAAAATGCGGACTGAGTTTGCAGTTCAAGGAGGAACATATGACGGAATTCCTGACCGTGGATGAAATGACGGAACGCCTTTCTTCGGTGGACCGTGTTTTGATCCTGTGTCATAAAAATCCGGATGGAGATACCGTTGGCTGTGGTGCAGCGCTTTGCCATGCATTGCGTGCGTTAGGTAAAACGGCAGCAGTTCTTTGCTCGGATCCTATCCCGCAGTTGTTCTCTTATATGGAGATTCCGGTTTTTGATGACTCTTTTGAGCCGGAAACTGTGGTGGCGGTAGATGTGGCGAGTATTCAGTTGTTCGGTGCAAATAATGGTGTGCCGGAACTGGCACATCATGTGAATTTCTGTATCGATCATCATGCTGGTAACGGCGGCTATGCAGATTTTACGTTGCTGGATTCTACCGCAGCGGCAACTGCTGAACTGATGATAGATATAATCGCTAAGCTGGGGGCGGAAATCACGCCGCAGATTGCGGACTGTCTGTATACAGCGTTGTCTACGGATACGGGCTGTTTTAAGTTCAATAATACTACGTCACGTACCCATATGGTGGCGGCTCGGCTGATGGATGCTGGCGCCCGCATGGGCGAACTGAATAAGCTCCTGTTTGAAACCAAAGCAAAAGAGCGCATAGCAGCGGAACGTATGGCACTGAATAATCTGGAGTATCACTTGGATGGAAAGTGCGCACTGATTTACCTGACCCGTGAGGAAATCAGTGCAAGTGGTGTAGAGCCTGCCGATTTGGAGGATCTGACTAGCTTGCCGTTAAGCATAGCCGGGATTCATGTAGGTCTGACCCTGCGTCAGACCCCTGCCGGAAGCTACCGCATCAGTATTCGAACATTGGGCGATGTGGATGCTTGTGCCATTGCACGTCGTCTGGGGGGCGGCGGTCATAGTCGCGCAGCTGGATGCGAGCTGGAAGGAAATCTGGATAACACCAAGAACGCAATCCTGACCGAAGTACAAGCTGTGATGGAACAGGCACAGGAGGACCAGCGATGCAGGGAATCTTGATTGTAGATAAACCTACCGACTGGACCAGTTTTGACGTGATTGCCAAGCTGCGTGGTGTTTTGGGAACCCGAAAGCTGGGTCACTCTGGTACGTTGGACCCGATGGCGACTGGTGTCTTGCCGGTATTCTGCGGGGGAGCCAGCAAGGCGGTGGATTTGCAGGTTAATCACGATAAAACCTATTGCGCAACACTTCGTCTGGGAAAAAAAACAGATACTGGTGACATTACCGGTACTGTGCAGGAAACCGCACCGGTGACCGTTGGAGAAACCGAGCTGTTGGCAATTTTGCCGCAGTTTGTCGGTGAGCAGCAGCAGATGCCACCTATGTATTCTGCGGTTAAAGTGAATGGTCAGCCTTTGTATAAGGCAGCTCGTCAGGGTATCGAAGTAGAACGCAAGCCCCGGACCATTACCATTCATTCCATCGAGTATCTGGGCAGTCCCGCTGCAAACGAATACACGCTGCGGGTAGCCTGCTCAAAGGGAACGTATATCCGTGTGCTTTTGGAAGATATTGCGGAAGCAATGGGTCAGAAGGGTACCATGAGCGCACTGCGCCGTGTGCAGGCAGGCGTTTATAATGAGCGAGATGCACACACGCTGGAAGAAATTCTGGCAGCAAAGGATGCAGGCACACTGGAAAGCCTGATGCTCCCGGTGGAAAGCGTATTTTTGCACCTTCCGCTTTTGGAAGTAAATGCAGGGGTACGCCGCCATTTGGAGATGTTCTCTCCACTCGTGATCCTGAGCCCTTATACCCATTACCGTATTTAATCTTTAAAAGAGCCTGTGAAGCAGGTAACGTAACTGTACCCATGTTGCAGATGAGCCTATTGAGGCCCAGAACGGTTAAACAAGCTGGGTCTGGGAAGAGTTAAAGTCTTTACACTCTGAAGCAGGAACCCTCCAGCCCAGCTACTGACCAGCCTATTCCCATTCCCACGCCCCGTGGCTTCCTGAGGT
>JARHYC010000034.1 GCA_029264955.1 Faecalibacterium sp. | reverse complement strand
CCTGTAAAGAAGCAGATAGTCGGCTTTTGTGTCAGGCACCTACCGGCATTGGAAAAACGATGAGTACCTTGTTTCCTGCTTTGAAAAGTATGGGAGAAGGTTGCGGTGAAAAAATTTTTTACCTAACCGCCCGTTCTACGGTACGCACTGCCGCAGAGGAAGCCATTGCACACCTGCGACAAATGAATCCCAATCTGGTGCTGCGCGCCATTACTCTGACTGCCAAGGACAAGATCTGTCTGTGCCGCAATGACGAAGGCCGCCCCGAATGTTTGCCGGAACGCTGCCCTTACGCCAAAGGATATTTTGACCGGATTCTGACCGCTATGGAAGATACTCTTGCGCAGGATGTGGTTCTGTCACAAGATACGCTTTCTGCATTTGCAAAGAAGCATCAGGTTTGTCCGTTTGAAATGCAGCTCTCCCTTTCCGAGTGGTGTGACGTAATCATTGGCGATTACAACTATCTGTTTGACCCAGTGGTTCATTTGCAGCGTTTCTTTGATGCAAAGGGGGACTGGCTTTTTCTCATTGATGAGGCGCACAATCTACCCAGCCGTGCCCGTGCGATGCATTCCGCATCTTTTACAAAAAGCCAACTGCTGGAAGCACGTCGTGCCCTAGGAAAAGGCAAAAGCAGCCTGAAAACTGCACTGGGGCAGGCCAACGATTTTTTGCTGCAATTCCGCAAGGCATTGTCCACAGAAGACGCAGACGCTTTCCCCGCAGCAGAAAACAGCATCCAGACCAGCCTGTTTGGACAACAATCTTTCGATTCTGATGCAGATTCATCTGACGCGCTTTCAGAAAACAGCAATCTGTTTGGCAATCAGGAGCCCCTATATCAATCCAATTCTACACGCTATTACAAAGAGTTGCCGCCCCGATTCTGCGCTACGCTGCAAAAAATTTTATCCCCAGCGCAGCACTGGCTGGAAGATCACAAAGACGGTCCTGCCCACGAAACCATTTTGCAGTTATACTTTTCTCTGCGTGCGTTTCTGCGGGTTGCGGAACAGTATGACACCCATTATGTGACTCAGTGGACGGTGCATGGCAGCGAACTGGAAATTGATTTGCTTTGTCTGGATCCTTCCGCCTTTGTGGAAAGAAGCCTCAATCGCGGTCGCTCCGCGGTACTCTTCAGTGCCACCATTACACCGCCCAGCTATTACAAAGCGGTACTGGGGTGCCCGAATGCTTCCGCCGTCGCTTTACAAAGTCCTTTTGCGCCGGAACATCTGGGGCTGTACTGTCTGGGTAATATCTCTACACGCTATCGGGATCGGGAAAATAGCCTGCATCCCATTGCGGATGCACTTGCCGCTATGGTGCAAGCAAAACAGGGAAACTATCTGGCGTTCTTCCCCAGCTATGCCTATCTAAAGCAGGTACAGCAGGTATTTACGGAACGATACCCGGAGATTCCCATTTTAGCGCAGGAAAGTGGTTTGGACGAAACCGCTCGTGCAGATTTTCTCGCACGCTTTTCCACTGAAAATGAGCAAACACTTTTGGGCTTCTGCGTAATGGGTGGCGTCTTTGGGGAAGGCATTGACCTTGCCGGAGACCGATTGATTGGCTGTGCCGTGATTGGTGTAGGACTACCCCAAGTGAATCCTCGTCAGGATATTTTACGGCAGTATTACGACGAACCGGAAAACGGCGGTTGTGGTTTTGATTATGCGTACCGTTACCCCGGCATGAACAAAGTATTGCAAGCCGCCGGGCGTGTGATTCGCACCCCACAGGATAAAGGCGTAGTCCTTTTGATCGACGACCGTTTCACGCTGGAAGAATATCGCCGTCTGATGCCACCTCATTGGGCACATCTGCAAACCTGTTATGACATTCCTGCATTGCAATCTGCAGTGCATACCTTTTGGGCCAAATAAAGCAAACGGCGTGTATCCATTCCGATACACGCCGTTTTCCATCACTCCAGAATCAAAGCTTTTTTCTTCCCGTTTTTCTTTCGGGGATATTCCCGAATGCGCGTCACAAATTCCAGATTGACTGCATCTGTCATTCCCTTATTTTCTACCAGAATTGCACTGTCGGAAACTTCCTGAATTACGCCTGTGATCTGATTCCCACCAAATAAGTAAATCAAGCACTCTTTTCCAACAAAACGTTTGGCCAACTCAATCATGTCCTTCACCTCTGCTTTATTTTTTCGATGTTTTACAACGTTCCATTCCTTGTTGCGCCGCTCATGCACAATAAGAAAAATCAAGAGAAACAATAGGATATAAGTCGACGAATTCACGGCGTTCTCTCCTTTGCAGTTCTCAGCGAATAGATTTCTTTTCCTTGTGGTTTGCTTGCAAGCAGGCGTAAAAATAGCTGCCCTGTAATACGCCCCAAATCACCAGTACAATCGTGATTGGCAGGATACCGGTTTGAAAAGTAGTATGTGCCATAATTAACAAAACCCACAGTACCATACAGGTAATATTTACCGCCTTATAAGAATAGTATGCCGCCTCACCAATCTGGCGCTGTTCATTTTCATCACAGCTGTTCAGCCATTTTTTCTGGAAATCCGTATCGTAGACGCTGCCCTTCTTTTCCGGGTTCAGCATGCGCGTTATATCCACGGTCTTTTGCTGCACTAACACGACGGCAACCAGACCTGCAATCATTTCACCTAGCACAATTAAGATATTCATTGTGCCATTCGCATACACCATGCCCGCGCTGAAAAAGAAAAATACAAGCGGCATCAGAAGACCACTCAAAATCATCGGCCAGTTCAGCAGATATTCCATCCGCTCCACACAGGCTTCGTCTTCACCATCCCAGCCCATGCACATTTTCTTTACTTTATGCAAAATGACAGCTGCGGGAACCAGCATCAGAATGCCGCATACCGGTGTGCCAAAGTACATACTTTTTGTAATCATCGCTGTAAGAAACTCTGGCAGTCCTCCAATCCCTCCGGCATCCCTTAACATATCAATGATAAATGCAGCCACTCCGCCCAATACCGCACAGAGCAGCATGATCAGCAAGTATTTGGGCAGCGCTTTTTTATTTTCTTTGCGAATTTCAGCAGTATTGTGTTTCATACTTCATCCTCCTCATACATGAAAATCTCCTCTACGGTAACCCCACAGGTTTTTGCAATTTTTAGCGCCAGCGTCACAGAGGGCGAATAATCTCCTCGTTCAATCTGACTGATGGTCTGGCGCGATACTCCCACAAGCTGCCCCATCTGCTGTTGATTGACGCCCAGCTTGACTCGATACTCTTTCAAGTGATTTGTTAGCGGCATCTTGCCACCTCCCTTGTAATGACAACTTTTCTTTTCAAGTTGACAACTATTCTTGTCACAATTATTATACAAATGACAACTATCCTTGTCAACAGGAATTTTGAAAATAAATAAAGCAGCACACAGAAAATTCTGTGTGCTGCTTTTTTATCGTTCTTTTATACGCTTGCGTTCTTCTTACGCAGCAGGCTCATAGGGGGCAGCTCGATTTCGCTAGGAATCGTATACAGCTGCATCGCATTGGGGGTGCTGGTGATGTTCTCACCAGCTTCGTTCTTGATCCATGCAGGATTCAAGGGAACCTGTGTACCATCCGGCAACAAAGCTTCAATGGTATCGCCCAAGCTCCACTTACCACGTTGTTGGCAATGGGCAACACCATTTTCCCAGTGATCAACAGTGCCCATAAAGTCCCACTCACGGATATAACCGATGTTGTTATCCGTATGCTGGATTGCCTTATCCTTACCCATGTAGAAACCAGGCGAATAGTGGCGGTGACTGGTGCGCTTCAGCTCCTCGTAGACACTGTCCGGCAGGCAGAACGCATCGCTGGTGGGATTTGCCAAGAAGGTATCCAGTGCCTTACGGTACGCTGCGGTCACACTTGCCACATAGTAGAAGGTTTTTGCACGGCCCTCGATTTTCAGGCTGTCTACGCCTGCCTTGCAAATCAAATCGATAAAAGGTGCTGTACACATATCATCTGCATTCAGAATGTAGCTACCCTCGTCGGTTTCGCCAATTTCAAATGCCTGATTGGGGCGATGCTCCTCTACCAGATGATACTTCCAACGGCAGGGCTGTGCGCACTGACCGCGGTTGGAATCACGACCGGTCATATAGGTAGACAGCAGGCAGCGGCCGGAAAAACTGACGCACATTGCGCCATGCACAAATGCTTCAATTTCCAGTTCCGGTGGAGTCTTGTCGCGGATCGTGGCGATTTCCTGCAAGCTCATTTCACGAGCCAGAACCACGCGCTTTGCGCCCATTTCATAGGCGGTACGGGCGGCACCGTAGTTGGTGATGCCCACCTGGGTAGACAGATGTACTTCCACTTCCGGCGCCAGCTTTTTGCACAGGGACAACACTCCCAGATCCGCTACGATAAAAGCGTCCACACCGGCAGCGGCTGCCTGACGGATCGCTTCTGGCATTTTATCCAGATCATCATTGGTGGGCAGAGTATTCAGCGTCAAATAGACCTTGCGGCCGCGTGCGTGGGCAAAAATAACGCCCTCTGCCAGCTGTTCGATGGTAAAATTTGCGGGGGCAGAACGCATGCCAAATTCCGGCATACCACAGTAAACCGCATCTGCGCCGTAGCACACTGCATAACGCAGGCGCTCCAGATCTCCAGCCGGGCTCAACAGTTCGGGTACATGAAACATAATGGATTTTTCTCCTCTTTGCTTACTTGCCTGCCAGCTTCTTATTGACAGACCAAGCCTTATCACAGTTTGCGGAATGTTCGGACGCATTATGACCGTAGTAATAAGTGCCGGCCTTGTCCGTTACAAAGAAATAATATTTATCTGCTACATACGCCTCATCCGGGTGCAGCGCAGCATCAATTGCCTCCATACCGGGGTTGGAAATTGCACCAGGCGTCAAGCCTGCCACCGCATAGGTATCATACGCCTTGCGGATATTTTCGGGAATAGAATCCCAGCTTTCGCCGTAATAATGGCGCACCCAGTTCCACAGGTAGTTATTGTCCTCATCGTTTTGAATATAGCTGGAAGCATTGGATTCCAGCTTGGAAACGATTGCACCGGGAGCCAAGCGATTGTGGAATACAGCAGAAACCTTTGCATCGTTTTCGTTGCCGGCTTCTTCCTGTACAAAGGATGCCAGCGTAATAACTTCGTTCAGCGTCATATCCTTTGCTTCCATATCCGCATACATTTCATCGGTAATCATCTGGTCGAAATGTGCATAGAAGGTTGCAACATAGTTGTACACGGTGTCATCTGCCAAGAAATCATAGGTATCCGGGAACAGATAACCCTCGCACTTCAGAAAACGATCCGGTGCTTCTTCGTCTGTTGGCACATGCTGCCAGAACTTGAACTGGCTGAAATCTTCATTGCAGGCAACATCCAGAAATTCTTCTGCGGTACAAAGACCAGCCTGCTCCATCTTAGCGGCAATCGCCTGTGCGGTACTACCTTCCGGGAAAGTCAGGCGCACACTGTCTGCAGCGACCGTTTGAGACAGAATGTTCAGAATCTCATCATAGGAAGCGCCTTCTTCGATTTCAAACGTACCGTACTGCAATTTTCCTGCCATATTCGCATGACCAGCATACCAACGGAAAATATGGGGATAGCGAATCAGTCCCGCACTTTTCAGGTGGTTTGCAATGGATATTGTACCGCTGCCCTGGGCAATTTCAACAGTTTGCACCGTTCCGGTTTTGGTACCGCCGGAAATTTCTTTTTTCACTGAGAATAGTACCAGCGCCGCAAAAGCTAAAATCAGCAGCACCAATACCAAAAGAATTTTACCCATAGGGCTGTTTCTTTTCTTCGTTTGCTTTTCTGCCATTGTGCTTCCTCCTATTGTTTATACGTCCAAAGCCAGCCCCAGATAGCTTTCGTCTATCTCAAATGGCTGCGCCAAAAAGCGGATCATGCCGTGCGCATAGCGGCGCCCCTCGCCCATGAACAAAGTTCCAGCATCTGGTACCGTCAGTATGGCACGTTCTGCAATCACTTCCCGCTCGCGCGCCGCTTCCAGCAGGCAATTTGCCGCTTTATCATTTTGTGCCATCAGCTCAATAAAACGCAGGCAGTCTCCCTCACGGAAATACATCCCATAGCCTTTTTCATTGGATACGACCGTTACGCCCCGCGCATACAGATTCGTCATAGTCCAGGTGACTGCATCTCCGGATAGCTGCACGATTTGGGGGCAGAACTTGATACGCAGTTCATTCAAGCCTCGCGCCGGAACAGTGTCGAACTCTGCACTGCTCCACAAATTTCGATGCAGTGGCTTTTCCAGCTCACGCCGCGTAAATGCACGCTGAAAACCACGCTGTTCATAAAAGCTATATAGTTCTTCCGTTTCCGGAATCAGCGCTGCAAATTCTACCCCAACCTGCACCAGTAAATCCAAAACCTGCTTCAGCATCTCCGTTGCAATGCCCTTGCCACGCCATGCTTTTGCAGTAGCCAACCCGCACAGATACACACCCTTGTGGCTTCCAATCTGCGCCGGCGGTGTCAACAGCATGCCAACGATTTTATCGTCACGCTCATCCACCCATGCATGAGTCTGACCAGCAAATTTATTGATAACTTCTTCTGCGCTGTCGCCTGTACCAAACGCTTCCTGCCACAGCGTTACCATCGCCGAGAGATCCCCCGGCTGCATCAAACGAATCATTCTGCCTCCAATTTCTGCCGGACAATTTCCAGCACACGGGCATGAATCTGCTCAATGGAGCACATTGCGCCGTCCTTATCGCAGACTACTGTATCCCAACCCAATTTCTCTGCACAGTATTCGGCAGCGCGGCGGCTGGCATCCAGATAGTTCAAATCTTTTTCGTGAATATCTTTTTTGCTTTCATCGCCCTGATAACGGCCTGTCATCAGTTTCTGGCTAACCGCTGGGTTTACTGCCAGATAAATGACAGCGTCCGGGCGAGGCATTCCCAAAAGTGAAAACTCATAGTCCGCCAGCCACTGAATAAATGTGTCCCACTGCTCCTGCGGCAGCTTGGAACACTGATGCACCGCATTCGAGGTGGTGTATCGGTCTGCAACCAGAATACCGCCCTCCTCGTAAAATTTGCCCCAGTCAGACTTGAATCCTGCGTAGCGGTCCACCGCATAAAAGCTGGATGCCGCATAGGGGTTCACATCGCCAGGCTTATCACCGAATGCACCGCGCAAATACATTTTTACCAGAGCGGAGGAATCACTTTCATAGTTCGGAAAGGTCAACCGTCGCACCGGCAATCCCTGTGCCTGTAAGGCCTCAAACAGGATTTTGGTCTGGGTCCCTTTTCCGCTGCCATCCAGCCCTTCGATTACAAATAACTTTCCTTTTTGCCGTTCCATCATGCGCCTCACTTACTCGCCGCGTATTGCAGCGAATTCTGCACGGACTTCCTGCGGCTTCCCGCAGCTCATGCGGCCTTCGGGGCAGCCACCACGCAGACAGCCGGGACCTGCATAGCGGAACAGCGTAGGCGCCACCGGGTAAACCAGTTTCAGCATTTCCTTCGCCAGTTCACGGATTTCCCATTGGGCACGGTTGCAGCAGCGCAGAGAAAAGAAGTTGTTCAAGCTGCGCACGTTCATGGTCACAACCATCTTGGTTTCGCAGGCATTGGGCAATACAAAACGTGCGTCCTCATTTGCCAGCTTGCTTGCTTTTGCACGAGCAGCCTTTTCTTCCATGCCCTGCGCCATATATTCAGCAGTATGCGCTTCTTCCAGTTTCTTTACCAAATCCAGATAACGGCGTGCATCCTCGTTCATGGCATCAATGAATGCCTGCTTTGCCTCAGGGATTGCCTCGATTTCAGGCGGTACCACATAGCGGAAGTCATCCAAACGAACATATCGCTGGCTCTGTACGCTGTAAGATGCGATGCGGTGGCGGGTGATCTGTGCCAGCAGGGTACGGCTGACACCCTCGATGCCAAAGGTGAAGCTAGCGTGCTCCACCGGGCTTGCATGACCCAAATCAGTCAACATATTCAAAAACTTGGTAGTTTTTTCTTCCGTCAAACCGTCCAGCAAGTCATCAATGTGTGCGTCGGAATAGCACAGCTTTGCAGCTGCCGCCACAACCTTTTCGGGTTCCGGCGTATGTGCGATCAATGTTACTTTCATGTTGCGTTTTCCTTTTCTATATGCGATTGATGTTCTTTTATGTTAATCGTCCGCCTCGATTTTTTTCAGCGGAGCATAATTTGCCATTGTCTTTTTCAGACCTGCCGTTTCAAAACGAATCTCCACGATTTGGTCGCCTGCCATCGGTGTGACACGCTGTACAACGCCTTTGCCGAATACGCGGTGTTCCACCACGTCGCCGGGCGCATATACAACTTTTCCGCCAGTGGTTTTCCCGGAATTACGGGCAGCTGCTGCCTGCTGACCAAAAGAAATCGGCTGCCGGGGTGCCTTTGCTGTACCACAGCTGTAACTGCTGCCATAACCGGTGCTGCGGGTGATGCCTGCAGCAGAATTGCTGCCGCTGTAGGCAGAACCAAAACGACTCTGGCTGCGTTCCCCTGCATTGTATTCCCGATTGAGATAATCGCTGCGGCGTGTTTGATACTCACCACCGTAATTGTTGCCGTAACGGCTCTGCCCAGAGTAGCCGGACGCACCGCCTGGTACATTGCTGCTGTATGCACTGCCCCATCCATGGGCTTCGCGCTGTGCCAGAATCGGGCTTTCGGTGCGATCCAGATATTCCTCATCAATTTCGTTCAGGAATCGGCTGGGGTCATTGCGCTGCGTTCGACCAAACAGCATTCGGCTGGACGAAGAGGACAGATACAGCTCTTTCTTGGCCCGGGTAATGCCTACATACGCCAGGCGACGTTCTTCTTCCATATCCTCGTGGGAGTATTTGCTCATCTCTCCGGGGAATACGCCTTCCTCCATACCACAGAGGAACACATACGGAAATTCCAGGCCCTTTGCAGAATGAATGGTCATCAAAACAACCTGATCGGAATCCTCATTATAACCGTCAATATCGCTGATCAGTGCGATTTCTTCCAGATAACCAGCCAGAGAGGCTTCCTCGCCGTGCTGATCCATATAAGCACGCACGTTGCTCACCAACTGACCCAAGTTTGCCAGACGGTCTGCGCCTTCTTCGCCCTGAGATTCCAGCATTCGCTTATAGCCGGTTACTTCAATCACCGTATTCGCGAACTCATCCAAAGGATAGATTTCTGCCGCTTCCACCAGTTTGTCATAAATAGCATAGAAGTTCATCAGAGAAGCCGCTGCACGGCGCAGGTCTGCATACTCTGCTGCGCTGGCACAAATATCCAGCATGGGCATCCCCTGTTCCCCTGCAATACGTGCCAAATGATCCACCGTTGTTGCACCAATTTTGCGAGCAGGTTCGTTGATGATGCGGCGCAGACGCACATCATCATTGCGGTTCGCCACGATCGAGAAATAAGAGTGAATGTCCTTGACTTCCTTACGATCATTAAAACGCTGACCGCCCAAAATCTTATGCGGGATACCTGCGCGAGTGAAATAAGTTTCAATGGGTGACGACTGGGCATTCATACGATACAACACCGCATGGTCTGATAGATGCCCGCCATTGCGAACATGCTCTGCAATCACATTGGTGATATGCTTTGCCTCGTCCGTTTCGTTTTCCGCCTGATAATGATGCACCTTTTCGCCGTTGCCGTTATCTGTCCACAGCGTTTTCCCCTTTCGGTTTTCGTTGTGCGAAATCACGCAGTTGGCGGCGTTCAGAATATTGGAAGTCGAGCGATAGTTTTGCTCCAGACGAATCGTTTTTGCGCCGGGGAACATCCGCTCAAAGTTCAGGATATTTTCAATGGTCGCGCCACGGAACTTATAAATGCTTTGGTCGTCGTCGCCAACGACACACACATTGCGTTCCGGACCCGTCAGCAGACGCACCAGCTGGAACTGCGCCACACTGGTATCCTGATACTCGTCTACCAGCAGATAACGATACTTGTTCTGATAATAAGCGCGCACTTCTTCATTATTTTGCAACAGCATGACAGTCTGGAAAATTAAATCGTCAAAGTCGAACGCACCCGCATTATGCAAGCGTTTTTCGTAAGCAGCATAAATTTTTGCCACCAAACTTGCCTTGCTGTCGCTTTGCCCTTTTAGAGCTTCCGCCGGCGTTACCAGTTGATCTTTCAGCCGTCCGATATGATTCAGCGCTGCTTTGATAGGCAGGAACTTGTCGTCAATCTGTAAATCCTTGTAGACCTGCTTCATTACACGCTGGGAATCGTCTGTATCATAAATGGTAAACGATTTCGGGTAGCCGATTTCTTCCGCATAACGGCGCAAAATACGCACACATGCGGAGTGGAAGGTAGCCGCAAAAACTTCCTCGCCATCTTCATCGCCGAGCATGGAGCGCAAACGAGTTTTCAGTTCGCCTGCCGCCTTGTTGGTAAAGGTAATTGCCATTACATTCCAGCTGCGCACTGCATTTTCGCGCATCAATGGCATTAGGCGAGCAGGTACCTGCGTATTGGTTTCTACCGCCATACGTAAAGCCGTTATGTCTTCTTCCGTCGCAGGGCGAGCCAATGTTTTGCTGCCATGCGCTCTGCCGAACCGAATCAGGTTTGCAATTCGGTTGACCAGAACCGTAGTTTTTCCACTTCCTGCACCCGCCAAAATCAAAAGCGGACCATCTGTAGTAAATACGGCATCCCGCTGCATAGGATTCAAACGGCCAAATTGCTTTTCAATATAACAGTCCCTCAGCTTCAGGAACTCTGTGGTATAGTCCATAGACATGGGAGACACACCTTTCTTTATCCATAAATTCTCACTATATAGTATAACACACACCGTGCTATAGTTCTAGAACCTGACGGGTTCTGGCACAGGGATTTTACACTTTTCTCAATCCTTTGCTTATTATAAAAAACAAGACAGATCCACACTTTTTAGTCTGGATGCCGCCTTGTTTTCTTTTTTGGATTTTCTCCGCAACTTCTTTTAGTTCGGACTGCTCCCATCAAAAAAGCCGCCCGCTTTTTCAGCGGACGGCTTTGAAAATACATTAACCGAAAATGTTGATTAGAATACCTGCTGCAACGGCAGAACCGATAACGCCAGCCACATTGGGGCCCATTGCATGCATCAGCAGGAAGTTGGACGGATTTGCTTTCTGACCTTCTTTCTGGGAAACACGGGCTGCCATAGGAACCGCAGAAACACCTGCGGAACCAATCAGCGGGTTCACCTGACCATGGGTGATCCAGCACATCAGCTTACCGAACAGGACACCTGCTGCGGTACCGAAGCTGAATGCAATCAGACCCAGCACAATGATGAACAAGGTACGGGAGTTTAGGAACGAGTTTGCACTGGTGGTGCAACCAACAGACAGAGCCAGGAAGATAGTAATGATGTTCATCAGCTCATTACCCGCAGTCTTCTGGATACGATCCACAACACCGCATTCCTTCATCAGGTTGCCCAGCATCAGCATACCAACCAGAACCGTAGAATCCGGAATAATCAGAGAAACAATAATCGTACACAGGATGGGGAACACGATACGCTCGGTCTTCGAAACCGTGCGCAGCTGTTTCATCACAATCTTACGTTCTTTCTCCGTTGTCAGTGCACGCATGATAGGCGGCTGAATAACCGGAACCAACGCCATGTAACTGTACGCCGCAACGGCGATACTGCCCAGAAGTTCAGGTGCCAGAACAGAGGTAACGAAAATTGCGGTAGGGCCATCGGCGCCGCCGATGATGGAAATTGCAGCACTCTGTGCCTGGGTGAAGTCAACCACGCCAGTAGCGGTCAGCAAACGAGCACCCATGTAAGTACCAAAGATACCAAACTGAGCAGCTGCACCCAGCAGCAGGCTCTTGGGGTTAGAAATCAGAGGTCCGAAGTCGGTCATCGTACCGATGCCCAGGAAGATCAGCGGTGGGTAAATGCCCAGCTTAACACCCATATAAAGCATATCAGCCAGACCGCCATTGTTTAGTATTTCCATCCACATAGGATGTTCCAAACCATCTGCAACGAAGTATTCCATGTGAATAATACCGCTGCCGGGCAGGTTTGCTAAAATCATGCCGAAAGCCATCGGCAACAGGATCAAAGGCTCGTACTGCTTTACGATTGCCAGATAAAGTAAGAAACATCCGACTACAATCATCACCAAGTACAGCAGGCCGCCTTCTTCACCAAACTGTGCAAAACCGGATTTTTGGAAAATTCCTACCAGTGTATCAAAAAACTGACTCATTCTCTATACCTCCCATTAAAACGGCGATGTAACATCGTCCGTACCTGCACGTCCCCAGTTATTGGAGGCACGCCGTACAGTGCGCAAGGTATATTTGCCGCCGGACATAGCAGAAATTGCCGCCGCAATGACAGCCACAATCTCTGCCGAGATTCCGTTTTCCACGACCGGAGCCGGAGCTGCATTGTTTGTTTCCGGAGCTTTTGGTGCCGCAGGTTGCGCCGCCTTTAACGCTTTGCCTTTTTTCTTATCGTTCATCCGGTCGAAAATCTTACCTTCGATCGTGATGATGAACATCAGCAGCACCAGAATTCCGAACACAAGAATGATGCCGGTCATCATGACTACTACGTCAAAACTCAGATCCATTATTTTTTCCTCCGTTTCGATAACAACACTTACCCCGTATTATATCGAAAAGATTGTTATTTTTCAATCAATATTTCGACTAAAAACAGCTTCCAAAAGAACAAAAAGTTTCCACATTTCAACGACGACGCCCCAAACGTGGAGTTGCGTCCTTAAATCCAGTCTCCAATTCACCGCCCATATCCAGACATTTTGCAGTACCCAAAGCTACACAGTTTACCGGGTCCGGAGCAACCTGAACCTTGACCTTCAGCTTTTCAGTCAGATATTCGGTCAAACCGTGCAGCTGTGCACCACCACCTGTCAGCATAACACCATTACGATAAATATCACCAGCCAGTTCCGGCGGTGTCTTTTCCAGAACCTGGTGTGCTGCAACGCCGATCTGCTCGGTCAACAGCATGACTGGCTCATAGAAATCTTCCGTCTTAACGGTCAAACGCTGGGGCAGGCCGGTAACCAAGCTGCGACCTTTCAGTTCAAACGTTTCCTTATAATCGGCGCGTTGGGGGCAGCAAGCGACACTGCACTTGAGCTTTTCAACAGTACGCTGACCCACCGCCACATTGAAGTTCGTGCGCAGATATTTAATGATTGCATCATCATAGGTGTTGCCTGCCACCTTAACACTGGTGGAAACAACCTTGCCACCCAAACTCAGTACAGCAATATCGGTCGTGCCGCCACCGATATCAATAATCATCTGACCATCCGGTCTACGAATATCCAAATCACTGCCCAGTGCTGCTGCAATTGGCTCATCAATCAGATATACCTGACGTGCGCCTGCTGCAATAACCGCTTCTACAACGGCATCGCTTTCCACACCGGTGATAGCTGCCGGCACACATACTGCCACGCGCGGTTTGACCAAACGGGAGTCGTATACCTTATTCACAAAACGGCAAATCATCTCACGCGTCAGAGTATGATCGCTGATCACGCCGTCCTTCAGGGGAAAAATCGCAGAAATATAGTTGGGGGTGCGTCCCACCATTGCCAGAGCCTCGTCACCTACTGCTAAAACGCCCTTGTGCCCATGGCGTGTGTCGCAAGTAACAATGCTGGGCTGATTCAACACTATGCCCTTTCCGGTCTGTGCGATGATAACCGTGGTTGTACCAAGGTCGATACCAATATCATACTGAGCCATAATTCTTTATCCTTTCCGCTTACAATAGCGTCAAAATACAAATCAAACTGTCTCGCTGTTTTCCGTCTGCCACTGGCTGGATGCCAGTGCAATCGCATACACCGATTCCGCACCGGCAGAAAGCAGTGCTTCTGCACAGGCTGCTACTGTAGCACCTGTGGTAATTACGTCATCAATCAACAGCACACGCATCCCTTTTACCTGACAGCTTTCAGATGGTGCGAACGCGCCTTCCACATTGTCCAAGCGATCCTGTAGTGGCAGACCCGCCTGATGGTGGGTACTGCGGATACGTTTCAAAGCCTCATTCTGTATGGGGACACCAATTGCCCATGCAATGGGCTGCGCCAGCAAAGCTGGGACATTATATCCCCTATCCCAGCTGGATTTCGGCACAGGAACAATCACATCCCAAAGATCTGTTTCTGCTGAAGCCGGTTCGGGCAAAATTATACCATATTTACAATAAAAAGTACACCCGAACAACATTTTTGCCATAATTTCGCCCAAATCTCTTGCATAATATCGGCAGGCATGATATTTCATACCCAGCACCGCATCGCGCACGCCCTCTTTGTAGCGATAAACGGCCGCCGCGCCGCTTAATTTTCCAAAATAATGTGTCGCGGGGTCTAGGCGCGCATCACGCAGTTCCAAAGCCTGACAGCGTTTTTTGCATTTCTCGCATTCCGGCTGAAAACCAATGACCTGCCCACAAAAGGGGCAGCGTCTGGGATACACGCACTCTAATACTGCACGCAGTAAGATTTTCCGATTGAGACTCCGTTCTTCTTTTTTATTCATGGTACTGCTCCGCGTAACGTGCACGCATTTCTTCTGCGTGAGATTGCTCTTCCAATAGGAATTGTGCCAAGCCGCTGTAACGCAGATTCTGCCGCACATTTGCAGTCATGCGCTCCATCGTTGTACGCTGGCCCGCCACGACGCATAACTTGCGTGCACGGGTCACACCGGTATAAATCAGATTGCGATAGCAGAGCCGTGCCGGCACTTCGGCCGCCGGAATCACGATTGCCGGGAATTCCGAGCCCTGACTCTTGTGAATGGTAACCGCATAAGCAATTTCCAATTCCCGCAGGCTGTCCGACGTATAAACCATACGCCGGTCATCCATCAATACAACCATAGAGCGATCTCTGGGGTTGATGGACTCTACAATGCCGATGTCACCATTGTAAGCACCAACGCCTTGTTCACCGCCTTCACGCTGCCAAATGATTTCATAGTTGTTCCGTACCTGCATTACTTTATCCCCGGGTCGGAAAGTCCACCCACCCGCCTCCAACTGTGGCTTGCCGCGCATCGGCGGGTTCAAAATTTCCTGTAAACGAACATTTAATGCCTGTGTACCGCTGGGGCCTATTTTTGTGGGACACAACACCTGAATATCTCGAATCGGATCGAAGCCATAGCTCTTGGGCAAGCGTGTCGTCACCAAATCACATACCAACTGCTGACAGTATTCCCCGCTTGCCTCCATAAAGAAATAATCATCCGTTTTGGAGCTTGGTTTCAGCGGCTCGCCCGTCACAATGCGGTGTGCGTTTTCTACAATCAAACTACTTGCGGACTGGCGGAAAATCCGATCCAGACGAACAGTAGGTATCACACCTGAGCGAATCACTTCCCCCAAGATATTACCCGGACCTACGCTGGGCAGCTGATCCGCATCGCCCACCAAAATAATCCGGCAGGAGGACCGCAATGCAGCGAGCAAGCTTTGGAACAGTTTTACATCCACCATACTCATCTCATCCAGAATGAGCACTTCACACCGCAGCAGGTTCTTTTCATTATGGATAAACTGCACCGTTCCACCAGAGTAGTCTACCTCCAGCAAACGATGAATCGTACTTGCCTTTCGGCCTGTCAGTTCGCTCAATCGTTTTGCTGCTCGTCCGGTCGGTGCGCACAGCGCAACCCGACGGGCTTCATTTTCCAAAAGGCTGATAATGGCATTGACGGTGGTACTTTTACCAGTACCGGGGCCGCCTGTCAGCACCAGACAGCTTTCCTGCATTGCCATTTCAATGGCTTGCCGCTGCAGCGGCGCATAGGAAAAGCCCTGGCTCAATTCCAGCATTTGCAGGTTGCGGTCAAAGTTCCGCATAGACTGTTTCGGTCTGCGTGCCAATTCTGCCAGGCGGCTGGCAATATCCATTTCTGCCGAAAGCAAATCCGGCAAAAACAGAAATTCCGTATCCCCGAAAACCCGCTGGCTCACTTCGCCATGCCCGATACTTTCATCCAAAACCGAAGCAATTTCTTCGATTGGCTGCCCTATAAATGCAGCTGTTGTTTTAATCAAGCTGGTACGGGGTACGCAGGTATGTCCATTGTTCGCATTGTGCCGCAACGTATACAAAATGGCGGCACCCAAACGCAGCTGACTATCCTCGGCCAAATGCATTTCTGCCGCAATCTTATCCGCATGGCGGAAAGTAATGTGCAGCGGTTCTCCGCATAACAGATATGGGTTTGCACGGATGGCATCCAGCGCACTGGGGCCAAATGTTTTATACACTTCTACTGCACGGGGTGCTGAAATATCATACTGCCCCAGCCACGCCACAATCTCCCGCACACCAAACATCCGCCGAAACTCGCTGCTGATACGGTCCGCCTTTTCCGGTGTAATGCCCTTCAAAATGGTCAGTTGCTGCGGATCATTCGCAATGACTTCCAGCGCTTCGCTGCCGAACTTATCCATAATTTTTTTCGCCGTCGCCAGACCGATATACGGCAGCGATCCGCTGGACAAAAACGAGAAAATCGCCTGTTCATCTCTTGGCATATCTGCTTCGCAGGTTTGTGCATGAAATTGACGCCCGTAATTTGGGTGCATTTCAAATGTGCCGTGACAGACGACCGTTTCGCCGATATGCACTTCTCCAACGGTTCCGCACACCACAAACAGTTCTCCGCCGCCGGAAAGCTCAAACACCGTATATCCTGTATCCTGATTTTCAAAAATCAGACTTTCCACCTGGCCTTCCAGTCGAAGTAATTTCTGTTCCAGAGCTTTCCCCTCCTATCTCATGCAAAACTGCAAAAGCCGTACTTTTTCCGATACTATCCGATGATAAAGTTCTTCACTATTATAGTAAAAACAAAAGTCAGAAACAAGCACCGAACGCGAAAAAAGAGCGGGCAGACTACCGACTTTACACATTCTGTGTGCGCCAGTGGTCTGCCCGCTTCAACTTCTTCTATTATATTGGTTTACCGCTGAAAAAGGCAAGTGGTTTTTACTGCGTGATTTCAAACGTATCCGCTATCGTGTGCAGGCGCGTGCCAAAACCCTCCGTTGCTTCCATGGGATACTTGCACAGCAGCGCAAAGGTTTTGCCGCCGGCGATTTCAAATCGGACATCCAGCACATCATCCTCCGCATCTGTTCCGCCAAGACCGCCGCGCTTATCCTCGATCAGCTGGTAATCATCTTCTTCTTTGATTACCCACTCCTGCGCCTGCTGCAAGTCCATTTCGCCCAGGTTTAGAATTTCAAACGCAACATCTTCGTTCACGATACTCTCCCAGGTATCCGCCGGGATTCCATTTTCCGTATCTTTTTCGTACCGGAACGTATCGTCAGGGATGTAAATGGAATAGCCGTCTCCCACAAACAACGTTGCCGGTTCCTTTTCTTCCATCCCCTCCAGATTGTATACCAAATCCGTATTTTGTTCCCGCACAA
>JARHYC010000024.1 GCA_029264955.1 Faecalibacterium sp. | reverse complement strand
GCATGTACCGCTGCCTGCCCCTGGCACCTGCCCACCGTTGACCCCGAGACCAAGAAATCCACTAAGTGCATCACTTGTGGTGCTTGTGTCGCCGGCTGTCCGACTGGCGCGCTTTCCATCGTTGACTGGAAAGACATCGCTAAAGAAATGTAAGGGAGGATCTCATCAATGACCAATGGTTGGAGTGGCAAGATTCTTCGCGTGAACTTGACCGCAGGTACAAGCAGCGTGGAAGATTCCAGCAAATATTACGATTACATCGGCGGTACTGGTTTTGGCGACAGAATCATGTACGAGGAAGTTCCTGTCGGAACAAAGCCCTTTGACGAAGCCAACAAGATCATCGCTGCTGTTGGCCCCAATACCGGTTCCAGCGCACCCTGCTCCGGTCGTACAACCTTTACTTCTCTGTCTACCTTTACTAAGGGTAACATGGTTGTTAACTCTCACATGGGCGGCGAGCTGGCTGTTATGCTGAAGTATGCCGGCTACGATGCTGTCATCGTTGAGGGCAAGGCTGAAGCTCCCGTTTACATCAAAATCAAGGACGACGAAGTTTCAATCGAGAGCGCTGCCGATCTGTGGGGCAAGTCTACCCGTGAGACCGCTGTTAAGATTCAGGAGAAGGACGGCCGCGGCTTTACTGTCGTTGCTTGTGGTCCTGCAGGTGAAAACCTGGTCAATCTGTCCTGCATTATCAACGCTGCTAACCACTCTGCTGGTGCAGGTATCGGCGCAATCTTCGGCTCCAAGAATCTGAAGGCTATCGCTGTTTACGGCACCGGTGCTGTGCACGTTGCTGACCCCAAGGAAATCATGAAGCTGAACAACTATGTTATGAGCGACCTGATGGGCTCTAACAACAACCACGTTGTTCCTTCCACCGAGCGCCCCTGGGCTGAGTACTATGATCCCGATTCCCGTTGGACCGGTCGCCCCGGCCTGACTTGGGGTGCTGCTGAGGGTGGCCCTGTTGACACCGGCGATTCTGAGCCCGGCGAAATCAACAAGTTCGGCTACCGCTGCCAGAAGGCATTCAAGGACTTCGGACCTGAAAGCGAGAAGTACACCGTCAAGATGACCGGCTGCACCTCCTGCCCCATCCGCTGCTCTGCTACGGTTTACCTGCCCGAGCTGGAGAAGGAAGGCTACGTTGCAGCTGTTTCTAACACCTGTATGCCGAACTTCATGTGGGCAAAGATCATGAAGAGCTATAAGGACTATGTGGACGAAGGCGACGGCAAGTTCTATTGCAACGTTGCAGCTCTGTCCACCGCTGACGACTTGGGCCTGTGGGATAACTACGGCGAACTGCCCAACACTGTCGCTTACTTCATGAAGAATGACCTGCTGAAGGAAATCCTGCCCAAGGAAGAGTACGACTCCCTGCTCTGGGATAAGTACGAAGCTGGCGACCCGGCTTTCATCAAGGACATCATGACCCGTATCGCTACCAAACAGGGCGAACTGTCTCACCTGGGCGACGGCGCTTACTACGTCAATGAGCGTTACAAGGATCTGTTGGGCGGTAAGTACCTGAACGCAGTGGAAATGTCCATCTGGTCTCCTCTGGGCTGGTCTAAGCACCATGGCAATGAGTGCAATGCACAGGTTGGTGCACTGACCAACATCTTCTTCAACCGTGACTGTATGTGCCACACCATCGTGAACGCATGGGGTTCCGGCCTGCCTTACGATATCAAGAAGAGCATTCTGGAAGAGCGCTTTGGCGAGGGCTGCCTGGATCAGCCCAAGAACTACACCCCGATGAACGAGGCAAAGGCTAAGTTTGCCAAGTTCGGCGTTGTTCGCCAGACCCTGCACGACTCCTTTACTCTGTGCAACTGGGTATGGCCCATGACCTTCTCCCCCCGCAAGGACCGCAACTATAAGGGCGATTTGTCTGTGGAAGCACAGTACATGACCGCTATCACCGGCGAGGAGTGGACCGAGGAGAGCCTGGACTTTGCAGCAGAGCGCGTTCTGCAGCTGCAGCGTGCAATGTCTGTGATGTGGATGGGCACCAAGGATATGCGCAAGGAGCATGACTGTGTCACCGATTGGCCGTTTGATATGGAACCCGACTTTAAGGCATTTGAGGAAGGCACCATCAAGATGGACCGCGACGATATGCAGCTGGCTTACACCATGCTGTACAAGGAAATGGGCTGGGACGAAAAGCTGGGCTGCCCCACTCGTGAAACCTTGGAGAAGTTCGGTCTGAACGACGTTGCTGACAAGCTGGCAAGCATGAACCTGCTGCCGTAAGTTTGGTTGCAAACGCAGTTTGATTTAATGTGAATCGTTAGGCAGGTAAAAGCCTGCCTAACGATTTTGTTTTATGGTGCAGCGCCCACCGTGCCGCGCCGTATGGTATAATCATCAAAAACGCATAAAGGAGAACCTTGTATGGACGAGGAAGAATTGCAAACGCTGGACGATTGCCTGAACGACGAAGAATTGCAGGCAATCGAGGACAGCTTGGATGAAGAAACGCTGCGTGCCATGGAAGAAGCCTTGGCAGAAGTGGAAGCCGAAGCCAACCGGGAGAAATCCGATGAGGAGCTGCTCGCCCACTACATCAAGGATGTGACCCTTGCTGAAGAGTTGGTAGCACTGGCAGACCTGAAAGCTGCTCCGCCGGAGGGCGTTGCTCCGGAGCGGTTGACGGAAATTTTGGCACACCCGGAAGAAAGCCCCTTTTTTGAAACCATCCGGTGTATCCACGGCAAAAAAGATGTGTACTACTACGACTCCGCAAACATGACGGACCATTTCGCAAAGATTCAGTCCATCCTACAGGACCAGGATATTCTTGCATCCATCGCCTCTGCGGCACGCCACGACTGCAAGATCTATCCCCGCCCCGTAAAGTTCACTGCCATGATGGACAGCCCCTATTTCTTTACCGAAGGTGAGATTTTCGGGGCGTTGGAAGCTATGAAACACACCGAGGCGTATCAGGATATTGATACTGTGACTGCGTCCAACGGTAAAATCTGCATCTATTCTTCCAAATACATGAGCAAAAAGTATGCACAGGCGCTCTGTGAAGAAATGGAAGTGGAATGGATCAACCACCTGTAATGGTTGATTTCCGCTGCGCTTTGCCCTAAAAAGCCCCCCAGCCGCTGTATGTGCGCGATCATACAGCGGCTGGGGTTTTATTGTGCCTTTTCTCCTGCGAAACAAAAAGCCCGGAACCTCTGAGGAAAGAGGCTTCCGGGCTTTTTGTTTGTATCGATTACATCGTGTGTTTATGTTAGGGGTGCGATTCAGCCGATGGAGTCTGTGCGATAAATGAACTTCACCTGACTGTCATCTGCGCCCTTAGCATCAGTAAAGGAGCGGTACTGCTTGGAAACATCAATGCTGGTCTTCAAGCGCTGGGCAATCTCATCCAGATCGCCGTCAACCAGATTTGCCAGCTTCTGAATGCCCTGCTTATTGAACTCCTGCAAGCCATCCACCAGCTTTTTATCGCCGTCACGCAGCTTGGAAACGCCGTCCAGCAATGCAGGCATATTACCGTTCAGGGTATTAGCACCATCTGCCAGTGCATTTGCGCCGGATACCAGCTGGGCAGTACCCTTATTCAAATCAGAAATGCCGCCGTTCAGCTGGTGCGCACCGGATTTTGCTGTTGCAACACCAGCGGTATAGGTAGTCAGACCCGTGTAGAAGGTGCTGACGCTGTCCAGCTGCTCTTTCAATGCGCTGACCTTTGCTGCGCCGGAGCGTGCCTGCTCCAAAGCTGCGGTGATCTTCGCCTGTACTTCGGGAGAGTTCATGTTCTGCTCAATCAAAGCCGCAATCTGTTCTTCGGTTTTTGCGGCGATCAAGCCCTGGATGTCTTCGGTCTGCATCTTTGCATCCACATTTGTGGCAATCAGGCCCTGTACTTCTTCCGAAGCCATCTGACCATCCAGTGCAGCCTGTACAGCTGCCTGCTGTTCCGCGGTAATTACGCCGGCCTCTACCCCCTGCTGATACTGTTCCGGGGTCATGCCCATAGCAGCCAAAACCTTTTCAAAAACGCCCTGTTTCACGGCTTCTGTCACACCCTGCACCACCTGTGCCCTTACAGCATCGGTGACAGCAGCGACTACTTCGCCGCGCTTGGCTTCCACAGCCTGAGTCACAGCTGCACGCGCTTGCTCCTGTGCTTGGGCTGCCACATTGGTTTCATCCAGAGAAGCAATTACGCCATTCAGGATTTCAGCATAGTTTTCACGGCTCAGTGCGGGGATAGACAAGCCTGCCTCTGCCAGCTGGGTATCTGCAACGGACAGCAATGCATCGAAAATTTGACCTGCGCCCGCATTCAGTGCGTCATTGTTGGCTGCCAGCATATCCAAGCCTTCTACCAGCTGGGTAGAACCGCCTGCTAACTGCTGTGCACCGCCGTTCAGCTGGGCCGCACCGTTTTGCAGCTGAGAGGCACCTGCTGCCAGCTTGCCCGTACCGTCCGCCAGCTGGGTAGATTTTTCATACAGGGTATTCAGACCGTCATACAACTGGTTAGAGCCGCCCATCAGCTGGGACATCGCATCGGTCATCTTACCGATTGCGTCCTTCAAGCCATCGGCAGAATCCAGCTTGTCGGTGTCGATTTCGTTGAACACCATGTTGGTCACCAGCGTCATGGTATTTGCCATCTCAAAGTTCTGCACGTCCGCAGATACTTCGATGTACTCGGGCAGCTCCACATCTTCGTTTTCCAGCTTCAGATTATCGGTCAGACCGGGCAGTGCAACACCCACAATCAAGGTGCGGTCGCCGTCATTGACTACACGGCCGTTGGTCACACGCACATTGGTAAACACGGTGTTGTCCAGCAAAATACCCGTCAGCGCTGCGAAAGGCACATGCATGGTTTCCTGTTTGCCGTTGATTTTCACGGTTTCGGTCTGATTATTGGTGTAATCAAAGCGAATCTTCACCTTGCCGCTCTTGCCCGCCATCTGGTCGGGTGCGGTTTCGACGCCGTCCAGCAGATACTTGACCGACATTTCCACAGGGGGCTTCTGCTGGGTTTCCTGCTGGGTGTAATCGTCCTTATCGGTTCCGTCCACCCAATCGCTGACGATGCACTTTTTCACGCTGCCGTCTGCATCTGCCAGCACATATACGGTTTCATCCAATGCCGCACCGCCGGGGATTTTCTTTCCGGAGGTTTCGGAAACCGCAGCGGTTTCCTGCTTGGCATCCGCATTTTTATCGTTGTTGACGGCAAATACCGTTGTACCTACGCCCGCCACAACCAGGGCAGCGCACACGACTTCCGCCGTGACTTTCTTCCATTTTTGGTTCATTGCTTAACCCTCCACAGTTTCCAGTTTTGTTTTCGTACCAATCCGCCGCATCCCTGCCGTGGTCTTGCAAATCAGCCAGTCACACAGCATAAACAGAGCAGGCAGGATAAAGAGCACGCACAGCACACTGACTACAGCGCCGCGTGCCATCAGCATACACATAGAGCTGATGATATCCAAATCCGAATACACCGCTACACCAAAGGTTGCGGCAAACAAGCCCGCGCCGCTGACGATAATCGAAGGCACCGAAGCCGCCAGAGCCGTCTTTACACTGCTGCGCTTATCCTTGCCGGACAAACGCTCGGTTTTATAACGGGTCGTCATCAGGATCGCGTAGTCCACCGTTGCGCCCAGCTGAATCGTACTGATACAAATAGGAGCAATGAAAGGCAGCGACTGACCCAGATAGTGCGGCAGACCCAGGTTGATAAAGATAGCCAGCTCGATGACGGAAATCAGCACGAACGGCAGCGAGAAGCTCTTTTCCACGATAGCGATGATCACAAAAATTGCCAGAATCGAAACAGCGTTGACCACCTTGAAATCTCGGTCGGTGGTTTCAATCATGTCCTTCATGCAGGGGGCTTCACCAATGAGCATACCGTTTGCATCGTAACGCTTCAAAATAGCGTTCAGGGCGTCGATTTGGGTGTTCACTTCTTCGCTGGCGACCTTGTATTCCGAGTTAATCAAAATCAACTCGTGCCGGTCGCTTTCAAATACGTCCCGCACCGCATCGGGCAGGATTTCTTCGGGTACACGAGAGCCCAAAACCGACTCCATACCCAGCGCATACTTGACGCCGTCCACATCTTCCATTTCTTTCAACATAGCGCGCACATCGCTGGCGGGCAGGTTTGCATCCACCAAAACCATGTGGGTAGATGCGATTTGGAATTCATCCGACAGTTTTTCGTTTGCCACCACATATTCCATATCCGGCGGCAAGCACTGACCCATATCGTAGTAGACTTCGCCATTGGTCTTGTTGTAACCGTAGAATGCCGGCGGAATCATCACCACAAACAAAATCAACAGAACCGGGAACGCCTTCGTTACCCCCTCTGCCAGATGCACCGCATTGGGAATCAACGGCTTATGCTTGGTTTTCTGCAAGGGCTTATCCAGCACCAAAATCATCGCAGGCAGAACGGTTACACAGCCCAGAACGCCCAGCAGAACGCCCTTTGCCATCACGATGCCCAAGTCCTTACCCAGGGTAAAGGTCATAAAGCACAGGGCGATAAAGCCTGCCACCGTGGTAATGGAGCTTCCCAGCACAGAGGTAAAGGTTTTATGCACGGCAGAAGCCATTGCCTGCTCTTTATCCTTGATTTTGGCACGTTCTTCGTTGTAGCTGTGCCACAGGAAAATGGAATAGTCCATAGTGACTGCCAGCTGCAACACAGCGGAAAGGGCTTTGGTAATGTAGGAAATTTCGCCAAAGAACCAGTTGGTGCCCATGTTCAGCAGAATCATCATGCCAATGGACGCCAGGAACACAAACGGAACCACCCAGCTGTCCAGCAGCAGAATCATAGCGACACAAGCGCACAGAACAGCCAGACCCACATAGATAGGTTCTTCCTTTTCGCACAGGTCCTTCAGGTCGGTGACCAATGCGGACATACCGGAAACAAAGCACTGCTTGCCTGCTACCGAGCGGATCTCACGGATCGCATCCATGGTGATATCGGCAGAGGTGGCACTGTCAAAGAATACTGCTACCAGCGTAGCGTTTTCGGTATTGAACTCGTCGTAAATCTTACTGGGCAAAAGCTCCATCGGAACCGACAGGTTTGCGAAGGAATCATACCAGAGTACAGTTTCCACATGGTCGATCTGCCGGATTTTTTCTGCCATTTTGGCAACGTCTGCATCCGGCATATCCTCGACCACCAGAAAAGAAAAACCTCCTTTGCCGAAGTCCTCCAACAGTTCGTTCTGGCCGGTAACAGTATCCATATCCGCAGGCAGGTAATCCAGCATATCATAGTTGATGCGGGTTCCCACCATGCCGAACACGGACGGAATCATCAGCAGAACACATAGCACAAGAATCCAGACACGACTCTTGACAATCGCTTGCGATACTTTCATGGGCGATTTTCCTCACTTTCTATCAAATCAGAACTTTCTATCACATCCGGATGCTGGTGGCTGACGATTTTTACCATGGTCAGGGCGGTACTCATGTTCAAAACGCCTTCCAGCAAAAGCGTCACGCCCAGAAAAACCATCAGCAAAGTACTGCCCTCACCAGGGCGGAACGCCAGCACCGTACCGAACGCACCTGTTGCAATGGCAAGCGCCAGAACCACCCACCAAGTGTGGATGCCGAAGCGTTTGGCTTCCAGCGTGATACGAATTTTAAACAGTGCATCTGCCAGAAAAGAAATCCCCAGCGCCACACAGGTGAAATTCACCAGACTGCCCGGACGCACCAGCAAAAGAATGCCCAGCACCAAACTCAGGATGCCGAACTCCCAATCGAATTGAAAGGCAAGCCGAAACAAATCTCTGGAAAAGTATCCAATCAACTTGATACAGCCAAAACCAATCAGCACGACCCCGCAGATGGTACCCAGCATGGACGCTGAAAAATCCGGAAAGGCTATCAGCGTGATACCCAGCACACACAAAATGGCGGAAAAAATGATATAGCCGATTTTTGCAGTTCGCATCGGTAATGTAGAACGCATATGCTTCACCCCTTTTCTGTTTCCCGTTCCATCTGGCTCGCTGCAGGTTAAACTATATAAGACAGCCCTGCGTTTTCATACAGACAGCATCCGCCGCACCGCCTAAAATTTATTCATTCAGGAGCAAATGCCTAATAAATTTATGGGGTATTGTGTCGAAATGGTATCTCTGCCGCCGGGGAAATCTATTTTTGCATACAAAAAAGAGGGACCCGCCCCATTTCAGGGCAAGTCCCTCTTTGATAGAAATGTTATCGCATCAGTGGCGCAGCATTCGGTGCAGTCGGCGTTTCCAGACAAGCTGATACAGCCGCAAAAACGACACCATCGCTTTATCGAAGAGATAAAACGCCAGATTGCCCATCAGCCAGACCGCCGCCGTGGTCAGGATTTCGATTGGCTGCCGCTGCATGGACAGCCCACCCGGGAACAGCAACAGCATCAGCATACCATACGCCACCGCCAGCGCCAGATTGAAAAAGCCCAGCTTTGCCAAAACCCGAACCCAGCCCCGGCGAATCGCATCAAAGCGGGGCTTGATCAGCGGATAGTACCCCAACAGGAACACATATACGAATGCGACCTCTTTATCCGGAAGGAACAAAAGGCTGATGAGGGATACCGCACCATACAGCGTCCAAGCCATTTTGCTGCCACATTCCTCCATAGCGATCATGACCAGCAGCGCAGCCAACGCCGGCGCAATGTACATAGCAATGGGTATGATAACACCCAGCAGCATAACCACGATGGACAGCGCCCCGAACACACCGCACAAGGCGATGGAAAAAGATTGTTTTTTCATAGTTTCTCCTTTGTGGTTTCCCCGATTGAAAGAATTGCCTGCTCGCTTCCATGGATCAGGATATTTTCAATCAAGTCCCGATGCAAAAGGAAAATCAAGTTATGATAGGCGCGCGCAAGCTCGGCACACGCCTGATAGCACTGCCGCTGCGCATTTTCTACTGCTGCCGCAAAGGAGACCCCTCTGCGCAGATAAATATTATAGCGACCCAGCTTTTCATCACTGGTATAGTTGTTTACACATCGCATCAAGTAAATCATGCTGCCTACTGCTTCGCCCATACGCTCCAGATAAGGGCGCACCATATCGTTATCGGCGCAATCCTCCATCATCATGCTGTACAGCTGCGCCATGGGCTTTGCGGCTTCGCTGTACTCCACACATCCTGTGGTGCGCAGCGCCTGAACATAATCCCATTGCTGCAAAAACAGCCGATGCACAATGGGCGATTCTTTGGCAGCTTTCTCGTATGCTGTTTTCAGCAGATGCTGCTGGGCCTGCGCAAGGATTTTATATTTTCCGTTGCCCGGCTGCGCAGCGGTTTCCATCAGGGAAAACCAGCGCAAAAAAATACTGATTTGTGTCGCCTGCGTAATCCCCCTGGTATGGGACATTTCCTGATGGGTACGCCACGGGTGGTTCCAATCCCGTACCTTTTTTACGGTTGCCTGCCGCCCCGCCAGCCCATCGGATAAAAGTGCAAACACGACAACCGTTTCCCTGCGGCATAAAAGCCACGCCGCCAAGCCGTACTCTTGTTTCAACCGGCTGTAAATACCGGCACGGTACGCCAGATATACCTGATAATCCTTATACTTCAGCTCTGGGATACAAGGATACAGATATTCCACAAAGCATCCCTCCTATAAAGAATCAGTCTTATTATACCTGCTTTTCTGCAATGATTCAACTATACGCCCTTTCATTCGCCCATCCAGATAAAGTTTACCGTATCCGCCCACGCAGACAGCGGGTAGCTTGCTTTTTTGCCGTCCCGCAGGTAGAGATACCGCGCATCCCCCTGCCCTTGCTGCAAGCTGCGCCGATCAATCGGTTGAATGGTCTGCCAAAGCTGCTGCACCCGCTGCAAAAGCTGGGTTTTCTCCAGCGGCTCGTCGGTTTCCACCGGGAAAAGATACACGTCCCGCACCAGACGGTTCGCTTCGTTGCGGCGGGATACCATCATATTCACCCGCACCCGCTGCGCTTCAATATCCAGCTCCAATTTACCATAGCCCTGTAAAATACTTTGAAACAGCTGGGTTTCGCCTTCCGGCAGCATTTGGCTGCCCTGCCCTTGCTCTACCACAGCCGCGCCCTCTACCAACGAATCCCCTTGTACTACGTTGGGCAGCAGCAAAAGCGGCTGATTTGCCTGATACAGATAGGGCGCATCCTCGCAGGCACGCTGTAACCGCGTATAGATTTGGGATACATCCTCGGTGTCTTCATCAATCATTGCCCCATCTGAAAACAGCAGCTTTGCCGCCAGCCAGCCTTTGTGATTTTCTGCAACTACGTCCACCACCTGCTGTAAATCCGACAGCATTTCGGGACCGGACAGCAGCATCACGTCACAGAGTTTATACACTGCCCGCCCCGGCAGCTTTTGTTCAGCATCTGCATAGGCCTGCGGCAGGGATTTGCCGTTTCCAATGGCAATGCCCAGTTGTTCCTTTGCGTCGGCAGCGTCTGAAGCGGGCTGTACATCGTGGTACAGCAGGGTCACACCATAGCCTTCGGCTTCGGTGCAGAGCTGTACCCCGCGCACAATGGTTTTTTTCCGCATGGTAGGCAGCTTTTCGCTGACCAGCGCAAACACCACCAGCAATCCCAGCAGCACCCCTACCATCTTATTCTTTTTGCAATGCAATGTTGCGCCCTCCTCTGCTTATGATTTTGATGAGCTGCCAAAGCACCGCAATGCGATACAGGCTCAAAAACAGCCAAAGCCCCACAAAAATATCATCTAAACGAGAAAATGCACCGATACCGCAGCAGCGCACCGCCTCCAGCGAGGGGAAACGCCCGGTTTCTGCCTCCCAGCCAAAGACTGCTTCCGCAGCCAGAACGCTAAGTCCCTGCAAAAACAGTACCACACCGGGCAGCTTCCACCAGAATTTTTTTCCGGTGTCCCCCATCCATGGCAAAGCCAGAAACTCCGGACAAAAATAAAACAGTGCCCAATATGCCTGTGCAGTGCGCCCACTGTTGATCGGGTCAAAGGAAAGATTTTGCCAGCTCACATGGTGTACCACGCCCACCAACAGCACCACTGCTACAACCGCAATCGCCCAGATGGTCTGGGTCATGCGGCTGAGGGCGTGCCAATCCGCACGGAGCGCCAAAAGCCCAATCACCAAAAGCAAAATCCACACGCCGCCTGTCTGATATTCCCGGCGGCAGATATCGCTGAGCTGAAAAATCTGCACCCACCCCCAGCAAAACAGCACGACCGCAAGTACTTTGCCCGCAATCGGCTTTACGATTTTCCAGCGGGGACAGGCATCTATTTTGCACAGCATCCACAAGAAGGGAAGATAGCTTGCTGCCAGCAAAAGCGCCGCCAAAAAGCCCTCTCTGGCGGTATAGTAAGCGGTACGGCTCTGCATCAGCAGATAAATCAGCTGGGACAGTGCTACCACATAAAACGGCGTACAGCTTTGCATCAGATTTCTTCCCCCTTTCCGGGCTGGCGGGTCTTTTCATGCTGTGCCAAATCCGGCAGCTTTTTGCGTAACAAGCCATCCACCCAAAGGCTATGCTTCATGGGCATCAGCATTGTCATATAGGAGGTATCCAGGATTTCCGGCGTGGAAAGTGCCAGCAAGGCAAAGATACTCACCGCCGCAATACCAACCGGACCAGCCAGACCGCCCCCCACCAAAAACAGCACACGCAATACTGACGCCGGCTCGTACAGGGACGGAGTGACAAACATAGCAATGGACGTGACCGCCGCCACCAAAATCACATAAGTGGAAAGCACGCCTGCGCTGATAGCGGCATCACCCACGATCAATGCAGCAACCAAGCTGACGGAATTGCCCAGCGAATCCGGCATTCTTAACCCCGCCTCTCGGATGATTTCCAACACCAGAATCACCAGCAGCATTTCCGCAAACAACGGCAACGGCGTTCCCTGCTCTGCTGCGGCGATTTTATAGAGCAGCTCCGCCGGGATCAGCTCCGGCGTATAGGCTGCTGCCGAAATAAAAACACCCGGCAGGGTGATGGTCAAAAAGAAGGAAAAGATTTTCAATATCCGCAGCAGCGCTGCAAAATATGCCGGTCCAGCGTAATCATCCAGACAGGTAAAATTTTCAATAAACAGATACGGCACAATCAAAGCAGACGGGCTGCCGTTGACCATAACTAAGATTTTTCCTTCCTGAATTTTAGCTGCCGCCACTGCGGGGCGTTCGGTATAGCCAACGGGGGAAAACAGCCGTATCCCACGGATTTTCAGCCACGGCACAAAATAGCTGGAATCCAAAAGCACCGGTGGGTTTGCCTGCGCCAAACGGTCTTTCAATGCTTTCACTTTTGCCGGGTCAGCAGCTTTTCGGTCATAGCAAAGGGCGTATTCGGTTTTCAGCGAGGTATCGCTTTGAATCGTTTCCGCCACAAAATCCTGCGTGCGCAAAAGGCGGCGCAAAAGGCTGAGATTCACCCGCAAAACTTCACAGAAGCCCTCGCGGGAGCCACGCATATTGCCTTCTGCCGAGGGGGTCTGCACCGAGCGGTATTTCAGTGTTTGTACTGAAAAGGCAAGGGCTTTGTCCACATCCTCCAGAAATACCAGCGCAAAGCCCGCCGTCATCATTTTGACTGCATCCTCCACGGTTTGCACCGGGGTTTGCTCTGCCGGGATGTCGGTCTGTTCCATCAGATAGGTATACAGCGATTCTCCCCCGCCCATCGCCTGCAGCCGCTGGGCCATATGCGTATGGCTGATACGGTCCAGCGCAATGGTCCACAAACCTTGCAGCCCCGCTAAGTTATCAAACAGCACAATAGCTGCCGAAACACCATCGATTGCAATTCTCTTTGCATAAAAATCCCCTGAGGTTCCAAACATATCGTTCAGAACCGCCAGATTCTCCTCTAAATGGGAGCTTAACTTTTTTGGCATCGTGATTCACCTCGGGTTCATTATGCCCGTGCCGGGTGGATTTCATGCCGCAGTCGAGGAGGTATTTTTCATGTATGCACTGCTGCTGCGCACCGTTATCATCTACTTTTGCGTTTTGATTGCCATGCGCCTGATGGGCAAGCGTCAGCTGGGCGAATTACAACCCGCCGAGCTGGTTTCTACCATTTTGATTTCCAACTTGGCTTCGCTTTCCATCGAATCCGCCGATACCCCGCTTTGGACCAGCCTTGTTCCGCTGTTTCTGATTACTGTGATAGAAATCATTGACTCGATTCTGGTGCTGAAATTCCCGGCTTACGGGCGGCTTGTGCTGGGCAAACCGAAAGTCATCATTCAGGACGGCACCGTGAATCAATCGGTGCTTTCCGAACTGCGCCTGCGGATGGAGGATTTACTGGAAGCCCTGCGCGGGCAGGAAATTTTCGATATTCGGGAAGTCTGCTATGCGGTGGTTGAGCCAAACGGCACCATTCATGCCGCTAAATATCCCAATAAAGAATCCGTCACTAAAGAAGATTTGGCATTGCCAGAGGACAAACAGACACCCGTACTTCCCTTTTGGCTGGATGGGCAGTGCATCTCGCAGAACCTTACCTGCTGCGGGAAAAACAATGCGTGGATGGAAAAAGAAATCCATAAAAAGCACCTTGACCCCAGCGAGCTATTGGCGGTTTTAGGGGACGAAACCGGTGCTTGTGTATGGATCAAAAAAAAGGGACACCGCAATGGGTGCCCCTCGGAGGGTAGCTTATGAAAAAACGTGGGATTGCCGCAGCCTTGATTTTAGTGGTACTCGTTGCCGTTACCATATGGAGCGGAATGCTCATGCGTAATCTGGAGCGGGATTTGACCCAGCAGCTGGATTTGGTGACCCAATCTGCCCAAAATGAAAACTGGGTTCAGGCAAAAACAGCCGCCGAAGCCGCCAAAACCACGCTGCGCAAAAAGCAGACCCTGCTTGCGTACTTTATTGCACACACCCAGATCTCCGAGCTGGATACCACGCTGTGTGCTTTGCCAGCCTATGCGCAGGATGCATCCGAAGATTTACTGATAGAAACAGAAAGAGCCCGCAGCCAGCTGCGAGCTCTCTCTCGATTATTTTTCCGGACGCTTTGAGCGGGAATCCAGCATATCCTTCAGCTCATCCATAAAGGTGTTCAGGTCGCTGAACTGACGATACACCGATGCAAAGCGGACGTATGCCACTTCGTCGATTTTCTTCAGTTCCTGCATGGCCAGTTCACCGATATACATGCTGCTGACCTCACGGTCATAGGAATTGAGCAGAGTTTGCTCGATGGCATCCACTGCGTTTTCCAGCATTTCGTAGCTGACAGGACGTTTTTCGCAGCTGCGCACCATACCGTTGAGCAGCTTTTGGCGATCGAATGTCTGGCGCGAGCCATCCTTTTTTACAACCATCAAAGGAACGGTTTCCACTACTTCATAAGTAGTAAAACGCTTTTTGCAGCCCAGACATTCTCTTCTTCTGCGAATCTTTTCGCCGTCCTCGGTGGGGCGGGAATCGATTACTTTGGACTCACTCTCTCCGCAATAGGGACATCTCATAGTCCGCGCTCCTTTTCCTGTTACGGCCGATGCCGTTGATTAGTTTTTCTCGGTCTTTTTGCCCTTGCGCAGCTCCCAGCTGACCCAGCAGGAGGTGGAAATGCACAGAGAAGTAAATACGCCGCTGATCATACCCATCATCAGCGGGAATGCAAAGGTGAACACGCTGGTCAGGCCGTAAATCTTTGCCACGACGCACAGCACGGACAGCGCCATAACGGTGGTCACGGTAGTGATAATGGTACGGCGCATAGACTGGTTGATGGACAGGTTGACCAACTGGTCGAAGGGCATCTTCTTGCCAACCAGAGCGCGATCCTCACGGATACGGTCGTAGACAACAACGGTATCGTTGATGGAATAGCCCAGAATGGTCAGCATTGCTGCGATAAAGTTGCCGTCCAGCGGTGCGCGCATGAATACGAATGCGCCGAACACCACGCTCAGGTCAACGATCAGAGCGACGATTGCCATTGCACCGCCGGTCAGGCCGCCGATCTTGGAGAAGCGGATTGCAACGTAAATCAGGATCAGCACCAGTGCGAACACAACAGCCACCAGGCTCTTGCGCAGGAACTTGCCGCCCATAGTGGGGCTGACATTGCTCAGAGACAGCTGCTCGATGGTATTTTCCTTGAATGCTTCGTCCATCTTAGCGGTCAGATCCTGCACCTGTTCGATGGTGACGGTTTCGGTACCGGGCATATTCACGGTGATGGTCTGCTCGCCGGTAGCGGCATTGTTGCCGGTACGGACAGTCAGGTTCTGGGTACCCAGGATCTGCTGTGCCTGCTGGGTGAATGCGTTCACATCCAGCTCGCCATCATAGCCCAGGGTGATGATGGCACCACCGGTGAAGGAAGTATCCAGCTTGACGCCGAACACGCCAGCACAAACAAAAATCACAACCAACACGCCAGCTGCAATGGACATAAATACCTTGCGCTTACCGGTCATGTTGACCTTTGCTTCGGGCTGAGATTCCTGAACGGGAACGATTTCGTTGGTCTTAGCACCAAACAGCCAAGGCTTGTGCAGAGCGCGCACGCCAACTGCACCACGGATCATCAGGCGGGTTGCGCCAACACCGAACACAAAGTTCAGCAGAACGCCAACCAGCAGGGTGTAACCAAAGGCATAGATGGTACCAGTGGTAGAAGGACCAAATGCAAAGAACAGCGGGCTCATCATCTTAGCCAGAATGCTGTCGGTGGGGCCAAATGCGCCCATCAGCACGATAGCGACGATGACGATGGTGACGTTGCCGTCGATAATGGGAGCCAGACCGCGCTTGAAGCCAGCCTTGACTGCACCTTCGATAGATTTGCCGTTTGCCAGCTCTTCACGGATACGCTCAGCGGTAATGACGTTTGCGTCAACGCCCATACCGATTGCCAGAATAATACCCGCAATACCCGGCAAAGTCAGGGTAAAGCTGGGGAAAACGGTAAAGTAACCGGAAACAAATGCCAGCGTTGCTGCCACCTGACCCAGCAGAGCGATGCCCGCCAGGAAACCGGGCAGACGATACACCAGCGTCATGAACAGGAAGATCAGGATAAAGGCGATGACACCTGCCTTGACCATTGCTTCCAAGCTGTTTTCGCCCAGCGTGGGGCTCTTGGTTTCATAGCCTTCCACTTCCAGGGAGAAGGGCAGCGCACCGGAGTTGATCTGGCGAGCCAGCTGGACTACTTCGTCCTGCGTAAACTCAGCGTTGGTGATGATTGCTTCACCGTTGGTGATTGCTGCATTGACGCTTGCCACACTGATGCTCTGGTCATCCAGCCAGATGCTGATTGCACCACGTTCCGGTGCCAGTGCGGTAGTTGCTTCGCCGAATGCCTTGCCGCCGTCCTTATTGAACTTTAGCACGACATAATATTCCGGCTGACCGCCCTGCTGCACAGGGCCATATGCGGGCTGTGCAGATTCCACCATGGAGCCATCCAGAATCAGTTCACCATCCGCAGTTGCGCCCTTGCGGAAGGTCATGTATGCGGTTGCACCGATTTCCTCGATGGCTGCTTCCGGGTCAAAGTTTTCTTCGCCGGACTGCCAGGGGAACTCCAGAATGATGTTGTGTGCGTTGTTGTCCACATACACTTCGTAGTCGGTGATGTTCAGAGCAACCAGACGATTTTCGATGACGCTCTTTGCGGCGTCCATCTGCTCGTCGGTGGCGTCATACCCTTCCGATGCCTTAAAGGTTACATTCACGCCGCCCTTGATATCAACACCAAAGCGGATATCGGATGCACCCTTAACGTACGTTGTCTTCGTGTCGCCATACTGGCTGCTCACGCCGAAAAATGCAGTAAAGGAAAATACCAGAATCAGCATTACCGTTACTACAAGATGCCATGCTTTTCCCTTGATCTTCATGTGTGCCTCCTGTAATGCCCAATGGAATGCGGCATTACGTCTTCTTTCTTTTTTATTTGTTCAGCAGTTTCTCCACTGTTGCCAATCGAACGCAGGTTGCCAACAGATGCGATGCTGTACGCAGCTCATCGAGCGAGGGGTAGGTAGGTGCGATGCGCAGATGCTCATCCTTAGGGTCCAGGCCATAGGGGTAGGATGCGCCTGCACCGGTCAACGTCAAGCCTGCATCCTTGCACAGCTGGGCAACGCGCTTTGCGCAACCCTCCTGTACATACAGGCTGATAAAGTAACCGCCCTTGGGGTCGGTCCAGCGGGCAATCTCGCCGCAGGGGCCCAGCTGCTCTGCAAAGGTACGCTTGACCAGCTGGAACTTGGGCTGCAAAATTGCACGGTGTTTCTTCATATGCTCCAGAACGCCTGCCTTATTATGCAGGAACTGTACATGACGCAGCTGGTTCATCTTATCGAAACTGATGATCATGGGCATCATGTTCTTGGTGATGTTCTGGATATTGTGTACGCTGGCAGCCAGCGCAGAAACGCCTGCACCCGGATAGGTGATTTTGCTGGTCGAGCAGAAAATCAGCGGGCGGTCCGGGTTACCGGCCTTGCGGCACTCGGTCAGCAGGTTAGGGCAGCCATACATGGTGTCGGTCAGATGGTGTACGATATAGGCGTTGTCCCAAATGATCTTAAAGTCGGGGGCTGCCGTCTGCATCTTTGCCAGACGCTCCACCGTTTCTGCAGAGTAGCAATAGCCGTCCGGGTTGGAGTAAACAGGTACACACCACATACCCTTGATGCTGTCATCCTTTGCCACCAGCTCTTCCACCAGATCCATATCCGGGCCGTTCTCGGTCATGGGGATGTTGATCATCTGGAAGCCGAAATACTCCGTGATGCGGAAGTGGCGGTCATAGCCGGGCACAGGGCACAGGAACTTCAGACTGTTGTAGTGGCGCCACGGGCGAGGCGAATCCACAAAGCCCTGACGCCAGCCCAGGTCGATCAGGTAATACATCAGCTGCAAAGAAGAGTTGCCGCCGACGATGATTTCGTCTTTGTCCACATCCAACAGCTCTGCAAAGAAACGGCGTGCCTCGGGCATACCTTCCAGCAGGCCGTAGTTGCGGGCATCAAAGCCGTTTTCGCCAATGTAGTTATCCATTTTCAGCATTTCCTTGGACAGGTCCAGCTGTTCGGTGCAGGGTTTGCCGCGGGACATATTCAAATCCAGGCCCATGTTCTTGTACTTCTGGTACTCTGCACGCAGCAGTTGCTGCTCCTGCAAAAGCTGTTGCTGATCCATAGAAAAATATTCAGTTGCCATAATAAATCCCCTCTCTAATTATTCTCTAATTATTCTCTACTTTATACTTTATATCAAACCGTCATGACATTCTATGCCATGGCGGCCGGCCCTGCCAGAGACCGCGCCGCATACGGTATCACAGTATTTCATTATAGTACAAAACGGCACATTTCACAAGTAAAAGCGGCAGATTCCCACTTTTTTATGCAGAAAAAAAGCTCCGCAAAAGCGAAGCCTTTTTTCAAAAATTACAATTCGGATCAAACACGCAGGCTTGCGCCCTCGCCGTCGGCCGTATTTACATCAAATTCGTAGTCGTTGCCGGGCAGGATTGCGTTCAGCAGGATACCCAGCAGCGCAGCAATCGCCAGACCGGACAGATTGATGGCAATGGTGCCGATGTGGAAGGTAATGCCGCCCACAGAGTTGAAGCCCAGTGCGGAAACCAGGATGACCGCTGCAATAATCAGGTTGCGACTGTTGGTGAAGTCAACGTGATTTTCGACCACGTTGCGCACACCGATTGCAGAGATCATACCGTACAGCACAAAGCTGATACCGCCGATGATACCGGCAGGGATGGTGTTGATGATTGCCTCAAACTTGGGGCTGAAGCTCAGCAGGATTGCAAACACAGCTGCGATGCGGATGACAAGCGGGTCGTAAATCTTGGTCAGCGCCAGAACACCGGTGTTTTCGCCGTAGGTGGTGTTTGCGGGGCCGCCCAGCAGACCAGCCATGGTGGTTGCCACGCCGTCGCCCAGCAGGGTGCGGTGCAGGCCGGGGTCATTGATGTAGTTGTGGCCAGTAGTTGCGCTGATGGCTGCGATGTCGCCGATGTGCTCCATCATGGTTGCCAATGCGATGGGCATGATGGTGAACAGTGCGCTGATGAAGTTTGCGCTGCCGTCGATGGCGAACAGACCCATTTCAGAGGTGTGCAGAGGCAGACCCAGCAGCGGAGCCTGGCTGATTGCAGTAAAGTCGATTGCATGGGTAGCCACAGCAACGGCATAAGAGGTCAGCACGCCGATCAGGATGGGCAGAATCTTAATCATGCCCTTGCCCCAGATATTGCAGACCACAACGGTACCCAGTGCAACGATAGCCAGCAGCCAGTTGGTCTGGCAGTTGGACACAGCGGTAGGTGCCAGGATCAAGCCGATGGAAATGATGATGGGGCCGGTGACCACCGGCGGGAAGAACTTCATAATGCGGCGGATGCCAAAGGTCTTGATCAGGAAGGAAACCAGAACATAGATCAGACCGGAGAATGCAACCGCAGCACAAGCATAAGGCAGCATTTCCTTGTTGGGGATGGTAGCCTCACCGCTTGCATCCAGCAGCTTGGGTGCAACGATACCGAAACCGCCCAGATACGCAAAGGAAGAACCCAAAAATGCGGGAACCTTGCCCTTGGTAATCAGGTGAAACAGCAGCGTGCCCAGACCAGCACACAGCAGCGTGGTAGAAACGCTCAAGCCGGTCAACAGCGGAACCAGCACCGTTGCGCCGAACATGGCGAACATATGCTGTGCGCCCAGCACCAGCAGCTTGGGCGTGCCCAGAGATTTTGCATCATAAATCCCCTGGGTGTAATCGATTTTCTCACTCATAATATCCTCCTTCTCTCAAAAAAAGAGGTATCGCCAAAATAGCGACACCTCTTTATAAGTGACGATAGGAAATATGGAAAGCATTCGTTTTTGTAATCGTTCGACCGTATCGCATTACGAACCCTCCCTTTTCCTGTAAACTTTCTCACGAATTCTACCAGAAAAGCTGACGGGTTGCAATACTTTTCGCCATTTTTGGCAACTTCGATACAATGCACCGCTGCTTTTGCGCAAGAAACTGTGAAATGAAACTGATGCATAGTTTTCGCCGTGCCGGCGCACCCAAACCGCCGCTGGCGAAAAAAAGCACAAAGACAACGTCATTTTTTCGGTAGAATCCCACTTGAAGCCGCCGGAACGACCGTGTAATATGAAGGTATCAACAGCCCCTTTTGCAAACGGCGAAATGTGGCTTTAGGAGGTGTTTTTTATGCGGTCTTTTCACACAAATGACGTCGTCCTGTTTTGGGGTCAGCGGAAGCTGTCTGTACCTGCTGCAACAATGGTACTGATTTTGCTGTGCGGATGTGGCGGACTGACCGGCTGCAAACACACCGACACTCCGCCTGCACAGGATACTGGCACGCCTGTATCTGCCAACACCGCCGCACCGGATGAAAAACCAGACCCACAGTTGGATTTACCCAAAACGTTTTTCCGGGCAGAGGATGCACCGCTGGCCACGGAAGCAGAAATCGCCAATGCAGTAGAAAGCCCCGAAGCCTTTCTGACAGCAGAACAGCTGGTGCTGTACAACAAAGCCACCGACGCCGCCACACTTTTTTTCCAGGACCCACCCATCAGCTTCCCCCACTATTTCGGCAAGGATGCCTGGTGCTGGGACTGTATTCCCTCCCCCGCACCCGGTGAAGCGACTTATTATCGCAGCACCATGACATGGCAGACCTTTCAGGAGGAAGTGTTGAAAGTGTTTATGCCGGAGTATTTCACATGGGCAAACGACACCTTATATAAACCCGACGAAAGCGGTGTATTGTTGTGTGCCGATATTTCCAGCGGCTATAACGGTGAATGGGAAATCATAGGCTACACTCTGATTTCCTCAGAGACAAACCAGGTGCGTTTTCTGGAAATCGCAACCTTCCGGGATGCTTTTTCGCCGGAAGGCGCACCCACCGAAACGACCCATGCGGTGCCTGTCGTACTGGTTCGCACCGAAGCAGGGTGGCGTGTGGGCGAAATTCATCTGGCATAAGTGGCTGAAAAACAAAAAATCCATGCGCATACACGCATGGATTTTTTAGTGCCGCCGACCGGAATCGAACCGGTACGCTGTTGCCAGCAAGGGATTTTAAGTCCCTGGCGTCTGCCAGTTCCGCCACGACGGCTTATTTATCGTACAAGGGAAATAATACAATACTCCCGCTGAAATGTCAAGGTTTCCTGATTGGATTTGCCTTTTTCCGGCAATATCCGTATAATAAAATAAATTTCTGATATCCGAACACTGGGGAGGAACCAACGTGAAAATCTTAAAAGTAAAATGCCTGGCACCTACTCGCCTGGATAAATATCTGATGGAGCAGTTCCCTGTTCTGGGGCCCGGCAAGCTGAATAAAGCGCTGCGCGAAAACAAAATCAAGCTGAACGGCCGCAAGCAGCCTTTGTCTACCCGTGTGGTAGCTGGTGACGTAATCAAGCTGTTCATTCTGGACGACCAGCTGGAAGATGCGGCCCGTGTAGGCGGTCCGGCTTGGAAATCTGCTCGCTGCCCTGCCGAAGTGATTTACGACTGCCCCCAGATGATGGTGGTCAATAAGCCGGCAGGCTTGACGGTTGACGGTCCCGACGACGACACCTTGATCAACCGTGTGCTGCTATACCTGAACAAAGACGGTCAGTACAAGGAAAACGACCCCTACACCCCCGCCCTGTGCCATCGTTTGGACACGGGTACAAGCGGTCTGGTGCTGATTGCCAAAACGCCTTTGGCAGAAGAAGTGCTGACCGAAGCCATCCGCAAGCGGGAAGTGAAAAAGACCTATCTGTGTGTGACCTTTGGTCGCCCCACCCCGCCGGACGCTGTGCTGGACGGCTGGCTGGTGAAAGATGCAGATATGGGCATGGTCAAAATCGTACCCGAAAAGCGCCCCGGCGCAAAAAGCGTGGAAACCCGCTATGAAACCATTGCAGTTTCCGGTCGTCTGGCACTGCTGAAGGTAGATTTGATTACCGGACGTACGCACCAGATTCGTGCCCACATGGCAAGCATCGGCTGCCCCATTCTGGGCGACAGCAAATACGGCAACAATGCGGCAAACCGTGAGCTGAAGCTGAAGTATCAGGCTTTGTGCGCATGGGAACTGACGCTGCCCCGCTTTACCGACCCGGAGCTGGCTTCGCTGAGCGGAAAGACCTTCCGTGCGCCGAAGCCTTGGTATTACAGCCAGGTCATCGACGGCACTCTGAAATAATGTTTGCGGCAAAAAGCCGCACAGCTGCGTATTTCACGCAAAGCTGTGCGGCTTTTTTTCTGTTTATAGTTCGTTTTGCAACAAAGTGTCGATTTCCTGCCAGGTATGCAGGCGGTTCAGTACCTGCACCATGGCTTTTTTCGATAGGCGCGGGGGCAAATCCAGCTTTTTCAGCAAAGCGGTTTTACGCGCCGCCGCGCCCGCCGTACCCGACAGACCCCACGCATACAAATCCGTATAGGTGATTTCCCGCCGGGGGGCTGTTTCTGGATTTTCTTCGGCTTTTGGCTGAGTTTGATTTTCTACCAGCTCTTGCAAAATCTGGTACAGTACATCGTCGTCGATGCCTTCCACGCCAAGCAAACCTTCTTTTCCCGGTTCGGCTTTGCGCTTTTCTTTGCCCGGCTGTGCCGGCGTATAGGCTTGCAGGACGTTGTCAGCGCCTACGATGTTAGTCACAAAGTTCCGAATACGGAACCCCGCCGCATCCGAATCGGTCAGGATAATCAGGCCGTTTTTCTTTGCCAACTGCTTGAGCATCTTTTGGCGCTCGGGATCGGTATAGATGCCAAAGCCATCCGTACACAAAATCGTTGCGTCGGTGATGCCCGCCAAGCGGGATGCGTCATATTTGCCTTCCACCACAATCACACGGGAGGTATGGATTTTTTCTCTCATCGGCTGCCCCCTACCCGGCACAAACAACAAAGTGCCGTTTCCAGCTGAATTTCCCCATCTACCGGGCTGGCTTTCAGGTCACGGTCCAGCGTATCCAGAATTTCCAGGCATTGCTTCAGCTGGGGCAGTGTATACCGCCGTGCGCTGTCCATCACATATTTCAGGCGATATGGGCTGCCCTTATAGCCGAAATCCTTGTGGACGGCTTCATAGCCCAGCTTTTTGCTTTGTCCCAGCTTGACCCGGTACATATCAATATAACTGCCGTTCAATGCGGCGGCAATGGGAATCGGCTCGTATCGCAATTTTATCAGCTGCTGGAGCTTATCGCAGGCAGCGGTGGCATTTTTTGCCGCGACCAGCTTTGCCATCTCGAACACGTCTGCTTCCAGATTGGGTGTACCCAGCTGCGCCACCATCGCAGGACTGATGACCTGATAGCCCGACAACGCACACAGCTTGTCCACTTCGTTTTCCAGCAAAGACGGGTCCTCGCCGCTGCGGTCAACCAGCGCACGGGCTGCTGCATCTGAAAGCGTCGTCCCCTGTTTGGATGCGCGCTCCATCAGATTTTCCCGCAGCTGGGGGCCGGTCAGCTTTGCAATGTCCTGTACATAACCCAGCTTTTGGCAAAGATCCATCAGCTTTTTCATCTGCTTGGGAATGCGGGGCTTGTTCCATTCGATGGGGTACACGCTGCTCATCACGAACACAGCGTTTTCTGCGCTGGAAATGGCATCACAGAAATCCGCAAAATCCTTTTCCGAATATGCCGACGGCTCCAGATTAGGCATTACAATCAAACGGCGGGTACCGAAAAAGGAAATCGTACCTGCTGCCATGATGACAGATTCGATGTCCGGGGCTGGCTCATCCAGAACGGTTTTTTCCTCCTCGCCCGCCAGAATCTGGGCGCTGAGCTGATGCAGCGCACGGTGTGCCAGATAGGCTTCGCCCGAAACAAAATAGTAAACCGGGTATTGCTTGTTTACCAGTTCGGCAATCTGCGGATTTGCTGTCATAGCGTTCCTCCTGTCATGTATCCAAGCGTACCAACCAATCCCGACAGAACCAGCACGGACGAATCCGCACAGTGGCTCTGCCGTTGGCGTAACGCAGTTTTTCTTTGGGTTGGGTTTGCAGCCAGTCGATATTAGGGTTCAGGGTCAAAATGGTTTCGCAGTGTGCCAGACTGCCCGGGGCACCGTCGGACGCCAAAAGCAGCTGCATACCCGCAGCGTCTGTTTCCACATCCAGCGAACCGCTGTACAGCCATATCACATACCGCCCACACACCAAAGCAGCCATACCGCCGTCTACATCCATCGTCATGACCAATATCACATCCTTCAACGGAAACTCTGGCTGGGGCAGTTCGTACTCTGTTTCTGCCAGCGTTTTATAGTGGTTTCCTTTCAGCGGGCAGGGCTTTGGGGTACCCAAACGCAAATCTACAACATAGTCGATTTCCGGGATGCCCTGCTCATACAGATATGCTTGGATCTGGTGGGCGGTGCTGTCGCCGCCACGAAAGAGAACCATCGCTTTTCGGTTTTGTGTCACCACGACGGCGGGCGCCTTGCTTTGCCCCATTACTGTAATTTTGATCATATCGTACTGTAATATATCCGACCATAAGGTCGCTGTCAACAAAAGCACGACGACTGCGGGTAAAATCATTCGTAGGGTATACCCCTTGTACATACAAATCAGCAGAAATCCAATGGCGACCAGCGAAATCAGCAAAAACGCCAGCCCGCAGCCGCTTTTCTGCGACATCCGACAAAACATCCCCACGATTGTATTCAGCCAGCGTGTCAGCATACCGCCCAACAGACACAAACCGCGTGTGATCCCTTCCAGCCCCGGTATTCCGCCCAGCACCACCGCAGCCAAACCGCAGCAGACAATCGGGCGAATGAGCAAAAAGCAGGCCAGATTCGCAAAAACGGAGAACCAACTGACCGACAACTGCCACGACAGCTGAACCGGAAGCACGAACAATGCCGCCATACAGGAAACCACAAGCTGCTGTAAGAAAAGGCGCTGCACTTTTCTCCAGCCGGAGGCGTTTTGTACCGAAATCCCCAGCCTGCCCAGCATAGCGGAACCCAGCAGCACCCCTGCCGCTGCACAGAAGGAAAGCTGGAATCCAATATCGCACACCGCATATGGGTTGACCACCGACATCAGCACACCTGCCACCGCTAAACTGGTAAACGGGTCCGCTGCCAGACCCAGCAAAAGCCCGACGCTGTAAAGTATCACCGCAATACCGGCACGCACCACCGACGGCGATGCACCTGTCAGACAGATATAAAACAGCGCAAGCAGGATGGAAAGCACGCTGTGGCGGACGCGGGATTTTTTTCTTTCCAGCGCCAGCGGTACCAGACCGCAAACAACTGCCAGATGCAGCCCGCTGACCACCAAAACGTGTGGGATGCCTGCTGTTTGATAGGCTTGATATAACTCACGGGAAATGCCGCTTTGATCCCCTACCGACATAGCAGCCATCACTCCGCCGATATCATCCTTTAGATCATACCGAATCCGCTTGCCCCATGTCAAACGAAGCTGGTAAAACCGCCAGAAACGGTTGCGCCGCAGCGCTTTCACCGCGAAGCCATCCCGATACTGTGCATGGGTAAAAATATGGTCGGCACAGCGCTGGCGATAAAATTTATCCTTCGGCAGTGCCTCAAGCCGATACTGGCCGGATATAACCTCGCCCACATTACATTCCGGCATACTGCCACAGATGACCCGCATCCGCACCGGTTTGCCGTCCACCCGGTCCAGCAGCATTACAGCACGCACTTGATCGGTCCCTGGGATGGCAGCAACCTGCCGTACCTGACCGCAGATCTCCACTGTACCGGCACGGTACAGCGGCTTTGCCTGTTCCACCATGCCCCACCCGGAAATACCCAACAAAAACGCCAGCATACCCGAAACACAGATGCATCTGCCCAGCCAGTTCCGTTTTGCCAGTAGAAATGCCAGACCAACCAAAAGCGAAAAAGCCGCAGGCAGCCAAAAGACCGCCCGCGGCAAGTACGCTTGTAACAGCAAAATAGCAAGTATCCCGCTTACGCAGATACACGCCGGGCGATGCGACGCCTTAGGATTCAATCAGGGGCAGCGGCTCCAAATACACGATGTCGCTGCGCTGGGCTGCATCGCCCTCTGCCAGAACAGCAGCACAGCAAACAACCTCGCAGCTGCTCTGTGCAGCCAGGGCCTCCAGTGCGTGCAGAGAGCCGCCTGTGGAAATCACGTCGTCCACAATCAGCAGACGCTTGCCGTTCATGGATTCCAGCTCCGGGCGGTCAATGACCAAAGTCTGCTTTGCAGCGGTAGTGATGGACTGGTCCTCGACCACGACAGGGTCACGCATATACAGTTTTTTGCCCTTGCGTGCTACCAGATACGGCTTGCCGCTCTGGCGGCTCATCTCGTGTGCCACCGGGATACCCTTTGCTTCCGCCGTCAGGATGACGTCAAACTCAGGCACCTTCTTCAGCAGCTCAGCAGCGCAAGCCACAGACAACTCTGCGTCGCCCAGCATGATGAAGGCAGCAATGTTCAAATGCTCGTTCAGCGGGCAAATGGGCAGCTCACGCGTCAAACCCGCAACGTGCAAAGTATAGGTATCTTTCATTGTATATTCTCCTTTTTCCGATTCAGACACAACAGAGTCATACATCTGACCAATCAGCCCGGAGGCCATGCCAGACTGCGCTTTGCCAGCACATGGAAGTGCAGATGCTTCACGCTTTGGCCGCCGTCCTCGCCTACGTTGGTCACGACACGGTAACCGCCGTCACAGCCCAGCTGTGCCGTCAGCTTGGCAATCACTGCATAGATATGGCCCAGCAGTGCTGCGTCCTTTTCGGTCAGGCAGGCTGCGGAGTCAATATGCTGCTTGGGAATCACCAAAAAGTGAACGGGAGCCTGCGGGTCGATGTCATAAAAGGCCAGCAGCTGGTCGTCCTCGTACAGCTTTTTTGCGGGGATTTCGCCTGCAGCGATTTTGCAGAACAGACAATCCATAGAACAAACCTCCTCCATACTGTATCGCTTGGTGCGCTTTGCACCGGTTTGCCTTGCAGAAATAAAAACAGAACTGCACCACCACGCAGGTTTCCCCCATGGCGGTGCTGAGATTCTGTTTTGCCGAAATAAAATTACTTCAGGTTTGCCTTTACGATTTCAGCAGCAGCTGCCAGAGCTTCGTCGATTTTGGAAGCATCCTTCAGGCCAGCCATTGCGAAATCGGGCTTGCCGCCGCCCTTGCCGCCGGCGATTGCAGCAATATCCTTGACCAGAGCGCCAGCCTTCAGGCCGTGTGCCTGTGCGTCCTTGGCAACGGTAACCGCCAGGCTCATCTTTTCGCCGTCCACGCTCACCAGAACCGCAACAGCGTCAGCAGCCTTTTCACGGACGGTATCGCACATACTGCGCAGCGCATCTGCACCGCCAGCAACCTTAGCCGTCATCACACGGACCCCGCCCACGTCCACAGCGTTGTCGAACAGGCTGTTTGCCTTTGCAGCAGCATCGGCAGCCTTCCTGTCGGACAGCTCCTTGGCCAGAGCCTTGTTCTCAGCAACCAGCGCTTCGGCACGGGCAACCAGATCCTTTGCGCTAGTAGCCTTGATAGCAGCAACGGCTTCCTTGATGGTCGCTTCGTTGTCCTGCATCATCTTCACAGCGTTACGGCCGGTGATTGCTTCGATACGGCGGGTGCCTGCTGCAACAGAAGATTCGCTGACGATCTTGAAGCAGCCGATCTGTGCGGTGTTGGAAACATGAGAACCGCCGCAGAACTCAGTGGACCAGCCCTGTACGTTGACAACACGGACGACTTCGCCGTACTTTTCGCCAAACAGAGCCATTGCGCCCAGCTCCTTTGCTTCGGCGATGGGCATATTGCGGATGTCAACATCCATAGCGTCCAGAATCTTCTCATTGACGATATCTTCCACCTTCTTCAGCTCTTCCGGGGTAACGGCGCTGAAGTGGGTAAAGTCGAAACGGGTGACGCCTGCATCCTGATAGGAGCCTGCCTGATGGACGTGATCGCCCAGAACCTCACGCAGCGCAGCCTGCATCAGGTGGGTTGCGGTGTGGTTGCGGGCAATATCCATGTGATATGCCTTGTCCACCTGTGCGTTGACCTTATCGCCAACCTTGATCAGGCCGCTTTCCAAAACGCAGGTGTGGACAAAGTAGCCCTTGGGGGTCTTTTTCACGTCCAGCACACGCAGGGTTGCGTCGTCGGTGGTGATGGTGCCGTGGTCAGCAACCTGACCGCCCATCTCTGCATAGAACGGGGTCTTGTTCAGAATGACCAGAACGCCTTCCTTTGCGCCGTCATCGGTAGAAACGCCGTCGGTCAGGGTTTCGTCCTCCGCCAGCGCCACAACGGCAGCTTCGTCAGCCAGCTTTTCATAGCCGGTGTAAACGGTAGGCTCAACGGTCAGCTCGCCGAACAGGTCAGCGCTCCAGCCGGAAATGTTCTTCTTCAGGCGCTCTTCACGAGAACGGGTCTTCTGCTTCTGCAGCTCGGCATGGAAACCTTCCTCGTCCACCTGAATACCTGCTTCCAGCGCGATTTCCTTGGTCAGATCCATGGGGAAACCAAAGGTATCGTGCAGCTTGAACACCTCTGCACCGGACAGCTCCTTGCCGCCGTTTGCCTTGACCTCGTCGATCAGGTTGTTCAGCAGGTTCATACCGGCGTCGATAGTACGGTAGAAGTTCTCTTCCTCGGTGCCGATGACACGCTTGATGTAGTCGGCGTGCTCACGCAGCTCGGGATATGCGCTCTCGCTGGACTGGATAACGGTTTCCACCAGCTCCACCAGGAACGGGCGGTTGATGCCCAGCATACGGCCGTGACGTGCCGCACGGCGCAGCAGACGGCGCAGCACATAGCCGCGGCCCTCGTTGGTGGGGCGCACGCCATCAGATACCATGAAGGTGCAGCTGCGGACGTGGTCGGTGATAACACGGATGGAAATATCGGTCTTTGCATCCTTCTTGTATTCCTTGCCGGAAATCTTTTCCACATGGTTCAGGACAGACTTGACGGTATCAACCTCGAACAGGTTGCCCACGTTCTGCATGACGCAAGCCAGACGCTCCAGACCCATACCGGTATCAATGTTGGGACGCTCCAGACGGGTGTAGGTGCCCTTGCCGTCGGAATCGAACTGGCTGAACACCAGGTTCCAGATTTCCATGTAGCGGTCGCAGTCACAGCCTACACCGCAGGTGGGCTTGCCGCAGCCGTACTCGGGGCCACGGTCAAAGTGAATTTCAGAGCAGGGACCGCACGGACCGGAGCCATGCTCCCAGAAGTTGTCCTCTTTGCCCAGACGAACCATGTGGTCCTCCGCAACGCCGATCTTCTTGGTCCAGATGTCGTAAGCCTCGTCGTCCTCTTCGTAGACGGAAACATACAGACGATCCTTGGGGATAGCCATCCACTCGTCGCTGGTCAGAAACTCCCATGCCCAGGGAATGACCTCTTCCTTAAAGTAATCCTGGAAAGAGAAGTTGCCCAGCATCTCGAAGAAGGTGCCATGCCGTGCGGTGATGCCGACACGCTCAATGTCAGGGGTGCGGATGCACTTCTGGCAGGTGGTGACACGATGACAAGGGGGCTCTTCCTGACCCAGGAACCACTTTTTCATGGGAGCCATACCGCTGTTGATCAGCAGCAGGCTGGGGTCATTCTTGGGCACCAGGGGGAAGCTGTCCAGACGCAGGTGGCCCTTGCTCTCAAAGAAACTCAGATACGCATTACGCAGTTCGTTCAAACCGGTCCATTTCATGTTGTTATTCTCCTCTTACTTTGCAAAACTCCATGCAAAAAAATATAGCTTCCGCCCCCAAAACAGGGACGAAAGCTATTTCAGCATCCGTGGTACCACCCAAATTGCAGATGAAATCATCTGCCACTCGTACGCAGTAACGCTGCGCTGCGGCCGGCTCTCGCCAGCAGCTCCAGGGTGGCTTAGCATACTCTCGCACAAAGGTCTTGCAGCAAGCGACCTTCTCTCTGGGGAACAAGAACTATGCTTTGGCCCTATCAAAGCCTTTTTTGCATTATTATAGTCAAATTATAAGCATTTTCGCCGGGAATGTCAACCTTTTTCCGCCGGGGTTTGGGTGCTTGTTTTTGGATTTTCTTCTGTTTCGCTTTGGGGGGTGGGCTGGGGTTCCAGCAGATGCAAGGCATCACACACCCGTGCAAACACAGCGGCGCTGCTGTTTTGGGCATGGATCTGGTCATCCTGCATCACGACTATGGTATACTTGGGCTTTTCTATCGGGTAAAAGCCCGCAAACCACAGGTTTTTGTATTCGTTGCCCTCTTTGTCAAAGCGTCCGGTCTGGGCGGTTCCTGTTTTGCCTCCTGCTTGGCCCCAAGTGGGGGCTGCGTCTTTGCCAAGGCCGTCTGCAACAACGCCCGCCAGCATGGTGCGCAGGGTGGATACCGTCGTTTCGGAAAAGACCGGCACATCCTGAAAGCCAGTGTGCAAATCCTCCTGCGTGCCGTCGGTGTCCGCATCAAAGGTGCGTATTAAAAAGGAGGGCACCCGATACACGCCGTCAGCGGCAAGGGTGTTCATCATGGCGCCGATTTGCACCGGGGTTGCCAGAAGTTCGCCCTGACCAAAGCTGAAGTTTGCCAGTGCGCCTGCATCTGCAAGGGTCTGTGCACTGGGCAAATTGCCCGCAGCGGCTTTCATGCCGCCTGCCACATACACAGGCTGACCAAAACCCAGCTTTTCCGCATAGGAAAGCATCGTTTCTCCGCCGATTTTGCTGCCCAGCTCCACAAAATAACCGTTGCAGCTTTTTTCCAGTGCGGTCTGCAAATCCACATCCCCATGGGGCACACCGCCTGCACAGCGGTAAATGTGATGGTGCCAATCAATATAGCCGGGGCACTGGTAGGTGTGTCGGGCATAGCCTTCTTCCAGCGCAACCGCCGCCAGCAACGGCTTGAATACCGAGCCTACCGCATAGGCAGAAAACGCACGATTCACCAGCGAACCCTGCCCCGTCTGGATGGTGTTTGCCACGGTATCCTGCGAATATGCCGGAAAGCTGGCGCACGCCAGAACCTGTGCGGTTTCCACATCCAGAACCACAATGCAGCCGCTTTTCATCATGTCCATGCCGATCCCTTCCACCGAAGCCTGCATACCGCTGTCGATGGTAAGCTGTACGTCTGCTGCGGTTTTCCCGGCGGGGAAATACCGAGGCTCCGCGGATTCCATCAAACCGCCCCTTGCATTGGTGACGCACTGAATGGTGGCTTTTTCATCCGGTGCGCTCAGCACATCGTTCATGGCGCTTTCCAAGCCGGAAACGCCCTGACTTTCTCCGTCCAGATAGCCAATCAGATGAGGGCAAAGGGGAAACTCCGTGTATCGCTGTTTTTGGGACACGGTAAAAATGCCCTCGTCCGACAAATCCCTATCCACACGCACCAGAAACGGTTTGGTTGCGTTGCGCTTCTGGTACAGGGTTTTCTGGTCCCGTGGGTCCACAAAGTCAAACAGACGGGTATAGGTGCTTTCGCCCGGAATACAAAGCGCATACCAGCACGCCTCTGCCCCGGTCAGCGGTATGCCGTTTCGGTCAAAAAAATCCCCTCGTTCGGGTTGCAGCTCCAACGTGGTGACGGTCTGCCGCTTGGCACGCACCGCATAGTCGGTATTGCTTGCCAGCACATACAGCCGACACAGCACCGCCCAAAACCCAAACATCAAACAGCTGTATAGTGCAATCAGGCGTTTCCAGTGCAAGACGCTCCCCCCTTTGCAAAAAGTATGGAGCAATCGGGCGCACGCTATACAAAAAAGCGGCAGCCCGCAAAAGCAGACTGCCGCCAAATTGTTTTTTCAGGATTAGCCCTGGTTGTAGCTGGGGGTGCGGTTCTTCAGCAGAACGTCATGGCTGCCGCCCTCGACGATACTGGTGGAAGAAACAACGGTCAGGCGAGCCTTTTCCTGCAGCTCAGGAATGCTCAGCGCACCGCAGTTGCACATGGTGCTCTTGACCTTGTACAGGGTGGTCTGTACGCCGTCCGCCAGAGGGCCGGCATAAGGAACGTAGCTGTCGACGCCTTCCTCGAAGCTCAGCTTTGCTGCGCCGCCCAGGTCATAACGCTGCCAGTTACGAGCACGGTTGGAGCCTTCGCCCCAGTACTCTTTCATATACTGGCCGTTCACACGGACCTTGTTCGTGGGGCTCTCGTCGAAACGAGCAAAGTAACGGCCCAGCATGACAAAGTCAGCGCCCATAGCCAGCGCCAGGGTCATGTGGTAGTCGTGTACGATACCGCCGTCAGAGCAGATCGGCACATAGATACCGGTCTCCTGGAAGTACTCGTCACGAGCCTTCGCAACCTCGATCACTGCGGTTGCCTGACCACGGCCGATACCCTTGGTCTCACGAGTGATGCAGATGGAGCCGCCGCCGATACCGATCTTAACGAAGTCAGCGCCAGCCTCAGCCAGGAAACGGAAGCCCTCACGGTCAACCACGTTGCCTGCGCCGACCTTGACGGAATCGCCGTACTTCTCACGAATCCATGCGATGGTGCGGCTCTGCCACTCGGAGAAGCCCTCAGAGGAGTCGATGCACAGAACATCTGCGCCAGCCTCGACCAGGGCGGGAACACGGGTCTCGTAGTCACGGGTGTTGATACCTGCGCCGACCACATAGCTCTTGTTGTTGTCCAGCAGCTCATTTACGTTTTCCTTGTGGCTCTCGTAGTCCTTACGGAAAACCATATAAACCAGGTTGCCCTTATCGTCAACCAGGGGCAGAGCATTCAGCTTCTTCTCCCAGATGATGTCGTTGCAGTCATGCAGAGAGGTGTCTGCCGAAGCAGTAATCAGCTTTGCCATGGGGGTCATGAACTCAGTGACCTTCTGGCTCAGCTCCATGCGGGACAAGCGGTAGTCGCGGCTGGTGATCATGCCCAGCAGCTTGCCGTGTGCAGAACCATCGTCAGTGACAGCGATGGTGGAGTGGCCGGTGCGCTCCTTCAGCTCCAGCACGTCGGCCAGCGTAGCTTCAGGGCTCAGGTTGGAATCGCTGGTGACAAAGCCCTTTTTGTAGGTCTTGACACGGCGAACCATCTCTGCTTCGTTCTCAACGCTCTGGGAGCCATAGATAAAGGAAACACCGCCCTGACGAGCCAGCGCGATTGCCAGACGATCGCCGGAAACCGACTGCATGATTGCGCTGATCATGGGGATGTTCATTTCCAGGGGGCATTCTTCCTGACCCTTGCGGTACTTGACCAACGGAGTCTTCAGGCTGACGTTTGCGGGAACGTGCTCAGAAGAAGAATAACCGGGGACCAACAGGTACTCGCCAAAAGTACGGGACGGCTGCTCGAAATAATATGCCATACGAAACTCTCCTTTGTCTATCACTTGTGCGAATTATTTTATATACTATATCACATTTTTATCATGAATACAAAGTTTTCCCGAATTTTCCGACAACAAACTTTCTTTTCCGCCCTTTTGAAAAAACGGTCATTATGTACACAAAAAGCCTGAAAAGTATGTCTTATTCGCCATGCAATGCAAAAAAGCCCACCGTTTCCGGCAGGCCCCTTTGCACACGAAGTGGACATTGTATCAGCAGAACGGCGGCGAAGGAGAACCGCCGGAAAGGAGTATCTGCTGATACTGTCCTAAGCACACTCATGAAAAAGAATTTTATAGCAATCAGTTCTCGTCTCCTGACCGCACCTAAATTGTAACTCTTTTGACACTATTTTGCAATACCCTTTTGTGATTATTTTGTAATCAATTTGTAAACACCTGCCATCAAACTTCACAATAGGCTTCAAAAGCAGGCAAATCATCCGCCAAACGAGTACCACAGATGTACCAACCGGTTTCGACAGCACCGTTCCTTAACTGCATCGTTCCACCCAGCGGGATTTCCCGGTGGTATGTGACCATCAGCTTTTTGATGGGCTTTGCGCGCACCTGTTCCAGCGGCACGGCGGCACACGCCATATCCGCATACTCACAGTTGTTCAAATGCTGGTTCAAATCGCAGTTCTGGTAGTTTGCCGTAACGATGGGTCCGTCGGTCAGCTCAGTTGTCTTGGGCAAGCGGTATTCCATGGTGGCTTCGACGGTGTCATTCCAGTGCTGGTCCACTTCGGGCAGGCAGTGGCGCATGATGCGTCGGGTGTTCAAATCCACCAGCACCCACCAGCTGTGGACTTCCGCCACCAGCGCACCGGATTCGTCATACGCAAAGGTGATGCGGCGATTGATGGCACGCTTGGCTTTTTCCGGCATGGTGGTCACGGTCAGGGTTTCGTCAATGCGGGGTACGCGGTGAAATACCAGTCCCTGCTTTGCCAGCAGGAAGGCACAGTGGTTTGCTTCGTAAAATTCCGGGGTGAAGCCCAGCGCAGTACATTGGTCCGTAGCCACCTGCTGGGCATAGCGCAGCAGTGTGCCCGGTTTCAGATAGCCCATAAAATCCGCATCGTGACGGTTTACAAAAAACTTGCGGGTGTAATTACAACTTTCCATGGATTTTTCCTTTCTTGCGCCGCCGGGGCGCATCCTGAATCAAAAAAGAGCCCGGACCCAAAGCCGGACTCTTTATATTATAAAGGTATTCCTTTACTTGATTAGCTTGCCCTTCTGGATGATGTGAACCAGTTCCAGATCCTTGTTCACCAGCAGCACATTGCCCCAGCGGCCATCGTCCAGGCTGCCATAGTCGGCATCAATGCCGATGCTGCGTGCCGGGTTGACAGATGCAGCACGGACTGCGCTTTCCAGCGGGATATCCATTTCCTGCACCGCATGGCACATACAATCATACAGATTGGTTGCACTGCCGGCAATCACGCCGGGGTCACGGGACAGGGTTGCACGGCGACCCTGCTTGATAACGCCCTGACCGCCCAGGCTGTATTCGCCGTCGGGCAGACCGGTAGCCTCCATGCTGTCCGCAATCAGAACCACCTTGTCGTCACCGAACAGGCGGAAGGTCATGCGCACCACAGCGGGATGGATATGCACGTTATCGGTAATCAGCTCCACATATGCGCCGTTTTCCTGCGCTGCGGGGATGGGGCCGGGCAGGCGGTGGCTGATGCCGGGCATTGCATTGTACAGGTGAGTCACATGGTTTGCGCCCTTCTGAAATGCCTGCACTGCGGTTTCGTAGTCGGTGCAGGTATGTGCGATGGACACATTCACCTCGTCCTTGACCTGCTCGATGAAGTCCATTGCGCCCGGCTCTTCGGGTGCAATGTCACACAGCTTGAACAGGCCGTTTGCACGCTTCTGCAAGCGGCGGAACATCTCCACATCGGTACCCTGCAAGTAGTCGGGGTTTTGTGCGCCGATCTTCTTGGGGCTGATGTAGGGGCCCTCCATGTTGATACCAACTAAATCCGCGCCGCGCTCGTTTTTGTGGGCCGCGGCCGCATCGGCGATGCCGCCCAGAATCTCCTCGTTGTAGGTCATGGTTGCGGGGCAGATTGCCAGAACACCCACGCTGCCCTCGTAATCTGCGATTGCCTGGATGGCTTCTTCGGTGCCTTCGCAGAAATCATGGCCTACACAGCCGTGGAAGTGTACATCCACCAGACCGGGGATGGCATACAAGCCCTCAGCGTCCAGCACGGTATCTTCGCCGCCTGCGGAACCGATCCGGCCGTCAGCGCCGATGGTAATATCCTTTTTTACAAAACCTGCTTCGGTTTGGAACACATCTGCATTTTTAATCTGCATGGTCTTAAATCCTCCCAGTGTTACGTTTCTTTTCTCCATTTAACAATGCTTTTCCCTGCCTGTCAACTGGAAAAGGGGCATTGTTTTGCTTTCCATGCGCATTTCACAATTATTTTTCCTTATCAATTTTCATTTTGGTGATTCTGTTTTGATTTGTGCATCGTCACATTTTCCTATTTTTTCACCTTGCAAACGATTCTTTCTTGCAGTTACAACAAAAATACATGTTCTTTTTCAAAGCTTTATTCTATCATAATAAATAAGTATGTTCGCTGCGAAAAGGGCTCTTTTCGCAAAACAAAAGAGAGGCGGTATTTCATCATGAAAGAAATTTCCCTGCTGAAATCAGAACTGCAAAGCGGTGCTTACGCACAGCGTCTGGCACGCCTGTACTGCTGCACCCCCGAAGAAACCTCCGACCAGGCAAAGCGCTATCTGGCTGTCATTGACGGGTTGGAAAACACCTTTGGCGCGCACAGCGCAGTCAAGCTGTTCAGCGCGCCCGGCCGCACCGAGATCGGCGGCAACCACACCGACCACCAGCATGGCCGTGTACTGGCGGGCAGCGTCAATATCGACATGATTGCTGCGGTAGCAGCCAACGATAAGGCACAGCTCCGTGTCCAGAGCGAAGGCTATGATTTATGCGTAATCGATCTGGCTGATCTGGCCCCCCGCAAGGAAGAAGAAAACACCACCATGTCCCTGCTGCGCGGCACCTGCAAGGCATTTGCCGGCATGGGCGCACAGCTGACCGGCTTGGATGTGTACATTTCTTCCAACGTGCCCAAGGGCAGCGGCGTTTCTTCCTCTGCTGCTTTTGAGGTGCTGATCGGCACCATCCTGAACGAGCTGTTCATGGGTGACAAGAAGGTTTCTGCCATCCAGATTGCCCAGATCGGCCAGTGGGCAGAAAACGTCTACTTCGGCAAGCCCTGCGGTCTGATGGACCAGATGGCTTCCAGCGTGGGCAACATCATCACCATTGATTTTGCAGACCCGGCAAACCCGGTGGTCCAGCCCGTTGCCGTAGACTTCGCCAAGGCCGGTTTGGCACTGTGTATTCTGGATTCCGGCGCAGACCACGCCGATTTGACCGACGAGTACGCCGCCGTCCCCGCCGAGTGCAAGGCTGTGGCTGCCGTGTGCGGCAAACAGGTGCTGCGTGACGTTCCGTTTGATACATTTTTGCAGCACGTCCCCGAAGCACGCCGCCTGCACGGCGACCGCGCGGTTCTGCGTGCCTTCCACTTCTACGCAGACAACGACCGTGTTCCCCAGCAGGTTGCCGCTTTGCAGGCCGAGGATTTTGATACCTTCCTGCGCTTGGTGACCGAATCCGGCAACAGCAGCTGGGAGTTCTTGCAGAACGTGATTCCCGCCGGCTACAAAGAGCATCAGGAAGTTGCTGTTGCACTGGCTGTCGCCCGTGAAGCACTGCATGGCAAGGGTGCTGTCCGTGTACACGGCGGCGGTTTTGCCGGCACCATTCAGGCTTTTGTCCCCGTCGATATGCTGGCGGAGTTCAAAGCCGCTACCGAAGCTGTTCTGGGCGCTGGTAAGTGCCATGTATTGTCGATTCGTCCTGAAGGAGGCACCGCATTATGATTGATACCGCAATTCGTCAACTGGTCAACTATGGCCTGGATACTGGCTTGATTCTGCCGGAAGACGCTATGTACATCACCAACCAGCTGCTGATGACCATGCAGCTGGACAGCTACGAAGCACCCGAGGGTGACTGCCCCTATGTGGATTTGGAGCAGATCCTGACCGAGCTGGTCAACGATGCCGTTGCACGCGGTGTCTGCGCTGACGACATCACCTCTCGTGATTTGTTCGATACCAAGCTGATGGGCGTGCTGACCCCCCGCCCCAGCATCGTTATTGCAAACTTTGACGAGCGCTATGAAGCCGAAGGCCCCAAGGCTGCTACCGACTGGTTCTATGCGTTCAGTCAGGATACCGACTACATCCGCCGCTACCGTATCAAGCGTGACCTGAAGTGGGTCACCCCCACCCAGTACGGCGATCTGGATATTACCATCAACCTGTCCAAGCCCGAAAAGGACCCCAAGGCAATCGCTGCTGCCAAGCTGGCACCTCAGTCCAGCTATCCCAAGTGCCAGCTGTGCCGTGAGAACGAGGGTTATGCAGGCCGCATGAACCACCCGGCTCGTGAGAACCATCGTATCATCCCTATCACCATCAACGACAGCGACTGGTGCTTCCAGTACAGCCCCTATGTGTACTACAACGAGCACTGCATCGTGTTCAACGGTCAGCATACTCCTATGAAGATCGAGCGTGCAACCTTCCGCAAGCTGCTGGACTTCGTAGGCCAGTTCCCCCACTACTTTGTCGGCTCCAACGCTGACCTGCCCATCGTTGGCGGCTCTATTTTGAGCCACGACCACTTCCAGGGCGGCAACTACGAGTTCGCTATGGCAAAGGCTCCCATTGAGGAGAAGTTCACCTTCCCCGGCTTTGAAGATGTGGATTCCGGCATTGTCCAGTGGCCCATGAGCTGCATCCGCCTGACCTGCGAGGACGACGAGCGTCTGGTGGAGCTGGCAGACAAGATCCTGACCGCATGGCGCGGCTACACCGACGAAGCTGCCTTCATCTTTGCAGAAACCGACGGCGAGCCCCACAACACCATCACCCCCATTGCTCGTATGCGTGACGGCAAGTATCAGCTGGATCTGGTGCTGCGCAACAACATCACCACCGAGGAGCATCCGCTGGGTGTGTATCATCCCCATGCAAAGCTGCACCACATCAAAAAGGAAAATATCGGCCTGATCGAGGTTATGGGTCTGGCCGTTCTGCCCAGCCGCCTGAAGAACGAAATGGCTGAGCTGGAGCCACTGCTGGTCAACCGCACCCCCGTTGCTGAGTACTCTGAGACCGCTCAGAAGCACGCAGCGTGGGCACAGGAGATTCTGGCTAAGTACCCCGCGCTGAATGCTGAGAACGTCCACGGCATCGTGCAGACCGAAATCGGTCTGGTGTTCGCACAGGTTCTGGCTGACGCCGGCGTTTACAAGATGACCGAAGAAGGCCGCGCTGCATTCCGCCGCTTCATGGAGAGCGTCCAGTAAGCGAAAGCCGCATCCAAACAAAAAACAAAGCCCGCAGAGCAATCTGCGGGCTTCTTTTTTATGCAATCGTGTCACGGAAAGGAACTGCCCAGCCCAATCCGGCATGATTGCATTATATTTAATTATCGTAGATTTCCAGTTCTTGCAGGATTCCACGATCTTTCTGGAACAATTCGCCGAGTTCTTCATTCAAATCATTATAGCTGCCACTCGGATGCTGAATTGCCGTAGAGAGCTTCACCCAATTATCAATTAGCTCCATTAGATATGCATTATACTCCTCATATCCCTTGGGTGCTTTCGTTAATTGC
>JARHYC010000016.1 GCA_029264955.1 Faecalibacterium sp. | reverse complement strand
TGGGGACCTTTTCTCAAGGAGCCCTTGCTCAGAAGGCACTGAAAAAGAAGCTGTTCATTTACGCGTTTAAGATGCTGGGATTGTTTAAAGGTGTTACATGGTCAGTTACGTCTGCTTTGGAAGAATTGGATTTGAAAAAGGTGATAGGGAAAAAATCTAATTGTATAATTGCAGAAGATTTGCCGCGAAATAAAACCGTTGGAGAACAGAGAAAATATATGCCTCACAGTGCATTGCGTGTTGTGTTTTTGTCTCGAGTCAGTCCCATGAAAAACTTAATTGGTGCCGCACATGCGCTTCAGCAGGTAAACGCAAAAGTTGAGTTTGCAGTTTGTGGTCCTCAGACAGATAAGGGATATTGGATTCAGTGCGAAAAAGAGTTGAGTAAACTACCTCAAAATATAACGTGGACTTATGAAGGAGATATTCCGTCCGAAAAAGTCCCGGAGAAACTCTTGGATTATGACGTGTTCCTGTTTCCAACTTTAGGAGAAAATTATGGACATGTTATTTTTGAAGCGCTGTCAGCAGGGTGTATTCCGGTTATTAGCGATCAGACTCCGTGGCAAACAATTTCTAGCAAGCATGCGGGGTATATTTTACAGCTCTCTGATTTGAGCGAATTTTCCAAGGCTATTGATGAGCTGGCCAATATGGATTATTCAATGAGAGAGAAATTACAGAAGCGGTGTATTCAAATTGCAAATGAAAAAATAGAAGAAAGCAAAAAAGAAACTGGTTATCGAAAAATATTTGAAATGTAGAGCGGATAACATTTTATGTTTCAAGGGCTGAACAAGATGGATACAAGACGGAGACAAAGTATGAGTGTTACCGATAAAAAACTAGTGTGGTGGCGTGACGTACCAGTGGATGTTGAGTCTGGTTTGCTGCATTATATTGCAAAACAATGGCAGAACGAAGTATTTATTGTTAGTGCAAATAAGCTGGAGGCAGATCGAAAGAAGTGTGCATGGAAAGCGGACTTAACTGACAAAATTACATTTGTAACAGGTCCGGAAGAATTACAGGAGCAACAGAAGTTAATCACACAACTTCTCCAAGAAGATGCAATACATATATTTTCAGGAATACGCGGTAAGCACAGAATTTTCCTTGATCAACTTAAAAAGGAAGGTCGCTCGAAAAATAGCTGCATTTTGATTATGGAATCACCATCCTTATATGGGCGAAAGCTTAAAAAAGCCATAAAAGGATTTCTGTATCCCATTTTGTACAGGTATTACAATTTAAAATACGGCACAATGTTTCAAGCTGTTTTAACAATGGGGGTGGGTGCAAAAAAGGTATACGCATCCTATGGATGGAAAGAAAATCGAATATTTCCATTTATGTATTTACCACTAGCTGAATGCGCCGTTTCACGGAACGAAAAAAGTGTTAGCGATGTTCGGATTTTATATTTGGGACGATTTGAATATGCAACCAAAGGTGTTAGGATTTTGATGGATGCTCTAGAAGACATAATAACGTCTACTAAATGGACAATTGACTTTGTTGGCGGATACGGCGCGCAGGCAGAGGAAGTAATTGAGTGGTGCAAAAAAACAGAAAATATCAACTATTGTGGAACGTGGCTATCAAATGAAGCAATTGATAAAATGAGTGAGTATGATTTTTGTGTGGCACCTAGCTTATACGATGGATGGAACATGACACCTTATCAGGCAATAAAGGCAGGGATTGGCTGTATTACAACCGATCAAGCAGGAAGTCAGGAGTTGATCGAACGAAGTCATGCTGGAGTTGTTGTTAAAGCGGGTAATGTTGACGAACTTAGGCAGATATTATTGGAAGCAATCGAAAACAATAGTGTTCGGGAAGAATGGAAGGAATCGGCAAAAAAGTTTCAGACTCAAGTTAGTGAAGAAGTAGTTGGAAAATATTTTGTAGATATACTGAATTTGGCTATTGGTAATGAGACAGCGGATAGAAATATAAAGTGTCCATGGTTAAGGTGAAAGCAGATGAAAATAGTTTTTGTCGGGAGTCTTGTGGATCGCGAGACATTAAAAAGTTTACCAGATGCATCTGTGGCAGGCAACAAAATGCAAATGGGCTTTGTGAAGGGCTTCATCCATGCAGAAGTCCCCACTGAAGTTATTTCAGTAGAGCCCTATGGCATGTGGAAAGGCAATGATAAGCCGTTGTTTGTAAATACAAAAACATATTACGACGAAGATGTTGAAATAAGGACGCTTCCATATATAAATGTTTTGGGAATTAAGCAATTGTCTATCTTTGCAAATCTGCTCAGAAATTTATGGAAAATAAAGACAGATGATGACTTAGTTATCGTAGTATACAATACGATGAGCATGTTCGCATTACCAGTTTTATGGATGTCAAAACTAAAAAAAGCAAAATGTGCTTCGATTGTGGCTGATTTGCCTTTGCAAAGGAAAAAAAGTGTTCTTCATACAATAGAAGATAAACTGCAGCAAAAACTTATAGATAAGTTTGACGTATTAATTACTTTAACAGAAAGCATTACAAGAGATTTTGCCCCAGGAAAACCACATATTACTATTGAGGCTGGTTGTGATCCAAACGACTATATGAAGAAAACAGTAGTGAAACAAAATAAGCAAACAAAAGATATTGTGTTTTCAGGTACATTGAATCAACTTTCAGGAATAGAACTAATTCTAGAGGCAATGAAGCGATTTAAAGAGGAATCTATAAAATTGCATATTTATGGAGATGGTCCACTGCGCACCCTTGTACAGAACGTAGTTCATGATTGCCACAATATCTGTTATCATGGACGTGTTAGTAACGATGAAATGCTTCAAATTCAGCAACAGGCAGATTTACTAATTTGTCCCCGCTGTGCAGACGATTTTACGACAAAATATACCTTTCCGTCAAAAGTGTTAGAGTATATTTGCGCAGGAGTTCCAGTGTTATCAAATAAGCTCGAAGGAATCCCAAAAGAGTACGAAAATTATGTTAATTTCTCAAAATCTGAGTCACCAGAAGATTGGGCAAAAGAAATATACCGAATTTTGATAGAAAATCCTGGATTTTATTACGAAAAAGCTTCTAAAGCTAGAAAAACTGTTTTGGATAAAAAATCGTGGAATTGTCACGGTAAAAAAATTGTTGATTTTTTTACCAATTATCTTAAAGATAGCAAATCTGGGAGGATAAATGATAAATTGTAAGGAAAGACAAAACATAATAGAATATTTTCTGATTATAGCACTTTACTATATCACAGGAGGCGCATTTAGCTATACCAATTATAGTCTGCAAATTACAGTACTTTTTCTGATTACACTTGGGGTTTGCCTTTGTATGGGAAAGTATCACTATACATTAAGATACCGATCTTTTAGAGCGTGGTTTTTGATGTCTTTTTTTATAATACTGGTTCCTCTAATGCAGGCAGACAGTATCACAACGTATGTTGCAATTGTGATGCAGCTATCAATAGGCATGTTTTGTGCGGCGGTCATTCCAATAGAGAATTTTAAGGAGAAATATATCAAAATCATTTCGTTTTTTGCGGCAGTTTCAATCGTTTTCTTTATGCTTGGATTATTGGCGCCGGGTATAGTAAAACTTTTTCCGCTGACAATTGGTAGTGCTTCAGTAGACTATTATAATGCTGGAATATACGTATTCATGTCAGCAAAAGGATACGGATCACTAGTATTGGCATCTAGAAATTCAGGTATCTGTTGGGAACCGGGATGCTATCAAATGTTTTTGAATATTGGACTATTCTTTTTACTGGAAGAAGAGCAGCAAAAAAGACAAAAGAAATTTAGCTTACACTTCATGATTCTGGTAATAACAATTATTACTACAGTTTCAACAACAGGAATTTTTCTAATGGGAATTATCCTGCTGACATTCTTCAGTGTGTGGATAAAAAGTTTGAAGCATAAGTGGATTATTGTTCCAGTTGCGGTTTGCACGGTAATCTTTATTGGAAACAGTACTGGATTGTTACAAGGACTTATATCAAAAGTTACACGAGAATTTGGCGATAATTTAGGATTTATTGATAGGTTATCTTTAAATAAGGCAAAATATCTCCTTTTTCCAGATAGAGGATTTCCTTATCTCTTTGGAATGTCTTTTCAAAGATGGGTAAACCATAATCAGTCATTATGGAATTCCATACTTCATAGTTTTTTGTGCTTGGGTATTCCCTTTACTGTGATCCATTTGAGGGGATATTGGTTGGGATCTAAAGTTATGGCAAGAAAATATCTCTTGTTGTTTTTTATTATGATTTTATCAGCAAGCACAGAAACCATATTTTGGCGTGTCTTTTTTAATACAATAACTTTTTATGGATGGATTTATTATCCGGTAAGATTTTGGTGTGAGGAATGATTAATGAGACTTGCAGCATTAGTTATGGCACATAAGAATGCCAATCAATTAGTTCGTTTAATTCGTGCATTGAAAGACGATGAGATTGATGTATATGTCCATTTGGATAAAAAATGGAATATATCGCAAAAAGAATTGGAGGCTATTAAGAAGTCATCGCCATATGTAACGGTTCTAGATCAAAGAATTTCTGGCTTTTTAGATACATGGAGCTTGTGCGAGATAACAATAGCATTGCTAAAAAAAGCTTACATGGTGGAACAGTATGATTATTTTATACTGTTAAGTGGACAAGACTACTTAATAAAACCAGTATCTTATATCAAACAATATCTAAAAGAGCAATATCCGACGCCTTTGATTGATTGCACGCCCTTAAGAAAAGATAATTGGGTTTATTCTGGATTTAAGTGGATACGTTTTAACTGCTATTATCGAAAAGTTGAAAAGATTACAAAAAATAAAAAACTAAGAAAAATTCTGTTGTTACCAATATATGCTGTGCAAGTTATAGTTACATTTGTTATGAAATCACCATATAAACGATTAACGAAGATCGGCTGTGACCTTTATGGAGGTTCAGCATGGTGGATTCTTCCCAAGCAAGTTGTGGAGCTTTGCATCAGCGAGGTTGATGCAAATACAGATATTGTAAAAGCTTTTAAGTTAAAGAACACGCCAGAGGAAAGCTTTTTTCAGACCATGACAATGCGATCAACTTTGAAAGAGCTTGTTACAGTCAATAATCCATACGAGATCTTGCAAAACTGTATGACGTATGCTTATTTTTTTGATGATACGCACCAAGCTACAGGACATCCCTTTATCCTAACTGTGGATAACTTTGATATGCTTAAAGCAAGAAAAGAACTGTTTGCAAGAAAGTTTGATATGACAGTAAATGATGAAATACTAGATAAAATTGATCAAGAGATTCTAAGGAGATAAAATGCGAGTACTGATAATGGGGTCTCCCACATCTGAGGGGATGCTATGCTTTAATCGCAATAGCGGTGTCTACGGAGGTGGATGGGTAGAAAATCTAGTCAACGAGCTGAAAGGTTCTCATGAGATTGAATTATTTGTAGCGTTCTATGCAGATTTTGCCCAAAGCTTAGAAATTAAAGAATTGAATGAAGTGTCTTATTGTTCGTTACCAATCAGGGTACCTGGATTAAACTCGTGTAATGAACAAATGTGTGAAGATTTGAGAAGGATGCTGCAAATTATTAATCCAGATGTAGTTCATATCATGGGAACTGAACGGGAGCATGATCTTCGATTACTTGAATTAGCAGGAAAGGATAAAACAGTAGCATCCATTACAGGTATGGTTAGTTATTGCGCAAAACATTATTTCGGTGGGGTAGATTCGTGTGAATTTAGTAGAAAGACGCTTGGGGATATTATCAGGCGCGGAGGTCCACTAAAAGAAAGAAATAACTTTTTGCGTTTTGGACAATTCGAAAAAAAGATGATTTCAGAATTGAAGTATGTAACAGGGCGAACGACATGGGACTATGCCTGTGTGAAACAAATAAATCCTAAGGTTGAATATATTTATTGTGGAGAAATTTTGAATCCTATTTTCTTTCAGCACAAGTGGGATTTATCAAAGACAAAACGGCATCGTATTTTTGTCAGCCAGGGAACGTATCCATTGAAAGGCTTCCATATGCTATTAGAAGCATTTCCGATTGTGTTAAAAAAGTATCCAGATGCTGAAATTGTAGTTGCAGGTCAAGACATCTTAACTTGCGATTCGGCAATAAAAAAAATCAAACAAACCACATATTCACGATACCTTCAAAAATTAATCCGAAATTTGCAAATTCCTACAGAAAAGGTAACATATACAGGTATGCTGAATGCACAAGGTATGCTGAGTCAGTATATGCAGTGTAATGTGTTTGTGTTACCCTCTAGTATTGAGAATTCGCCGAATTCGCTTGGAGAAGCAATGCTTTTAGGAGTTCCATGTGTCGCATCTTGTGTTGGCGGTGTACAAGACATGTTGCGAGATAAAATAGATGGATATTTGTATCCTTTTGATGAGCCATATATGCTAGCGTACTATATATGTGATCTTTTTGAGAATGATGTACGTGCCCAGAACTTTGGCGCAAATGCAAAGCAAACAGCTTTAAAAAGATTTGATTCGATTAGAGTAAAACAAACGACGTTGGAGGTGTATAGAAAAATAGCAAAGAGTGGAGGAAATAATGAATACAGAAGATAAAAAGAGGTATAAGTACTTTTTTTCAAATGTCATCGCTTTTTTATTTGGTAGTATGGGGACAAAACTAATTGGATTTCTAATGGTTCCTTTCTATACAAATATATTGCTACCAGAAGAATATGGTGAAATAGATTTGCTGTTGTCTGTTGCAGGAATGGTTTCTCCTTTTGTTGCGGTTGGAATACATGAAGGAATTATGCGGTTTTGCCTAGATAAAGGAGCAAACCACAAACTGATATTGTCAATAGGCTTACGAATATTTTTAATATCATCTTTGCTATTTGGATTGTTGATGCCAATTTTTAGCCTAGTTCCAGTGATAGAGAAAAATTCAGGTTTCCTTTACTTTTATTGTATATTACAGGAATACATGACGATTATACTTTGCTATATTCGAGGAAAAGAAAATATAAAATTATATTCGTTTTTGGGATTCCTTTCGGCGTTCTTTGTTGCATCACTAAATATATTGTTTATTGTAGTACTGCGTTGGGGGGTGGCAGGATATAAGCTATCCATGCTTTTATCACCAGTCATAACATCTGGTATGGCAATGCTATTAGGTAAACTGAGAAAAGAGTGTACTATTAAACTCTGGGATAAAAAATTAGCATCAGAGATGCTGAAGTTTAGTATTGTACTAATTCCAAATGCGCTATTATGGAATGTGATCAATACATCTGATCGCTTTTTTGTGAGTTCAATGTGTGGTAATGCAGAAAATGGTTTGTATGCAGTAGCATATAAATTACCAACATTATTGAATGTTGTCGCTACAATTATTATGCAATCGTGGCAAATGTCTGCAATAAACGAGCACGAAAACAATGATAGCAGTGAATTTTATGATAATATGTATCGTTATCTCATTTTCTTGATGGGGTTGGCCACATTAGGATTATTGTTGGTCAATCGTACGGTGCTCAGTATTTATGTTGGACTAGAATACCAAAGAGCGTGGGTATATTCTCCGCCGTTGATTGCTGCTTTTTTTGCAGGTGCAATCGGTGTGTTTTGGGGAGCTTTTTACATTGCAGAAAAAAATACAACACATTTGTTAATGGCTACTTTAATCGGAGCAGTATTAAATGTTATTTTAAACTTTGCAATGATTAATGCTTGGGGAACAATTGGTGCTGCAATTGCAACTGCAGTTAGTTATATTATTGTTGTGGTGATTCAAGCATATGGAATTAAAAAGCGAGTTCGTTTGAAACCAATAAATAAACAGCTTGTTAGCGCTATTACTTGTATAGTGATAAGTATATATATTTCCTATCTTGATACAATTCCATTATGGATACTGGGAAGTATGTCTATTATTGCTTTCATAATTTGGAACAGAGATTTAGTGCGATACACTGTGAAAATAGTTCGAAGCAGAAAAAATGATGGGTAAATAATATAGTGAAACGGATCGATGTGAAGAAAAAATTATGAAGTTGTATTTGTATAAGAGAAATGTGTCTGTTAAAAACATCTGAAATTAGCACTATACAGATTAAAACAAATAAATGAAATATGAAAAGGAGAAATAATTATGTCTGAATTTTCGGGAGCAACGCTTATGATTACCGGTGGTACTGGTTCTTTTGGCAATACAGTACTTAAACATTTTCTCACCACAGATATTGGTGAGATTCGTATTTTCTCCCGCGATGAGAAAAAGCAGGATGACATGCGTCATGACTTACAAGCTCGATTTCCCGAATATGCAAACAAGGTGAAATTCTACATAGGTGATGTGCGTAACGCACAGTCCATTGCTGATGCTATGCCCGGTGTTGATTACATTTTTCATGCAGCGGCTTTGAAACAGGTGCCTTCTTGTGAATTCTTCCCTATGCAGGCGGTGCAGACCAATGTCATGGGTACCGACAATATGCTGCACGCAGCAATTGCAAATAAGGTTAAGCGTGTTGTCTGCCTATCTACAGATAAGGCGGCTTATCCAATCAACGCAATGGGCATTTCTAAGGCTATGATGGAGCATGTCATCTATGCCAATGCTCGTCTTGCAGCTGAGCATGGTGACACTGTTATCAGCTGCACTCGTTATGGTAATGTTATGTGCAGCCGAGGTTCTGTCATTCCTCTGTTCATCGACCAAATCAAGGCTGGTAAGCCCATCACTATCACTGATCCAGAGATGACTCGCTTCTTGATGAATCTGGACGAGGCTGTTGATTTGGTTAAGTTTGCGTTTGAGCATGCTAATCCGGGAGACTTATTCATTCAGAAGGCGGATGCTTCTACCATTGGCGATTTGGCAAAAGCTGTGCAGCAGTTATTCGGTGACACGGGCACTAATATTATCGGTACCCGTCATGGGGAGAAACTGTATGAGACTCTTATGACGAGAGAGGAGTGCCTACGCAGCGAGGATATGGGTAACTACTATCGAGTAGCGGCAGATAGCCGTGATCTGAACTATGATAAGTTTGTGGTAAATGGTGCTGTACATACTATGGCGGACGAGGCCTATACCAGTCACAACACGCAGCGCTTGGATGTAGAAGGAACTGTGAAGAAAATTCTTACTACTGACTATGTACAGGATGAGTTGAAGGCTGTGGAGGTGGTTAAGTAAGACGATATAGCAAACAAATAGAAGTATGGAAAAGTGTGTACGCTTTTCCGTTTGTTGAGCTGATTAGAGGGAAAAAATCATATCAAGGTAGATGGGTTTGACAAAGCCTTCAAGGAATAAAACTACTTTACACAGAAGAAAATTAATTTTGATGAAGTCTTTAATACAATAAGGCATGTGCGATTTAGGTGAGAGACAATCACTGATTCAAGCCGCTCAAAAGAGAGATTCCTGCGGAATTGTAAAGGAATAGTAGACTCCGATTGATATGAAAGATAATCTTGACAGGATATATCAGTTCGTTTATTCTTAAGAAAATATGTAGGCATTTGTATTTACCTAAGGCGAAGAACAGGAGCATAAGAAATTTCATGGAAAAACAAGAGAAAAAGAAATTCAATCAAGTGGAAACAGAGATTGATTTGATGGAACTGCTTTACGCAATTCGGCGGCATATTGTTGCAGTGATTGTATGTGTACTCTTGTGTGCTGTTATGGCAGCAACAGCAACAAAGATGCTCATTACGCCGATGTATAATGCATCTTCACAAATTTATGTCTTTACACAGACTACGAGTGTTACATCTTTGGCAGACTTACAGATTGGTGCACAGTTAGCATCTGACTTTCAAATTTTGGGAACGAGCCGTCCAGTTATTGAGCGTGTAATTAAAAAGTTGAATCTGGATACCACATATGAAGCTGTGGCTGGTTCCATCCGTGTTGAAAATTTGAGTAACAGTCGTATTTTAAAGATCACAGCAACCAATGCAGATCCCCAGTTAGCTGCTGATATCAGTAATGCGATGGCTCAGTCCTTGAGCACTCGTGTAGCAGAAGTAATGGCTACTGATGCTCCCTCTATTGTGGAACAGGCTGTAGTTCCGAAATATCCTGCATCTCCCAGTACATCAAAGAATACGATTTTGGGCGGAATGATGGGTTTGGTTCTCAGCGTGGGTGTAATTGTCATTCGATTCATGATGGATGATACGATCAAGAATGCAGCAGATGTAGAGAAATATCTGGGCATCAATACACTGGCTTCTATTCCTCTGGAATATGACGCAGCTAACAGAAAAAAAGCTAAGAAAAAAGGAATACCTAAAGAAGCTATTCATAAATCCAATAGCAACAATCAACAGCAAAGTGCTAGTCGACATATTTCTGTACCGCACCATCACGGTGGACATAAAAAGTAATGCAGAGACAGATGTGTTGTTTTAGTATTATGGATGCGGAATGGGAGTGACCGAGTGAAGCATAAGAAGGCTTGGCTTATAGCATGTATCTCCGTTGTTGCGGTATGTGTGTGCTATTTAAGCTATTACTATATGCGTTTGTACCAGGCAAATCATGCCAATGAGAAAATGCAGAACATTGCTTCTGGAGCGGATAATAGTATTGTAGAACCTGTTAGTACGGAAGTACCACAAGCAACAGAAAAGCCTGTAGAAATTCCCATCGATTTTAAGGCACTGCAGCAACAGAATCCGGATATCTATGCATGGATTGAATTGCCCTGCAGTGAAAAGGGATATCCCATCCTGCAACATCCGACGGACGATAGTTACTATTTGGATCATTCGGTAGAAGGCAAACAGGGGTTGCCTGGCGCACTATATACAGAGAGTGTGAATGCAAAAGACTTTTCAGATTTTAATACTGTGATTTATGGTCACAACATGAAAAATGGAACGATGTTCGGGAATCTGAAACGATATCGTGATCCCGGATATTGGGAAGGAAAACGTGATATTGTTGTTTACACGGCAGATCAAAAACGGGTATACCGAATTTTTGCAGCTGTTGTTTATCCGAGTATTCACATCCTAAACACTTATCAAGCGTTCGAGCTGGAAGGAAACCGGGAGCTCTTTATCCAATCCATTCAGGATTCGCATGATATTAACAGCCATGTGGTGAATGATGTGAAAGTTACTGCGGATAGTCAGATCTTGACTTTGAGTACTTGTATTGGTGGAAAACCCAACAACCGTTATTTAATTGAGGCAGTGTATATCGGTGATGAATAAAAACAGAAAATTTGATTTTAATGGAAAACTTTGGCTTTTCATTACAGTATTCATTTTAGTTATTGCTGTAATCGTTGGTATATTTGCTGCACAAGTGGTGGACAAGAATAGTGTTAGTCGTGCAGAAGGAGCAGATGTATCTGATGTAGTGCAGGATGACTTAGGGTTCGATGAAAATACGATTGAATGGAACGGCGTTACCTATACGCAAAATAAAGAGCTGAAGAATATTTTACTTTTGGGCATCGACAAAAGCGCGCAGGAAATTGAATCAACCGATTTGGGTAAAGAACCAGGGGGACGTGCAGATGCGATTGCAGTGCTGGTGATGAATCCGAAGAATAAAACGATACAGGTACTGGAGATTTCTCGTGATACCATTACAGATATTGATATTTACGGTGAAGACGATGTGTATCTGTATTCGACACCACAGCAGATCGCATTGCAGTATTCAGTTACGAACTCTATGCGGCGTGGAAATTGGTTGATGAAAAATAATATTTCTGAACTGTTATACGGTGTACCATTACATGGTACAGCAGCTTTAACGATGGATGGTATTTCGAAAATTGTGGACGCTGCGGGTGGTATAACGCTGGAACTGAAAGAGGACTACACGCACATTGATCCAGATTTCAAAAAAGGCAAAACAATTACAATGAATGGTGAACAAGCGTACCGATACATTCGTTACCGTGATACGAATGTAACAGGCAGCAATGATCATCGTATACAACGGCATATACAAGTGTTACGTGCCTTAACAGATAAGGTTCATAGCATCGATGATGCGACACTGAATGTAGTGAATAAAGTTGCGCAACCTTATTTAGAAAGCGATGTGGATGCACAAACATTAAATGAGCTTTCTCAGTATGAATTTTTAGATACCATTGAAATTCTGCCGGGAGAAACGCGCGAAGGTGAAAATCATGATGAATATTACATCGATGAGAATGCTTTGCGTGAACTGGTGATAAAAATATTCTATCAGCCAGCAGAATAATAGTTTGGTTTAGCGGCGTAAAGGGGCACGCTGTTAAGCATAGATGATCCTATTGGTAGGAGGTTAATGTATGAAAAAGAAAGTTATTTCCTTGCTGATGGCTTTGGTTGTAGTCAGTTTCGCTTGTGTTTCCGCATTCGCAGCTGGTAGTGTTACTGAAGTAGCAGCACAGAAGCCCGTTACGGAGACTGTTGAAGTGAACGGTGTAAAGGTTCATGTTGTAACGAACACCAAGGCGGATGCAGTTGCAGCAGAGCTCAAGGAAAGCGCACGTAAGGTAGCTAGCGAAAAGATTCCGAATGCTGAGAAAATCAGCTTTATGGATGTATCCTTGCAGGATGATGCAGGCAATACAGTTGCAGTACCTGCAGGTAGCTCTGTTGACGTTACATTCAATATCGGTTCTGGCGTGACTGGCGATGTCCGTGTTATGCACTGGAATGGTAAGGAATGGGAAGATGTTACGGTTGCAGGTTCTCTGAATACTGCAGCTGGTACTGTTCAGGGCCACTTTAGTAGCTTGTCTCCTGTTGCTTTGGTCTACACGGCAGCAAAAGAGACTACCGCAAACCCGGGAAGCAACAATGCTGAATCACCGAAGACAGGTGATGCAGGTATGGTCACCTTGGCATGGGTTGCCTTGGCAACTGCAGGTGCAGGTGCAGGTTTTGTGTCTCGTAAGAAAAAGTAATTACTTTTCCTTGTAAAAGGTAGTTACGAAATCATTTTTTGGTAGGTAATGGCCCCTAAGCCCCAAGCGTCTCTTTCGTCACATTGCGTAAGAGACGCTTTTCATGGAAATAAAAGCGGAAGTTTAGATAGAAAAGGCGGTACGATTTCATGATTAGTGTGCCTATTTCTGGATTGACTGATGTGCATTGCCATATTCTCCCGTATGTGGACGATGGAGCACAAAATTTAGCAGAAGCGCAGGCAATGCTTCAGATACAGAAAAATCAGGGTGTAGAAACCGTTTATTGTACCCCACATCTGCGGCAAGGTATGTTTGAAACACCGCAGAAAAAAGTAGATGAGAAGTTTGCCCAGCTAGAAGATATAGCGGCGAAAATGCACATGAAGCTTTTTTTGAGCAGAGAATATCACTGTGATGAAGGTTTAAAGCAGCTGCTACAGAAGGAAGAGATTCGTCCGCTGGCAGATGGAGTACATATATTGATTGAGTTTTCGAGCCGGCACCGTCCGGAAGATATGTTCCGCTATCTTGCGGCAGTAAAGGCAATCGGACTCGTTCCGATTATTGCACATATTGAACGATATGATTGCTTATTGCAAGAGCCGATATTGGTCGAACAACTCATCCAAGCGGGTGCCTGGACACAAATGAATAGCAATGCAATATTGGGAAAAGAAGGATGGAAACGAAAATTCTTTTGTAAAAAAATCCTAAAAAGAGAGCAAGTGCATCTGATTGGATCAGATGCACATCATGCGGATTGGCGTGTACCAAATCTAGGGGAGTGCGCCCAATTTTTGCAGCGAAAAGTTCCTAAAGAACAGTTAAATCGTTTGTTGTTCAAAAATCCAACAGCACTGAAAAAAGGGATTATTCTAGCTGAATAAGAGCGAAGAAGGAGTACAAAACATGCAGCAACTTATCTTAAAAACCAAAGAGCTTCCTTATGATATTGAGGAAGAAATTAAAAGTTTGCGTACGAATATCCAGCTTTGTGGTGATGATAAACGAGTTATTTTGTTTACCAGCTGCTTGGCAAATGAGGGAAAGTCCACGACGGTTCGCCAAATTTCATTTTCGCTGGCTGAGCTTGGAAAAAAGGTATTGCTGATTGATACGGATTTGCGTAAATCTGAGATTAAAAACAATGTGCAAGCAGGTCAGATTACAGCGGGATTGACTCACTATTTGGCGGGCCAGAGTACGATGGAACAAGTAATTTATCAAACACAAAATGAACAGATGCACATTATTCCGGCAGGTGCGATTCCACCCAATCCGTCAGAACTGTTGTCTTCACAGCGTACGGATGAATTGCTGAAAAAAGCACGTGAGGAATACGATTATGTGATGGTGGACGCAGCTCCTTTGGGATTGGTCACCGATGCGGCTATCGTGGCACAGAAATGTGATGGAGCAATCCTGCTAATTGAATCGGCTATTATTAAATATCGATTAGCGCAGGAAGTTTTACAGAAGCTCAATAGTACAAAATGTCCGGTATTGGGTGCAGTGCTAAACAAAGTTGATCGTAAAGCAGATCATTATTATAGCTATGCAAAGAATTATTCCGAACAATATGGAGAATATAGTAAATAATCATGACTATAGCATGTTTTATATGGAGCAGTTCATTCTGATAGCCCACGACAAGTGTCTTGTCATAAGAAAGAGCTAAGTTGTGATCATGTCAAGGGATGTACCATATGAAATGTACCTTGCGACGCTGCCATTGATGGTACTGTCAAGAGTTATGTGCAAATTGGTTGGTAGACCTCTGAGTAGACGAGATCAACCAGCAACAGAGACGTTCTTGTAGGCCTAAGTGCTTCATATTCATGTATTTCTTGTTGTCCAACTGGGTATCGGCAACATGGCGCAATCCGACACAAACGTACATCAGGGCCGAATTACCATCCGGGCAAGTTCCCACCACACGAGTGCGGCGTCGGAACCTATCCTTAGGGCTTATTGGCGCTGGCTGGAAAATCTGAACGAGCGGCCATTGGGCGGCAAGCTGAAAACAGCTGTCGCATAACTGGGCTGAAAATGCCGTCCAGCTCTTTGTTGTCGGACGCAAAAACTGGAGGTTCAGTACCAGTGTGAAGGGAGCGAAGGCTAGTGCTGTTGTGTACAGTCTGATCGAAACCGCCAAGGCAAACAACCTGAATCTCAGAGATTATCTGAAAATCCTGCTGGAGAGTTTGCCTGCAATGGAGATCGACCAAAATCCCGCATCTGTAGACCAGCTTCTTCCCTGGAGCGATTTTATTCAGAGCCAGTTTCGTGCAAAAGAATAATCATGTAGAAAAGGGCAGACCCTCTTCACCGAGGGCCTGCCCTTTTCTGTCAAGTACGTTATCTCTTTAGGTGGTTACCTATTGACTGCTTACGATCAGTCTAGTGTTAGAAATTCAGAAGAAACGGAATCTTCGGCAATCTTACGCAGTTGATTATAGTTAAAGGTACTATCGTAGGCATTCATACCATGCTTCGCTGCCAGTTCTGGCGTATAGTCGCGATACAAATAATTGCGGACATTAGCGCGTCCAGCATCGTAGTGAGTAATAACAGGATGAATTTTGGGTTCCTGGATACAAACAGAAACGTTGCCATCAACATCAGTAGTTTTGACCATATCCAGTGTAAGAATACCACCTACAGCACGGGGCGTTCGGTCTTGCGTGCTAATGAAATTTCCCAGAGAATAAGCAACGAAGGCCAGACGCCCATCCGTAGTCGTCAACCATTGAGCATCCTGTAATACATGGGGATGCGTACCAATAATTACATCTGCTCCCCAGTCGGCAAGCTGCTGTGCTAGAGCCTGTTGGTTTTCTGTGGCATGATGGTTATATTCGATACCCCAATGTACACCAACAACGACTATGTCAGCGAGCGAACGTGCGTGTTCGATTTGTTTGTGTATAGTTTCTGTTTCATTGGTATAGATTACATTGGCTTCTAGCTTGGATGGAGTGATGCTTATACCATTGGTGTGCTCAGTATAAGCAAGATAGGCAATCTTAATTCCGTTCATTTCCTGTATTGGAATGCGCTCATAATCTTCAGTACCTCTCCAAAGACCGGTTGTGATAACGTCTTTTGGCATGGAGTCCCAAAATTGCAGTGTAGCGGAGATACCTTTTGAACCTTGATCGTAGGTATGGTTATTAGATAAGGCAAATACACGGAATCCGATGTCATACAATGCTTTTGCACATTCACCCGGCGTAGAAAACGTAGGATAGGTGGACGGTGGGAGTGCATCGTTTACCAGAGATTCCTGATTGATCCAATTTACGTCGAACTGAGCAAAGAAGTCAGACAAGTTTGTGTAAGCATATGAAAAGTCATAAGTGTCATCGGAGTGATCGTTTTCCGCACGTCGCTTTGCTTGTTCATAAATTGGTTTATGGATCAAATTATCTCCAGAAGCGGAAAAACGAACTGTTTCTACGATGGGTGTCGGTTCCGGCGTAGAACTTGGTGTAACCGTCGGCGCAGGATTAGGGGAATCAGCTACCGTAGGTGTGGAGCTTTGTGGCAGATTGTTGCGGATGTGTGCTCCCCACATCAATCCACCCATAGCGACTAATGCTGCAAAGAAGAGAACATGCCGTAAGGAATGACTATGCTTTTTTTTGTGGCGCTTTCGGACGTGTTTTCCATCTGCCATAATCAAATCAACCTTCCTTTTTCTTTAACCGTTTCTATCTCGGATCATGAGATTTCCGATATTCTGATTGAGAGCACATGATTCACCCAGAGGGAAGCACCAGCTTTATATCAAATGAAATGATACTGGTGCATCGTGGTACAAATCTGTTTTTTCTGTTCTATTGCGGGCGCAATCAAAGGGAGCCGACAAGGACCAACACGCCAGCCTTGTAAAGCCATTGCATACTTTACGGGAATGGGGTTTACATCGCAGAACAAGGCATTACATAATGGGAGTAACTCTAGTTGAATAGCGCGGGCCTTTTCGAAATTTCCATCAAACCATGCCTTACAGCAGTCGTGCATCTTTTGCGGTGTGATATTAGATACTACGCTGATAACACCTTTCCCGCCCAGGGACAGCAGGGGCACAACCTGATCATCATTACCAGAGTATAAAACTATGTCATCCCCACATAACGAGGCGATGCGTGCACACTGCGCGATATCTCCTGAAGCCTCTTTGATTCCTATAATGCGTGGATGCTTACTTAAGGCAAAAACAGTTTCAGGCAATAGGTTAACGCCTGTACGGGATGGCACATTATATAGAATGATTGGAACGCTTGCCGCATCGGCGATTGCAGTGAAATGAGCGATCAATCCAGACTGATTAGTTTTATTATAGTATGGCGTTACCAAAAGTAAAGCGTCAACTCCTAAGTCGGCAGCACGTTTACTTAAAAAAATACTGTGTTTTGTGTTGTTGGAGCCGGTACCTGCAATAACCGGAACCCGGCGGCGAACTGCTTTTACGGTATAGTCGATACAGGCAAGACGTTCATCGTCTGTCATAGTAGCACTCTCTCCGGTAGTACCGCAAATGAGAATAGCATCGGTGCTATTAGCAATTTGATCTTCAATCAATCGTCCCAACTCGGCGAAGTTAACAGAACTATCTGCATGCATGGGGGTTACAAGTGCTACAGCAGATCCAACAAATACAGGTTTTTTCATGGTTCATCAGTCTCCTTTATAAAAGTGAGAAACACAATCAGTCCAAGTATCCCTTTGCTGCAAGTAGTTCTGCCAAAAGAACACCTCCACCAGCTGCGCCACGCAGGGTATTATGACTACAGCAAACGAATTTGTAATCGAATATACTATCCTTACGAAGACGCCCAATAGAAATAGCCATTCCATTTTCCAGCATGCGGTCCAGTTTAACTTGGGGACGGTCAGGCTCTTCGAAATAATGTAGAAACTGCGTCGGGGCACTAGGCAAATACAATGTTTGCGCAGGACTTTTGAATTCTGCCCAGGCAGATTTGATATCAGCAATGGAAGGCTTTTTATCAAAGCTACAGAACACAGCTGCAGTATGACCATCCGATACAGGCACACGGAAACATTGTGCGGTAATAATTGGCTTGTCTGTACAGACAATATGATTGCCTTCGATATGTCCCCAGAGCTTCAGCGGCTCTTTTTCACTTTTTTCTTCTTCGCCGCCAATATAAGGAATTACGTTATCCACGATTTCCGGCATCATCGAAAAGGTTTTACCAGCGCCGGAAATTGCCTGATAGGTGCATACCAGAACTTTGCTGACACTAAACTTCTCCATAAGAGGATGGAGGGCAGGGACATAGCTTTGCAAACTGCAATTTGATTTAACGGCAACGAATCCTCGTTTGGTACCCCGGCGGCGCTTTTGTGCAGGAATGATATTGATATGGTTTGCATTGATTTCCGGCACAACCATGGGTACGTCGGGTGTAAAACGGTGGGCACTGTTATTGGAGATAACCGGACATTCAGCTTGGGCATAAGCATCCTCTAGCGCACGAATGTTTTCTTTGGGCAGATTGACCGCACAGAATACAAAATCAACTTGCCGCGCAATTTCATCTACTTGCGCAGCATCCATGACCGATATTTCTCGTACGGATGTAGGAATGGGCTCAGGCATAGCCCAGCGAGATCCTACGACTTCTTCATAGGTTTTTCCGGCGCTTTTTGCTGATGCAGCAAGAACGGTTAAACGAAACCATGGATGACGCGCCAATAATGTAACAAAGCGCTGACCGACCATTCCAGTAGCACCGATAATACCTACCTTGTACTGTGGTTTCATAGATGTACCTCCACTTGAGTCCAAAATTCTTATAAGAAGTAGCACTTTTCCGCTGAATGCGGCGCATTTCTATTGCAAACAAAGTGCATATGCCATATAATATGATATTGTTATACATTTCATGTTGTCATCAGAAAACCGTCTGTTAAGGTAAGAAAGGTTTAGATAAAGCTATGTTAAAAAAAGATTTCTGGTATGACTTGCCGAAGGAGTTAATCGCACAGGAACCAGCTGAACCGCGTGATTCTGCACGTCTGTTGGTTTTGGATCGAAAAGATGATTCGATTTGTCATGATGTATTCTCGAATCTGACAGATTACCTGAAGCCGGGTGATTTGCTGGTAGTAAATAACTCTAAGGTTTTACCAGCGCGCATTGTAGGTGTCAAGCAACCTACCGGTGCTGTTTGTGAACTGTTGCTGCTGCGTCAGGTAAAAGGGGATCAATGGGAATGTCTGGCAAAGCCCGGTAAAAGGATGCAGCCCGGTACAGTTGTATCCTTTGGCGATGGCTCTCTGACTGCGGTAGTGGATGAAACCCGCGAGGACGGCAATAAGTATGTTACTTTCCGATATGATACCGAAACGCTATATGAGAAGCTGGACGAATTCGGCAAAATGCCGTTGCCTCCCTATATTACAAAGCAGCTGGAAGATCAGAGCCAGTATCAGACTGTATATGCGAAGGAATTGGGTAGTGCAGCAGCACCTACGGCTGGTTTGCATTTTACGCCCGCATTGATGGAGCGTATCAAGGCAATGGGCGTTGATATCGCTGAACTGACTTTGCACGTAGGTTTGGGGACATTCCGACCGGTTAAGGAAGATGATATTGCGGATCACAAGATGCATACAGAGCGCTATATTATTACTGAGGATGTCGCAGAGAAGATTCGCACTGCAAAGGCAGAGGGGCGACGCGTCATTGCAGTTGGTACAACCAGTTGCCGTACGCTGGAAGCGGTCACTGCAAAATACGGCGAGATTCGTGCGTGCAGTGGCGAAACAGATATCTTCCTGTATCCGGGTGTAGAACTGAAATGTATTGATGGTCTGATTACAAACTTCCATCTGCCGGAAAGCACGCTGATCATGTTAGTATCTGCATTCTATGGTTATGATAAGACCATGGCAGCTTATAAGGTCGCTGTTGAGGAAAAATATCGTTTCTTCAGCTTTGGCGATGCCATGTTCATTCAGTAAGATTATTTCAAATGCGCCGTTGCAATGACGGTATGCATGAATCGTTGCCGCCGCACCTGTCTTGCGCGGAGAAAGGAAAACAAATGGCTTCTTTGACAACTTATCATTTGCTGAAAAAAGAGAAAAATGCCCGGCGGGGTGAGTTCCGTACTGTGCATGGTACGGTGCAGACTCCTGCCTTTATGAACGTTGCGACTGCGGGCGCCATCAAAGGCGGTTTGTCTGCCTATGATCTGAGCCAGATTGGCACACAAGTTATGCTGTCCAATACGTATCATCTGCACCTGCGTCCGGGCGATAAGCTGGTTGCGGAGATGGGCGGTCTGCACAAGTTTACACGCTGGAATGGTCCTATCCTGACCGACAGCGGCGGATTCCAGGTTTTCAGCTTGTCCAAGCTGCGCAAGATTACCGAAGAAGGCGTAACCTTTGCTTCGCACTTGGACGGTCACCGTATTTTTATGGGACCGGAAGAGAGTATGCAGATTCAGGCAAATCTGGGCTCTACGATTGCAATGGCATTTGATGAATGCGTAGAGAACCCGGCTACGCATGAATATTCTAAAGCGAGCTGTGATCGTACCGTACGCTGGCTGGCACGCTGCCAGGCGGAAATGGCTCGTTTGAAGGCGGAGGGCAAAGCTGTTAACCCAGATCAGCTGCTTTTTGGTATTAACCAGGGTTGTACGTTTGCAGACTTACGCATTGAGCATATGAAGCGCATTGCAGAAATGAACTTGGATGGTTATGCAATCGGCGGTCTGGCTGTCGGTGAACCGGCACCGGTCATGTACGAGATGATCGAACAGGTAGAACCGTTTATGCCTGCGGATAAGATTCGCTATTTGATGGGTGTTGGTACGCCGGGTAACATTATTGAAGCAGTTTGGCGTGGTGTGGATCTGTTTGACTGTGTTATGCCCAGCCGTAATGCACGCCATGGACATCTAAATACTTGGAACGGCATCATTAACATCAAGAATGCTAAGTACGAAAAGGACGAAGGACCTATTGATGCAGAATGCCACTGCCCAGTTTGCCAGCGCTACAGCCGCGCTTACATTCGTCACCTATTTAAGGCAGACGAAATTCTGGGTATGCGTCTGGCGGTTATGCACAACTTGTGGTTCTACAACCACTTGATGGAGCGCATTCGCAACGAAATTGACGCAGGTACCTTTGAGGCATTCCACGATAAGTATGCAAAGCTGCTGGATACGCGTATTTAATTTTGGATTGACTTGCGAATTCTGTTGAGGTTTGCTATAATTAACAAGAATTATTTAACTGAGAGGAGCTTCCTATTATGAATTTCTTTTTGAGTGCTGGTACGGCTGGCGGCGCAGTTTCTTTATTCCTGACCATGGGTATCATGCTGGCGATGCTGTACTTCATGATTTATCGTCCCCAGAAGAAGCAGGAAAAAAAAGATGCTGCTATGCGTAGTAGCCTGGAGATTGGCGATCAGGTGACCACCATCGGTGGCATTGTTGGTCGTGTTGTTGCTATTAAGGACGATACTTTTGTTCTGGAGTCCGGCAGCGATCGCGTTAAGATCCGCTTTGTTAAGAGCGCAATTGGTGCTGTCGAAAAGTTGAACATGGATGGTGCAAAGAAATAATTTTATCTTAGGATAATTAAACACCTCCCCGCATACCTTTGGTGTGTGGGGAGGTGTTTTTTATGTCTGATAAAAATAAGATGGATCAGCAGACTCTATCTGTATGGAAAGCCACAGCTGCGGCACTAGTGGGAAGCTTTTGCTGCTTTTTTGCCGGCGCAGCGATTTTCGCACAGGTGATGGTCAGGGGAAACTGCAGCGGAAGTGCCGCAAACCAAATGGCGGTATTTGCACTGGCATTTGGAACATTCAGCGCAAGCTGGATTGCAGTTAAGATTCTGCATCATGGTGTATTACCGTGTGTTGCAATTAGCTTTTTTGTATACGGAGTATTACCGCTGTTGGGAAGTACAATCTTTGGATCACTAGAGTTTTCGGCTTTTCTGGTACTCCGGATTGTATTATTACTAGTGTGCGGTCTGATGGGTGGAATTTTAGGCATGAAAACAGCAAAGAGAAAGAAGGTACATTAAAACATGTGGATTTATCAACCTAATCAGGCAAATTCAACGCAAAACGATACGTCACAGCCGCAGCAAAGCCCTGTGCTTGATTTTTCAATCTCAGACAAAGATGATAACGGTGAGCAGCAAAATACATCTAAAACGTCTCAAATTGGACATAATGAGAACTTTCAATGCAAAGAAGTTGTCGACAATCTTCCAATAAAGAGATTGGCACATAAAGGACACAACATATCATCCAGAATTTTATTGTTTTTGGTCGGAATGGGTTTATCTGGCATATTTTTACGCCTTTGTAAGAAGTCACAGCGGCAAATTATTCTTCGCTGTGGTGAAAATTGGCTGGATGTTTTTTCCAATACACCGATCCAGTTGTTTAGTACACTGTTTTTGACGGCTATATTGCTGCTTACCATTTTATTTATGCTAGGTTTTTGTACCTTTGGAAAACTATTCAGCAAAGCGGTTTTATTCCTTTATGGTGTAGGGATCGGAGTACTCTGCTTACAACTGTTTATGATGTATGGTTGGCGTGGTTGGTTATTTTTTGCGGCAGTTCCAGGACTCTATGCGATCATTCTGGTATGTTTGTTGTGTCGCTTATCTGATGCAGGAGGACGCGTCTCTGCACAACTACTCAATTCATTGCAGAAAAAAGAAGTTCCACCGGTGCGCCGTGGAAATGGAAAAGCACTGATGGATCAATATTTGGTATTTTGTTCGATACAAATTGTGTGCTGCGGACTGGTATCTACAGTCGCACAACCTATTATGGCGTTATTATTCTAAATCGGGTTCATCTATGTTAATTGGATCATTGGTATTCAGAATATCAGTTTTGGGAGGCTCCATATATTTGACCTGAGATAGGGGAGACGCATTGACTGCATGATGAAGTTGAGTGGTATCTACATGGGTGTAAATTTGTGTAGTAGACACATTGGCGTGTCCTAGCAGTTCTTTTAATTCTAGGACATCTACTTCGCCGCTGCGATACATTAATGTTGCTGCTGTATGACGTAGTTTATGTGTAGAGTATCCTTTTCCAGAAAGACCGGCCATCTGTAAACTGGCTTCTACAATTTGTTGCACGCGGCGTGGAGAAAGCCTGCGACCGGTACGTTTACTGACAAATAAGGCATCCTGATCAGATGCAGGAATGTTGGTCATGGTTTGTCGTACACGCAAGTAATGCGTCAATGCATCTACACAGGCTGGCGTTAAATAAGCATTTCGTTCTTTATTGCCTTTACCGTGCAGTAAGATGGTAGCATCCCGAATATCAGAAAGATTGATTCGTACCAGTTCTTGCAAACGCATACCACAGTTCAAAAACAGTGTGATGATGCAAAAGTCGCGCTCATAAAAATCACTCTGAATATTGCTTAGTAATTGGATAGATTCTTCTTCAGACAGAAATTTTGGCAGAACCTGTGCCTTTTTCGCATTAGAGACACTGGATGTCGGATCATTTTTCAATAAATTGACGGTAAGCGTCATGTAATGAAAAAAACCACGCAATGCACTTAACTTGCGATTTCGAGTAGATGCCTTGCAGTTCTTTTTCTGTTGTAGCATAAACAGGAATTCATAAATATCTTGTGAAGTGATACTTTTGATGAAATCCAGATCCAGGATTGTTTGGTTAAACTGAGACATTTCGTCAAAGCTGCACAAATGATGAAGAACGGCAGCGTAACCAAAGAATTCCTTTAGATCAATATAGTAGTTATACGCGGTCTGCAAAGAATGACCTTTAATAACAGCAACGTAATGCAAATAGTTATTGACAAACTGGCAAACGTCGGGATGTGTGACGTCCAAGTTTGGAGAAATGGAATTGAAGTAAGCACTCATAAAACGCTCCAAAATCAAAAATAGTAAGAATGCAAATTGTGATTACTATACTATAAGAATGTGGTTGTGCGGAAAATCTCTTGTAACTAGATGTGTGTGCACATAATAGAAAATGGAAAAAAAGGAATTATGTCCCCTATATTTCGCTTAACCGTAATTAAGCGAAATACCATATTATGAGAAACCACGCTCTCCTTTTATGAAGATTTATCAAATTGGTATCAGATTTAGCCCTGGATAGCGTGCAGTGCATCTTGAATTGAAGAAACACCAATTAATTTTAATTTAGGATACACTGATGTATCCAACTGTTGCATACCATAACGTGGTACGATTGCTTTTTCAAATCCAATTCGTTCCGCCTCTTTTAAACGGTATTCCAAATTGGGAACACTGCGAATTTCGCCACCTAAACCAACTTCGCCAATCGCAATTACTTTGTCGCCAATCGGTTGATCAGTCAGTGAAGAAACCAGACTCAAGCATACTGGCAAATCACAGGAAGTTTCGTGCAAACTCAATCCGCCGACAATATTGATATAAACATCCAGATTTCCAAAGAAATAGCCAGCACGCTTTTCCAAAACAGCAAGCAACAAATTCATACGGTTATAGTCATATCCGCTGCAAGCGCGTCGAGGTGTAGGAAAGCTGGTTTTTGTGACCAGAGCCTGAATCTCACTCAAAATGGGACGAGTGCCTTCCATGGTACAGGCAACACAGTTTCCTGATACACCCAACGGGCGACCTTCCAATAGCTGCATAGAGGGATTTTCAATTTCGGTAAGTCCCCTGCCTGTCATATCAAACATACCAATTTCGTTAGTAGATCCATAACGGTTTTTGGCTGCACGCAGGATACGATATGGTAGCATCTTGTCGCCCTCGAAATAAAGTACGGTATCTACGATGTGCTCCATCACTTTAGGACCGGCGATGCCGCCGTCTTTATTGACATGACCTACAATAAATGTGGGAATCTCCTGTTTTTTTGCAACCTCCAAGAAACGTGCAGTGCTTTCCTTAACCTGGCTGACCGTGCCCGAGCTGGAAGAAACATCTGCACAGCGCATCGTCTGAATAGAGTCAATGATCACCAAACCGGGCTTTGTCTTCTCAATCAAACCACAAATTTCGTCCACATCATTCTCGGCAATTAGATAAACGTTCTCCTGCGGCACGTTTAGACGTGCTGCGCGTAGTTTTACCTGCCGTATGGATTCTTCTCCGGTTACATATAAAACACTGTAATTACGGCTCACAGCGCCGCACAGTTGAAGCAGCATAGTTGATTTACCTACACCAGGTTCACCGCTTAGCAGAATTACACCACCTAATACGATACCACCACCCAAAACGCGATCTAATTCAGAGATTCCGGTAAGGATACGACTTTTTTCTTCAGTAGAGCTGATATCGGAAAGACGCTGTGCAGTTAGATTGGTAATGCCCTCCTGCCGTGTAGAAGCATTTTTTCCACTTGGTTTTGGTTCTGAAGCGATTACATCTTCGATCATTGTATTCCAACTGCCACAACTAGGGCACTTTCCCATCCAGCGAGGGCTGGTTTCACCACAATTGGTACAGACATAAACTGTTTTTAATTTAGGATCCTTCACTTTGAAAAACACCGTCCTTTTCTATAAGGATAACAGAATAAGTATATCACAATCCGGACAAAGAAAAAACCCACAGGAAAACCTGTGGGTTTTTGGAGGTGACGACCAGATTTGAACTGGTGGATGAGGGTTTTGCAGACCCTTGCCTTACCACTTGGCCACGTCACCATATAAGTCGGCATTTTATAACCGACTGTTTTTTGGAGCGGCCGACGAGGCTCGAACTCGCTACCTCCACCTTGGCAAGGTGGCGCTCTACCAGATGAGCTACGGCCGCATAATTGGCATAATCGATTATGCCAACATACAAATGGTGCCTCCGATCGGAATCGAACCAATGACACGGGGATTTTCAGTCCCCTGCTCTACCTACTGAGCTACAGAGGCAAATGGCGACCCGGAACAGGCTCGAACTGTCGACCTCTAGCGTGACAGGCTAGCGTTCTAACCAACTGAACTACCGGGCCACATGGTGGAAGTTAACGGGCTCGAACCGCTGACCCTCTGCTTGTAAGGCAGATGCTCTCCCAGCTGAGCTAAACTTCCACAAATGGAGCGGCCGACGAGGCTCGAACTCGCTACCTCCACCTTGGCAAGGTGGCGCTCTACCAGATGAGCTACGGCCGCACATTCCATTCTTGTCGCCTCGTATTGTTTGTTTTACCCACGACCGGCGACATTGAATATTATATATGCATTGGTTATCTTTGTCAACACTTTTTTGAAAAAACTTTTGACAAAAAGCAAACTTTTTGTTTTTTAACCTTTACATTTACGATATACCGTCCGTTTCTGTTTCCCCTTTCATTTTATTTCCTCCGTTTTATAAAAAAGACGCAGTAAAACAAGTTACTGCGTCTTTTTTATAATATTAAATGCAAAATAGCTTCTTACAGATGTTAGAGTTCTGCTCCAAATACTTTATTATAATCCGATTCAAATTTTTGAATACCCAACTCCGTAAGTGGATGATTTATCATCTGATGGATTACTTTATAGGGGACGGTAGCAATATCAGCTCCTGCCAAGGCACATGCTGTAACATGAGTAGGGTTCCGTATGGATGCAGCGATAATTTGTGCATGCAAATCCGGATGATTCGCAAAAATATCGGCGATAGTCTGGATTAGCTCAACGCCAGGTTGACCGATGTCGTCCAAACGCCCTAGAAATGGAGAAACATAGGAAGCACCGGCTCTAGCGGCTAAAAGTGCCTGATTGGCAGAAAAAATCAAGGTACAGTTCGTTGGAATCCCCTCAGCGGAAAGCGTTTTGATTGCCTTCAACCCTTCTGCAGACATAGGAATTTTCACAACAATGTGTTTAGGATCTAAATTATAGATTTCGCGTCCTTCTGCAATCATAGCGGATGCATCATGCGCAGATTGAACTTCACCGTTAACAGGGCCTGCCATAATAGAGGAGATTTCGGCTAGGACTTGTTTGTATGAGCGTCCCTCCTTCGCAATTAAACTTGGATTAGTTGTAACACCGGCAATGATACCCATATCGTTTGCAATACGGATTTCATCGATATTTGCAGTATCAATAAAAAGCTTCATGTTGTTTATCCCCTTTCATCAAACAGCCTTTTATAAAACCATATTCAGAAAAGAGTGGATTGTTGTACACCGTTCAAATCTACTCCAGCAGAAATTGTTATAGTATTATTTTTTATCTGCCTGAATCAGTTTGCGTAATGCAGCAACAGCTACTTTGATGGCTGCCTCGGTATCATGAACGATGGGGTTATCCAGACCGGCAGCCTGGCGTTCCTGATTGCCCACTACTAGGAAATCGGAACCACAGCGAACCCGCAGATGACTTGCTACAATAAAGAGTGCAGCGGACTCCATTTCAGAAGCCTTGCATCCCAAGCGCTTCCAAGCTTCCCATTTATTCAGTAGCTCGTAACTGACAGGCATACGTTCAGGTTCGTGTTGACCATAGAAAGCATCTTTGCACTCTACTACACCGGTATGGCAAGTATAGCCAAGCTCCCTACCAGACGCAACCAGAGCGTTAGTGACATCTAAATCGGCAACCGCCGGGAATTCAATAGGAGCGTATTCCTTACTGGTTCCTTCCATACGGATAGCGCCGGTAGCAACAACGATGTCGCCGCCCTTTACGTCCATATCCATTCCGCCGCAGGTTCCCACTCGAATAAAAGTATCAGCGCCGCATTGAACCAGTTCTTCCATTGCAATAGATGCAGAGGGACCACCGATGCCAGTTGATGTTACGCTTACTTTTTCGCCGTCCAGATAGCCTGTGTATGTGACATACTCTCTACTATCTGCAACCAGCTTTGCGTTGTCGAAGTGTGCTGCAATCTTAGCACAGCGTTTCGGATCACCAGGAAGCAGTACGTAACGGCCAACGTCACCTTTACGGATCTGCAAATGATATTGTAAACCAACTTCACCTGAATAATTCTGCATACGACAAACTCCTTTATTATCAATCATAAACTTTATACACGTCTAATAATTACTTGTACTAGTATATCAATATTATAACGACACAACACTTCTTTTCAATGGACGGAATTCATAAGCTTTCTCTACTGAACTTGTAGGATTCCACTATATGTGAGTGATACCCAATCAGTTGCGGATAATGGGTTGTACTCTCTATAGGATACTATAGAGAATAATGTTTCATCGGCATGGAAGATAAGTAGATGGGCTCAATGCGAAAAGCAATTTCTATGCAGTTTAATCTTTTGCACAGTATTTACAAATCGGATGCTGAGCGTTTCCATTCCAGAATAAGGAATATCAACCGTACTATCTTTGACAAAATTGCCGACACCGGTCTTTATTGGTAATTTGGTTATCTTCTCGCAAAAGCACCAGAGCCTTCCGTAATATCATACGACTTACTTTCATACGCTCTGCCAAATCTTTTTCTGAAGGCAATTAGCTGCCAGGCGGAAATATTTTGTTTTCGCAAAAGATTTTTATAGTTTGCGGCGCATATATACATATAAAAGAAAAGCATATCCAAGTGGAGATAATACTCCCCTCAGGTATGCTTTATATTGAAATGGTATACGGATTTGTGAGGTGTGATAATGCGGCAGCTGCTGAGGTACAGCTTTGCTAACCACACTATCCAATCTTACAAAGTGACTTTGTGGTAAATCTTCTTACCCTTCTTGATAACCAAGCCAGTCTTTAGCTGTTCTGTAGTGAATGCCGCCTTTGCATCGGTAACCTTTTCGCTATCAACCAGAACACCACCCTGCTGGACAAGACGGCGTGCTTCACCATTAGAAGCTGCCAGACCAGCCTTGACCATCAGCGTCAGAATACCGATCTGACCATCCTGCAGATCGTCCTCACTTAGCTGGGTAGAAGGCATATTCTCGGTATCAACAACACCGCTGAACAGTGCGCGAGCGGTGGTCTGTGCCTTTTCAGCTTCCTCCTTACCGTGAACCAGTTCGGTTAGCTCATAAGCCAGGATTTCCTTAGCCTTGTTCAGCTGTTCACCCTTCCAGGTATCCATCTCGTCAATCTGTTCCAGAGGAAGGAAAGTCAACATACGAATGCACTTCAGTACATCTGCGTCTGCAACATTGCGCCAGTACTGATAGAATTCGAAAGGAGAAGTCTTGTTAGGATCCAGCCAGACAGCGCCAGACTGAGTCTTGCCCATCTTCTTACCCTCACTGTTCAGCAGCAGCGTGATGGTCATAGCGTGAGCGTCCTTGCCCAGCTTACGGCGAATCAATTCAGTGCCGCCCAGCATGTTAGACCACTGATCATCGCCGCCAAACTGCATATTGCAGCCATAGTTCTGGAACAGGTAGTAGAAGTCGTAGCTCTGCATGATCATGTAGTTGAATTCCAGGAAGGACAGACCCTTTTCCATACGCTGCTTGTAGCATTCAGCAGTCAGCATACGGTTAACAGAGAAGTGTGCACCTACGTCGCGCAGCAGTTGGATATAATTCAAGCCCATCAGCCAGTCAGCATTGTTGACCATCTGAGCTTTACCCTCGCCAAATTCAATAAAACGGCTCATCTGCTTGCGGAAGCAATCACAGTTGTGCTGAATGGTCTCGGGCGTCATCATCTGGCGCATATCGGTACGACCAGAAGGGTCACCGACCATAGCCGTACCACCGCCAATCAGAGCAATAGGCTTGTTACCAGCCATCTGCAAACGCTTCATCAGGCACAGAGCCATAAAGTGACCAACATGCAGGCTGTCTGCCGTGGGATCGAAGCCAATGTAGAAAGTGGCTTTGCCATTGTTGATCATGTTCTTGATTTCTTCTTCGTTGGTGACCTGAGCGATCAGACCACGAGCTACCAGTTCATCATACAGGGTCATTTCTATATACCTCCAAAAATGTTGCAAGGGGCAAAAGAAAACGCCCCCTGCCAATCAAATGGCAGAGGGCGGAAAAATCGCGGTACCACCTCTGTTTACTACATTCTCACAAATGTAGCCTCACGAGTGCAAAAAACACTCTGCGTTTGTAACGCTCGCATGCGGCGCGGTCTACTTTCAGATTGAGTTCAACCTTGCAGCTCGGGGATGTATTCGCCTGAAGACGACACAGCTTCTTTCACCAACCGAAGCCTCTCTGTGTGTAGTTTATTCAGGGTACTTGTTCCCGTCATAGCTTTTCTATGTGACTCATTATACGGAACAAAAAAAGATTTGTCAAGAAAAAGCGCAACTTATAGGGCAGCAGCGTGTTCCAACATCTCTTTCGCGTTTGCAAGGCTCAAATCCGTAACATGATCACCGGAGATCAGCTGTGCGATGGTCCGTGTACGACCATCTTCGTCCAAAGGCAGAATACGGGTAAAGGTACGGTTATCTTCTACCTCTTTGCGAATCAGGAATTGGTGATTTGCCATAGCGGCAATTTGCGCCGTATGGGTGACGCATAAAATTTGATGATCTTTTGCGCTGTGGCGCAAGGTTTCGCCAATACGTCCTGCAGCCATACCGGAAACACCAGTATCGATTTCGTCATAAATGACAGTAGGAATCTGGTCACGATCCGCCATAGTGCTCTTGATTGCCAGCATAATACGGCTCAATTCGCCACCGGAAGCAATTTTTGCCATGGGTTTGGGTGCTTCCCCCTGGTTTGTGGCAATATAAAATTCCAGCGTATCCTGACCGCGACTAGCCAATGGACCACGGCCGTGCTGCAGAGAAAGCCGTACACCGGGCATATTCAAAAATTCCAGTGCAGACTGAATCTTAGGATTCAGTTGTTCAAAAGCTTTTAAGCGGCTTAATGTCAACTTTTCTGCTTTTTCTCGAGCGAGTTGATACAAGCGATGCTTTTGTGCCTCCAATTCCTCCTTGCGCTGATCCGAAGATTGAATGTTGTGCAATTCTTCACGAATTTTTTCAGCATAAGCCATCACATCTGCAATGGTTTGACCATATTTTTGCTTAAGGCGATACAATAAATCCAAACGCTCTTCGATTTCATTCAAGGCATTTTCGTCAGAATCGTATTCTTCTACACGACCAGCCATATCGGCGGCCATTTCCTGCAAGTTGTAGTACCATTCTGTCAAATGCTCGGCATCCTGTGCCAAAGAAAGATCAAGATTGGCAGCAGACTGCAAAATGTTGCTGGCTTCGCCCAAATAATCCACTACACCGGATTGTTCATCGCCACCTGACAGCAAACCATATACACGCAGAATACTTTTGCGAATCGTTTCCGCATTTGCCAGTACCTGACGCCGCGCCTGTAAGACTTCTTCTTCATCGGATTTTAACTCGGCAGCATCAATTTCGTCCAACTGATATTGCAGTAAATCGATTCTGCGTTGCTTTTCCTTTTCATCCATTATCAGAGCATCCAGCTGATGTTTAACCTGTACCAGCTGATGATATGTCTGATAATAGTCCTGATAAAGATCATTATTCTGTGCATATGCATCAATCAACTGCAAGTGTGTTGCAGGATTAGTCAACCCAACAGAATCGTGTTGCCCATGAATATTGACCAACCCAGTGCAAAGCTCGCGCATCACAGAAGCAGTTGCAGGCATTCCATTGATACGGCAGATTGTTTTTCCTGAATGATGAATCTCACGCACCAGCAGCAATTCATGATCACGCTCATAGCCGGCTTGCTCCAATTTATCCAAGATAGAGGGCGGTACAGATTCAAATGCCGCACGAATAACAGCTTTTTCCGCACCAGTGCGGATTAAATCCTTCGAAGCACGATTGCCCAGAATGGCATTGATGGAGTCAATCAAAATAGATTTACCTGCACCGGTTTCGCCTGTTAATACATTCAGTCCATCCGAAAAGCGAACTTCAGCCTTTTCAATAACAGCCACATTCTCAATTTGAAGACTTGTCAACATGGCGGTTACCTCTTACGCATGATGCACGATATAGCGTGCCAGTTCGGTAGAAATTGTGTGCGCATCGCGCTCGGTTTTTGTCAGAATGAAAAAGGTGTCATCACCGGACAGTGTGCCGACTACGTTATTCCAGTGCAGCGAATCAAACAAACCGCAAGCCGCATTTGCCATGCCGGTATCACATTTTACCAATACAATATGCCCTGCATAATCTACTTTTAGTGCAGATTCTCGGAAGATAGTTTCAAATCGCTCTATGGCACGGCTGTCTTTCGGTGTGGAATCCGCAGCATGACTGACAGAATAGCGGTAGCGGCCGTCTGTATCTGAAATTTTCACCAGATTCAATTCCCGAATATCCCGGGAAATAGTGGCTTGTGTTACATCAAAGCCGTCAGAGCGTAAATGCTCGATCAGCTCTTCTTGCCGCTTAATGGGATATTGCTGAATAAATTTCAGAATCGCTTGTTGGCGAGTCTGCTTACTTTTCTTTTCTTGTTTCATAACAACCTCCCTGCATCAGTCACGATTTCTTAATTTCTTATCGATCGCCTGAAACTGCTCTGCATTACTGAAGCTGATCAAGTCGATATGCTTATCTGAAAGTGTAACATTTACTCTTGCGCCCTCATGCAGCGTGAAGCTGGCATGACCATCACAGGTTACAAGAACCTCCTCCGGATAGTTAGAATCCAATGAGATTTGCAGTCTACGGTCTGCAGAAAATACCATAGCAGAAGATTGCAGACTATGGGGACAAATTGGTGTTAGTACCAGTGCATTTAATTGTGCATCCAAAATCGGCCCACCAGCAGACATCGAATACGCCGTGGAGCCCGTAGGTGTAGCAACGATTACACCATCTCCGCGATATTTTTGTACAGGAATATCATCACAACTAATCGCAACGTCAATTGCGTGCTGCACTCGACCATTACGAACGATCACATCATTCAATGCGTAATAGCCTTCGGTTTTTCCATCCTCAACTACAGTCACACGCAATAAAGAGCGGGAATCCAGTTGATATTCTCCGTGAACAACTCGACACAGTACTTCGCCCATTTGGTTTGGTTCACAGCTGGCAAGAAAGCCGCAGCGGCCTACGTTGATACCCAGAATTGGCTTGTGATACGGTAGCGAGACCATTGCAGAATGCAGAATGGAGCCATCACCACCGACCGTAATGATGACATCTGCCTGTGCGCAGCATACCGATACTTTTTTGAAAAATACGTTCTCCAAAGAAATTTCCTGCTTGCAGCTCAAATCCATATAGACAATACAGCCATACTGCAAAAGAATTTCCGCTGCACGAGCAGCCACTTGGATGGTGTGGGGCCGCTGTACATTGGGAACAACATATACTTTCATGCGGTAAACCTCTTACTTATCTAGGGTCTGGTGAGAAGCATTGACCACTGCGAAAACATCGTCCTCGCTCAAAGTATGCGGATCAGCAGACTTTTCAACATACATCAAATATTCGATATTTCCTTCAGGACCCTTTACAGGACTGAAATCAATACCCTTTACGGTAAAACCGTTTTCTGTCGCAAACACCATTGCGTTCAAAATTACTTCACGATGGGTTGCAGGTTCACGCACAACACCATGCTTACCGACTTTTTCCTTGCCAGCCTCAAACTGCGGTTTGACCAAACAAACACCAACTGCGCTTTCAGTGGTAATGCGCTGTGCAACCGGGAAAATGTGCTTAAGGGAAATAAAAGACACATCAACACTGAAAAATTCGATAGTGTCATCCAGCATTTCACGTTCTACATGACGAATATTAGTACGCTCCATATTGATAACACGTTCATCGGTACGCAAGCTCCATGCGAGTTGACCATAGCCAACATCAACCGCGTAAACCTTTTTAGCACCATTCTGGAGCATACAGTCTGTAAAACCACCTGTAGAAGCACCGATATCCATACAAACTTTTCCATTGGGTGTAATAGGGAAAGACTGCATCGCCTTTTCCAGCTTCAAACCACCGCGGCTGACATAACCAATATCCTTACCGCGTACCTCAACTTTTGCATCTGTATTGATTTTTTCGCCAGCCTTATCGACCTTCTGTTCATCAACGAACACAACACCAGCCATAATCAGCGCTTTTGCGCGCTCGCGGCTTTGTACCAGTCCGTTGTCTACCAAGTACTGATCCAAACGAATTTTCACAAGAGATTCTCCTTTATAGCGTCCACCAAACGATCGGCGTCCAAATTCATAATCTTTTTCAGCTGCGGAACAGTAGCATGTGTGAGCTTTTTCGGCTCTACTGCGCAATGCAAATAGGAACCCTTCCATTGATGCTGTTGCAGCCGTACCTGTAAGTGTTCGCCAATACCACCAGTCCGAACGCATTCTTCTGCAAAGAGGATAGCCGGATACTGCGCCAAAGTCTCTACTAGCTGGTCCGCAATAGGCCAAATTTGCAGCAGCTTATAACAATCACAGTTGATACCCTCTTCATGCAGTTTTCTCTGAGCAAGTAGTACATCTTCCGTTTCACTGCCATAACTGACTAGTGCAATTTTTGCATTTTTGTTATGCTCCAGGCAGTCAAATGCATTTCCGGTACAGGGCAGTTCCTTCAAAATCGAAGTTTCTGCTCCACGGGGATATCGAATCGCGCGGGGACCGAAGCGATGTAGCAAGCATTCTTCCATGCAGAAAGCAAGCTCAGAATAATTTGCCGGTGACCAGGTAGGAATACCGATCTGACTTAAAAATGCAGGATCATAAATACCCTGATGCGTTTCACCATCTCCAGGCACCAATCCAGCGCGATCAATAGCGATCAACACATTCTGTTCTAAAAGTTTTACATCATGGATCAGCTGGTCATAACCACGCTGTAAGAATGTAGAATACAGCGCCACAACCGGAAGCATTCCCTGACTTGCCAATCCAGCAGCAAATGTAATAGAGTGCTGCTCTGCCATACCAACATCAAAGAAACGCTCTGGGAACTGGCGGTAAAAGTACTGCAAGCCGGTTCCATACTTCATCGCAGCGGTAATGGCGCAAATTCGCTTGTCCAACTCACCTAGTTCGCAAAGTTGCTGTCCGAACGCAGTGGAGAAAGATTCTACCGGAGAATTATCCGGGTCCATACCATCTGGAGTAAAAGACGAAACGCCGTGAAATTCACCGGGGTTCCGTTCAGCAGGACTGTATCCCTTCCCCTTTGTCGTTACAACATGGATAAAAAGCGGGGAGGTTTGCCTTTGCAAATGAGAAAACAGCTCTGTCAGCTCAGTAACATTATGACCATCTACTGGACCAACATACTGAAATCCCATCTCCTCGAACATGGTTGAATGATAAATCAACCGTCGGATACACTGCTTAATGGCTTGCAAGCCTTCTCGCATAGGTGTACCAATGAAAGGAATCGCGTCTAGAAAAGACTGAACATTAGCCTTTGCACGGAAATATGCGGGATCCGTTCGCAGTTGTGTCAGGTAGCGTGCCATGGCACCAACATTTTTAGAGATGGACATCTTGTTGTCATTTAGGATCACAACGAGATTGTTCAAGGTATCAATATTGTTCAGTCCTTCATAAACCATGCCACCAGTAAAGGCGCCATCGCCAATAATTGCAATCGCCTTACCGGGTTCTTTTTTTAATTTCTTTGCCTGTGCCATACCGATTGCCAAGGAAAGTGCAGTATTGCCATGTCCTGCAATAAAGGCATCATGCTCGCTTTCGCGAGGATTCGGAAATCCAGAAATACCATCTAACTGGCGCAGGGTAGAGAATTGATCTTTGCGCCCAGTCAGCAGTTTATGTGTATAGCATTGATGACCGACATCAAAAACCAACTTATCCTGTGGGGAATTCAGCACGCGGTGCAGTGCAACCGTTAGCTCGATTGCACCCAAGTTGGAAGACAAATGACCGCCGGTTTGTGAGACACTTTCCAACAAAAATTCACGAATCTCTGTACAAAGCAACGGCAACTGTTCCGTATCCAGCTTTTTCAAATCCGCAGGTGAATGGATTTGATCCAAAAGCGGCGTTTTCATACTCTCTCTCCTAGTTTCATTATACAGCCATCGGCATCACAATACCGACCAGAAATCCTACCATTGCGCCGCTGATTACTTCAATCGGCGTATGACCAACCATTTCCTGAAGTTGTTTGTCGCCCAGAATCGGCAGTTTTTGTGCTCCCTGCTCCAGCCATTCACGAATCAGTTGATTCAGGACTTTTGCCTGCTCGCCAGCCTGACGGCGAACACCCATTGCATCATGCATGGTGATAATTGCAACCACTGCCGCAATCGCAAAAATCGCAGAATTAGCGCCGGCTACGCGTGCGGTTGCGGCAACCATGGCACAAACAGTAGCGCTGTGTGCGCTGGGCCAGCCGCCATCGCCCCACATGCGAGAAATATCGACCTTACGGCACAACATGCAGTTAATAATGGTCTTCAAGACTTGTGCGACAAGCCAGGCAACCATGGCTGTAACCAGAATAAAATTCCATTGCAAAAGCTGGTTAAATACATGCATTGTCAATCCGTTCCTTTCAACAAAATTCAGTTAGTTTTTTCGGTCTAGTAATTGGCGCGCCAGCTGAATCAAGAAAGCGGCATTAGAATCAAAATACTGCTCCATACGCTTGCAATTAGCCTCATTGATTTGCTGAGCTAACTGCATAGCGCCATCTGCGCCATACAGAGTGGCAAAAGTGACTTTCCCATTTTCAGCATCACTGCCAACAGGCTTTCCCAGTGTTTCACTGGTAGCGGTAACATCCAGAACATCGTCCACAATCTGGAACACCAGACCTAAAGCATAGGCGTATTGTTCCAAAATCCGGCGACTTTCTTGATCTGCTTGCGCGGCAGATGCACCCATTTGAACGGCTGCATTAATCAGTGCGCCGGTCTTATAATGATGGATGGTGTCCAGAACAGCACGACCCGGTGTTTTTTCTTCCCACGCAATATCCAGTTCCTGACCGAAAATCATACCGCGGCTACCGCCGCCTGCTGCCAAATCCTTTACTGCATCTGCACAAACCTTTGGTTCTGCGCCAGATTGTGCGATAGCCTCAAATGCTTCGGTTAGCAGTACATCGCCCGCCAGTGTTGCGGTAGTTTCACCGAACTTTTTGTGACAGGAAAGGCGTCCACGACGATAGTCGTCGTTATCCATGCACGGTAAATCATCGTGAATGAGTGAGTAACAGTGCAGCATTTCTACAGCTGCGGAAAAATGCTCGGCGGCATCCATATTGCCATTCAGCATATCACAAGTAGCCAGTACCAAAATAGCGCGAACACGTTTACCACCGCCTAAAAGGCTGTAGCGCGCTGCCTGACATACCACAGATTCGTCGGGCAAATACAGTTCAACAGCACGGTCCAATGCTTTTTCAGCACGTGTCAGATAATGTTGATACTGAGATTCATAGCTCTGTACCATTATAACAAATCCTCCTGCACGGTATTACTTTGCAGCTTCGCGTCAATCTCTTCAATTTGCAGCTGTGCTGCATCCAAAATGACGTTACAGTAAGAAATCAGTTCGGCTGCTTCACTATATAACTTTAATGATTCGTTCAACGGTGTCGTTTCATCACTGATTTTGTCCAGAATTAGTTCCAGACGTGCAATGCCGTCTTCAAAATTCTTTGGTTTCTTCATTTGTTTTCCCCCGTGTCTTGTACGAAGCAACGAAGTGTTTTGTCCTGTCCTACCACATGAATTGTATCCCCTGCGTGAATCTGATCAATCTTTACGCAGTGTCCCTTATCGTCCTGCAATAACGCATAACCACGCGCAAGTGTGCGATAAGGGCTGAGAGAATCAGTCAAAGCAGTGCAATGCAGCAGTTCCTTCTGCTTTTGATGGTACAACTGCTGCATTTGCTGGGACAGTTTTCGTCGTGCATCCACAACGGCCTCTCGCCGGACAGCAATCGATTGCTGACACGGATTTTCTGAGATGTGAAATGCGAATTCAGCAAACTCATTATAACACAATGCAATACGATTTTGCATAATCCGCTGCATATTTTCTCCAAAATTGCATAATTGCTGCCGAATTTTGGCTTGATCTGGTACAGCAAGCTCTGCAGCAGCAGATGGCGTTGGAGCGCGCTGATCTGCCACATAATCCAGAATGGTTGTATCGATTTCATGTCCGATTGCGCTGATTAATGGTACCGGACAGCGAAAGGCCGCGCGGGCAATGCATTCCGCATTGAATACCCATAGATCTTCTCGACTGCCACCACCTCGTGCAACAATAATAACATCTACATTTGGCTGTTCACCCAGAAAATCAATACCCTTGGCTACTTGCTCAGCCGCTTCAAATCCCTGCACAGAAACCGAATATAACAAAACTTTGACTAGCGGCCAGCGTCGGGTTAATACATTACGGATGTCTTGCAGGACGGCGCCAGTTTTACTGGTGACCAAACCAATACATTTAGGTTGAGTGGGCAACGGTTGCTTTGCGTCCGGATCAAATAGTCCTTCTGCAAAGAGTTTCTTTTTCAACTGTTCCAGCGCTAACTGTGCGCTGCCAATCCCATCGGGAAACATATCCGTTACATAGATCTGAAAGGTACCGCCCTGTTCATAGAGTGTAGCGCGACAGCGCACGACAACCCGCATTCCCTCTTCCGGACGAAATGCAAGTCTTTGTACTTCTCTGCGAAACATGACTGCCTTTACAGTAGCTTGGTCATCTCGAAGCGAAAAGTAGCAATGTCCGCTGCGTGCATTTTGGACAAAATTTGCAACCTCACCGCACAGTGTCAAATCAAAAAGTGCGTCGTCTGCATCCAATATCGTTTTTACATAGCGGTTTAGCTCAGTAACGGTAAATGCCTTCTCCACTTTAATCAGCCCTCTTTTGCCTCTCTCGCTGCAAGGATCGAAACACCGATTGCGTTGTCACTGGAATATTTACCCGGCACGAAATAGGTTCCCGGTAAATGGTTCTGAACATAATCACGAATGATTTCGCTACTCATCACACCACCAGCACAGACTACAGGCAAATTAGGATATTCTTTCTTTGCTGCCTTCGTCATGCGAACAACAGTTTCAGCTACACAGCACAGACAGTACTTACATACATATTCTTTGCTCTTTCCCTGCGCAATCAGCGCATTGCACTGATTTTCCAGTCCGGAAAGGCTGCAATTCAGACCGCGCACAGTGCATTTTCCCTTGATAGGGTCCTCACATTGCGCAGCAAGACGGGATACTTCTACCCCGGCGGGGAATGCAAAGCCCAGCTTAACACCCAGACGATCCACTGCCTGACCGGCGTACAAATCGCTGCTGGTGCCCAAGAGCTGAATGCTGCGGACCGCATCGCACAGCAAAAGATCTGTAGTTCCACCGGAAATATGGAACAGCAAAACCTTTTGTTCCAGTAAATCCATGCCGCCCGCTGCAAAAAGCGCTGCAGCGGCGTGTCCCTGCTGATGTGTTGTTTTAATCAGTGGAATTCCCTTTGTTAAAGAGATTGATGTTGCTACATTTACGCCTGCCAGAAAGCAAGGCATATAACTGCCCTCTTCGGGGCGGGGCTTTGCAGAAACGCCTACAGCAGAAATTTTTGTCAGGTCACATTCCTGACTGAGCTCCTTCAACAGACTGGGAAGTGCCTCGGTATGATGAAAAAGCGCTTCACTCTGGCGCAGGCCCAGCTGTCCTGGCTTAACGGGTAAAAAGCGTTTCTTATCACAAACAACCTCCCCGGCGTCGTTGTAGACCGCTAGGGAGGTTGCGTAATTGCTGGTATCGATTCCAAGTGTAAACATTTGTTTATTCCTGTGTTTCTTTCTCCTCGTCATCGACCAAGTGCAGATCATTTGCGACGCTGCCCATCAGGCCATTGACGAATTGATAATCCTCGTCACCACCGTATTTTTTTGCCAACTCAACAGCTTCATTGATTACAACGCTGGGCATTTTTTTCTGACCAAAGACCAGTTCTGCTACTCCCAGACGCAGGACTGCCAGGGTAACGCGAGGCAGCCGATTCATTGTCCAACCGCGCAGACGCTCGGCAATTAGATCATCTACTTCAGCAGAATGGTTGTAGTACAGCTTTAACAGCTGTTCACCGAAAGCATCAACAACGTGCTCTTCGGTTTCGCGGTTAGTTTCCAGCACTTCCGTCAGAGATACATCTCCGAACGTTGCAGAAAAAGCTGCAAGGAATGCATTTTCACGAGCTTCACGGCGGCGCAATACGTTTTCCATAAATTTCCTCTCACGCAATTATCCCGCTGACCGGGATATCTTTTCACAAAATCAAACTTCCGGCTGCTTAACAGCAATACCTGCTACAATAATATTTACCTGGCTGACGGTAACACCGGTCATGTTCTGGATGGCATTCTTTACGTTTTCCTGAACCTTAGCTGCAACATTGGGAACTTTGCAGCCAAATGCAACCATGACATACATCATCAGACGAACAGTACCGTCCTTAACATCTACTTCAACCGGTTGCTGGATGCTGACGCGCTCCAGAATGCCGCGTACGGTTTTGTGACCGCCACAAGCGATGTCCACAACTCCATCAATTTCCATTGCCGCACATTTTGCGATCTTAGAAATAGCATCGGTAGAAATCTGCAGGCTATTGCCTACCAAAACTGCGTTCTTTCCGTCCATATCTATACCTCCTAAAACCGGCGATCCCGGTAGGTTTCGCATACGTTTTATTGCCAGAAAGGCATTTCTTTACCAAATGATAGTAATATTATACCATCGTTTTGTGTTTTATACAACACTTTACTTCACTTCGACCAGAGTAATATCCTGTGCACTCAGTTCAGGGCACTTGGAAAGCAGGATGTCACGAATCTGCGCAACCTGCTTTGCATTTAGTCCAGAACCGGAAACTGTCATCACGGTCATGTCAGCTTTGCCATCGTTCAAAAAGCACAGGCAATCCGCAAAGCCTTTGGCTTTTACAAGGGTTTCAACTTCATTTTCTGTTGTGACGATATTAAGATGATCTGTCATCTTCTGGGTAAGGTCTGCCTTTTCTTCATCGGTCAGCGAGGATTTTTTCAAACGCTTTTCCAAGTCGTCCAATACGCCATCCCGCGTTTTAGTACGTTCCAGCCGCGCACTCTCGAAAAATTTGCTTCCGCTATCCTTCGTTACACTGACCAGCTGTGCTTCGCCATAATTTTTATCTGCGGAATCCAGTGCCTCCTGTTCGGTTACCAGTCCATCCATTACGGGTACGGCCACCGGTGCGTTGGTTTCGACTTCTGTTTCAGTCTCTGTTTCGTCATCCGGTCGAGCAGCGGCAGTCTCTGTGACAGGTTGTTCATTGAAATCTGTATTAGCTGCCGCCGACACTAGATTCTCAGGTGACTCCGCTTTGGTATGGAATGGCGATGCATACTGCCAGTTAAGATAAACCGCAACACCAAGTGCGCCAACCAGAGCCAGTGCGGTAGCACGTTGTGACCATTTGCCTGTGTTTTTCATCGTTGTTCCTCCTGTTAACTCATTTTTGTTACGCTGATTCTTCCGGTTGAAAGCCCCAGCAGTGAAGACAAGATTTCGTGAATTTGCGCTGAAACCTTAACATTATCACCACCCTCGCATAAAACAGCTACACCGCCGATTTCCGGCGTTTGTATTGTTTCGGTCAAAGCGCCGCCATCATCCAAAAGGATGTGGGTCTTCTCAGTTCCACCCATGCTCTCTCGTTGGTCTGTTGCGTAGACATTCATTTGGGTAGATTCCAATGTGACCATTACACGCGTCTTTCCAGCACCATCAACATCACTTAGCAGTTCTTCCAAACGCTGTTCTAATTTTTTCTCATAAGCATAAAAATCTCCGCTTGTGGTAGTCGCTTCAGGTACCTTTGTTTTTTCGTTTGGGCTATTCCCACTAAGTAAAAGATAACTGCCAAAAAGCAACAAAATCGGGATTAAAAGAAAGCGCCGATTTTCAGCGTTAAGAAAGTGAGAAAGATTTCGTTTCTCTTGTTTTGATTCATCCATATGGTTCTCCTGTCTGCCACAGAATTTCGTTTGCGGAAAAATCCGATAAAACTTTCTCGGCTTGCGGGGATGGCTCCCCTATCAGCCGGATTTGATTAATAGTGATATCGCCCTGATCGGTCACATTCAATTCTATTGTTGCCTGTGCGGAAATATTTGCCTGCTGCAAACGTTTTTCGCAGGCATTTTCTAGATTGTGCTGAATTTCATCCAGCAGAGCATCGGCATATTGGACGTTGGCGGAATTTTGCGAAATTTGTGGAGGCACTATGGAAGAAGTTGGTGGTTCAAATGAAACCCCTGTGAAGCAGTGTAGTATCGTTGCAATCATATAAATACCAGTGATACTTTGAACGACTTTTCGGCTGCTGCTGGACGAGAAAAACTCTTGAAGAACACCAGTGAAAATACAGGTAAGACAGTAGGCACGAACGAGTGCGCTGAAAGAATGCATCATGCTCTGCTCCCCCCTAACACCAGCATCATGAGGATACCGACTGCCAGCATTCCAAAATATAGCGCTAGCACAGCAGCTAATGCGTAAGCACCGGATGCCATCCCATTGAGCATATCGGCGCAACGACGTAGACCCAATAAAGAAGCAAACATCCCGGCAAGTATAAAAATGAACCAGCACAGCATGGTTTGACCATATAAAGGCAGACATTCGATCCCCACCATCGCTAGTGCAGAGAATGCAAGTCCACTCTGAAGTAGTTTTACGCCTGCCAAAATACCACCGGCAGCTGAGAATATTGCTTGCCCAACAATAGGTATGCTGCTGTATAGTACAGTCTTCCCTGTTTGCAGTGCGGCATTGTCAGCTGCGCTGGTAAAGACACGCTGTATCCCCATCAGAGCAGTAAAAATTGCACCGATCCAACAAATGATGCGACTTAATAATTTCCCCAGTTTCACGGAAAGACTTTCTGCCATGTGGTTTTCACTGAAAATGCCAGCTGCCGTGATGGCCAAAAAAAGCTGTGCGATTGGAAGAATCAAGCTCTGCAAAACGTTGGCGACGCAACTAAGTGCAGTAAGAAAAAATCCGTTGCACATAGTTGCCGCACCAACCTGACCGGATGCAATCATAGTCGCAGAGAAAACAGGTGTAAAACCATAGAGGAAATCCTTCCAGGTGATGCTTTTTTCCGCAACCGATTGGGAAAGCATAACCAGCAGACTTTCCGATAATAAAAAGCTGGCGCAGGCAAAGATCCATTCCAATAAGGTATCCCAGCGACTGTCTGCGATCAGAAACTTGAAGGCAGCTGCACATAGCAAAAGCCCAAACAGTTTTTTGGTCGTTATACATATGGCGTGCCAGTTCTTTTGGAATTCGCCAGTAAGTACTTCCCACAGCGTCTGAATCGGATGTTGCAAAAAATCTTGCAGAGAAATGGGAGAGGCATCCAGATATTCCTGCGCTTGCTGCGGATATTCCATTCCGTAGGTAAGGGTGGTTTTGTGACAACTGCTCCAGAAAAGCAAAATGCAAAGGAACAACAGCAAAATTGATTTCAGCCAGTGAGAAATTGAATCTCCTGATAAATCATAGAAAGCATTGGCTCGATTGCAATCAGCACCAGAATCCGACCAGCGAAATCCAAGCACCCGGCGGCTGCAGAAAGCCCTGCATCCTTGCAAAAATCCCGCGCTAGATCGGTTAATAGCAGAATGCCAACGGCTCGGTATACGCAAGAAAGAAATCCGGTTCCTGCACAATCCTGTAAAGCCGCCAGACGCTGAAAAATTGAGAGCGAAGCACCTTCGGAAAAAAGCAGGATCAGAATAAACATACTGCAGGATGCTGCAATTAAAGGGGCCCAGGCGGGCAGCCAACTCTTCAATGTGGCGTACAAAACAGCGATTAAAAAAACCGCAGCACATAGTTTCCATATAATGCTCACAGGTCAAACAAGTTTTGGATCGTGTGAAACAGCTTGCTGATTTCATTGATCAGAATGGTTAGCACCACGATCAAACCAGCCAGTGTGGTCATCATTGCCTGATCTTCCCGCCCGGAACGAATCAAAAGCTGATTCAGCACAGCTACAATAATTCCAATCGCTGCAATTTTAAAAATCATCTCAATTCCCATAGGAACTCCTTACACTCTTTTATTGTTACAAAAGCGCCAGTGCAGCCATTGCGCCTACACAAAATCCAATTTTGGGAAAAATAGCTGCGGCTGCACGTTCTTTTTCTCGAACTTGCTCAGTGCTTTTTTGAAAATAGTCCAGATACCGTTGCAGTTGTCCGCATTGATCCTGTAATCCCTGATGCCCCAATGAAGCAAGACAATATGAGAACTGTGATGCTTCTTCTTTTGACAAATACACTGGCGGGGATAGAGATTGCAGTTCTTGGCAAGTATGCAGCGACAAGAGCGAATAATGACCGCATTGTTGCAATTCCCGTAAGATTTCATCTGTGGGAAGTCTGCGATACTGTATCGCATCCAGAATCTGTTGCAGAAGCAGAGTGGTTTCCTCCAGAGATATGCGCTCACAATGCCATCGACGGACGACTTCACTGCCACACCAAAAGCCACAGCACACCAATAGGCCACCGCCAATCCAATACCGACTCAACAATATGTCTGCACCTCCTTTATTTGTCCGGGAGCGGTACGCCCGGACAAAATACAGGTGTGTCGCAAAATCTTTTTACGGAGTAAATATTGAACCTGTACTTTTTGTTCTAGTTCTTGCAAACTGGAAGCATGCATGGTAATCACCAGATTTACACCAGTATGTGCTCCGATTTCTAACAGCTTGGTTTCTTCCAAAGATACCAGTTCATCCACTAATAAAACACGAGGCGCTAATGTACGTAGCGCCATCTCAATTGCGGTGATTTTATTCAGGCCCTGAATACAATCACACCCAGAAGAATTGTACGCCCCTGGCGGAAAAATTTCGCTGCGTTCATCAATAACGGTACAGAGAGTGTTTTGCAAAGAAAAAAAACGAACCATACTTCGCAGCAATGTGGTTTTTCCACTGCCGGGCTCGCCAGCAATCATCAACGCAGAAAAAGATGTTTGCAAAATCTGAATAAGCTCTGGTGGAAGTGTACCTGTATCAAAGCGTGCAATGCGAATATTTAAAGACAACACTTTTTGTAGAACGAGCTGTCCGGAATTCACTTTGACATATTTACCGCCGATTCCTACACGATGTCCCCCCGTTAATTCAATAAATCCCTGTGCAATTTCTGCTTCATGTGCATAAATCGATCCTCCACATAGAACAAAAAGAATATCCTCCAGTTGATTCTGTGTCAACTGAAATCCAGGTGTCACTGCCAGTACACTGTCTGTTGTAACCAATAGAATCGGGCCATTACTGCGTAAGCGAATTTCTTGTACAGAAGCAGCTTGTTCCGTAGACAGACTATCCAGCATTGGCCGTAACCAATGAGGCAGATAATTTACAACTTGGCGATATGATTCCATTTTTAGCACCTCTTTGGTTTATTGTATGAGCAAAACCCAGCAGGCTAGAACATCAATATCATTTGGATTAGATGCAAGAAAGTGTAAAAAAGGAAGCCTACTTTATGTAAAGGCGTAAGCAAAAAAAGTAATGGTAGCCTGGGGACCGCAAAAGGCAGACTAACTGCATCATTGTCCTATAAAAATCAAAACCACCAGTTGAACTGGTGGTTTGCACAGGCCCTAGAAGAACATATTATCAGCAGCCCCTTTGGCACACTCGGCCTGCACAGATGCAAGAGCCTTGGCGATAATTCTCTTGGAGGCAAATCTCCTCCGGCGGAAGCTATTTTGTTGTCAAGTCTCACGAGGTTTCTTTTTCAACATGTTCATGATAGAATAAAAAAGTACAAACCCTACATAATAAAGCCATCTTCCGAGGAGACACGAGATAGCAGCGGAAAAGAAATCCGACATTCACTTTTAAGAAAGCAAATACATCATGCTATAATAACGGTGATGCAACAAAGCGTTAAATAAAATTTGCGGCCAAAATTTCATAACGAAAGCATTAAAAACGAGATGTGTAATATGAAAAGATTTTTCTAAAAATATGTTTGTATGTGACACTACGACGGAGCGTATTATGATGCAAAATAAAAAGGCTTGTATTTTAGTGGCAGATGATGAAAAGGAGATCAGAGAAGTGCTGCAGCTCCTTCTAAGCAGTGCGAGCTATGAGGTTATAACCGCCCGCAACGGAAAGGAAGCGTTTTCCTTGGCTGGGGAGCATATCGATCTCTATATTTTGGACGTCAATATGCCTGAGTTAAATGGTTTCATGGCTGGAGCAGAGATTCGAAAGAACTTCGATGCCCCCATAATGTATCTGACAGCCTATTCCGGAGAATCCGACAAGGTAATGGGCTTTTCAGTGGGAGCCGACGACTATCTGGTAAAGCCCTTTTCCAACATGGAACTGCTGATGCGGGTGAAGGCCCTCCTACGCAGAGGGCGGATCAAAATCAATGTGCCGCAGGATCGTACGAATCTGTGCTATCTGGAAGATTTGACGATTGATCTAAATCGGCAAACAGTGTCCCGCAACGGAGAACCTATCAATCTGACCTATACAGAATATAAAATCCTTGTCTTATTGGTAGAAAACAGGAAGAAGATTTTCTCACTGGATAACATTTATCATTCTGTCTGGGATGAAAATGCTGTCAGTGACAGTGCTGTCATGATGCACATCAAAAATCTGCGAAAAAAGCTTGGCGATAATTCCAGACAACCGAAATATATCAAAACAGCCTGGGGCAGAGGTTATTATGTTGACTAAGAATAAATTATCCAAAGAGATATTGGTACTGCTGGCTGTCTCTATTGTAATTTCTGTTTTTCTGTTTTCTTTTTTGAATCATACAGCGTATTCTATAACTTACCGATATTTGGAACATACAGGAAAGTTAGGAAATGAATATGTGGAGAATGTGCTGGAACTTTGGGTACAGGGAATCTGTCTACTCGCCTCGGCTATTTTCTTTGTCGGCATTTTTCTGTTTCTGCTGGGGCAAAAGCTGGCCTATCTGCAGCAGATTATTACCGGAATTGAAGCACTTCGTACACACCGTATGGACTATCGGATTCCAGTAGAGGGCGACAACGAATTTACAGAGCTGGCGCGAAATATCAACTTTCTTTCCCAGACGGAGCAGGAACTAATCCGCAAGGAAGCTACATTGTCAGCAGATCGGGAACAGTTTATCCGATCTATTGCTCATGACATCCGCACTCCCCTTACATCTGTTCTTTCCTATGCAGAGCTATTGTCCTCACCGCAAAACAGAACCGACGAGGCGATTCATAGTTTTATTGAGCTAACAATCCGCAAGGGACTGCAAATAAAGGAACTGATGGAACAGCTGATTCAGAACAACGTCCGACACACAGAATACTTTGAGGATGGCCAGCTACTTCTCCAGCAGGTAGTTGATGACTGGGAGAGTGTTCTCAGCGGGGACTTCACCGTCCAGATCGACTGGTCGGGCTGTTCTTCCTTCTCCGGCTATTTTGATATTCAAGAGGTTTTCCGGATTTTTGACAATCTTCTGTCCAACATCCAAAAATACGCCGATAGCCACAGTCCTGTTCTTCTTCGGCTCTCTGTAGCGGAGGGACACTTGACTTTGGAACAGTCGAATACGATTGCGCAAGACCGTCTGGTAGCCGAGAGCCACCAGTTGGGGCTTGCAACGATTCGTCACATCGTTACTCAGTACAGAGGAACGGTTCAACAGGAGTGCAGAGAAAGCCATTTTCGGATCATCATCCAGATTCCTGTCAATATTTAGATTTCTTTAGATTTTACTTCCTATTTTCTTTAGAGTTATCTGATATTCTTAAAACAACTCAAGATCGTGGGGAAATCATATGGATTCACTGCTCGTTTTAGTTGTGCTGTTTGTAGCTTGCATCGTTATTTCGCTTCTCGGAGCGGTTCTTCTTTTTTTCATACGGAACAGAAAGGTTCAAAATACCATCTTCTTTGCGTTGTCTTGCTGGGCATTTTTTATTTCCTATCTAAATGCCACCAGTATTCCAATGGTCTATATAGGGCAGCAAATGCTTGCCTGGATCTTTGGATTTTTTTCAGCAGCAGCTCTATTGCTCCGCTATGCCGGAAAAAAAGAAAGCAGATATATAGCATCTAATATTCTAGTAACCATTTCCATTGTATCCAGTGCAATGGGGTTGTTTCTTTTTATGGAGTAAGCAGGAAAGACTTTGTGACGTGACAGAATTTCCCTATATGCAAAGGATGCACGAAAGTATTTTGTTGCGAACACTGGAATGAATACTGATTTTAATCTGAATTATTCGCCTTCGCAATCCATAAAGCGTGCATTTTGAGAAATGCACGCTTTTTTATCTGGAGGAATGGGCATGGAAACAAGATCACAGGAATTTGTATATATTATGGTTTCAAAAACAAACACACTTTTGGGTATGACGATCCGGAGAGTTCTGGGAGTTTCCTACAATCACTGCTCCATTGCATTAGATGATAGCCTAGAAACCATTTACTCTGTTGGGAGAAAAGAACTTTGGAATATGTTTATTGCTGGTTTTGTGGTAGAGAGTAAAAGCAGCGGTTTCTTTGCGGTGCATAAGGAGTCGGATATTATTCTGCTGCGGATACCGGTAAGCTACAAAAAAAAGCAACGGTTGCGTCAGGTGATTTTAGACTATCAGAAAACCACTTGCAAGTATAATCTGCTGGGTCTCGTGTACTGCTACCGAGGCATCCAAAAGGATCGAGAAAACAGACTGTTCTGTTCTCAATTTGTAGCCGAGGTTCTGAAGCAATCGGAAATTGATGTTCTGGATAAACCATCCTCGCTGGTCCGGCCTCATGATTTTCTGAATGTCCCCTATGCAGAAGCTATTTATATCGGAAAAATTGGGCAGTATCAATCTGCCTAAGGAGAAACTTATGATGATTTGGATTTTAACTTCTGCGTTTGGAAGCGGACACCGTTCTGCTGCCCAGGCATTGGCAGAAGAATATCGCCATAAGGGACATACGGTAGTGGTCAGCGATATTGTGGAGTTATTGTATCCTCGGCAAGCGAAGCTGATCTACTCTTTTTTTAGCCGAGTTATCTGCCGAAACAGCTGGCTTTATAATTTCCTGAACCAATTTGGCAGAGGTCGATATGAGTCCCGTAAAACTTCGTCTGCCCTTCAGAAATCGATAGATCTCCTCCACCCCGATCTGATCATTACAACATGGTCCGGCTGTGGAAGAAAATTAGGGAAGATTTCCATTCCTGTCCATGTGTGTATTACAGATCTGGGAGTTCACGCCGGCTGGATTTATCCCTATGCCACAAGCTACTGGGTCGCCACCCATGAGGTGGCGGAGAAGCTGGCAAAACTGAATGTTGTAGCTGAAAAAATTCATGTCCGAGGCATTCCAGTGCGGGAAAAATTCCGCTGTTTACCAGAAAAGACGATTCTACACCATACTAAGCAGCTTCTCATCATGGGTGGCGGCTTGGGAATCATGCCCTGGTTGGATGAGTTCTTACAGAACATAAAAGGAATGCCTGGTGTCTCGGTTACTGTTGTTACCGGAAACAACCAGAAGCTTTATAATCGACTGCAGCGGAAATATCCTTGGGTGCGTACTGTGGGATTTGTCCATAACATCGACCAGTATCTGGCACAGGCTGATTTTCTTCTATCTAAGCCTGGCGGAATCTCCCTCTTTGAGAGCATCTATGCTGCTACGCCCTATATTGCAATGTATCCTGTCTATGAGCACGAATCGGAAAATGCTGCTTTTATTGAAAAAAAGCAGCTTGGCCTGGTTATTCACACAGGTGAAAATGCTTATTGGAAAGTGAAGCAACTCTTAGCAAACGAAGAGCTCTTCCACGCTTACCAGACCAACATGGTTCGGCTGAGACATGAAATTGAAGAAAGTCGAATGTGCTTTGAGGAGGAGTTTATAGTCCATGCTCATCAAAATCTGTATTTCGATCCTTGCTGTATATGTGGGGCACCTTCTTTTGGGTGCTGTCACAACACTCATTTTTCGACTAAGAAATCCCCTTTATGCAGTCTGCTCAGCCGGGAAAGTACTGTACCTGACTTTTGATGACGGCATGAACCCCCAATATACGCCAAAGATTCTGGACTTACTGAAGAAGTATGATGTTCACGCCACCTTCTTTATTCTGGCTTCCACGGCAAACAAGTATCCTGAACTTTTACAGCGGATGAAACTGGAGGGGCACACAGTAGGCCTTCACTCTCTGGAACATAAGAATCAGATCCTGCAACTCCCCCTCAATCTGTTCTGGGACTTTCGGAAAAGCATGGAACTTTTCTCCATGCAGGGTGAAAAGCCGATCTATTTCCGCCCACCCTGGGGGCATGTGACACCGCTGGGTTTGTGGCTTTGTAAGCGTTACAGCCTCAATATCGTCCTATGGACAGTCATTATTGGTGACTGGTCCAAGAATTCCACGGTAAATCACTTGTGTCAAAAACTGCGCACACAGGTCCGCCGCAGTGCCGTGATTTGTCTACACGACGGTCGTGGCGCAGACAATGCGCCACTCAGAACTATTGCCGCGTTAGAAAGCATGATTCCCTATTGGAAAGAGGAGGGCTATACTTTTGAGACGATTTCTGAACTTTTTGAAAAAGGTGCTCACTAACGGAGGACTGTTTGTTTTAATTGGTATTATTACCTACCAAACTATATTCGCATCCTCTGACTTTCGTCTGGTCATTCACCATGCGGCACAAAGCAATTTTGTTTTTTTGCTGTGCGGGGGTGTTATGATAGTCCTGATGCTCTGCGCAGAGACAGTGACAGTTCGCCGCAATCTCCGGCTTTTGGGTGAGACGCAAAGCTTTCGGCAGTGCCTGCTCTACACATTTGCTGGAAATTTTTTTAGTGCAATCACGCCCGCCGCCACCGGCGGACAGCCCATGGAAATATATCTGATGCACAAAAGAGGCGTTTCTGTGGTACATGGAACCCTAGCATTAGTCATGGATCTTGCATGCTATCAGATTTCTACCACATTTTTGGGAATTGTAGGGTATGTATCCTTTAGTCCCATGATTCACAGCCTGCTGGGCAATTTCATCTGGCTCCTCTGGTTGGGATTGGCCCTCAATACAAGTCTACTCATACTGCTGCTCTTTGCCATGTTTTCACAGCGGTTCATATTCAGGCTGACAGCACTTGTGGTGCGGCTCCTTACATTCTTTTCAAAAGGTCGGGCAGATACATTCAAACAAAGTGCAGAGACTGCGATTGCTCAGTATCAAACCGGCGCTGAACTGTTTCGGCAGAATAAGAACTATTTTCTTGTGAACTGCCTAGTTACGATTTTTCGCATTCTGGCCATGCACTCTGCTCCTTTCTGGGTCTATCAGGCACTTGGACTCAGTGGGGCTTCTCTGTTTCAAATCATTGCACTCCAATCGACTCTGTACATCAGCTGTGCTGCCCTACCGTTTCCTGGAGGAATCGGTATAGCCGAAAGTAGTTTCCTCAAGTATTTCAAGACTATTTTCCCCGGAACGCTTCTGCAAAGCTCAATGATTCTTAGTCGAGGCCTTGGAAGCTATATGACTATAACCCTATCTGGAGGTATTTTGTCAATCGCTTTTATCCGGTCCTTGTTTCAAAAGAGGCAGAAATTACGCAAAAAAGAGGGATGAGGTGATAAGATATGTATCAAACGGCTGGCATTGGTGGTCACAGCCAGCCGTTTATGTAGACATTCTTGTCTGTCAGATCAATTTCCGCACACTCCTCAAAGAGTATACTGTCAACGCTTTTTATATAGCGGTTCTGGACAACAAAATCAGTCGAACTAGCTGCCTGGGGGATGAGTTCACTCTCAAAAGGGTCCCTGTCAATATAAACATCATCTGTTTTAGAGTTGAAGGATAAACCAAGCCGCAAAAAGATTGAGCCGAGAGCAAACCGCTAGAATCTAACCCGAACGAAGAAGTAAACACATTTGTGTGGCGGAAGTATCTGACAAAGTTGCTTTTACAGCGAAAGTATTTCCACTTTGAAAGGCTGGAATTTCATTCTCGATTGGCTGGATAGGTTCTCCCCGAGAAAATAGTACTATTGGTTCAACCCATTTTATCGGATATAAATTTTCCATTGGTCCTTCCCAAATTTTTTATGGTAGATCTATGATTCACTGCTCGTTGTATATGTGGAGAAAATGATTTGGACCATTGCTATTTTGATTCGTCCGTTGTAAAATAATTAAAAATTGGGTTTTATCTTTTGATGGAATTTCACTACGCAGGATAGCTAAACAGCACTAACTTTTTCAGAATCTTAGTGCCCCCATCAAAATTTTCCCCTATTTTTATATCTATTATGGGATTCGCATAATGTAACGTCATATGAAGGAGATAAAACATCATGAAAAATGCAACTTGTGATAAAATGATCATTGCCATTATCCAGAATGATGACTATCGCAGAATTATTGATGATTTGAATGAACACGGATTCTATGTTACCGTTTTGAACTCCAGCGGTGGTTTTCTAAAAAAACCGAATGCTACTATCATGATTGGTCTGAATCACGAGCGCTTGGACGAAGCAAAGGAACTCCTGCGCCGCTATGGAAAGCGTACAGAAGAAACGCTAAAAATGGATACGCCAATGGAATCTACCATTCCCCCATTGGTTGTTTCTCCTGTTACTATTCCGGTGCAGTGCGGTGGTATTGTTCTGTTCGTTTTAGATGTTGCACAGTATGAGCGGTACTAATTAAATCAGAATAGCGTTCCCTGCAAAGAGATTCGGCCAGTTATATGTGTTTCATAAAAGTATCATCTTCGAAATCTACTGATATATGGCATTGGTCTGACCGATTTGACAAAAAAGCAGACATCGTCAAGGTTGAGAGTTTGGCGATGTCTGCTTTTTTCTGTAATTGATGTTTTTATTCATGCGTGCTGGTTGCTACGTAGACGTCATCACCTGAACAAAACCGGAGCCATTATGACAAATATTTGTTCTTCACTTTTCCTTAAACGATCAACAATAGTTGTTTGGATACACTGTGTTATAAAGCAAACGGCCTAAGCCCTCTACCAGAGTGAAAATGGAAGTAATAAAGAGTCAGAACCGCTTTTCGAGTACAGATGCAGCAAGCGGCGCAACTCCTGTAGCAACCTCTCGCTTTCTGGACAGAATATCGGTCAAAATAGAATTTGCAAAGACTTTTGCCATAGCCATCTTTCCCGCCAAAAAGTTTAGCGTGGCGTTCTTATTAGTAAGGAATTCTCCCGCACTATTTTTGTTGAGGCAGAAGATTTGCCGCATGACATTGAGAAATAGATGAAACTGTAGTAGCATTGTTTTAAGGCTTAGACACATGAGTAAGGAGTTTTCTATGAGTGTTATAACTGTCAATTATGCAAATACAACGCTTCAACTGGACGAAGCCAGCTTTGCTTTGTCCATAACTTCACATGCGCAAACTTGGCGCTGGGCTGAATCGTACCGACCTAGATTTGTCACAACCGATAACAAGGAGTTTTTCTTTTCAGATGCAGTCGCTATCTCACATCACGCTTGGAATACTGGTATTGGTAAAGGAATTCGGTCAACTTATCAGGGCTTTATGGTAGATGGAATCAAGAGCCCATTTGCCTTTGAAACAATCATTTGGATTGAGGGGGTATCGGGAGATGTTTTCTTTGAATTTGTTCCTCTCAATGAAGAAGGTATTTCACTAAAAGCAATCTACTGGCCTGGTTATATGGAATTTGAAGAACCTGATGATCGCTGGTATAGTGTTCTTAATGTTTTGCAAGGACTTTTATTACCCAATACTTGGGAGAATGAAGTAAGCAAGCTCCAATTTGATGGCCAGATGTGTAGCTGCGCTGCCTATATGCCTTGGTTTGGTCAGATTCGCCCTAGCGCAGGTTATATTGCTATCTGCCAACAGCCTTGGGACGCTGCTTATCAAGTAGACCATCCTACGAATGGTCCATATTCTCATGTGTCTGTCCGCTGGCTACCAAGTTTGGGGAAAATAGCTTACCGCCGAGTTATGAAATACACATTTCTGGGTGATTGCGACTACAATGACCTGTGCAAAATCTACCGCGGATATGTAAAGGAAACAGGTCTATTTACCTCACTTGCAGAAAAAGCAGCGAAATCGCCTCTGGTAGATAAACTGATTGGTTCTGCAATTGTACATAAAGGTATTAAGACCCACATTGCTCCCGGTTCTTATTATTATAACAAGGAGGAACCGGAAAAGAATGATCACTTAGTTTCTTTTTCTTTCCGTACAGCAGAGGTCAAGCACTATAAAGAAAAAGGTATCCAGAAACTGTATCTGCATCTGGATGGCTGGGGTGATCCCGGTTATGACAATAAACACCCCGATTATCTACCTGCCTGTAAAGAAGCTGGCGGTTGGAAGGGCTTGAAAGAATTGTCCGATACCATTCAGGACTGTGGATACATGCTTGGTCTGCACGATCAGTATCGGGATTATTATTTTGATGCGCCCACCTTTGATAAAGACTTTGCCTGCTATGCACCGGACGGCTCTATCTTTGATATGTCTCGATGGGCCGGTGGCAGACAGTCGTTACTCTGCGCTACCCAAGCACCATATTATGTAAAGCGCAATTTTGAAGAGGTATTGCGTCATGGCATTCACTTAGAGGCTTCCTATTTGGATGTATTTACCTGCAATGAAGGCGACGAGTGTAACCATCCCTGGCATAAAATGACAAGAAAAGAGTGCTTTGAATATCGCAATGCCTGTTTTTCCTATTTACTCTCTAAAAACATTTTGCCTAGCTCTGAAGAAGTCACAGACTGGGCAATGAAAAATCTTGTTTTTGCGCACTATGGTCCTTACGATTTCATGCTGCAAGCTCCTGGTACTCCGAGAAAAGGTATTCCTACTCCCCTTTTTAATCTGGTCTATCATGACTGTATCATTCTTCCTTGGCTTATGGATCGTATTGAAGGGCAGGAAGATTATATGCTCTATGCACTTTTAAACGGAGGTGCCGCGTATATGGACAAAGACGGTGCATACCCTAACTGCGACGGAGCTTTTGATGATACCGCCAAAACACACCTGGATGAGGAAATTTCTCGTTATCAAACAGTAGCGGTACTCCAGGAACGTATTGCCAAGTGCGAAATGGTTCGTCACGAATTTTTAAATCATGACTGGAAGAAACAACGTACTACTTACAGCGATGGAACTATCGTTACTGTTAACTTCCACGATAATAGTTATCAAATTGATCTCGCATAATTTGTCTTTTGAAATACATCTGCCACGATAAAACATCTTGGTTTATCTGAGAAAATATTTATTGTATCATTCGATTTTGTTCTCGTGTGAATCGCTGCTAAAACGGTAGCAGCCACACCACATTTATAAAAAACGGAAGGGATGCCAACCGACCGATACAGAATGCATTCCAATCAATATGCAACTGCTAGTAAAATAAAAATATCGGGAGCGATTGAATCCGAACTGTATCCCACTTGTTACTCAGTATATCATACTGTCTAACAGGTGGAGGCAGTTCAATCATAGTCGCTCCCGATATTTTATACCACTCTTCTTAACCGATTAAGTCTTCTATTTTAATTCATTACATTAGCACCCAAATCGACGCCCATATTACAGGTGTAAAGGAATTCTACTTCATCGCCCTGCTGTACCACATAGCGGCTTACGCCATAATTGGGAAACCAGCCATTGACGCGATATTCCCAACCGGATTCGCTGCCGCAGTCAAATTCATAAAGATTACCGATACCCTCAATGTATGCACTGTTGTACATAGGCGTAAAGTTGGATTCCATATGGATTTTGCGATTTTTCGTTTCTCGCTGTAAAACGTCAAACACAGATTCACCCTCATAGAACGTCACTTCCGTTCTAGGCAAAATAATTCCATCGGACGGCACCAGTACATCTTTTCCTTCAACTAAGTTTTCCATGTTGTTCAGAATCGTAGCGCAGGAAATGCTGAGATAACAGGTTTTCTGATTGTTGCGATCAACGGGAACTTCTCCTGGCTCTACAGGTTCTCGCTGTCCATCAGCAGAAGATGTACTCGGGACTTTCTTGTGTACTTCTTTATATTTAGAAAAATCCTGCGTTTCACCGATTTCATCGGAAACGTCAAACGCATCATCTTCCACTATCTCGGTGTCTGATTCAGTTACGGATTCTGCCGTTTCAGGGGTAGCAATTACACTGCCACCTTGCTCAAACTGCTGACTCGGCTGATCTGGAGTATGATTGACTTTTCCCGTACCACAGCCTGCCAGACTGAATAATAGAGTCAGGCAGAGCAGTATAGAAATTACTTTATTCACCTTTGTGCTCCTTCTTCTTTTGATACACTACAATTACACCACATCCACCCAAAAGCAGAAGCGGAATCCAAATCCAAGCAACAGGATTATTCGTTTCTTCTTCCTGTTGGACGGGCAAGGTTTCAGGTTTTACCTCCGAGGTTTCCGGCTGTGCTGCAACAGAAATTTCTTCTGCCTTTTCCAATTCCGAAATTGTTTTTTTGCTGGCTTTCTTTGCGATGAAATACTCGCCGCCCTCCTTGATAATAAATTGTATCTTGCCGTCTTCTGCCTGCACACGGCTGACTAAAACTGCTCGCTGCTGTGCTGGGTCATATCGCAACAACAAATATTCGCCATCTTCCAAGGCGGTTTCCATTTCGACCATCACAGGGTATGCGAATTCACCGCTCTGCAGGAAGCGGAAAATCTCGGGGTTCTCCGACAGCTTGTGTATCTCTGTTTCATAGAGACCTTCACGCGTCATTCCAACATAGAAATCTTCTGCTTTCAGAATATCTTTGCCATAGATGGACAAAGTATATGTCTCACCACTTGCCATTGTACCTTCAATCCGCAAAATCAAATCTTCACCCTGAATCTGTGCCAATTGCTTTGCGGAAACAACACCGTCTTGTACAACAGCTTCAACCACATTGCTTTCCCATTTAGTATGTTTAATGGGTTTATCCGCTGGTTTGCGTAGTTTTTTCAATGCTTTTTCGGCGTTTAGCAGTTTATCTATGTTGCGAATCAACGCTCTCAACTCTGGAGAAAGTTCGTTATATGCCGCACGAGCAGCCTTGATTGCCTCGGAATGTTCTTTTCCAATCACTTCCGGCAAAGCATCGATGACGTCCTCTACTTGCTGAACAGCTTTCTTTTCTGCTACAAACTGTTCTGCACGTTCCAGAATATACAGGTTCAAAACCATACTCTGCTGCTTTTCAGTAAGTGCTTCATAAGCGTTGCGTGCAGCCTTTACCATTTGTTCATCCTTAATGGTAAGGTTGATTGGTAAATCTTTAATCATCCCCATGACCAGCTGTGCTGCATCCAAATCTGTAATCTCCGATTCTGCCTGAATCAGTTTATCCAGATTCTTTACCAGAGCTTTTTGATCGGCACTCAGTTTTTCATAAGCGCTGCGGGCATCCTGTACAGCTTGTTTGTCTGCGATACTTACAGGATTTGACAATGCATGAATGGCACGTTCTACCTGTGCTGCAGCTTTCTGGTCTGCGATTGTCTTTTCAGCAGCCAGCAGCTTGTTTACATTGATGACCTGTGCCTGCTGGGTTGCAGTCAGACGATTGTACGCATCACGAACAGCTTGAACCGCTGCTTCATTCTCTACCGTAATATGTTCCGGCAAAGCGTCGATGGCATCCATCACCTGCTGTATCTGCTGTGCAGAATTCAGTTCTTCCAGCTTTGCTTCTGCATTTTCCAGCTTGTCTAAATTCTTAACCAGAGCTTGCTGCTCTTTTGGCAGCAAATCATATGCAGCGCGTGCTGCCTGTACGGCGTTACTATCTGCCAAAGTGACGTTTTTAGGCAGATTTTCAATCATACCCATGACACTGTCTGCATTCAACAGTTTCTGCAAAGCTTTCTCGGCAACCTCCAACTTGTTCAGATTGATGACCTTCAACTGCTGCGCAGGTGTTAACCGATTGAATACATCCCGTGCAGACTTTACCAAATAAGCATCTGCCAGCGTAAGTTCTTCCGGCAAAGCATCAATTGCATCGATTACCTGCTGTACGGCCAGCACTTCTGCCAATTCCTTTTCTGCCTGAATTAACCGATCCAAATTCGTCACACGTTTTTTCTGGGATTCCGTAAGCGCATTATATGCATCCCGTACTTGCTGTATCAATTCTGCATCTGCTGCACTCACCTGCTCCGGCAATGCTGCAATCATGCTGCTGACTTTTGCTGCAGGATCATCAATCGGACCGGTCCCCCGCAAATCCCAATAACTACTTTCACCATTCAGGAAGCGTTCATAGGCGCAAAGTGCCTGCATCGCCTGCGCTGTTGCCATTTTATCAACTTTTCCGTTTTTATCATGCTTGAAACCTTCGTTCTCTATCATGTACTCGGATAAAGCAGACATGATATTTTCCATCTCATCGCCAAAACCCGGCTCTGCAACGATATCTCGATTCAGAACGGCAAGTGTGATAATAACCTGTGCAATGGATTCAGAATTCCCCAGATTTAGATTTTTCCCCGCAGCTTTCGCTAGATATGCAATACCACTGTCAATGGCTGTTGCCACATCATCTCGTTTCTGATATCGTGCCAGCGCCTGAATACTCATAGCTGTCATATCAATGCCAGAAGTTCCGGATTGATCCAAACCGAAACCGCCATCTGCATTTTGGTAGGCAAGAAGTTCTGTGACCATGCGCTCTCGGGACCATTTCATATCAGCAGGAATTGCAGTGTTGTTCATATCCAATGCAATCAATGCCCAAGCAAGTGAATTACCGCCCTGTTTTGTCAAGTTAGGGTGGTTGCAAATCAGCTCTACCAGATTGACACCATCGATATTCGTAATATCTTTCCCCATAATGTTGAGCGCAATTGCGGTTCGCTCTACCTCAGTCGCCAAAATATTATCGTTCCAAGCGCGAACAGTGGTCACAACATCATCATAGTAGTTGTCAAGTTTTTGCTTGGGTAATGTCTGACCATCGCGCATCAATGTATAAATACTCCACTCGTCTCCAAAGGTGAATGTATTTTTTTCATTCAAATATCGGCTTGCCGCCTTTTTACCTGTTTCAATAAATTTAGGAATATCGAATTCATTGGCAACACTACCATCGCCTTTTACTGTGATGGTCAGCTTGATAGGTTTTGCGCCACCAGTAGTATCCACAGGGGTTCCTGTTGCAACTACCGTACCAGGGCGCAAGCCCTTTACCTCAAACTTAGTAGATGCAACCCAGTTGCCGTCATCCGGACCTCCTGTATTTCGAATCTGCATCAAAGCATTCGGACGCTGAATGGAAACGATACCTTGTTTATCAAAGGTCCAAATCAAATCCGGTTCTGTAACTTCATGTAGATTGCCCGGTTGCCCCTTAAAAGTTAGTGGAAGCGTTTGCTTGGTTCCCTGATCCAGCGTGATTTTTCCAGCGGGTGCCGTAACTTCTGTCAACGGGTTTGTATAAGTAAAGGTAACAGTGCTTGTTCCCTCGACTACGTTTCCGTTATCATTGAGCTTCGCAGTAAAGGTCACCGTACCGTTTTTATAGGGGGTATAACCGCTGCCATCGTATTGTGCAATCTCCGGATTGCTGGAAGTTATGATAATATCATTTTTATAGCTTGCGTTAGAGGGTTCTACCTGAACCAATTGCGGAATTGATATAAATTGACCCGCTCCCATCGAGTTGCGGTAGTGGATTTTCTCGGTACCACTGATTGCAGGCGTTACTTTTTCAACCGGTACATATGCAGATGTAACGGATATCGTAATCGAAACCGGATTTACTTTTTCCGTTTTCTCAGTAACAGTCAACTTGCTGGTGCCGGGTGCTCTGAAATAGAAAGAAGCAGTATTGTAGTCAGTTCGGAGCAGTTCCGGGTTCTCAGCGTTCAGCTCAACCAAATAAGAGGGCATTGTCTGGAATGCATCGGAACCTGCATATTTTGCCTGAATTTCCAAACTGTTTACGGCCGAGCCCTGCACGGTAATGGAATCATGAATTACCTTGCCATCCAGCAATAGCTGCAGCTGCTCAATCTCACGAGAAGCAGAAACCACTCGAATCTCTGCTGCCAGTTCTTCGGTTCCGTCGGCTTTGTGCTCCACGGCACGAACCACACCGCCACCATCATGGAATACATACAAATCACCGTTTTCGCCAAGCTGCATAATTTCCTGCTGGGTTCGATCTTCACAGCTCCATGTAATGGTGCTGTCCTGCGGGACATCCTTCAACTGGAAGGTGCCGGCAAAGCGATTGCTACCAGTCATCTGGGGCGAAAGTTGCAAAAGTCCATTTTTTACTGTGAGAATGTTCTGGTCATGCCACATGAACTGCACATCATATCGATTCTTGCTACCATCAATAATAGCATCGCCCTGATCTGCACCAAAATACGGATAGCCATCCATATCTCGTCCCCAAGTTACGCCGAATTCACCCTTCTGCTTGTTGAGCTGAGCAATAAAATCTGCTGAGCGCAGTCGTTCGTCCCCTACTGGTTCAGAATGGATAAGATTCTCTGCCGGATTGATGTTTTCGACAGAGTTTGAAGCGGACCAGTAGCAGTTGTAGAACTTGCCGCTTTTATATCCATTGACATTTTGGTGATCAGTAGATTTCTGAAAATAGACAAATGCACCACGGCGGTTATGGCCCATTGTGAGGCAGTTCACCAAAACACCGTCTTCCATTTTGTGCACATATCCAGCAGAGTGCTGACCCGTTACCTCACTGATACAGTTGACAATCATACCGCCTTTGAGCTTTTCGGCAAAGGGAGCAAATTCTTGTCGGTTGGTAAAGTTTCCTTCTACCTTTACTCGTAAGTTCTGCACAACACCCGTTTCGTTGATTGTTCCGAACAACGAGCTTGCTGTTCGGATAGTAATGGTATGTCCATTACCATCCAAAACACCAGCCAAATTGGGCGACAAGAAATTGTCTTTGATTGTAATGTCCTGTGTCAGCTGATAAAAAGCCTTTGGATCATTTCCGTCAATTCGTGCAAGGTCGTCCTGATTGGAGATAAAAGCGATGCCTTCTTTCGGGGATTCCACCGGGGAAAGATTGCGTACTTTTTCTTTCAAAGCTGCAATAGCATTTTGAAGCGCAGTTTCTGCCGCATTTACTTCATCTTGTGTTGCATCAATTTTTTCGTCAATCCGTATGGCAGCGCGCAATGCTTCCTGCATGGGTGCCCAAGTCTCGTTGGTGTAGTCGCCTTCGTTTTTACTCTGCGCTTCTTTGATGGCAGATTTCAAGGCTGCCTTATCAGCAGGTTCTAAGGTACTACCACCAGGAATCAACTTGGGCAAAACACCATCTTGTGCCGCCCAGATATAGCCACTGCCCACATTGGATGTATTCAACAGCTGTACGAATTCAGCCGTTTTCATCTCATCGAGCGATTTTTTGCCGTTGCTGGTATCGTCTCGGTTCCATGCAGAGCCGCTACCGATGCCATTGCCCTCTGTGTAGTAGCAGTTCTTTACCTGAGAGTGTGCAGACGGATTGTTGGCGGAGCAGAAGATTCCGTTATTTGCAACCAGTCCAAACATATCTTTTCCAGCACCAGCAAAAAAACTATTGTAGATTTTTGCATTTTCCAGATTACCTGCAAGTCCTCCCTGATTTGAATCCCAACCGGGGTCAATTGTTACCAGAGAGGCACAGTTCTGTATGGTCCCGCCCTTTACGGTACAGGCAATGGTTCCCTGCCCGATACCTAAGGTTGCCTTGCCGTCCACCAGCAAATTTTGAATGGTGCCAGTTAGCTCATTGACCAGTGGCTTTCCGACTAGTGTAATGGTATAACCCGCGCCGTCCAGAACACCTGCCACAAGGCCAATCTGCTGGTCTCCGCTCATAACAATGTCGTTTGCCAGCACATAGGTACTGCCAGCTGGAATGCCGCCTATTAGCTGATCACCACTTGTGATAGAGACAGTTTCTCCTTGTGCTGTGGTGAGTGGATCCCGCGGATTCGTTTTAGTTTCAGCGCCCGTCATCCTCTCCATAGATTCTGAATCTTTTGTTTCTGGATTTGTTGCCGCAACGAATGTTTCAGTTTCTGCTAGGACATCTGCAATTTCTTGTGCATTTACGGTGATGGCAGTTAGAGGTGCTGTCTGCATAAAAAGCACCAATGCCAACGAGAACGCCAAGACCCGTTGCCCCATCCATTTTACTGCGTTTGATTTCATAGAAAACTCCTCTTCGAATGTACTTACAGCTTTCTGGACATAAAAAAAGCCTTCTGTTCGGATTTGAACAGAAGGCAACCGTAAAAAGCACAGCTACACACTGTGCTTCCGGCAGGTCGTCCTTCATCCCAGAATAACCTCTTGCAATGTAACAGGCTGGTTTTCTGACTTAGCTTCATCCGCTCAAACACCTTCTCGGGTAAGCCCAATGGTATTTTTGTTTGATTGTCCACCTTACAGCAGGAGTGACTGTACCGGAATTGCACCGGTTTCCCATTTAACATCGCCAAAAGCGATGCACCCATTACATGATTTATAATCTTGTCTCAGACAACTTTCGTGGATAGCTGTCTGTTCACAATTATTTTAATGATATCGCAGTAGCCAGTCATCTGTCAAGGATTCTTTAAATTATTTTTTGTACATATGGTATTTTAAGGATTGCCTCACGTTCTTCCCACGAATTGCAGAAAATCCCGCAGCACGCATTTTCCATTTCCAGTCGATTGATTTCATACTGGTATTCCGCCATGCCAACAGGAGAGGCATTTCCTTCCTCGGCGACCACGGTGCTTGGGTTGTAGGCCAGCTAGAAGGCAATCCCTCTCACAGTTATAGCGGTTCATCCAATTTTTGATTTGACTTTTCTCCAGACCAAAGTGATACGCACTTTTTCTCCGGGTATAACCAGCATGCCGCACAGCCAACAACTCTGGTTCGCCTTCCTTGATGTGTGTATATTTCCTCATGGGCATAACAATACCCCCTGTTGTAGTCTTATTCTCCTACAACAGGGGGCTTTTTTCATTGTCTGTTTTTACTGGAACTGTTCAATACAGAGTAGTTGTTTGATTATATACTGCGGAACTGTTTATCTCCGGTTGATATGATACGAAAGTATAATCATACTTTTATAACATATCCTCTAACAGATGTTGATCTTGGATGGCTTTCAGTTGCATTAGCGTTCGTCGTCGCGCTTCTTCTTGCAAAGAATGACGGCACATCCGCTCAGAACTGCCATGCTCATCCAACCGCCCAAACCAGTAGAATCTCTGGTAGATGTTGCACCACCCTGTGCCGGAGCTGCGGTAGGTGTAGCGGTCGGTGCAGTTGTGGGAGCAACCGGTGCTACAGTAGGTTCTGCAGTCGGCTTTGCCGTAGGCTCTGCGGTCGGCTTTGCCGTAGGCTCCGCAGTCGGCTTTGCCGTAGGCTCTGCGGTCGGCTTTGCCGTAGGCTCCGCAGTCGGCTTTGCCGTAGGCTCCGCAGTCGGCTTTGCCGTAGGCTCCGCAGTCGGCTTTGCCGT
>JARHYC010000002.1 GCA_029264955.1 Faecalibacterium sp. | reverse complement strand
CAAACCACCGTATTCAATCCGTTCAATAGAAACTCCCGATAAATGCGCACAGGACAAGAGTCTTTCCTGCACCTGTGTATCATTTTTAGTCAATTCTGCAATTAACTCTTCGTTTTGATGGCCGGTTAATTTGGCGTGTTGCCAGCCTTCTGCTCTATTTCTTGGCATTTATAGGATCCTCCTCAATAAATAATTTATATGTTTCAATTCCAAGTGCATCAGCTATCCGCTGAACATTCTCCAGAGATATACTTCTGCGATAGCATTCAATAGCACTAATATATGTGCGGTGCAAGCCACATTTATCAGCAAAAGCTTCTTGGGAGAGCCCAATTGCAGTGCGATATTTTTTGAGGTTATCACCAAATACTTTTACAACATCCATACTTGCAATCCTCCTAATGACATATTATAATAAGAGTGAATACTATAAGTCTACATACAATAAGTATCTTTGCTTGTGAACCGACATAAACCGAATAATTTATTTGTACTAAAAAAGATAAAACACCATAGAAATCAGAAATAAATCTAATTTCTATGGTGTTTGGTAAGAATTCTCAACAATATTCATCGTCCTATGTAATCCGTCGTGTATGGTTCTGTACCGTACACGGCGGTTTTTTGTCTAAGTTACCGCTCTTGGTCAAAGGACTTTTTCCGAGCGTGTTTTTGTTTGCCCTGCTGCTGAAGCTGCCGGAGTTTTTCTCTGACGCTTTCCTTTTCAGGAGGGCTGCCGGTCTTGCCGGTTTGGCGTTCCCACTGGGCCAGATCGTGGTGATACTGCTCCACAACGGCTTCCATCTGGCGGAAGGTTCTCATAAATACCTGCACATCGGGGTAGCCTTCTGCTTTCAGAATCTCCGGGAACTCCTCTAACTGCTGTTTGAGTGATTGTTCTGTTTCTTCGATTTTAGTAGTAAGTGCTTTTCGTTCCTTTCCCTTATAGCATACGAGCAAAAAAGCGGCAGAGGAAGACTCCCTCTGCCGCCTTTCATTAGGCCGCTGCATCCAGCATGTTTTCAATAAAGATACCGTAGCCCCTCGTGGGATCATTCACCAGAACGTGGGTGACAGCGCCCACCAGCTTCCCGTCCTGAATAATGGGGCTGCCGGACATCCCTTGTACAATACCACCAGTTTCTTCCAGAAGTGTCGGATCTGTAACGCGCACCAGCAAATTATGTTTGTCCCCATCGGCGTTATACTGCACACGCTCAATTTCCACTTGATAGCGGACCGGTCGATCTCCATCCAGTGTGGTGAGGATCTCAGCCGGGCCAATCTTTACTTCCTGCGCGAAGGCAATCGGCATATATTCCCCATCAAACCCACGCCGCACCGTACCAAACACGCCGGATGCACTGTTTTTCCGAATCGTACCAATTGACAGCCCATTGGAAAATTGACCTTTCAGCTCGCCTGGGTCACCAATTCTGCCTTTTGTATAGCCGATAATGGTACAAGGCACAATTTCGCCGGAACGCAGTGCGATATTTTCTCCGGTATCGCTATCACTGATTGGATGACCCAGCCCTCCAAAAATACCTTGATTTTCGTCCACAAAGGTCATCGTACCTACCCCGGCAGACGAATCGCGCACCCACATGCCCGCTTTCCAACGTCCATCTTCGCCTTGCGCAGGAATCAGTTGGGTCGTACCTGTCACGCCCTCCCGCCGATAGGTCACCGTCACAGCTAAACCGCCTACTTTTTGCAATGCTGCCGATAAATCCCGATTAGACCGGATGGGCTCCTGGCCAATTTGAACGATCCAGTCCCCCAGCTTCAGCCCGGCTTCTTTCGCCGGGTTTGCCCTACCGTTTTCGGTTGGGATATCGGCAAACGCTACAACCAGCGCGCCTTCTGAGAACATCTTGATTCCAAACGGTGTCCCGCACACCCGCACGACAGGGCGGTCGGTAACTACTGTGCGCACAGTTTTCAGGGGCAACATGCCGCACAGACTCAGTTGTGTATTGCTGCTGTGGGTCGGCGCAGCACGAGAAACATCCTTGGTTCCTACATTTTTTTGTACCTTTATATAAGGCATCTGCACAAAAGAGAGCGTCTGTCCTGGTTCTAAAAAGATAACATCCGGCAGCTGACTGTACACCCACCCTACTAAAACCGCCAGCAGCACAAGCAGATAGCAGACCCCCATACCTGCTGTCCGCAATGTCCGCCTTTGATACATTTTCTTGTGATTCATGGCTGCGCCCTCCCTTACCCGGATAGTGTTCACCGCCGGGTGGAATTTATACATTTGACAAAACGCATTTCTCTTGATAGAATAGTGTGGCATGATTGCTGTGCATCCATTCTATTTTGAATATGCGGGTATGGCGGAACTGGCAGACGCGCTAGACTTAGGTGCTGTCACCTCTGTGAAAGTTTCGAGATTGCCCCGCACCATTTTTTGATAAAGCGGATTTCGTCCGTTTTATATATTGTGGCAAAAGCGTAACGCTCCACCTCGGTTTCCTCGCCGTGCAAAAATCAGAGGATCAATTTAATATGCGGGTATGGCGGAACTGGCAGACGCGCTAGACTTAGGATCTAGTACCTCCGGTGTGCAGGTTCGATTCCTGTTACCCGCACCAAAGCAATATAATCCGAACCAAGTCTTCCCTGTGGGAGATGGGTTCGGATTATTTGTTTTCTTCGGCAAATATGAAGATACTCACTTTCCTAATGGCATTTTGAAAAAACCCACCTCAAAACCGAGCGGGCATAGAAAACCAAAGAAAACGACTTAGGAGGACAATACTATGAAGAAACTACTTTCCTGCGAGTTCAATATCGACACAGCCTGCGTGGAACTAAAATTCTCGGATGGCAGCATGATTTCTATTGATTGCACTGCCGTAGAGAATGAGGTTGCATACAACATGTACGAGCGAGCCGAGCTGGACTATCTTATCTACAATGACCCTATTGCTTATGCAGACTTGATTTTGAACGGCGATCCTGAAGCTTATCTAAAATCTGTGACAGAGTACGAACCTTACGAAAATTAAATATGTACAGGGAGCGCAGGCGAATAATTTGCCTGCGCTCCCGCTTTTGTGTAGAGTTAAGTGGCCTTGTGGTCATCTGACTGAGTCGCCTCCTGCTGAGCCTTCCATTCAGCAAACTCTCTCTGACCTTCTTCGCTTTCGTAGAAAGCTTGGATCTAGGGTTCCTGAACTACCTGAATGAGCGCAGCCTCACTACGTTTGCATTCCGTAACAAAGAATCGGATGTAGACGCAGCGACGAACCTTAGGCATCATGCGGAACATCGTTCCTATATGGGTATCCGGACAACAAGGGCGACATCCACTGCGGTAGCCGCTCCTTCCGTCCGCGCGCTGACTTTTCTCCGCCCCCAGTTGGCTGATCTACCTCAGCTTCCATCAGCTGTGTACAAAGCCATTCCAACATGCTCAGCTGGGATTCGGCTGCGTGACACATTGCAGTTGCAATTCTGTGAGATTTATGTTATCTTTTTCCTAATTCAGTAGGGTCTCTCCTTTGTATTGATGATTGTGTAGTAACTATCATTTTTCAGGAGCCCTAGTGGCGTGTCTATTTCTGACTCACATTTGCGAACATCATTGTACTCTATCCAAGGTCACTATTTTGTGGAATGGATACGACAAGAAGAAATCGATCCAGATGGCCTATTGGGAATCGTCAGCTCCGAGAAAAAGAAGAAACTCAATCAGGCTAAGGAACCAAAGCTTTTGGGCAATAACCGGAACAAGTACGCAACAATGAACAGATAACGGTAATTACCAATAAGAGAAGTATGCCGGCACTGCTCACAATGCGTTATTGCGCAGGAGAGAAAGAATCCCCCACAACACTGGCGTGTTGCGTAACCCGCAGAGCGGTAAGCCGGGCATCAATCCCATCCCCCGGCGATGCCACGGCCCTGCTGCCTCTGATGGCGGGGGCGGCTCGGCCGAACTGCTGTGGGTGCTGTACAGATGCAGACCTCGGGCTGAGTCCGCCCGAGGCCGACCAAAGCGAAATTTAACGGAAGCAGCCACAGCGCTGCTTCCGTAAAAAAGGAGAGATTGTAATGAAAAAGTTGATTTCCCTGTGTATGGCCTTGCTCCTGCTGCTTTCCTTTGTCGGCTGCGGGCAGGAGAACGCTTCCACTCCCTCCGGTTCGAGCAGCCCGACAGACGGCGAAACCGGCAGCATCGAGGATCAGATTCGGGTGGAAGGCGGTGTCACCTTGACGGAGTTCGTCAAGAATCTGGAGGATATGGGGTATCATGTCCTCGTGCAGCCGCTGGACTACGACGATAGCGTTTACACCGTGAGTGCCGGTCTTCCCGGCCGCTACGGCACCAACGAATATCGGTTTGAGTGCCACATCTGGGATACCGGAAAACTGGCAGGGTTCCAATTTATGGAAACATTTCCCGTCGAAGAGTATGACCAGAATCCGGAGGTCTTTCCGACCGTGGTAGCGAAGTACTTTGAGGACATCTGCAAGGCGGCTCCCACGCTGGCGGACACCTTTGCCACCGAGTATATTGTCTCCATGCCAGACGAGCTGTTCGATGTCATGCGGGGTGATGAGGATCGGGAGTCCAGTCATATCCTGCCGGGCGTGGAGCCGGAAGTGGTTCTAAGTTATTTCTCTATGTCGGATACCTTCTGGGTCCATTATCTCATTGACCGCTGGGCAACCAGTTAAGTACACCCTGATCGCAAGCAAGCCCCGTATAGGCCCGTTCTATGAGAATAAGGACGCCGATTATGAGTGCAGCTCACTCCAAGCGGATGCCCGCTTTGAGTATGTCATTGCGGATACGTTCGTCCGCTTCAGCTATTCGATGATTCGCTACAGATAAAAAGGAAAGAAAACCCCCGACCGGTCACAGACCGGTCGGGGGTTTTGTCTGTCATTAGTTTCTGATACACGATTTTGCCGCTCACCATGGTGAACACACAGCAGGTGCCTGGAACTTCCTCCGAATCGCAGGTCAACAGATGCCATCCACCACACAAAGGTCGGCGAAGTGATTGGGACCAGTGTACCGTAGAGATGGGATGCATTGGTGGTGCAGACGGAGCCGTAAGTATAGGCACTGACAGCCTCCCACGGAGCGATTTTTTCTTGTGGAATCTATCCGCCCTCCGATTTTCCGGTAAAGGAGGGCTGGCGGATGGGGACGGTGGGGCTACCCTCCAAGGAACGGTTATGGCAGGGCGGCTGCCAGTACGGCTGCCATCAGGGTAAAGAACACCGCTAGTCCACCAGTGATGGCACAAGCCACCCGTCCGCCGCCGGAGGTGACAGCCTTGGAGGGGTCCTCCCGGTCGCAGAGCAGCTTCAGCTGCATTCCTACACGCATCCCAGTGGCGTAGTAGTTTGCGCGGGTTTCATACACCCGCCCATCCACCATGTAGGTCAGAATGGGGACGAGCCGGCGGTGGTGCGACTTGCTGGGGACACGGATGGGCAGCTCCTCTTCCAAACGGAGGATGGTTCCCATACAGGGGATACAGTGGCTGCGGAGCCGCTTGGCGTGGAGCAGCAGAAGGGCCGTCGCCCCGTACAGAATGAGGGCAATCAGCCCAAAGAGCAAAGGCAGGAAATTCATCGGAAAACACCGTTCCTTTCGTCATAGTCGGGTCAGTCGGTCTCCGGCTTGCGATGATAGTAAAACCGCAGAGCTGTACTGGAGTGAAGCGTATCCCAATCCACCGTGTCCAAATCATCGCAATCATAGAGAAACAGGTCGATGTTGCAGTAAGAAAAATGGTCCAGCAGCTGCTGTATCTGGGCATCGGTAAAGGTGTCGGCCTGCTCCAAAGCGATCCACAAGGCGGTGTCGGTGGGCTGCTCCGTCAGATAGGTCCGCAGATCTCCAGTGGGAGACAAAGGCTCCGTGGGCAGGACACTCATGCTGGTGTAGGAATCCACCCTGCACTCGGGCAGGAGTGTCTGCACCTCGGCGGTGAAATAGTCCGCAAGGTCGTCCTGCCGGTTCAACAGGCTTACTGTGTCGGTAATCTGTCCGTCTTTGGTCACCCATACACTGATGCTGTTCCCGTCCTCGGTGGATGCCACGGCAAAGTATTCGTCCTCGGAAAAGAAGGGACCGTCCTGCCGTTGGGCCACATCCAAAGAAATGGTGCAGGAAAGACCATAGGTCTGCTGCAAATAGTCGGTGATGTAGGCCTTTCGCTCCGGCTGCGTGAGGTCGTGAAAGCGGAAAGGGGGATCTGAAGAGGGCCTGCCGCAGCTGGCACAGATCAGCACCAGCAAAAGAGCTGTCAAGCCCAAGAAGGTCCAGCATTTGGTCATAGCGGTGACTCCTTTCTTATGTACCAGTATTTATAATATAAGCCGTTTTATAATAACTGTCCAGTAGCATTTTCGCTTATGCAGTGGAAAACGCGGATGTTCAACAACAAAAAGAGCAAGTGTATGGCTATGAATCATCATAAGTCTACACGCCCAAAAATTTTCAGCCGTTTTGCAAACTTCCTCTTCGCGTTAGTCCAACTTGTCGTTATTGAAGCTTTATCTCAATCGAATACAAAGAGATTCCATCGCTCATATGCATTCGCAAAACCAACGTATTTTCACAAAAAAATCTGAACCAGCGTTTCTCACGAAAACCGGTTCAGATTCATCTCAATTTATGTGCAGACATCTGCTTTCCGCTGTCCGTCAATTTGATGGCAATCGATTTGCAGCAGCTGCCTTATTTCTTTTTCTTTTTGCCAGACTTCTTCTTTCCAGAAGCCTTAGCCTTTGTCTTTGTCAGAGTTTCGGCAGCCTTCGGCTCTTCCACGGCAGCAACCGTCTCCACCTTAACTTCTTCGATCTTATTCTCAGCCTTGGGCTCTTCTTCCTTGACTGCTTCAACCTTCTTTTCTGCCGCCTTCTTGGCAGTGGTCTTCTTGGCGGCGGTCTTTTTCTCAGTTTCTTTCTTTACAGCGGTCTTGCGCTCCTTGACTTCGTTGATGGTCCATTTCTGATTATCGCCGTTTACATCTTCCCAAATCTGAATGTGCGCACCATCTTCGTTGCTCATACCAACCACATCAATGCACTTGGTGGGAGCCAGCTGTGCCTTGATCTTAACCGTGCCGTCATTGACAGCCTCCACGATCCACAGCTGAGAAGAACCGTTTACATCTTCCCATTGATGCAGCCAAGTTCCGTCAACGGTACCATTCATCATCAGGTCCATCATCTTGCCGGTGCCGCGGTTTTGGATGCGGTATACGCCCTCACCCATACGCAGAAACAGCCACTGCTGATTCTCAGCCTTGGTGGAAGTAGCCAGCTGGATTGCTCCGCCGTTTTCATTTGCTTCGACAGCTTCGATTACCTTGCCGTTAGCATTTGCAATGGTGTAATAGCAGTCCGCTACAATCATCGTTTGTGCGATCTTTTTCATGGTATTTCCCTCTTTCCCAACATACAAATGTGTAAACTGCACAAATGAAAATGTTCGCTTTCAGTAAAATTATACCACGCTTTCGATTGTTTTCAAGCAAACGACGGTTTTCTGTAACTTCTGTATAGCGAACCTGCGAAATCTCTCTGAAAATGCATGACCTTTACGAAAAAAAACGTCGAAACGTTTCCTTTTCCCATCGGCTCGCTTCTTCTTTACCCAAAAGCACTGCTCAAGCTTTAAGCAGTGCTTTTTTCTCTTCCGCACATAATATCAAAATACCAGCGTCGGGCTGATTTCATTGCGTCGTTGCGTTTGAACGATGCAATCCGGCGGTGGGATCACCCCTGCGGCGCCCAACGTATTAAACACACTGCTTAGCGCCAGCTCCGGTGTATTATTCTCATGGGAAAGATGGCACAATGCAATCTTTTTGCAGCCATTCTGAATCAGTTCCAGTACCTTTGCACTGCATTCATCGTTAGAGAGATGTCCGCGTGGGCTTTCGATACGGGCGCGCAAATAATAAGGATAAGGCCCTTGCCGCAACATCCGCAGGTCATAGTTACTTTCCAGCGCAACCAAATCGCAGCCGTCCAACGCTTTATGTACGCCCGGCGTCAAAATACCAAGGTCTGTTGCAATCGCCATCTGGCGGCCGTCCGGCGTGGAAACACGATACCCTACACAAGGCACATCATGACTGGTTCGGAACATTTCCACACGAAAAATGCCCAGATCTTCCGGTGCGTTACAGCCCAGGGTAATCAAATCGCTGTCCGGCGGGACCAGACCATTTTGGTGCAGCATATCCAACGTATCTGCTGCACCATATACCGGCACATGGTAATGCTTCAAAAAGACATTCAGACCCTTTACATGGTCGCTGTGTTCATGCGTAATCAAGATACCGTCGCAATCCTCGATGGTCAAGCCCAACTCTTTCAGGGCGTTCACTGTGGTGCGGCAGCACTTGCCCATATCCACCATCAAATAGCGGTTTTCGCAGCGAATGACGCTGCAATTTCCCGACGAACCGGAATACAGCGAAATGAACTCTGCCATGCGTTTTTCTCCTTCTCTTCAATTTTACATAAAAAACAGCCGCATCTACTGGTGCGGCTGTTTTTTATCACGCTGACTGGATTACAGGCTGCTTTCTTCGCGGTGAATATCCGCACCCAGCGCCTGCAGCTTTTCTACGATACGCTCGTAACCGCGCTCGATATGACCGATCTCGGTTACTTCGCTCACACCATCGGCCATCAGCGCAGCAACCACAATTGCAGCGCCTGCACGCAAGTCACTTGCACGCAGCGGTGCAGGGTGCAGCTCATCCACTCCCTGAATTACAGCAACTTGACCGTCTACCTGCATCCGAACGCCCATCTTTGCCAGCTCATCGGCATAGCGGAAACGGTTGTCCCAGATTCCTTCGGTCACAGTGCTGGTTCCCTTTGCAATGGTCAGCAGCACGCTCATCAGCGGCTGCATATCGGTGGGGAAACCCGGATGCGGCATGGTATTGATTTTCACAGGGTTTACATCTCCCGTACGAGAAACACGCACTGCATCATCAAACTGCTCCACGGCAGCACCTGCCATCATCAGCTTGACGGTGATGGGCTCCAAGTGCTTGGGGGTGACATTCTTAATCAGTACATCGCCGCCAGTTGCAGCAGCTGCAACCATATAGCTGCCTGCTTCAATCTGGTCGGGAATGATGCTGTATTCGCAGCCGTGCATACGCTCCACGCCGCGAATCTTGATGACGTCGGTACCTGCACCGCGTACATTTGCACCGCACATATTCAAGAAGTTTGCAATATCCACAACGTGCGGTTCTTTTGCGCAGTTTTCCAGAACAGTCTGTCCCTTTGCCATAACGGCGGACAGCATACCATTGATGGTTGCGCCAACACTCACCTTATCAAAAAAGACGTGCGCACCGTTTAGCTCCTGGCTGCGGACGCTGATCATGCCATAATCCACACTCTCGGTTGCCCCCAGTGCGCTGAAGGCCTTGAGGTGCTGGTCGATGGGACGGGGCCCCAGATTACATCCGCCGGGCATTGCCACCTGCGCACGGCCAAAGCGGCTCAGCAATGCGCCCAGGAAGTAATAGCTGGCACGCATCTGGCGAGACATATCTTCCGGCACCTCAGTGCTGGCCAGATTGGTGGTGTCGATCAGGTAGGTATTATGATTGATCTGCTCAATTTCAGCGCCCAGTGCCTTCAAAATATCCAGACTGACGTGGACGTCGCTGATGTCGGGCAGGTTTTCGATTCTGCACTTTCCGGCCGCAAGAATCGTGGCGGGCAGGATTGCCACAGCCGCATTTTTTGCGCCAGAAATAACAACTTCACCATGCAGCGGCTTTCCGCCACGAATCACAAATTTTTCCAAAACGATTACTCCTTTATGAGCCTTGGGTTCCTAAAGAAATCCGTGTCATGTAATCAGATTTCGCCGCGGGCATTTTGCCGCAGCATAACTATTATATTATACACAATGCCGCACAAAAAGCAAAGGGAAATCTGCTTTTTAGTTTTTTTCTTCTGTATTTTCTCTTTTTCTGCACATTTATCCCTACAAACCTATGCAAAACAACCTGTATTGTGCCGATAGCGGCTTGATTTTTCGTTTTTTCCTGCTTTTGCAAAAGCAGATATCCAGTGCTATAATTGCCATACATTCTTCAAATAGCGGTAAGGAGCTTTTTATGTCTGTTTGTTTTCCCCCTGAACACTGTACCCTGTGCCCTCGCCTCTGCGGGGCAGATCGCGCCCACGCAAAAGTTGGATTCTGTGGTGCAGCTAATAACCTCAAAATTGCCCGTGCCGGTTTGCACCATTGGGAAGAGCCCTGTATCAGCGGCACCCGGGGCAGCGGAGCGGTTTTCTTTTCCGGGTGCAGCCTGAAGTGCTGCTACTGCCAGAATTTTTCGATCAGCGCTGAAGCCCGCGGCAAGGAAGTTTCTGTCCAGCGGCTGGCAGAAATTTTTCTGGAATTGCAGGCACAGGGCGCACACAATATCAATTTGGTTACACCCGGCCAGTGGCGCCCTTGGATTTGCGCCGCACTGGATATCGCCCGTGAAAAAGGGTTGCATCTGCCCATCATATGCAATACCGGCGGATATGAAACGCTGGAAAGCATCGAAGCCTGGCGCGGGTATATCGACATCTGGCTGGCAGATTTGAAATATGATTCCCCCGCCTTGGCGGCGGAGCTGTCCGGTGCGGCGAATTACCCACAGGTCGCTAAGGGTGCCATCCGTGCTATGCTGCAACAGACTGGTCCGCTGGTCTATAATAATCAGGGTATTTTGCAGAAAGGTACCATCCTGCGCCATCTGGCAATCCCAGGGCATGTGCAGGATAGCCTTGCGGTTCTGGAGACCCTTGCCGCTTTGCAGGCGGAGTTCCCACAGCATTTCCTGCCCAGCCTAATGAGCCAGTTCACGCCCTTCTACAAAGCTGCGGAACACGGGATTGGACGGCGCATTACCACCTACGAATATCGCAAGGTCATTGACCACGCCATTGAGCTGGGGCTGACCGATGGTTATATGCAGGAAAAGAGCAGCGCGAAGGAAGAATACACCCCCAGCTTTGACTTTACTGGGGTGTAAACTTAGTATTGCCGCTCAGCGGCTCAGAAACTCTTACGCACCAAAAAAAGGCCGATGTGTTTTTTCACATCGGTCTTTTTTATCTTTTGCGCTTACTTTTTCTCAAACTTCTTGTCGAACTTTGCCTTGGGCTCACGGGACTTGTCGAACTTCGGTGCGTTGTAGTACATATAAATCTGGCAGGGAATCATGCCGTTGTACATCTTGCGACGCTTGGTTGCGCGCTTACCGAAATGGCTTTCGAACTCCATGTCCGCGGTAATGACGTTTACGCCAGCGCAAGGATGCTCTTCCAAACGCTGACCCAGCGTGCGCGCCAAACGTGCGGCTTCATCCAAGCTACCCAGACGCTCGCCATACGGGGGGTTGGTCAGCACGATAGCTTCGGGGCGCGCCTCGAAGTTTGCTACATCTGCAACCTCAAAGCGGCAGCGTTTTTCTACGCCAGCCAACTTTGCGTTTGCGTTTGCCAGTGCAACTGCGTTGGGGTCGATATCGTAGCCGATACCTTCAAAGCCTGCATCCAGCTTTGCTTCCGCCAAAGCTTTCTGGCGCTGTTCTGCCCAGATCCCGGCAGGCAGGAAACTGTATCGCTCTGCTGCGAAACGACGCTTCAAGCCGGGTGCGATGTTCATAGCCTTCTGCGCCGCTTCGATGACCATAGTACCACTGCCGCAGAAGGGATCTTCTACAATGCTGTCACGGCGCACACGACCGATATCGGCGATAGTAGCTGCCAGCGTTTCCTTGATGGGTGCTTCGGTGGAGTTGCGGCGGTAACCGCGCTTGTGCAGACCGTCACCAGTGGTGTCCAGCATAATTTCGCACACGTTCTTGCGCAGAGAGAAGCGAATCTTATACAGGGTACCGTTTTCCGGCAGAGTAGAAACCTTGTGGTAATGCATCAGTCGCTTAACCACAGCCTTCTTGACGATGCTCTGGCAAGCCGGAACGCTGGACAGCTGGCTGGACAGAGAAGAACCCTTGACCGGGAACTCAGCATCTGCGGGCAGGATTTCTTCCCAAGGGATAGAGTATACGCCGTCGAATAACTCATCAAAAGTGGTTGCCGGATAGGTCTTGAGCAGAATCAGCACACGCTCAACAGTACGCAGGTTCAGGTTTGCCGCAGCAATCATCTCTGCGCCGCCGGAAAACAGCAGACGGCCGTCCGTTACACGGATGTTTTCTGCGCCGATGCGCTTCAGTTCAAAGTTTGCGGTTGCCTCGCAGCCAAAGTAGCAAGGTGCTACCAAATCATATTTCATCATTCTTTTTCTCCTGTCATTTCAGAAAAAGAGCCCGCCCCCGGCTGGGGCAGGCCCGATCCATTGCTTTGCTTATTTCCGGCGGCTTCGATTGCCATAGCTGCCGCGGCGGTTATGGGGGGCATCTGCATTCAAAGAAGCCAGCTTATCTTCGCTCTGGCTTTTGAAACGGCTCATCATGTCCTCAAAGCTCATATTTTCCGGCGTTTCCACCTTCTTGGGCTGCCACACACGGGGCGCATCGTTGCGCGGTGCCCGGCGCTGACCGCTGCTGCCACGATAATTACCGTGATTGCCATGGTCCCCACGGTTGCTATTTCCACGCTCACGCTGGTCGGGGCGGGGCTCTCGAGGCAGCAGACGCTTGATGGACAGCGCAATCTTGCCATCCTCCGCAACGCTCAGAACCTTGACCTTGACCGTTTCGCCTTCTTTCAGCACGGTATTGATGTCCTCAACGTAAGCATTGGACACCTCCGAAATATGAACCAAACCATTCTTGCCTTCCGGCAGGGCTACGAAAGCACCAAAGCTCTTGATCCCAGTAACCTTACCTTCCAGAACGCTTCCTACCTCAATTCCCAAACTATAATACTCCTCTTTTAGAAAATAGATGCGTGCAAATCCGCAAAGTTTCTGCACGCAAAGGTTTATTTGCCAGACATATCCACGAACACACGTTCGTTGGGTGCTGCGTAATCATAGGTATCCCGCGCCACACGCTCCTGAATTGCGGCATCATCGCCGTCCAGAATACGCTGCAGCTCGGCATTAGATGCCTTTTGCTGATCCAGCTGCGCTTGCACACCTGCCAGCTCCTGCTGCTTGGCCGCAATCATCATCAAATCGGAAACATATGCCGCCGTCATCATAATAATCAAGCCAACGCCGCACAGTACAGGGATTGCGGCAGAAAGTCGCATCTTTTTCTTTGCTTTCTTCTGCATTTTGTGTCGCTCCCCTTTCCCGCATGGCACCTACCAGCATCTTGTGTTACATATTGGAATTATACAACAAGACGCTGTTCGTTTGCAACTGTTTTTCTGTGCTTTTTCTGTGCGGCGGGCATTTTTTTGCGCGTCTGCTGTACTTTTTTTGCCGTTTGCGCAGCGCCGCCCGGATACCGCGCTCTGCCTTTTGCTGCATACCACCCAAAAGATGCTCTACCGCCCACACACCAAGTCCCGCACAGGCAAGCATATACCAGCGAAAAACACCTGCCTGGCTATACCCCGCCGCATAACTTTGCAGCAAAAGCATACACCCCCCCGTACACATAAAATCCGCGCATACTGCTGCGGCGCGCCAGCGGTATGGCAAACAAATGCGCACTAACCCTACCAAAAGCCCCAGCCCCATGCAGGAAATCAAGTCCTGTGCAATTTGCAGGGGCAAATTCTGCGGCGGCATCAGCGCAGCAGCCTTTCCCAGAAAGAACGTGACGTGATGCGCTCGCTGTACGCCATACTGTCCACCTGGCCTTCAATCACCACATCCCCAGTTTCCAAACTGACCTTGCGCACAGACAGCCCGCGCCCCTGAATCGTCAGCGTCCCTTTGCTGGTATCCATAGCTGCGCTGGTTTCGTCACAGTGCAGCATTCGTAAAATACCGGTCGCTGTAAGATGTTTTCTTTCATCCAAAATAATTTGGTGCGGCAGCGTGCTTTGCACCGTTTGTTGCTGCATTGCTTGTTCCTTGGGCAAAAGAATCCCCCCTCTGCTTTATGTATACGGCAGAGGGGGGCTGTATTATGCCTCGCTGATGATTTCGTACATCTCGCGCGCAATATCTTTGGTACGCGGTTCCACATCGTTCAGCACACGCACCTTAATGGGGCGGTTACCGAAAGTCACTTCAATTTCGTCGCCTACTTTTACCGTATAGCTGGCTTTTGCCAGCTTCCCGTTAACAAGGATGCGCCCTGCGTCCGCAACTTCATTGGCTACGGTGCGGCGCTTGATCAGGCGGGAAACCTTCAAATACTTATCCAAACGCATGAACTATGCTCCCTCCGATTCAAAAGAAAACCCGCCTTGTTTTACCAAGGCGGGCGCATGGTACAGATTACAGAGAATCCTTCAGAGCCTTGCCGGGCTTGAAAGCAACTGTGCGAGATGCGGGGATGATGATTTCTTCCTTGGTGCGGGGGTTACGGCCCTTGTGCTCAGCACGCTCACGAACCTCGAAAGCACCGAAACCAGAAATAGCGATCTTCTCGCCCTCGCTCAAAGCGCCAGCCAGAGCTGCAAATGCAGCGTTCACAGCCTTTTCTGCATCTTTCTTGCTCATATCTGCGTCAGCAGCAACTTTTGCAATCAGTTCAACCTTAGTCATTATAATTTCCTCCGTTAATTGGATTTTTATATCAGTTCAGGCTTACGCCTGCTCACTGTCATCTTGTGCCGCACACGATTGTGCGAAATAATCATTATACTGAGAAAGCACCTCTTCTGCGTCCATTCCGGCACTGCGCACCCAGTTGACCGCATGAAACAGATACTCCCCTGCTTTTGCGCGCGTTTCTGCTTCCGCACGGTCTTGCGCCAGCTGTTGGGCCAATGCCTGCTGGGCATCTTGTGCCTGTTGGGCTGCTTCGTCCGGTGCACCGCACACGCAACCATACGGCTGGGCACGTTTTTGCATCTTCTGCGCTTTCATCACAGCGGGGAACGTCTTGGGAACCGTGTTGATTTCATCCGCCAAACTGCGGCGTCCCTTTTCCTTATTTTTGAGCACATCCCAGTCCATTATACCGGCTTTTTGCTGTTCCGGTGTCCCAAAAATGTGCGGATGACGATAAATCAACTTGCGGCATACTTCATCACATACATCCGTAAAGGTAAAGTTCTCTTTTTCCGCTTCCATGACACAGTGGAAAACCACCTGCATCATCACATCGCCCAGTTCTTCCCGCATCATAGCAGGATCGTCTGCATCGATTGCTTCCAGCGCCTCATAGGTTTCTTCCAGAAAGTTCTTACGAATCGAAGCATGGGTCTGCACCTTATCCCAGGGGCAGCCCTTTTCCGGATCCCGCAGCATCACAATGATTTGTACCAAATCTTCTGCGGTATACGTTTCTTTTTCCGGATAAGCCGCCATGTTTCCCTCCTAAAGTGTTGCTGCTCCTTATTTTATCGCAGAAACGGCAGTATTGCAAGGTTTTCGCCGTAAAAAAGCAGTTTTATAACAACAAAACCCCCATACCGAAGTACTTCGGCATGGGGATTAGTTCTTAAATCACGGCAAATGGTGTTTTTATCACCAAACAAACACCATTTACAGGCATTTTATACTGCTTACAGCTGTGCGCCGCAGCGGTTGCAGAACAGTGCATCTTCCGGCACAGGTGCGCCGCACTTGTGGCAGTAATGCCCATCCTGGGGCTGGCCATCTGCAAACGGATCTGCCGCAGCATTTTCCTGTGCAGGATTGGGCTCTGCCGCATCCTCTGCATCAAAATCCGCAACGGCCGGCTCAACCGATTCTTCCGGCTGTGCGGGCTGATCCATGGCACGCAGCTGGTCAATTTCCTGCTCCAGTGCGCTGATGGTGTCGATATACTTATCCAGCAGCGGCTGGTTGCTTTCGCCATTCTTTGCCAAGCTGTACACCAGGGCGCCCAGCTCACGCTGTGCCTTTGCCAACTTACTCTGATCGTTCAGGATACGTGTCTCACGCTTTGCGCGGCCTGCCAAATCGTTCGCCAAATCTACGCTTTTTCCTGCTACGTCCATACCGGCAGCCTTAATCTTGTTAAAATCAAACTCAAATTTCATGGTGACACCTTCTTTCCTGCGCTGTGCGCAATCATAACCGATTCAGGTTTTTATCATTATACCGCAACTTTCCCCGGGGTGCAATGTACCAGCGTGTATTTTACAAACTGGTCATAAACTCATACGTTATGAAACGCTCCATAAAATTCCCGCAGCATACTGTCTGCCGGCACACATTCTACCGGAATTTTATGCACACCCACAAAGTCTCTTGCCGTTTCCTGCATCATTTCATACTGTGGGCAGCTGGCATCCAGCGTATGCAGCGCTTTATCCAGCAGACCTGCCATCACCCCCAACTCGTAAGTGAACGAAGTATCCAGAATCAGATCTGCACGGGGCTTATAGATGCGCACATACTGGTTTTCTCCTTCCAGCACGTCATTCCACATAGACAGGGTCTTTTCCGGGCTGTGCCCGCGGGTCATCATATCCCGCAGCACCCGACGACACAGGCGAATTTCCCGTGTGTTGATGGTGCGCACACCATCCTGTGCGTATTCCTCCCGCAGACCTGCGTAAATATAGAACACACCGTCATCCGGCAAAAGCTCGGTCAAAAGCGGGTTCAGTGCATGGATGCCCTCCATGATGCACACGCCGCCCTGCAAATCAATGTGCTGGCGATGGTCAGCACGTCTTTCACGGGCAAAATCATAGATTGGGATATCCGATTTGCCCGTCTGGTTCAACTCTGCCAGGCAGCGATTGATTTCCGGCATATCCAGCGTTGCCGGGCTTTCATAATCCCGATTGCCATTGGGCAGGATGGGGTAATTCTCTGCGCCGATAAAAAAGTTATCCAAGCTGACCACTTGTGCCGGTGTGCCGTGCTGTTCCAGCGTTTCTGCCAGCTCGATGCTGGTGGTGGTTTTACCGCTGCTGGACGGGCCGGTCAGCATGATGATTTTTGCGCCGGATTCCAGAATACTGTCTGCTGCCAATTCCAGACGGCGGCGGTATGCCTGCTCGCCATCCTCAATCAGGGCAGCGGGATTCATAGCTGCAATGTTAAACAGGCTGATTTCGACCAGCCGCTTGGGTATCAGTCTCTTGTTCATAAAAAGCTGTTACTCCTTTTTTCCGCTCCAGAATTTCATCGAAACGCTGGATATATTCCTGCGGATATTTGTAGTTGAAAATACGATGGATCTCGCCGGGGCGCACCAGCTTGGTGCTGCCGCCTGCGCCTGCGGACAGAATCGCATGGACTTCTTCCATGATATAGATATTATAGTACCCCTCGTGGCCGGGTTTGCACCAGCCAACATTTTCCAGATTTTGCAAAGTGTTCTTCTGGCGGTACAGATAGTACGGGATATATCCCGCTTCTACCAGCAGATGGCATTTGTCCAGCATAGCGGCAACGTCAGCATATTCCTGATCTGCCTGGCCTTCGATCATAATGCGGGAAGCACGCTTCAGCGTCAGGGTATGCACCGTGATGTTTTCCGGGTCCAGCGCAATGGCGCGGCGCAAGCTGGCTTCAAAGCCTTCTACTGTATCACCGGGCAAACCGGCAATCAGGTCCATATTGATGTCCTCATGACCTACTGCGCGAGCTTCTTCGTAGCAGCGCACAATGTCCTCTGCTGAATGCTTACGGCCGATATTTGCCAGCACTTGATCAGAGAAGGTCTGTGGATTGATGGAAATACGGGTTGCACCCAGTTCCTTGATAATTGCCAGCTTTTCTGCATCAGTGCAATCGGGGCGGCCTGCCTCGACGGTGTATTCCAGCAAATTGGATAAATCAAAGCATTCCTTCACCGTTTCCATCAGCTGGCGCAGCTGGGGAGCCGACAAACTGGTAGGTGTACCACCACCAATATACACGCTGCATAGGTGCATATGATTGTGCTCTGCCTGATCCCGAATGGCACGGAGCTCCTCACACAGGTCATCCACATAGGGCTGCACCAGCTTGCGGTCCCGATCCAGATTGCAGCTGACAAAACTGCAATAACTGCATCGGGACGGGCAGAACGGGATACCGATATAGAGGCTGTAATACCGGTCACCGCGTCCCTTGTCCAGAATTTTTTCCTGCACATTGGCGATATTGCGAATCATATCAAATTTTTCGCGCGTGCAGTCAAAGTGATCCATAAAGTAGGATTCGATTTCCGCTTCGGATGCGCCGCGGGCACGTTCATCATGAATCAGACGCACCGGACGAACGCCGGTCAGCTTACCCCAAGGCGGACGAATCCCAGTTTGCTCTCGCAGCAAATCATACACCAGACTTGCCAGTGCCTGGTCCTCTTTTACGTCCTCTTCCGGCAGCGGAGCCGTGCGAACGGTCTTTTTTCCGTTCTGCACCAGCACAGCTGTCATCTCGTCCGGGCCGAAGTGGGCGCATACTGCATCTTCCGTTTCTTCCGGCTGTTCTGCCGTCAGCGGTGCCAGCGGAAAGAACAGCCGCACCAAATGCTCCACATCATAGCCGGAAGCAAGACCTGTAATATAAATTTTCATGCAATCTCCTGTCAATCCTGACACATTACCGTGATAAAGTAATTATTTTCCATTTCATAGCCGTAGGTGGAAGTACCTTCGTGTCCGGGCAAAACCTTGGTTTCAGCAGGGATGGGCAAACGCTTGAGCTTTTTACCGCTGGCAATCAGCTGTGGATAGCTGCCGCCATCCATATCAGTGCGGCCGGAGCCGCCTGCAAACAGCGTATCACCGGTAAACAAATACTCCCCACACAGAATGCACACGCTGCCACGGGTATGACCGGGAGTATGCCAAACCGTAAAGGTCAACTCATCCACGTTGAAAGGCTGCGCTTCTTCGTAACCACTGTCGCTGACAGTCAGCGGGTACAGCCAGCCATTGTTCAAATCCACCGGCTCGCAATAGAGCGTCGCGCCCCACTGCTGGCGCAGCTGTTCTGCTGCGCCCACATGGTCAAAATGACCGTGTGTGCAGAAAATATGGGTCAGCTTTGCGCCTTCCTGCCCCAAAATCCGATTATACTGCTCTGCCGAAGCCGCCGGATCAATAATCACGCCGTGACCGTTTTCGGAAATCAGCAGATAGCTGTTCGTAAACAGCGGTGCCGGACCGTTCAACTGAAAAAATTTCATGCTGTTACCTCTTCCACTCGTCGGTGTCTATCACAATCGTGACCGGGCCGTCATTCACCAGCGACACCTGCATATCTGCGCCGAATTCGCCATGCTGAACTTCTTTCAGCCCCTGTTTGTTCATCTCCTCCAGAAACAGGTCATACGCCTGCGTGGAAAGCGGCGGCTTTGCCGCGGCGATAAAACTGGGCCGCATTCCCTTTTTGGTGTTACCATACAAGGTAAAGTTCGACACCACCAGCGCAGAAAGACCCAGCTCCTTGGCGCTGCAATTCAATTTGCCTTCCGCATCGGAAAAGATACGCAGCCCCGCACACTTTTCTGCCAGTTTCGGCACAATATCCAAGGGATCGGTATCCTTGATTCCCAACAGAATCATCAATCCCTGACCGATTTTCCGCTCCGGCCCGCCGTTTACCGATACCGAAGCCGAAGTAACACGCTGAATTACTGCTCGCATTTTATCCTCTCGTTACCGTTAATACATCCTTGATCTTCTTCAAACGGGCCAACACGCCCTTCAAATGCTCGGTGTTAGTAATGCCGACTGTCAGGTTCATCACAACACAGCCCTTCTCCGACTGGCGAGCATTGATGGCATAAATCGGCACATGCATATCCTGCAATGCACTTGCCACATCGCCTAGCAGGCCGTCACGGTCCAGCGCGGAGATTTCCAGCGTTGCCTTGAAGTTCTGCTGTCTGTCTTGTGCCCATCTTGCCTTGACCCAGCGGTCCGCATTTTCAGGGTCCCGCATACTAGCCATGGCGTTGGCACAGATCCGCTTATGAATCGAAACGCCGAAGCCACGGGTGACGAACCCAACAATATCATCACCCGGCAGCGGGCTGCAGCACTTGGCGAATTTGATGGGGCAGTTATCCATGCCCTCCACAATCACGCCGTCCGTTGCGTGCTGCGGGGCGACGGTGGTCACTTCTACCTTTTTGGGTTCGTCTGCGGTACGCAGCTTTGCGTATTCTTCCCGCAGGCGGGGCAGGCAGTTTGCCAGCGTCAAGCCGCCGTAACCAATGGCTGCATACAGCTCATCCGGGGTATTTTTCCGCATCCGGCGAGTGACCTCGTTGATATAACTATCCCACTCATCATCACGCACAAAAATCTGATTGCGGCGCAGCTCCTTGTTGAGCAAATCCTTACCTTCGGCGATATTTTCCTCGCGGCGCATCTTTTTGAACCAGTTGCGAATCTTGCTCTTGGCCTCGCTGGTCTTGACGCTCTTGAGCCAGTCACGGCTGGGCCCTTTATCCGCTGGGCCGGTAATGATTTCGATAATTTCGCCGGTGTTCACCTGATGGTCAATGGGAACCATACGGTTATTTACCTTACAGCCAATCATACGATTACCAACTGCCGAGTGGATAGCATAGGCAAAGTCGATACAGTTTGCGCCAGCCGGCAGATTGATGACGTCGCCCTTAGGGGTAAACGCAAACACTTCTTCCGGCAAAAGGTCGCTCTTCAAATCACGCAGCAGGTTGCCGGCATCATCCGACATTCGCTGGTTTTCCAGCAGCTGACGCACCCATGCAAGACGGGTGTCCAAGCTATCCTGCGGTGCAGAAATGCCTTCTTTGTAGCGCCAGTGCGCAGCAACGCCGTACTCTGCCATCTCGTCCATTTCACGGGTACGAATCTGTACCTCAAAGGGAATTCCTTCGTGGCCGATTACAGTGGTGTGCAAGCTCTGATAGCCGTTGGGCTTTGGGGTAGAGATATAGTCCTTGAAGCGGTTAGGCAGCGGGTGATACATATCGTGAATCAAGCCCAGCGCATTGTAGCACTCTGCCACCGTATCCAGAATGATACGCACGGCATAAATATCGTAGATTTCATCAAAGCTCTTGCTCTGCATATACATCTTACGATAAATACCATATACACTCTTTACACGGCGCTTCATAGTAGCGTTCGTAATTTCGCTTTCCTGCAAACGCTTTTCAATACTGGCGGAAACCTTGCTCAAAAATTCCTCGCCGTTTTTCTCGCTGAGCAGCTGGCAGATTTCCTGGTAGCTTACCGGGTCCAGATAATGCAGGCTCCGGTCCTCCAGTTCTTCCTTAATATTCAAAATACCCAAACGGTTTGCGATTGGGGCGTACACTTCCATGGTTTCGAGGGCTTTATCCCGGCGTTTCTGTTCCGGCCAAGCATCACCTGTGCGCATATTGTGCAGTCGGTCACACAGCTTGATGATCATGACACGCACATCCTGGCTCATTGCCAGCAGCATTTTGCGCAGATTTTCTGCCTGCTGCTCCTCAATACTGGAAAACTGGATTTTGGTCAGCTTGGTCACGCCGTCCACCAGCAATGCCACATCCGGGCCGAATTTAGCTTCCACGGCCTCGATGGTGGTGGGGGTATCCTCCACCACGTCATGGAGCAGTGCCGCAGCGATACTTTCGCTGTCCATGCCCAAATCGACCAACAAACGTGCTACTGCCAGTGGGTGGCAGATATACGGCTCACCACTGCGGCGGCAAACCCCTTTATGCTGTTCATCTGCCATGACAAAGGCACGCTCGATCAAATCCATATCATAGCCTCGCCCGCTTTCCCGCAGGGCATCCATCAGCTTTTCGTGGGTGATGATTTCCGGCTTGGTCAGAATGGTATCGTCCTCCAGCGCAGCATTCGCCGGCTTTGCGGTCGCCGCCAAAGTACCGATTTCCCGCACTTTATTCTGCAAATGGGTTTTTGCGGAGTAGAAATTCGGGTCCAGTTCGATTTCTTCTTCTTTTTCTTTTTTCTTCTTTGCCTGTGCCATAATTAGATATCCTCCATACGTTTCAGGATCGGCGCAGACGCCAGATCTTTTTTCTCCGCCGTGGGGACAAGCGCCAGCACGGTGGCACCATTTTGTTCCTGTTCTGCTACCAGCCCCAGCTGCTTGAGCGCTGTGATGCCGGTCATAATTTTACCTGACTGCTCTGCACCCAGACGCGCAAACAAAGGCTGCAAATCGTCCGCATGCCACATTCCGCCGCGCAGCGTTTGGTACACGGCCGCAATATCTTTTCTCGTGGGATACAAGAGCGCTTTCTGTTCTTCGGACAGCTTTGCACCACCACAGAAGCCCTCAAACAGTTCTGCCTGTGCAGCGGATGCATTGCCCAGACCCGCCGGGCGAACATCTACAATCCGGCCGGAATACTGGGCGCCGCTGCGTGCCTCATAGACCGAGAGATTCAAAATCACATCCACCCTGTCGCCCATCGTATAGGCAAAGCTGGGCGGTGTCATACCAAAATACACGGCATACAGGCTGGTATTGCCCTGACGCAGGCGAACACGGGTGTGCCTGCCTTCCGAAACCGGATAAATGCCATCGATCTGCACATTTTCCAGCAGGAAAATCGGGGCAGGATTTTTGCTGCCCAAGGGTGCCAGACGATCCAGCGCACGCACTGCATTCAGATTGGTTTTATCCAGCTGGAGCGAAAGATCCGGCTGCAGCGGCGGGCGCTTCAGTACAGGCACTTCCCGAACAGCCCATTCGTTCATACGGCGGCGCAGGGCGGGGACGTTTTGCTCTTCCACCGAAAGGCCTGCCGCCATTGCGTGACCGCCGTAGCGAATCAGCAAATCCGAACAGGAAGCAATACAATCGTGCAGATTCAAGCTTCCCAAGCTTCGTCCACTGCCGCGGCCTTCACCTTTTTCGTCAATGCTGATGACCATCACGGGGCGGCCCAGCTGTTCCACCAGGCGGCTGGCAACAATGCCAATCACGCCCGGATGCCAGCCATGCCCACAAACCACGACCACACGGTCTTCCCGCAAAGAAGGGTCTGCCTCCAGCTGTGCCTGCACCGCTGCGGCAATGTCCTGTTCCGTTTTCTGGCGGGTCTGGTTTTCTTCATTCAGTTTTTCTGCCAGTTCTTTGGCGCGGTCTTCGTCCTCGCACAAAAGCAGCTGTAAAGCGGTCACTGCGCTATCCATACGTCCTGCCGCATTGATGCGGGGCGCCAGCGCAAAGCTGACATTTTCAGCCGTGACCGTCTTATCTGCAAGGCCGGTAATTTCCAACAGCGCACGGATACCGGGTCGGTCACTGTTTTGCAGCATAGCAAGGCCCGCCGATACCAATGTGCGGTTTTCTCCCACCAAAGGCATCACGTCGGCAATTGTGCCCATTGCAGCCAAATCTCCGCAAAAATCCAGTACCTGCTCCGGCATACATTCGTCCAGTGCGGCGCATAGTTTGAAGGCAACGCCTGCACCAGACAGGCCTTTGAAGGGGCTGGTATCATCCGGACGCATCGGGTCCACAACGGCAACTGCCTGGGGCAGCTGTTCGGGCGGCAAATGGTGGTCCGTGATGATCAAATCCACGCCAAGCTCTGCGGCATAAGCAGCTTCCTCTACCGCAGAAACGCCGTTGTCTACCGTAATAATCAGACGGTATCCGCGTTTATGGATGGCATCCACCGTGTGACGGCTCAAGCCGTAGCCATCCCCCTCCCGGCTGGGCAGCATACATTTTACATCTGCGCCCATACATTTCAGGTGCTGATACAACAGTGCTGTTGCCGTTACACCGTCTACGTCGTAGTCGCCAAAGACTACGATTGTTTCTCCTTCATCCACAGCACGGTAAATGCGGGCGCAGGCTTTGTCCATATCCAGCAGCAGCATAGGATTGGACAGTGGGGCATCCGCTGCCAAAAAATCCATCACCTGTTCCGGGTCGGTCATGCCACGGGCCGCCAGCACACCTGCCAGCAGCATATAATTTTTGGTTTGTTGCGCAAGACTCTCCGACATTTCTTCCGGAGATTGTGCAGATTCCTCCAGTGCCGGGTCTGCATACAGCGCTTCCTCTGCCAGGCACTTCGCCAGGTTTGCCGCTGCCATACGGTCTACTGTGCGCGGCTCCCAACTGCGATACTGCATTTTGCGCTCTCCCTTCTACTCTCTACTTCCACTACTACTCTTTATGCTCTATGGTTATTCTTCATGCTTTGGGTTTGGGCGATGCTTCCTGAAACATATTGTCCTCCGACAAACCGTCCCATGCCAGCATTCCCTGCAGCGCCGCAATATCGCCGGTAACATCCATTGCCACATCGTCCAGCAGCTTATCCTGCAAAGCCGAAAAGCCCAGATTCAGCGAATGCAGCATACCCGCAATATCTTCCCGCACATGGACAGCGTTATCACCGTTGTGCAGCTTCAAGTCATTGTAGGTATACAGCAGTTTCAGCGTCATGGGGATATACTGCTCGGTCATGTGCCGCAGCTTCGACAGACTTTCCGGGTGCTTTGTGGTCCAGTCCAGGATCGCACGGCTGGTCCGCTCCAGCTCTTTCAGCTCCTGCGCTGCCTGTGCATTATCATCCATCATGCAGGATTCTTTTGCCAGGATATCCACAAAATGTTTCAGCTTTTCCAGCGACTCCTGCTCTGCTTCTTTGGTTTCGGTCTTTTCCGGTTCCGGCTGTTCCTGTGCTTCTGGCTCTGCCTGCTGTGCATCGCGCGCGGCACGCCATTGCGCCAAATCCAAATACAGGGTGTCTTTCTCCTTGTCCAGCCATGCACTCATCCAGCCGTGGTTCAAATACCACTGCACCCGCTTGCACAGCTTGCGCTCCGGCATCTGCATAGCTTCTGCCAGATAATCCAGCGACAAAACACTTTCCCCGTCCGCTACTTGCACCAAATCCCGGACAAAACGGGCAAATCGCAGGTTTTTGATGCCGTAGTACAGCCCCCAGAGCGACAAACCCGCCAGAAACGCAAACATCCACAAAAAGAATACATCCACAAACATTGGAATGATAAAGCTAAACGCAAGGATTCCGCACCAAATGGAAAGTATCATGCCCAAAACACGACGCTTGGTAGCTGCACTTTGCAGCTTGCGGAAGCACTGCACTTTCGTTTTTTCCTTCTGCGTTGCGGCGGTATTTTCTCCCGATACAAAAGCATACCTAGCTGTATGCTCCAGCTTTTCGCTTACCCGTTCTGCCGCAGATGCCAGACGGTCGGTCACACGGGTCCAGTGCTCATCATCTTGGAACACTTTGTGCATCTGCGCAAAACCATAAGACATTCCCTCATCTACCGCACGACCCACGCTGCGCAGCTGCTCCTCCAGCATATGCTCCAGGTCACTGCTGCTGCCATAGCCGGGCGTATTCCCTGGCTTTTGGGACTGCGTATAGGAATTTTGATATAAATGGGAATAATCGTAATTGCCCTTACCTGTTTTCATAACTTCCTGCTTTGTTTCCTTTCCGGCGCTCCTCTGGCTTATCCTTTGTGCGCTGTATATTGTTCACAAATGGTGCGCGCTACACGCAAGCCATCAACCGCAGCGCTCATAATACCGCCTGCATACCCCGCGCCCTCTCCGCATGGATACAGACCATTTAATTTCTCACTCTGCATATTCTCCATACGCGCCAGACGCACCGGACTGCTGGTACGGGTTTCCAGACCGGTCAAAATCGCATCCGGTCCGGTATAGCCTGCCAGCTTATGCTCATACGCGCGCAAACCTGTGCGCAGGGTGTCTGCCAACTCGTCGGGCAGCAGCGCACCCAGATTTGCCGCAACTACGCCGCGGTCATAGGTAGGCTCCACTGCACCGATGTGCAGCTTACCCTCGCCGTTCAAAAAGCTCTGTACATTTTCTGCCGGGGCTGCATATGCGCCCGCCACGCAACCAGCCTGATAGGCACGGCGCTCCAACTCTCGCTGGAATGTGATTGCTTTACGAGGGTCCTGGTCAAAGTCACGACCGTCCACGCTGACAACCACTGCTGCGTTGGCATTTTTACCGTCACGGGCGTGATAGCTCATACCATTGGTCACCACACGACCTTCCTCGCTGGCAGATGCCACCACACGACCGCCGGGGCACATACAAAATGTGTATACGCACCGCTCGCCAACGTGCTGCGACAGCTGGTATTCGCCACGAGGCAAAGCAGGATGTCCGGCCGCCTCATGGTACAGGCTCTTTTCGATTTGGATCTGCAAATGCTCTGCACGGAAACCCACACTGAAGGGCTTACAGGTCAGCTGCAAGCCGGAATCCATCAGCATTTCAAAGGTATCTCGTGCCGAGTGCCCCACTGCCAAAATCAGTGCTTCGCAGGGAATCTCACCTGCCGTGGTCTGAATCCCAACCAGCTTGCCGCCATTTTGCACCAGACCTGTCAGCGCAGTATTGAAGCGCACTTCGCCCCCCAGCTGTTCAATTTCCTTGCGAATGGAAGTAATCACACCACGCAACAGATCCGTCCCCACATGCGGCTTGTGCTGCCATGCGATTTCTTTAGGTGCGCCATGTTCCAGCAGTACTTTGGTGACATAGCCGCACAGTGCGTCGCCAATGCGGGTCGTCAGCTTGCCGTCTGAAAACGTACCGGCACCACCCTCGCCAAACTGAATATTGCCATTGGGATTCAGCTCGCCTGTAGCGGAAAAGTGTTCCACTGCCTGAACACGTTCTTCCAATGCGGGACCACGCTCCAGCACCAGCGGGCGGAAGCCCTGACGTGCCAAAAGCAGCGCTGAAAACATACCTGCGGGGCCAAAACCACACACGACCGGGCGATGATACAGCAGCTCTGTCCCCTGTTTCAATGCCAAAGCAGTTTCTTTTTGTTGTACAACTGAAGTGTTACCCAGATATGCGCTTTCGTGCGCAGGGTCATACAGAGAAATCGCAACTGTATAGACCAGTGTAGGCTTTCCGTGGCGTGCATCCACTGATAGTTTGGAGATACCAGCCGAAGCGATTTCGCCGGCGGGCAGCCGTGCCATTTTCACCGCACGGGCAATGGCATCCCCTTCACAGGCAGTCAGGGGTAGACGGATATTACGAATTAACAGCATTATTGGCTCTCGATCTGGCAGGATATCGAATAGCTGCCCAAAGCAAACACTCGATTATCTGCCGGTACATAAATGTTTACGGCGATTGTTTGTTGTCCAGTGACCACATTCAGCTCATCCATGTCAATGCGTGCCACCACAGAATCTGCGGTCAGCCCATCCAGAACATCCTTCGGCCCACAAATTACAACATTGCGAATACGGTTGGTCAGAACATTCAAGCTGTAACCAGCCGGCATATTCACCACCTGTACCGCATCCGATTTCAAATTAAAGGTCTTTGTCGTCATATTTGACGTATCGAAATTCAGCGTTACGCTTTCTACATTTTCTTCACTGACCAGGCCATTGGGCAGCTCCACCGGCAGCTCATAGACTTTGTCCAGAGCAAAGGTGCTCAGATCTACAGAACCGATGCTTACTTCTGTCATATTCTCGATGACACTTGCGGGGCCTGCTACCTGCAAAGTCTTCTGGCTCAGCGTATATTTCAACGAGGATTCATCAAAGCCCGGCGGTGCGTTGATCAGCGTAACTACCAGCGGCAGTTCTGCCTTTTGATAAACTGTCAGCGTAACGTCCGCCGCAGTGGCTTCTGGCTTTACATATTTCAGTTCTACCGGCTCACCTGCTTCATTCACAAAGTTCAGCGGTGCAGTCAGCGTCTGGGTCTGGCTCAACTTTTCTTCCACGGTGATTTCCGCCACCGCCTCTGCAATTTTATCCAGCTCATTTTTGGGTCCCCGCAGCGTAATTTCTGCAGGCACCGGCTGATACTTATATAGCGTATAGCCCGGTGCAACCGCCAAATCCTTGGTTACAACACGCACCGGAACTTCTTTTTCTTCCACCTTATCAAATACAACCGTCACCTCGGTATCTGCCGGCTGTACATTTACCTTGATGTTATTTGCATCTACTGTTTGGGAAATGCACTTCACATCCAGCGACAGCTCAATCTGACCAGGCCCCTTTACAGCGTTGTACTTAGGATATACCACAAAATCCTCTTTTTTCAGGCTGCCAATATCCGAACCGTTGCCATATACCTTCAACGATACATTTTTGACCGGTTCATTCACAATCGAAAGCCCCATCACACTATAACGCGCGGAATCATAAGAAAAATCCACCGGTACGCTGGTAATGGTTCGGTCGGTGTCCGGCTGGATGCCAACCGTGACAATGATCCAGCTGATCACCGCCAGAATAAATGCCACCAGCATCCGCAGGCGGGGATTGTCCAGAAGATTGAACATCCGCAGGCGGCTTTCTCCCTCATTCGATGCTGTTCCGTTCATTTTTGCGCATCTCCTTTCCGCGTATTGCCGGCAATCCAGTCCAGTAGAGGAATCGTGCTCCAGCGGGAGTGCTTGGTCTTATCTGTACTGCGTTCCTGCGGGAGCATTTCATCCTCCAAACGCATATACAAACTCTGACGGTCCAGATGGCGCATTAAAACGCCGTTCTTAGCCAGCGAAATAATACCGGTTTCCTCACTTACAATCACGGCGATGGCGTCGGAATTTTCTGCAATGCCCAGACCGGCACGGTGGCGTGTACCCATATCCTTGCCGAAATCCAGATTATTGGACAGCGGCAGCACACAGCCGGCTGCCTTGATCATGCCATTTTCGATAATGACCGCACCGTCATGCAGCGGGGTTCCTTCGTAAAAAATAGTGCCTAATACTTCTGGGTTCACCTCACTGTTTACAATGGTGCCTGTCCGCACAATTTCGGACAAATTGGTGTGGCGCTCCAGCACAATCAGCGCGCCTGTACGATTTTCGGAAAGGCGCTCTGCTGCGTCACAAATTGCAATAATGGCACTGCGCCATTTTCCGCGCAAACCCGGGTCATTATGCTTATTGGCGTGGAACAGCGTCGCCACCCAGCGGTCGGTTTGCCCCATGCGTTCCAACGCACGACGTATTTCTGGATGAAACACGATAATAATAGCCAGAAAACCGATCTGAAACAACTGCTGCATGATAAATTTGACCATGCGCAGATTTGCCGCAATGGCAAACACATACACCGTCAAAACCACAACAGCACCCATCGCCAGCTGCCCCGCACGGCTGCGGTTGATAAAGCCCAGCAATTGATACAGTGCAAAAGCGACAATAATAATATCGATCAGGTCCCAGATCTTAAATGTTTGAAAGTTCGCAATGATTGCACCAATGCTCACAGCGCTTCCCTCCTTCGGCGTTTTGGTCCCGTCTTACAGTCGGTCCAGCAGTGCTACCGCGTGTACAGCGATACCCTCGCCCGCACCCGTAAAGCCCAAATGTTCTTCGGTCGTAGCTTTAACGCTCACATCTTCCACATCCATCTGCAGCGCATTGGCTAGATTCTGCCGCATTTTCTGAATATGGGGTGCCAGCTTCGGTGCCTGGCACAGAATCGTTGCATCCACATTGACCGGACGGTACCCCTTTTCTGCCACCAGCTCTACCACTGCCCGCGCCAGCTTCAGGCTATCTGCACCGGCATAGGCGGGGTCCGTATCCGGAAAATGCTTGCCAATATCACCCAGCGCAGCCGCACCCAAGAGTGCATCCGAAATGGCGTGTGCCAGAACATCTGCATCCGAATGCCCCAGCAGACCCTTTTCGTGAGGGATGTCCACACCGCCTAAAATCAAAGCGCGCCCCTCTACCAGCTTATGTACATCATATCCATGTCCGATTCTCATGGTGTTTTTCTCCTTTATATAAGGGAGCAAATCCTCCCGTGTGGTAATTTTCAAATTGGCGTAGTCGCCGGAAACCAGTTGCACCGGCTTTCCCACCAGCTCAAACAGACTGCAGTCATCGGTAACCAGCCGTGCTTTGTCTGGCGGGAGCTGTTCCAGTGCCCACAAATAGGTCTCACGATCAAAGCACTGAGGCGTCTGCACTGCGTACAGTGTATTTCGGTCCGGCGTATCCCTGACCATGCAATACCCCGGCACCGTTTTTCCGTTACCTGCCGTTGCCTGCTTGATAGTATCCTTGACCGGAACCGCGGGTGCTGCTGCACCATTTACCTTTGCAGCATCCAGTGTGCGCTCGATTACTTCCTGGCGAACGAACGGACGTGCTGCATCATGGATGGCCACAATGTCACCATGCGCTGCCAAAACACCAGCTTTTACACTTTCTGCGCGGGTTGCACCGCCTGACACTAACTGAATTGGCGTGGTGCAGAGCGCAGCTGCCTTGCGGGCCTGCTTCCATGCATTTTCGCCCACTACCAAAACAATTTCCGTCACCTGCGGGCATATATCAAACGCGTGCAGGCTCTGTTCCAAGACAGTATATGTACCTAACGGATAGGATAATTTATCAAATCCCATTCGGGTAGAAGACCCAGCCGCAGCCAGTACTGCTGTTACATTCTTTTCCATTTTAGTCCTCTTTCTCCCTAAAAATGCTTCTATTGAATCAACTTACATTATACAGAAAACCTGTCAAAGCTTCAAGTATTCTTCCCAAAAGCTATTCATGCGGATTGTACATTTTCCTGCCTCCTCCTGTCCTTTTTCTGCTGTATCTCTATGTGTTTTGGGGTAAGATACATATTTTCCATGCTTCATCCTTATATCTTTCTTCTCTTTCCCCATATTGGGCGTACGATGCCTTTTCTCCTACAGAAGAGCAATATAAAAACATTCGTAAAAACGCAAGAAAGGCATTTCTCTCTCTTATCATCCGACTAGTTGAATCAAACAGTTATACTTTTGTTCTCGGGATGGATTTTGGTTGAAATTTCCCTTGTATCGTTCTTTCAAACGTGTTATCATCATAAACGCTTTCAAAAAGAGGAGGAATGTATATTATGGAGAAAATTCTCATCTGCATCGCCTTTTGTGCGATTGGCGGTCTTTTGATGTCCCGTGTTGCTAAAAAGTTGTCTCTGCCTGCCGTTACCGCTTATCTGGCAACCGGTCTGCTGCTGGGTCCTTTCTGCTTGGGCCGGCTGAATATTGCAGGTTTTGGGTTCCAGTCTTTGGAGCAGGTTGAAAGTTTTTCAATCCTGTCTCAGGCAGCCCTTGGCTTTATCGCATTTGCCATTGGCAACGAGTTCCGCCTGAGCCAGCTGAAAAAGATGGGCAAACAAGCCATTACTGTTGGCATCTTTCAGGCTGTGATCACCACTGTGTTTGTGGATATCGTGCTGATTGTCTTGCACTTTATCCGCCCGGATGTAATATCCCTGCCCGCTGCCATCACCCTGGGTGCTATTGCATCCGCTACCGCACCCGCTGCTACTTTGATGGTTGTACGCCAGTACAAAGCAGATGGGCCTTTGACCAAGTTGCTATTACTGGTTGTCGCGATTGATGACGCTGTCGGTCTGATGCTGTTCTCCGCATCGTTCGGTGTTGCCGAAGCGTTGGAGCAGGGCAGCGTCAGCATCACCGCTGTTGTGTTAGAGCCGGTTCTTGAAATCGTTCTATCCCTGGTGCTTGGTGCTGTGATGGGTTATGTGCTGTACTTCGTAGAGCAGTTCTTTCACTCCAGAAGTAAGCGCTTGTCCCTATCTGTCAGTTTTGTGCTGCTAACCGTTGGTCTGTCCATGCTGGAATTTGACATTGGCGGTCTGCACCTTGGTTTTTCTCTGCTGCTGGTCTGCATGATGACCGGCACCGTGTTCTGCAACATCTGTGACTTCTCCGAAGAACTGATGGAACGCGTAGACCGCTGGACTGCACCGCTGAACATCTTGTTCTTCGTCATTTCCGGTGCTGAACTGAATCTGGGCATCTTCACCAATCCGTTGGTTGCTATGGTAGGTGTGTTATTCATCATTTCCCGCTCTCTGGGCAAATATTGTGGTGCAAATATTAGTTGCCGTGCAAGCCACTGTGACCCCAAAATTACTAAGTACCTAGGCATCACCCTGTTGCCGCAGGCTGGTGTTGCGCTGGGTATGGCACAAACTTCAGCCATCTTGGGCGATGGCGCCCTGATTCGCAACGTCGTGCTGTTTGCGGTGTTGGTGTATGAGCTGGTCGGCCCCGTACTGACCAAGCGCGCCCTGTTTGGTGCTGGCGAAATTGATCCTTCTCAGAAGACAAGTGCCCGTACTGCCAACAAACCGGCATAATACAGAATATTCTTTGCACAGAAAAAGGAGCGGCTTTGTGCCGCTCCTTTTTCTCTCCTATTATATCCTATAGCAAAACGCCCCTCTTGACGACATCATCAAAAAGGGCGTTTTGTATTTTTGTCTTTCGGCTTTTGGGAAGATGCGAACGGAGGAATTTCTTTTTTGCTTTTCTCTGCACAAAAAAGATGCTGCCCTCTGCCTGCTGCTTTTCAATCAGGCGAGTCTGCGGTGCTTATCTAAACGCATCTTATCGCTGATCATCGCAATAAATTCACTATTTGTAGGTTTTCCGCGCAAGTTATGAATGGTATAGCCAAAATAGCGGTTCAATGTATCCACATCGCCACGGTCCCACGCAACTTCAATCGCATGGCGAATTGCACGCTCCACACGGGATGCCGTTGTGTTGTTGCGCTTTGCAATTTCCGGGTACAAACGCTTGGTTACCGCATTGATGTAATCCGGGTCATTCACAGTCAGCAGAATTGCATCCCGCAAAAACTGATAACCTTTAATATGTGCCGGCACACCAATCTGATGCAAAATCTCAGTAACTGTCATCTCATCATTATCCACAAGATTCATCGAGGGATCCGTGTTACTTGCCGCTTTTTTCACACGCTCTGCCAACACGCTTTCCTCAAAAGGTTTCACAAAATAAAAAGCAAATCCAGCTTCCAGAAGCTCCTGCTCTACTTCTTCACTTTGGTAAGCACCAGTTGCGAAAAATACGGTGTGATTGCCACCAGCTTCCTGATACCGCTCCTTGACGGTAATCGCATCCAGCCCCGGCATAAATGTATCCAGCAGCACTACCTGTGGGCGCAGGGCCAACAATTTCTGTAAAACTTTGCTGCCGTCTTTTTCCACTACGGCTACTTCTACACTCTCTTTTTCCAGTGCCTTCCGGCAGCGATCTGTCACTTCTGCACCGGTATCTGACATAACAAACTTAATCTTTTCCATGTGGTCCTCCTTTGTTTTACCTTCCCTCAACAATCTAAATTTTACCATATTTTACCAATCGCAGCAATGCCTTTTCCTGCTTTTTACCATTTTTTGGCATTTCGCACAGTGCAGCACCCAATTTGTTATATTTTTATCGTACTTATTCCAGTAAAAGTATTCTTTTTTATTTCCAGCCGACATTTTCCCCCTTCTTTTTTCCACACCATTTCCGCCGAACAACCGCACTTTTTTATCAGAACGTCATAAAAGGCATTTATTTCGGCCGCCTTTTATATTTTTTCTATTCTGCAAAGTTTGCCATAAAAATCATACTTTATCCTATTTTTGACAAAAAATTTTCTGCAAATCCATGAATCCACAGCACATACGAAATTCGGCTTTGAAACTGCATTTATGAATTGTCACCATAGAAAAATTGTGGTACAGTATTTGTCGGTAAGGCTCTTATTACCACTGATACAAACTTGTGTTATTAGGGAAGGAAGTCTGCATTATGAAGAAATTGTACGAAGGCAAGACCAAGGACGTTTTCGAGCTGGAGAACGGCAATGTAATGCTGAAGTTTAAGGACGACTGCACCGGTAAAGACGGTGTGTTCGATCCCGGTGAGAACAGTGTCGGTCTGACGATTGAGGGTATCGGCAAGGCAAATCTGCAGACCTCTGTTCTGTACTTTGAGTTGCTGAAGAAGGCAGGCATCAAGACCCACTATGTGAGCGCTGATGTTGACAATGCAACCATGGAAGTTCTGCCCGCTACCGTGTTCGGTCATGGTCTGGAAGTTATCTGCCGCCGCGTTGCTACTGGCAGCTTCATCCGTCGCTACGGCGAGTACATCAAAGATGGCACTCCGCTGGAAGGCGGCTATGTTGAGTGCACCTTCAAGAACGACGAAAAGGGCGATCCCCTGGTTACCAGCGAAGGTCTGGCAGCTCTGGGCATCATGACTCCTGCGCAGTTCGAGAGCATGAAGGAGCAGACCCTGAAGATCACCAATATCGTTGCTGACGATCTGAAGTCCATCGGCCTGGACCTGTGGGACATCAAGTTCGAGTTCGGTTACAACAATGGCGAAGTTATCCTGATTGACGAGATCGCTTCTGGCAATATGCGCGTCTACAAGGACGGCAAGATTGTCGAGCCTGTTGAGCTGACCCGCCTGATCCTGAATCGCTAATAAATCCAATTTCTACGGATTTCCAATAAAAAGGCAGTCATTCCTTCGGGAGTGGCTGCCTTTTCCTTTGAAAGCAAAACAAACACATCCTGATTTCATCTTCCAAAATTATCATTATGCAGAGCGTATCGTTGTATATCAAAATCAAAATATTACATTTTGTTAAAATTTGTTAAAAAACGATCAATTGGATTGACTCTCACGAATGAAAGGCGTAAACTAACAATGCATGACAAGAACTATAAAATGTTTGCAACTTGCAATTCAAGATGAAGGAGACTATATTGTGAAAAAACTAATTTCTATTGTATTGTCCCTTGCTATGATTCTGTCTCTGGCAGCCTGCGGTGCTCCCAGCAGCGAACAGACTCAGTCGGGCAACACCGTGCCCCAAATCAATGCAAAGGAAACCAAGACTGCTGACGTTGTGATCGTTGGTGCAGGCGGCGCAGGTCTGTCTGCTGCAATCGAAGCCGTCGAGAATGGCGCAGAGAGTGTTATCATTCTGGAAAAGACCACCACTACCGGCGGTTCTCTCAACTTTACCAGCGGCACCATGTCCGGTGCCGAAACTGTGATTCAGGAGCTGGACGGTGTTGAGGACACGAAGGAGTCCTTCGTGCAGGACATCCTGAAGAACGGTGCACAGGCTGGCAACGAAGAAATGATTCGTACCTTCGTTGATGAGGATGTAGCTGCCATCCAGTGGCTGTGGGACAACGGCCTTTCCGACAACGAGTTCGGCGTGGACCGTGAAACCGGCACTATGAGTGTATTCGCTCCTGAACATGCCCTGTATTCCGTAAAGCGCTCCTACAAGCCTCGCCCGGATGATCCCAAGACCTACAAGTCTGCTGTCCATGAGATTTTGGACACCGCTGTAAAGACAAACGACAAAATCACCGTTGAGCTGCAGACCACCGCTACCCAGCTGATCAACAACGAAGACGGTCAGGTTCTGTCCGTTGCCGCAAAGAACGCTGACGGCGACACCATCCTGTACACCGCAAAGAAGGGCCTGATTATGGCTACCGGCGGCTACTCCGGCAACCTGAAGATGATGGGTAACTTCACCGAGAACGGTGCAAAGTACCTGCCCGGTGGCTCTAGTGCCTCTGATGGCTATGGCATCTACATGATGCAGAATGTTGGCGCAAACATCGACGAGAAGGTCATGGGCTACATCCCCACCTTCCCCATGGGTCTGGATACCGGCAACGGCCCTGGACAGATTGCTTCCACTTATATGTGGAAGGTTGGCGGCATCTGCGTCAACAAGGAAGGCAACCGTTTTGTGGACGAGACGGAATCTGCTGTTGACAAGCGCGAAGTTGCACTGGAGCAGCAGCCCGATGCAATCCAGTATGATATCTTCACCGACGACATCATCAAAGATGCTGAGGCGCTGAACGCATCCGTGTTCTGGAACTTCTTCTATGCACCTGGCAAGCCCTTCAACCAGTTTGTTGTATCCGCAGATTCTCTGGAAGAGCTGGCTGAAAAGCTGGAGATCCCTGCCGAGAATCTGGTGAATACCGTCAACAAGTATAACGAAAACGTAGAGAACAAGACCACCGACGAGTTTGGTCGTAAATTCACCGACGACAGCCTGAATCCCGCATACAATGTCAAGGTCAACAAGATCGAGGGTGAGCACTACTACGCAGTGCCCCTGCACGCGCTGTGTGTCATGACTTTGGGCGGCGTTCAGACCAACACGAATGCACAGGTTCTGGACGCAGACGGTACCGCAATCCCCGGCCTGTATGCAGCTGGTGAGTGTGTTGGCGGTATCTGGGGCAAATTTGTTTCTGGTGGTACCGGCGTTATGGGCCCTGTGGTCTTCGGCCGCATCGCTGCACGTCATGCTATGAACAATGAGGTTCCTACCGGCTACACCATGAAGGCCGCACAGAACGTTATCACCGAGGATATGTTTGCGAAGGATGCGCCCGCTGCTTCTGAAGAGAGCCGCTTCGACATGAGCCAGAAACTGAATGACGGCGACTACACCGCTACGGTAGAAGGCCAGGAAGGCCCCATGACGGTAAAGGTCACCATTTCTGCAGGTAAGATTGCTCATGTAGAGATCGTGGAAAACCACGAGACTCAGTCTATTGCCGGTGCTGCTCTGGAGCAGCTGCCCGAGAAGATCGTTACAGAGAACTCCTGTGACATCGACGGCGTGGCCGGTGCTACCATGACCTCCGGCCGAATCAAGGACGCTGTGGCCGCCTGCCTGAAACAGGCTGTTGCCTAAGCAAGCCAATTAAACCTATACCGCTGGTTACAGTGGTGCAGCTAAAATAAAAAGAATGGCAGTATCCGTTTTTCGGATACTGCCATTTTTTATTTAGGAAAGATGCAGTCTCATGAAATACTGTGCCCGTTATTTTCTGCATGCTTAGACACAAGCCCCCCCAAAGAATCGCTTTCTGATACGATTCTTTGGGGGTGCGCCTGCACTATGGATCAGCCAAAACGACGAGCATAACCACATCTCTGGCATAGTTCTTCGGTTGCACGGCGGCAAGCAAAGCCTTTTCGCATCGCCTGTGCTCGGGGTGACTGCAAAATCTCCTCTGCGTCCTGCTCAAAAAGATTTCCCAACGGAATATCGCCTTCGTGGTCCAAGCAGCACGGTACTACACGACCGTCACACAAAACGGCAAAGTGATCCTTCAAACCATAGCAGAACACCTGCTCGCCCTGATTTTCCGCCGTCATATCCGGCCACTGGAATCGGTCGCCATATTCCAGATGCAGTTTATTGCGAATGCGTGCGCCACGGGTTCCCCAGTGCCACGCTTCATCGAATCGCTCTTTAAGACGTGCCAGAATATCTACGTTACGCCCTTGGTCTACGCCATTGTTCCACAAGCGCAAAATCACCAGAACGCCCGCCTTGCTGGCTTTATCGGCAAAATCCATGCAGTTATTCAGATAGGTCAGATAATCTTCCTTGCTGCCGTTTTCAAAGCTGTGTACCGAGATATTTACTTTGTATACACCAGCTTCAATCAATGCATCGCCACGCTGCGGCAGCAGTGTACCATTTGTTGTAATGGCAGAGCGAAAGCCCAAACTGTTTGCCTCCCGAATAAAATCCGGCAGCAGCGGATGGGTCAGCGGTTCCCCCATCAGATGGTAATACAGATATTCTGTTACCCCCTGCAGCTTATGCGCAACTGTGCCGAACTCTTCCATTGTCATGCGGCGAAGCGGGCGCTTCGTACCGGGACAAAAGGAACAATTACGGTTGCAGATATTCGTGATTTCCACATATACTCGGGAATACAAGGCGGCACCTCTTTTTCTCATTTTCTAATATAGTACCGTTATGGTATCATGTTTTTCTCTTTCATGCAAACATCATCTCATATTTCTGAACCTTTTGACGAAAAATCATACCATTCCGCGTCACACTTTCATACAGTAAAGTATTGATTTGTGGCATAACTTATGGCATAATTATTAACATTATTCGACCAATCCAATTGAGAGGTGTTTGTTGTGAGTGAAAAAAGAAGTCATTTTACCAGTCGAATCGGTTTTGTATTGGCTGCTGCCGGTTCTGCCGTTGGTCTGGGCAACCTATGGCGCTTTCCCTACCTTGCCGCAAAATATGGCGGCGGTATTTTCCTGTTGATTTATATTATTCTGGCTGTTACGTTTGGTTTTGCGCTGATGGTTACCGAGATTGCGATTGGACGCCGTACCCGCAAATCCTGCCTGTTTGCGTACAAAGAAGCCGATAAACGCTTTTCTGCTCTGGGCCCTTTGAGCGCCCTGATTCCTGCTCTGATTACCCCATATTACTGTGTCATCGGCGGCTGGGTTATTAAGTACCTGTACGAATTCATCATCGGTCACGATACCGTACTGGCTTCGGATGCCTATTTTAACAATTTTATTACTGTCAGCGCATCCGGTTCTTCCAATGACCCGATGGTCTGGTTCTTTATCTATGTCCTGCTCACCGCTTCTGTGGTGCTTTTGGGCGTGAACAAGGGCATCGAGACCATGAGCAAGTTCCTAATGCCGATTCTGGTACTTCTTTCCATTTTCATTGCCGGTTATTCGCTCACTCTGCCCGGCGCAATGGAGGGTTTGAAATTCTATCTAATTCCAGACTTCTCCCATTTCTCCTTATCTACGGTACTGGGCGCAATGGGGCAGCTGTTCTATTCCATGTCGCTTGCCATGGGCATTATGATTACATACGGCTCGTATATGAAGGATGATAACAGTCTGGAATCCTCGGTTGGACAAATCGAAATCTTCGATACTTCCATCGCACTGCTTGCCGGCTTGATGATTATTCCGCCGGTCGTTGCTTTCAACGGCGGTGACCCTTCGCAGATTTCCGCAGGTCCCGGTCTGATGTTCGGCGTACTGCCGAAGGTATTCCAGTCCATGATTGGCGGTCGTTTCATTGGTATTTTGTTTTTCCTGCTGGTGTTCTTTGCTGCGTTGACTTCGTCTATTTCCTTGATGGAAACCATGATTTCCATTCTGCAGGACACCATCAAGATTCGCCGCGTTACGGCGGTAGTTTCCATTACTGCATTTGTGCTGCTTTTGGGTACCTTGTCCTGTCTGGGGTATGGCCCCCTGTCCCACATTACACCGATGGGCATGAGTTTTTTGGATTTCTTTGACTTCCTAACCAACTCCATCCTGATGCCGATTGTCGCATTCCTTACCTGTATCCTAATTGGTCATGTGGTTGGCACCCGCTTCGTAGAAGAAGAAGTCGAAAAGAACGGTCATCGCTTTGGTCGTAAAAAGCTGTACCGTATCATGATTCGCTGGGTTTCCCCGGTGATTCTGCTGGTCATCCTGTTGGGCGAAGTCGCAAAGTACTTCGGTCTGCTAGCCATTTGATTTTTCTACAAAAAAAAGAGTCTGTCACCAAACAGACTCTTTTTTTGTACTTAAATGCGGGTGCTCCACTGGCTGCAATCCCAAACCTGTGTGACCACATCCTGATAGAATTCCGGCTCATGGCAAATCAGCAAAATACTGCCTTTATAAGCCTGCAACGCACGCTTCAACTCATCCTTGGCATCCTGATCCAAATGGTTGGTCGGCTCGTCCAGCAGCAGGATATTGGTATCCTTGTTGATCAGTTTGCACAGGCGTACCTTTGCCTGCTCACCACCGCTCAAAACACGCACCTGACTTTCGATATGCTTGGTAGTCAAGCCGCACTTGGCCAGTGCTGCACGCACTTCTGCCTGTGTCATGCCGGGGTATTCTTTCCACATCTCATCAATGCAGGTAACGGACTTGCCATATTCGCCCTCCTGCTCGAAATAACCGATGTACAGATAATCCCCCAATTCCGCCTTGCCGCTCAGCGGGGGGACCAGCCCCAGAATACTTTTCAGCAGAGTTGTCTTACCGATACCGTTTGCACCCACCAGTGCGATTTTCTCGCCGCGCTCCATGTGCAGGTTCAACGGCTTGGACAGCGGTTCATCATAACCGATAACCAGATCGGATGTCTCAAACAAAATCTTGCCCGCTGCGCGCGCTTCCCGGAAATAGAACTCCGGTTTGGGCTTTTCCGCTGCCAGCTCAATGATTTCCATTTTGTCCAGCTTTTTCTGGCGGGACATTGCCATATTGCGGGTCGAAACACGCGCCTTGTTGCGTGCCACAAAGTCTTTCAGCTCGCTGATTTCCTGCTGCTGACGCTTATATGCTGCCTCCAGCTGCTGCTTGCGCACGGCATATACTTCCTGGAACTTATCATAGTTTCCCACATAGCGGGTCAGCTCCTGATTTTCCATATGGTAAATCAAATTGACCACGCTGTTCAGGAACGGAATATCATGGCTGATCAGCACAAAGGCATTTTCGTACTCCTGCAAATAGCGTTGGAGCCAGAAGATATGTGCTTCATCCAGGTAGTTCGTCGGCTCGTCCAGCAGCAGAATATCCGGCTTTTCCAACAGCAGCTTTGCCAGCAAAACCTTCGTACGCTGACCGCCGCTCAGTTCGGTTACATCTTGATCCAGACCAATGGCATCCAGACCGAACGCGTGTGCAATTTCTGCCACCTTCACGTCAATGTCATAGAAGTCATGTGCCATGAGCAAATCCTGAATGTCACCCAACTCCTCCATGTAACGGTCCAGTTCTTCGCCTTCGGCATCGCACATTTTTTCGCAGATTTCATTCATGCGGGTTTCCTGCTCGAACAAAAAGGCAAAGGCAGATTTCAGCACATCTTCAATAGTCATGCCCTTTTTCAGCACAGCGTGCTGATCCAGATAGCCAACGCGAACGCCCTTTGCCCACTCAACAGTGCCTTCGTCCGGCTGCATACTGCCGGTAACGATATTCATAAAAGTGGATTTTCCCTCACCGTTGGCGCCAATCAATCCGATATGTTCTCCTTTCAAAAGGCGAAAAGAAACATCATTAAAAATCGCACGGTCGCCAAAACCATGGGTCAGGTGTTCTACGTTCAAAATGCTCATGCAAATCCTCCAAAAATCCACTTTCTGCCGTTTTGTCTGCTGCAAATGCTTACTTTTTCTCTCTGCGCTTGCGCATCAGGTAATAGTCCAATTCTTCCTTCATGTTATCGGGCATCTTGCGCTCTACCGGGCAATGTGCCGCATTTGCCATGCGGTCTGCAAAAGCCGTGATAAATGCCATATCTTCTGCCATCTGCTGTGCGCTCATTACCTTAGCGGTATCGTAACTGTTGTGAATGGTTGCGGTGTTTTCCGGTGCCTCACGGGCGAAGGAAACCGCCGGGATACCATGATCTGCAAAGGGAGTAGAATCGCTGGAATATACGCCCTGCACTGCATTCATGCCAAAGCCGTACTCACTGGCGAAATACTCGATATAATGCACCAACTTTTCCTCTGCGGTCGAGCAGGAATGGAAGTAGCCCATAATGCTGCCAATCATATCCAGATTGATGTTCAAAACCACATTGTTCAACTCTGTGGCGTGTGCCTCCACATAAGCCTTAGAACCCAGCAGCCCACGTTCCTCCGAACCGCACCAGATAAAGCGCAGACTCATGCGGTGCGGATGTGCAGAAAAGTATTCTGCCATTTCCAACAGACCAATGCTGCCGGACATATTGTCGTATGCGCCCTGCGACAGCGCGGTAGAATCGTAGTGTGCAGTAAATACGATGGTTTCGTCACTTTCACCGGGCATATTCAGCACCACATTGCGGGACTGACCCGTGTACTCATCCTGTTCCAGAATGATCTTAGCCTGCTTTGCGCCGCTTTCTACCAGACGAATCGCAGCCTTTGCGTTGATGTTCACGCCGGGAATCTTGTGCCCCTTGCTCACATAGCTGCGCAGCTCACGCTGGTCGATATCTTCATCCACATAGTTAGCGTTGCCGTCATAGGTGATAAAACCGACTGCACCATTTTCCAGAATATCCTGGTAACGCCAGTAGCCCAGGTAACCGTCAATCATCACGATTTTGCCCTTGCACTTGGACAGTGAGTAAGCGTCCGAATTGGGTAAGTAGTAAAACGGTGCTTCTACGGTACCGCTGCCAGCATTGAAATATCCCTTGCAGGGGATTTCCTGACCGTCTACCAGCAAGGTTGCCTGCCGAATCGTTGCCATCTGCACATCAAATGCTTCGATTTCTGCTTGCAGACCCAGCTCTGCACACTGTGCCTGCAGGTACTGCGCACAGCGCAGTTCCTCATCGCTGCCACCAGTGCGGATATAAGCGGTCTCTGTAAAAATCTGATTGATTTTTTTCAAATCCATACTTCAAACTTCCCCTCATATTTTATTTTTTCTATACCCTATCAGTATACGGAAGCCGCCCCGGAAAAGCAATCCATTTTGCGGTTCTTTGCCTTGTATTTGAGCTATTTTTCTTTGTGATATAACAAAAGACCCACCGTATGGTATGGTAGGTCTTTGTTATTGTCTTACTTAAAGAATTGCTCAGCAGTTTGCCTTGGTTTGCAGCATGATTTGCAGGATTTCCTGATCGGTTCCCTCCATGCCAACACTGCCAATTCTGCCGATGCTGCGGATGGTCTGTTCCACATCGGCGCCCACGATACCATCGCCTGCACCAAAAGCACGGGCATCTCTCGCCATGCAGAAAGAGATATACACAGAATCCAGTGCCGAAGCCAGCTTTGCTGCGCAGGAGGGCTTTGCACCATCGCAGAAAATACCACCTACCGAAGCCAGCGTATTGCTGATGGTATCCGCAACTACCTGATAGCTGCACTCTTCCAAATAAGCCAGCGCTGCACCCACGCCACAGGCTGCGGTAATGGCACCGCAGAACGCAGACAAATCGCCGATGTGGCGTTTCAGGTGAATGGAAATCAGGTTGCTGACCGCCAATGCACGGTAGAGCTTCTCATCATTATAGCCCATCTGGCGTGCATAGGTAACCACAGGAACCGATACGATGATCCCTTGATTGCCACTGCCTGCATTGATGACGACGGGCAGCGGACAGCCGGACATACGCGCTTCAGACGCCGCCGCTGCACGGGCGCGCGCCAGTGAAAACGGCGTGTGCGGCATATTGTTCAAAATCGCCTGTGCAACACCGGAGCCGTAGAGCTTGCTCATGCCGGCATCTGCGATTTTGCAGTTGCACTCCACCTGGCGCTCCAAAATAGGCTGAATCGCATCCACATCCACCTGTGCTGCAAATTCCAGAATATGCGCTACCGTCAGCTTAGTGCGGTCACCCTTGCGCTTCTGCGCCTGTGCTGGGGTGTAGTCCTTGTGGTACAGCACAGTATCATCTTTCGTAATATCGGTGATGTTGGTGTGGTGTCCCTCAATGGTCACACTTGCAGTATGCCCTTCCCCTTCGACCCAAACCTTAATATACAGCTTATCCACGCCGACAACCAACTTGGTCTGGCAGAAATCCTCTGCCAGCAACTGCTTTGTGGTTTCGATTTGCTCCGGCTTTACCTCGGTCAGTACTTCCAGCTGCTTGTCGGCTACACCGCCCACAAGGCCCAGCACGGTTGCTGCTTCGATGCCGCGCAAGCCGTTCGAGTTCGGCACAGTAACCGACTTAACATTCTTGACGATATTGCCGCTGCAATATGTTACGGCGCGCTCCGGTTTCAGCCCCAGCATTTCGCCAGCCTTTGCCGCCGCATACGCAATGGCAATCGGCTCCGTACACCCCAGCGCCGGCATCAGTTCTTCTTTCAGAATTGCAATACAGTTCGAAATTTCCGTTTCCCGCATATTCCCTTCCTCCGCTACGTTTTCTTTTGATTTTACCAGCAATCCATCCCGAAATCAATTTTGTTTTGGTTTTGTCATGCTCCTACGCGTCACTTATCCTCACTTTTTTGTATAGCCACACCAGAAAACTACAAAAAGTAATTATTTTTATCCATCTCAGACCAATTCATCTCACTTTTACAAAAAGCGATCCAACGCACGCTCCGCCTTCGGCACCTTCTTTACCTTGGGCTGATGGTATCGCTTACCGCGTGCAACCACCATTTGCAGCTCGCGCAATGCCTGTAAATTCTCCAGCGGATTTTCTCGTGTTACGATCATATCGGCACACTTACCTGGTTCGATACTTCCCGTCACATCGCCCAGCCCCAGCAGCTCCGCATTGTGCTTGGTACCGCTGTACAGCGCAAACGCATTGGTCACACCACAATACTTATGGAACCAGTACAGCTCGCGCCACATATCGTAGTGGGTAATAAACGGACAACCAGTATCTGTTCCCAAACCAACCGGGATACCTGCGGCCAGGCACTGCTTGGCACATTCCACAATACCGTCAAATACGATTTTACCATTGTACTGTGCCATCTCGCTGCAATAGCTGACCGAACGGTCAAACAGCGCAAACGGCAATGCAGGCGACAGCGTTGCCACATGCACTGCACCCTTCTCCCGGAACAAGTTCAGAATTTCACCATCCGGCTTTGCACCGTGTTCGATGGTGTCCACTCCGTTTTCCAGTGCAACCCGAACGCCTTCGGGGCTTTCCACATGAGCAGCTACTTTCAGTCCCAGCTCGTGCGCCGTATCGCAAGCAGCTTTCACCAGCTCCGGCTGCATCCGCAGCACACCCGGCTCTCCACGCTCCGTTGCATCCAGTACGCCGCCGGTAATCATCAGCTTGATTACATCCGGCTGATCCTTGGCAATTTCACGCACAAAATTTTGCGCCTGTTCCGGCGTGGTTGCTTCGTATGCCAGCGAACCCGCCATATGACCGCCGGGCACCGAAACCGCCATATTGCTTGCCAGAATACGCGGGCCCTCCACTTTCCCTTCGTTGATTTTGTTTCGCAGCCAGGTATCGTAGTTCTCTACCCCGCCCATGGTACGCAATGTGGTTACACCGCTGAGCAGTTCTGTACGTCCGAAACTCTTGTACAGATGTTCAATAATTTTGCGGGTCAGTTTGTTTGCCGTAACCAGCTTTACTGTCGTTTTCGGATCTTTTGGCTTTTTGCTGGGCTTACCGCTGGACGGAATATGCACATGCATATTTACCATGCCGGGCATCAAATACCGGCCTTGTAAATCTTCCACTTCATAACCCGTCAGATCTGTGCCGTCGTCCACGATTGCTGTAATGGTTTCATCTTCTACCAGCACGATTTTACCAGTCTGGGGTGTCATGTTCTCGCTGCCATCCAGCAGAATTCCGTTTTTATAAGCCACCTTCATACAAAATTCCTCCTTTGCTTTCCTGCCGCAAAACGTATTTTTTGTCATTATAGAACTTTCTTTCTCCAGATGCAACGCATCTATGAATTTCCGGATATAACAAAACCGGCGCAGCCCGAAAGCCACGCCGGTTTTGTATATTGGAGTAAATCCGTTCTCTATATATAATTAGGGAACACTTATTTTATGGCAACCGCTTCCGACAGGATTACTTTTCCTCTCCGTAGTAAGCCTGCAGGAACAGCTCCTTGATCTCGCTGACCAGCGGGTAAACCGGGTTTGCAGTGGTGCACTGGTCCTCGAATGCCTTGTAGCTCAGTGCGTCAACCTTTGCCAGGAAGTCAGCCTCAGAGATACCGCAATCCTTGATGCAAGCGGGACGCTCGGTAGCAGCAATCAGCTTCTTGATTGCGTCAATCAGGCACTGAACAGCCTGCTCGGTAGGCGTGTCCTTGCTGCACAGGCCGCAGCGCCATGCGATCTTAGCATAACGCTGATCAGCCACATACTCCTTGTACTTGGGGAAGGATGCAAACTTGGTAGGCTTGGTAGCGTTGTACTTGATGACGTAAGGCAGCAGGATAGCGTTTGCACGACCATGCGGAATGTGGAAATCGCCGCCCAGCTTATGAGCCATAGAGTGGTTCAGACCCAGGAATGCATTGGTAAATGCCATACCAGCGATGCAGGATGCGTTGTGCATCTTCTCGCGTGCCAGAGGATCGCCGTTGTAGCTAGCCTCCAGGTAGTGGAATACCATCTCGATAGCCTGCAGAGCCAAACCGTCGGTGTAGTCGCTTGCCATGACAGAGACATAAGCCTCGATTGCATGGGTCAGAACGTCCAGACCGGTATCAGCAACAATGCTGCGCGGCATACTGCGGGTGAACTGAGGATCGATGATAGCCACATCGGGGGTCAGGCTGTAGTCAGCCAGAGGATACTTGATGTTGCCGTTCTGCTTGTCCGTGATGACAGAGAAGCTGGTAACTTCACTACCGGTACCGGAAGTGGTGGGGATGCAGACCATCTTGGTCTTCTTGCCCAGTGCAGGGAACTTGAATGCACGCTTACGGATATCCAGGAAGCGCTGGCGCAGACCGTCGAAGCTGGTTTCGGGATGCTCGTAGAACAGCCACATACCCTTTGCTGCGTCCATTGCGCTGCCGCCGCCGACTGCGATGATTACGTCGGGCTGGAAGTTACGCATAGCTTCCACACCACGCATGATGCATTCTACGCTCGGATCGCTCTCAACGTCTGCATAGATTTCGCTGTGGCAGTAGTTATTGCGACGGCGCAAGTAGTACAGAATCTTATCCACGTTGCCCAGCTTGACCATCACGGGGTCGGTAACGATGAATGCACGAGAGATGTCTTCCATCTTCTCCAGATACTGGATGGAGTCTTCCTCAAAGTAGATCTTGGGCGGAACCTTAAACCACTGCATATTCACTCTCCGTTTTGCGATGCGCTTCTTGTTGATCAGGTTAACGGTAGAAACGTTCTGAGAAACAGAGTTCTTGCCGTAGCTGCCGCAGCCCAGCGTCAGAGAAGGAGTATTGGTGTTGTAGATGTCGCCGATAGCACCCTGAGAAGAAGGTGCATTTACGATGATACGGCCAACGCGCATTGCGACGCCATACTGATCCGCCATCTCGCTGTCGCCGGTGTGGATAACAGCGGAGTGTCCCAGACCGCCCAGCTCCAGCATACGGTTTGCATACGCAAAGCCCTGCTCCTGATTCTCGCAGGTGAAGAATGCCAGCACGGGGCTCAGCTTCTCTTTGGACAGGGGGTACTCGACAGAGGGTTCGGGCAGCGGAGCCAACAGGATTTTGGTCTTTTCGGGAACCTTCAGACCTGCCTGCTCAGCAATCCAGTTTGCGCTCTTACCAACCAGAACAGCGCGAACGCCAGCGTTGGGGTCCGGGAACATATAGTCGCTTAGCTTCTTCACTTCTGCTTCGTTCAGGAAGTAGCAGTTGTTAGCGGTCATGTATGCGCGGAACTCATCAGCAATTTCCTTATCGACAATAACAGCCTGTTCAGAAGCGCAGATCATGCCGTTATCGAAAGTCTTGGACATCATCAGGTCGGTGCAGGCACGATGCAGGTCAGCGCTCTTGTTGATGTAGCAAGGCACGTTGCCGGGGCCAACGCCCAACGCCGGCTTGCCGCAGCTGTAAGCGGACTTAACCATGCCAGGGCCACCGGTTGCCAGGATGGTAGCAACACCGGGGTGGTTCATCAGCATCTGCGTTGCCTGAATGGAGGGATGCTCGATCCACTGGATGCAGTTCTTGGGAGCGCCAGCCTTGACAGCTGCTTCGTAAACGATGCGTGCAGCTTCAGAAGAGCACTTCTGTGCAGAGGGGTGGAATGCGAACACGATGGGGTTACGAGTCTTAACAGCGATCAGGCTCTTGAACAGAGTAGTAGAAGTGGGGTTGGTGGTGGGAGTAACACCGCAGATAACGCCAACGGGCTCTGCAACTTCCACATAGCCTTCCATGTCGTTCTCGTCCAGAACGCCAACGGTCTTTTCATTCTTAATGTTGTGCCAGATGTACTCAGTGGCAAACATATTCTTGATGACCTTGTCTTCGTAAACGCCGCGGCCTGTCTCTTCGACTGCCATGCGAGCCAGCTCCTGGTGCTGGTCCAGGCCAGCCAGTGCCATTGCGTGTACGATCTCATCGATCTTCTCCTGATCCAGCGTCAGGAACTCCTGCAATGCGGTCTGTGCGTTTGCAACCAGCTGATCGATCACAACTGCGTTTTCGTCAACGACGGGCTGCTCTGCGACGGGCTGCTCATTGGTCTTTTTCGTTGCCATACGGAAAACCCTCCTATTTGATGACTGCATCTTACCGGCTTCCTACCGCCGGGTTTTGTGCAGTTGGTGTCTTGGTGTGCCCATAGTATACCATCTGCGTTAATAATTTAACAAGATGTGAAAAGCACGAAGATTTTTCTGCAAAAGCGATTATTTTGTTCACTTTGTCAAAAAGTTCACAATAAGTCGTATTTTCGCTGTTTTTGCCGAGCCAGCTACCCCACGAAAAATTCAAATTCGCCGTAAAAGCCAAAATACATTCGTTGATATGTCATTTTTTCTTTTCACTTTTTAGTCAGATTTGACTTCTTTTGCAAGACCCGTTATCTTTATCTTAGATATTTTCTGCATTTTATGAAAGCGAGGCATCCTTATGGAGCAAAATGCACAAACTGCCCACTATTCTTTTTTCTGCAATGAGCGCTGCGAGTTTTTCCCTTGTCACAAAGGGGTGGACCCCGCACAATTTAATTGTTTATTCTGTTATTGCCCGCTGTATGCGCTGGGCAATCGGTGCGGTGGCAATTTTACCTATACAGACACCGGCATTAAAGATTGCTCTAACTGCACCATCCCCCATCAGCCCGGCGGCTATCAGTATATCCTCGATCGGTTTCCGCAGGTTGCCGAGCTTGCCAAAGAAAAACGCAAGAGCCCAGATTGACCCTGCCCTTCCCGCACACAAAAAAGCCGCGGAGAAAAGTTGTATCTTTTCTCCGCGGCTCTTTTTATGATCACAATGCAATCACGCAGACTATGCACTATTTATCTACTGATATCTTTGGTGACTTCAACCACATTCATCGGAATTTGATAGTTGTTTGTTGTTCCGTTTTTATCCGTTGTTTCTAATTCAAAATAAAGGCTGTTTTCCAGCGCTTCGCTTTCCACTTTTATAAAGTGCTCCCCGGTCATTTGTCCGATTTCTTGGTCAAACGAAAGCGTACCTCCGGACTGATCGACCGCAACATTGCTGAAAAGATTTTCCTTTTCACCATTGACTAAAACATAAAAGGTTGTGCTGCACGATACAAGATCCGCAAACTCCCCCTCGATTCCTTCCAGTTCTCCGCCATAAAAAATGTCTGCTGTGGGCGAAATCACGATTACGCCATTGTTTACGCTGCACACTTCGTTTTCTCCGCGAAACGAGTAAACTTTCGTTGTGGTTTCTTCTGTTTTGGAACATCCCGCAAAGGTCAGTGCTGTCACGATTGCCAAAACAAAGACTGCTAATTTTTTCATTTCAATCACCTGTTCAATCATCATCTATCAAACGGTCTTGTTTCTTACTGCACCATTACTGCATTTGCCGCCTGACAAAAACAAGTCCAGTTTTTCTCTGCAGTTTCCGATTCAATCGGCGTACATTCCAAATCGGTCAGCAGCGCCATAGCATAATCCTCCTGTGCCAGGATACTGCTGCCCATACAGGCAACCGTCTGCCAATTTTCTTTCATATCGGCCCGGAATTCTTCCGGCACTTCTGCCAGCCAATCCTCCACCGCAGCTTTCAATACTTCCATATCCAGTTCTGCTACATGGTTTTCGTCACAGCACACAATCAGCCCATATGCTGCCCCTGCGCTGGACAGCGTTGAACCAGCGGTTCCGGTTCCCCAGCCGGACATCCGATCCAACTGGTCTTTAATTTGGTTTACGGTTTTTTGCGCGGGATTTATCGCAGCCTCTGGGGTTGGCTCCGCACTTTGCTGTGGCTCTGCCGTTGCGATGGCCTGTGTTGGGGCAGGAGTTTGTGTTTCCGCAGGCGGCACATTTGATTCTGATTCCGATCCCGTACAACCCACTAGTAAAGCAGCCGACACCACCAGTGCAGCCCCCACTAAAGTACATCGATTCCATTTTTTCATAAGAACGACCTCCTTTTCCAAATCAGCATAGCTTTTATTTCATCATACGCAGACTACTCGATTTTGTCCATATCGAATTTTTTCTGCTACTTGACTTTTCTTGTTTTACATGGTGTAGTAAAAGACATGGATTTTGCAAAAGAGGTGTTACGATGTATCGTATTTTGGTCGTAGAAGACGACCCCACGCTGGCGCACGCCATCCAGGCTCAAATCGAATCCTGGGGCAATCAGGTACAATGCGTCTCAGACTTTCAAAATATCATGTCCGCTTTTTCCTCCTATGACCCACATCTGGTTTTGATGGACATTATGCTCCCGTTTTATAACGGATACCACTGGTGTACTGAAATCCGCCGGGTATCCAGTGTTCCTGTTGTTTTTATTTCTTCGGCTTCGGATAATATGAATATCGTTATGGCAATGGACATGGGCGGCGATGATTTTATTGCCAAACCCATCGACCTAGGCGTAATGACCGCAAAAATCCGTGCCGTATTGCGTCGCACCTACGATTTATCCGGAAAAACCGCTGTGCTGGAGCATCGGGGCGCCATCTTAAACTTAAACGATGCCAGCCTGGCCTATAACGAACAGCACATCGAGCTGACAAAAAATGAATTCCGTATTCTGCAAACACTGCTGGAATGCAAGGGGCGTATTGTCAGCCGTGATACCTTAATGACCAAGCTATGGCAGATGGATGCTTATGTGGAAGAAAATACCCTGACCGTCAATGTAAACCGTCTGCGGAAAAAGTTGGAAAATGCGGGCTTGCACGATTTCATTACCACTAAAGTAGGTAAAGGTTACCTGATTGAATAAGAGGCATACATGAAAAAAGAAAACTGGTACTCTTGTCTATTTTGTTATCTGCATGAGTTGTCGCCGTTCCTGTTTTTATTGGTGTTTGTGTCTGGTGTGTTTGGGCTGGTGACTTATTTGTATGGTCTGCCCAGTGAAGCGTTTTTTTATGCCGCGGGGCTGTGCCTTGTCTTTTTACTGGTAGCACTGCCGTTTCACGCCGTATACTGGCACAAAAAACACCAGATGCGCCAAACAGTGCAGGAAAATCTGCCTTTGATGCTGGATAAACTCCCCCCACCCGCCACACAATCCGAACAGGATTTGTCTGATATCATTCTGGGGCTCTCTCAGGTTTTGGATGCGGAACGCACTGCGCGCCAAACCGCTGAGCAGGAAAGCATAGATTATTACACTACTTGGGTACATCAAATCAAAACACCCATTTCCTCTATGAAGTTAATTCTGGAATCGGAGGACACCGAGGAAAATCATCTTTTGTCCACCGAGCTGTTCCGCATTGAACAATATGTAGAAATGGTTCTAAGCTATCTGCGGCTGGGCAGCAACGCTTCGGATTATCTGTTCCGTACCTATGATTTAGACAGGATTCTCAAACAGGCGATTCACAAATATGCCCCCTTGTTTATTCAGCGCCGGATTCGGCTGGTTTATGCCCCAGTGCACGTTTCGGTACTGACAGATGAAAAATGGCTTTTATTCATCATCGAGCAGATTCTCTCCAACAGCGTAAAATACACCCCCGCTGCCGGTACGGTGACCATTACCGTCACATCAGAAAAAGTATTGCAAATCACCGACACCGGAATCGGTATCGCTCCGGAAGATTTGCCCCGCATTTTTGAAAAAGGATTCACCGGTTACAATGGGCGTGCTGATAAAAAAGCGTCTGGTCTTGGTCTGTATCTATGCAAATCCGCAGCAGAGCGGCTTTCGCATCGGATCTGGGCAGAATCCACCCCCGGACAGGGAACCACTATTTCACTGGACCTTTCTACCGCATCTTTGGGTGTGGAATGACGGCATCTTACAAAAATGTCACAGGAAACGGCCGAAATGTCACACGATTCGATGTCTGACAGTTCGGTCGTTTTGTTATACTCATGCCACAACCAAAGGAGGTCTGTTTTATGGCTATATTAGAGGCAAAATGTCTGCAAAAGATTTATACTACCCGCTTTGGCGGCAGTCAGGTCGAAGCACTGAAGAACGTTTCTTTTTCTGTGGAGCCGGGCGAATACGTCGCTATCATGGGTGAATCCGGCAGCGGCAAAACCACACTGCTGAACATTCTGGCAACTTTAGACACCCCCACGCGGGGCGAAGTGCTGCTGAACGGCAAATCCCTTTCCACTGTGCGGGAAAAAGAAAGCGCAGCTTTCCGCCGGGATAATCTGGGATTTGTATTTCAGGATTTTAACTTGCTGGACACTTTTACGTTGCAGGACAACATCTTCCTGCCACTGGTACTGGCTGGCGCACGATATGAAGATATGTCCTCACGTCTTCAGCCGCTGGCGCAGAAGCTGGGCATCCAGAAAATCCTCAATAAATACCCGTATGAAGTTTCCGGCGGTCAGAAACAGCGTGTTGCGGTTGCTCGTGCGCTGATTACCCAGCCCAAGCTGATCTTGGCAGATGAACCCACTGGCGCGCTGGATTCCCGCTCTTCGGACAGTCTGCTGCAAGTGTTCAATCAAATCAACCAAGAGGGGCAAACCATTCTGATGGTCACCCACTCCACCAAAGCGGCAAGCCATGCCAGCCGTGTTTTGTTCATCAAAGACGGCGAAGTGTTCCATCAAATCTATCGGGGCAATGCAACTCAGGAACAGCAGTTCCAGAAAATTTCGGACACGCTGACCCTGCTGGCGACGGGTGGTGAGCAGCATGAATAAAAGCTTCTTTCCACGTTTGGCAGTGGATAACATCCGCAAGAATGCCAAAACCTACATTCCCTATATCATTACCTGTACCATTACAGTAATGATGTACTACTTGATCAAATCCCTTGCCAACAATCCTGCGCTGATCAATATGGGGCTTGGTTCCTTGCTGATTGTCGGCAGTGGTGTTGTTGCACTGTTTTCCATTATTTTTCTGTTTTACACCAACAGCTTTCTGGTGAAACGCCGCAAAAAGGAATTTGGTCTGTTCCACATTCTGGGTATGGAAAAGCATCATCTTGCCAAAACTCTTGCTTGGGAAACCTTGTATGTAGCTGCCATCAGCATCGGCGGTGGGCTTTTGCTTGGTATTGCGTTAGACAAACTGATGTTTCTGTTGATTACACATTTTTCCAATCAGTCGGCATCGCTGGGCTTTTTTCTTTCGCCCAAAGTTGTGGGGCATACCGCTGGATATTTTCTTCTGATTTTTCTTTTGATTTATGCAAACGCGGTGCGGCAGATTCAGACTAGCAGCCCGATTGCATTGATGCAAGATTCTCATGCAGGTGAGCGAGAACCCAAAGCCAAGTGGTTTTTGGCCCTGCTGGGCTTTGTCTGTATCGGCGCAGGTTATTCCTACGCACGCACCGCCAAAGATGCCCTTTCTGCTATTGGCACCTTTTTTGGTGCCGTAGCGTTGGTCATGGTTGGCACCTATCTGCTTTTCACCGCCGGAAGCATCGCAATCCTGAAGCTAATGCGCAAAAACAAGCGTTTCTATTATCAGCCCGAACATTTCATCAGCGTATCCGGTCTGTTGTACCGTATGAAACAGAATGCCGTAGGGCTTGCCAACATCTGCATTTTGTCCACTATGGTATTGATTATCATTTCTTCTACCGGTTCCATGGTACTGGGTATTCAGGATGTTATCCAGTCCCGTTATCCCAACGATTTCTGCGTTTATCTGGACGGCGCAAATGCAGACGCTGCTGTGGAAGAAATCCACACGCTGCAAGCCAATCAGGATTTCCCCATACAGGACGAAATGCAATACTCCTATCTGTTTTTCCCCTGCTCCCGAAGCAAGGACAACTTTATTGTCAGTACGGAAGGCTACGGCACAGATGTCGCCATTGTGATGCCGCTTTCCGATTACAACCGTATCATGGATACCACCTACCAGCTCGCCTCGGAGGAGATTCTATTGGTAGATGGTCGTACTCCTTATGATTACCCCACCCTAAATCTGTTTGACAGCACTTATATCATCAAAGAAAAGGCAGACGCATATCCACCCAACGGCGTTCTCGCTTCCTTTGTCTTTGATTCTTACTATTTGGTCGTATCCGACAGCACCCTCGCCGATTGGAACGAATCCTTTGCTTCTCTCATGCAGAACGCAGAAGAAGGCACGGCATTAAGAGCTTATTACGGCTTTGACACAAGCGCTGATGCAAAAAGCCAACTTGCTTTTTCCAACGATATACTGAATGCACCCATTCCATCTATCGGCTTGTTGGAAGTAAAAACTGAAGCGCACGATAGTTTTGTTGGGCTGTATAGTGGATTCTTTTTCATTGGCGTGTTCCTGGGCATTTTGTTCCTGATGGCAACCGTATTGATTATTTACTACAAACAAATTACCGAAGGCTTTGATGACCGGGATCGCTACAAGATCCTGCGCCAGGTTGGTATGAGCAGTCAGGAAATCAAGTCCACCATTCACTCCCAAATCATCACGGTATTTTTCCTGCCTTTGGCAGTTGCCGGCCTCCACGTGATTGCTGCATACCCGCTGATGGTTAAGCTGCTTGCCATGCTGAATCTGCTGAATCGTCGGCTATTCTTCGGCTCCACGGTTAGCTGCTATCTGGTTTTTGCTGCATTCTATCTGCTGGTTTATCTGCTGACGGCAAAAGTCTATTATAAAATCGTCAGCCAGTAAGAGAGGGCTTCTTCTATGAAACGATTTCTCATCTTTTGTGTCATGCTTCTGGCGCTGGTGTGCAGTGTAACCGCCTGTAATCATTTATCTGGTACTGCACTGTATACCTGGACGGAAAGCTGGACCGAACAACTGGGCCACTCGCAAATCACTGCAGATGAGCGACTGATTGGCACCCGTGTTTTTGGAGATGACACATACTGCGGTACCTATCAGGCAGAATGTACTGGTGTTACCGGAAAAAATGTGATTTTCGGTGGTGCAGCGCTGTCTAACCGTACACTGAACCTTTCCGGTACGATTCATTCACAAGGCGGCAGCGCAGTTATTCGCATCCGCCTGAATGATGAAATCATCCTGCTGGAGCCGGATAATACTGGGGCTTTCGATACGCAGCTATTTCTGGAAAGCGGCGGCAATTACATTATGGTGCAGTATGCGGATTTTTCCGGCACAGTTACGCTCACTTCTGAATATGCCAAATCAGACTGCTGAACAGAATCTCTGCTATATACTATAAAAAGAGCAGCACAGGCTTTATCGTCTGTGCTGCTCTTTTGTGATGCATCCTTACAGCAAATACTTGGTTACATCTGCACGGCATTCGTACTCACAGTACGCTTCTAATCCCATGCAAAATACGCGCTGCGCCTCGGACATTTCATCTGGCAGCAATACGTCATCTTCCAGCACAACACGCGCCATCTCGCTGCGCTGCTGCGGTGTCAGCATTGCTTCTGCCTGTTCAAAAGTCAGCATGATAATTCCTCCACGTTTCTGGTTTCGGCATGTTGCTCAGAACAGGCCGTTCTGCTTTATTGTAGTCACTTTGTGCCGGAATGTAAACTGTTTTCTCTCAGCTTGTTGCTATTCTCTCATCTTATAGTGAGCTGCACACTTTGTAATATGCTCTGGATAATTTCCAGTCCGCTGCCCCAATACACTATAGGGTTCCCCAATAAAAAAACGGCATGGCTCATGCCATGCCGCCGGGATTCGGTGTGTCAGCAGTGCTTGCACTGATAGTTCTGACAGAAATGGGGCGTATCCACATTCTTGTTGTTAGAAGCAGTATGCTCCGTCACCTTGATCTGGTCCAAATTGCACTTTTCGCAGCCAACATTGTGGATGCACTGGGTCACATCACAAATAACACCTTTGTTTTCCATATCAATCAACCCTCCTTTGTGCTGATAGTATGGTCACCTATGTTTCCTTTATACACCCGACCCCAGAAACTAGCATAAAAAAACAACGATATAGCGCAAGGCACAAATTTTTTCAAAAAAATTGTAATTTTTGCTTTACAAATAGGATTTTTCTGGTATAATAAGTGTCGTTGGGACGCGCCTCTGTAGCTCAGTAGGTAGAGCAGGGGACTGAAAATCCCCGTGTCATTGGTTCGATTCCGATCGGAGGCACCAGCATGGTGCTGAGGTAAAAACCTTTGCACCAAATATGCGGCCGTAGCTCATCTGGTAGAGCGCCACCTTGCCAAGGTGGAGGTAGCGAGTTCGAGCCTCGTCGGCCGCTCCACAACAAAGACCTGAATGTGAAAGCATTTAGGTCTTTTCTTTTTGCAACTCCAATCTCATATCATCAAGCGGCAGACAGAATTCATGTGTGTTCTGTTTGCCGTTTCTTTTTTGATCGGATGGGTTTTACAAGTCCCTTTTTACACCTGCGTTTGCAATAATACAAGCCAGCATTCCTTTCTTGGATGCTGGCCTCAGTACTCACTCGTTATCCCTATCCTTCCTTTGTTCAAAGTTTCCCCTATATGCAATAGGAAACCACCGTCAGGCGAAACGATAGCCACCAAAAGTACTGTATGTTCTCATACCAAATCTCAGCAGTCCAAGTTCACATTCTATATGACAGGCGAATCCTTACATCCTCGCCGTAACACACAACAAAACGTTGCAGACACTTTTGCAATATGCTGTGCAACGTTCATCACATAAAAAATACCACCCTGCCAATGGCAAGGTGGTATTTTCAAAGATACAGTTATCCCCTCTGGTTGCTTCATCAAAAGCAGCTCAGGGCATATTCCATGTACGTTTCAGACGTTACCGTCAGCGCGAAAATTACAGAATGTCAGCTGCAACAGACTCGCCTGCGATACGGCCGAACACAACAGAAGCGCTGTATGCGCCGCTAACCCAGGTAACTTCACCTGCTGCGTACAGACCGGGAACGACTTCGCCATTCTCGTACAGAACCTGGGTGCGCTCGTTAGCAACAACGCCGCCCTTGGTCATGTGGTTTGCAGTCTGAACCTTGGTGCCGTAGTAGGGGCCCTCTGCATCGAAGGGGCGTGCGCCCTCGGGCAGGTTTGCGTTGTACTCTTCCACGGTAGCCTTCAGGCCAGCTGCGTCAATGCCCAGCTTTTCTGCCAGCTCGTCCAGAGTAGCGCCCTGCTGATAGTAGCCAGCGCCAACGTGCTTACGGATACGGTAGTTGCTCTCGTACAGGGTACGGTCAGCCAGGTAGAATGCTGCGCCATCGGTCTGATCCAGGATAGCAGTGCCCAGTTCCAGACCAGAAGCGGAGTCATCTTCCAGGAAGAACTTACCTTCCTTGTTGACCAGCAGGCGGCCGCTGCCACCACCGGTCAGATCGCGGCGGGGATTCAGGATGTAAGAGAATACAGACATCTTGCCCATATTCTCCAAACCGAAGCCATTTTTCTCGAATACGGGGACAAAGTCGCCGGTGGTGCCCATGGAGTTAGAGGTCTCCAGCACTTCGTGGCCGGGAGCGTACTTTGCCAGCAGCTCCTTGTTGTTGCAGAAGCCGCCGGTTGCAACGACAACTGCGTCTGCCTTGATGTTGTAGGTGCCGCCCTTGGTCTCAACGACAACACCAGTGCACTTGCCGTCTTCCATAATCAGGTCCATACCCTTGTTTTCCAGGCGGATATCAACACCCAGCTTCTTAGCTTCGTTTTCCAGACCGGTCTGGATGTGGTCGCCAGCGTACTGGTCGCTTTCTGCCATGTGGTTGGTGCCACCATTAGACTGGTTCAGCAGAATATCCATCTTGCGCAGCCAGGCATCCAGATTCCATTCGCCTTCTGCCCACGCTTCCAGACGCTCAGGGGTGTTGCCTGCGTCCTTCTTGTCGGCGATGAAATCTTCCTTACTGTACTCGATGCCGGCATCGTTCATTGCCTTAGAGTTGATCAGGTCAAAGAAGTTCATGTCGAACTTGCCGTTGCCGCTCAGGATGCCCAGCTTCTCCACCAGGATGACGTTCTCAACGCCGTTCTGCTTTGCGGAGATTGCAGCAGCCAAACCAGCGGGGCCGCCACCGACAACAACCAGCTGTGCCGTAGTGTCTTCGGGCTTGACGGGCGCATCAGCGCTTACAGTGTTCATTTCAATCTTGCCGAAATCCTTGCCATACTGGCTTGCTGCGTCAGCCACAGCAGCCTTCACAGCGTAAGAAGTGAAAGTTGCACTGGAAACACTGTCAACCACGGGGGTCTGTGCTTCCAGAATACGATCCTTCAGGATGGGGAACGCACGGTTGACAACCGGTGCGGTCTCATGATGATCCAGCAGGCGCAGATCCGTCATCTTTCCGTCTTCCACCGTCAGCAGGACAGAAACTTCGCCGCCGTAGCCGTTTGCCTTGCCTTCGTACACGCTTTTCGCTGCAGAAGTTGTCTGCTGTACCTCCGGATTCTGGCTGCCTGCACCAGTGGAGCAAGCGGTCAGCATCATCAGTACACCAGCCGTCATCAGGGCCAGTACACGCTTTGCATTTCTCATTTTCTTTTCCTCTCGTTCTTGTTGCTTTTTCGCTTTATTGAAAGCTTATCACTCTGTGCCGCAACGCGACTAATTCAGAGCGTTTTACTATTATTAAAGACTTGCTATAAATTGTCAATATCTTTTTATCAATCTTTCGCAAAAAAGCAAGAAAATGTCAAGGTGTCTATTTATTCACTCTTTTTTTGTCAATTCTGCCTTTTCGTCTACAAACACGCCCGTCTGATTAGGGGCACACATGGCAAATGTTCCCTTTTCTTTCAGCCAGCCAAAACCTTCACAGTTATGGTCCGGGCACGGGCTATTGATAAATGCGATTGCGCCGTCTTTTACCTGCAAATGCACGGTATCAAAACAGGTTTCCACGTCGTAGGTGCGGTTCTCGTCCAACGGCAGAATCATCTGATGCTGACCATCCTCCTTCGGATAGAGCACAACTGCATACAGGCTGTGTGCATCTTTTCGCTGTATCCAACCCCAAAATGCCAGTGCAGCAGCCAGCGCCAGAACGACCAGCGCAAAAATCAGATTGATTTTTTTATTTTCTCCATGGATGCGTTCTTTCTTTTCCACAAAAGTATCCTTTCTCTTGATCCTTCATTCCGAAAATTACTCGCGATAAAGCAGTATTATGGATTATATCATATTTTGCCAAAAGTGCTATAGAAAATATAAATATTGCAGCGCTGTCTGATACAGAAAAAAGGCAGTTGCACTTCGGTACAACTACCTTTTTGTGTCATTTGCTTATAAATAGAATTTGCCTTCACATGCCAGCACCTGATCCAGCATCATGCGGCTCACCTTTGCGCCGTATCGAACCGCCGGGTGATCGTTGTACTCGATGATATCATTAAAATCCTTATTCATCAAAACCAGCACATACGCACCATAAGGCGTGTGAATGATGCCGCCGTCATTGCGGCAGGCGTTCATGCTGCCGCTTTTGCTGGCGACCCAAATCATTTCCTCATCGCCGGTTTCTTCGCAGTCCAGATAATACGGTGGGAAATCACCGGTCAGCATGGTATTGTAGTGCTGCTGACGTAGGATGGACAGCATTGCTTCGCTTGCCGCCGGGCTGACCAGTTCTTTCTTTGCAATCCGGCACAAGAGAGTTCCATAATCGCGGGGTGTGGTGGTGCCCAGCTTGTCATAGCGGTCAAAGTGCAGCGGATTATGCAGTACGGTATGCGCAAAGCCCATTTTCTGAATGTTCTGATTGATGCGCTCCAGTCCCAGATAATCAATGATCATATTGGTTGCGATGTTGTCGGAGCAAATAATCATCATCGTAGCGGTGTCCCGCACCTTCAGCTGTGCGCCTACACCCAGCGCACGCAGCATACCCGAACCATCCACATACTGAGATGCTTCATAAGTAATCACATCATCCAGGCTGACAGAACCTTCCTCTGCCAGCTGATACAACACCGCCAAAATGTATGCCTTAATGACCGAAGCCGTTTCAAACGGTTCCTCTGCGCCGATAGCAACGGTGTTTCCGTGCAAATCGTCCGCAAAGATGCTCATTTTTCCCTGATAAGAATACAGCTCGGCTGCAATTCTTTTTTCCAATGTCAGACGCGGATCCGGCATGGAATTCTCCCCTTTCCATATTACAGATTCTCCATAAAGAAGCGGCGTGCATTTCCCCAGAGAATCGCTTCGATTTCACGTTCTGTAAAGTTTTCCTTTTCCAGCGCAGCAACCAGTTTCGGCAGCTCGCTGGCGTTCTTCATATCTGGGCCATATTCAATGCCGTCAAAATCGCTGCCCAGCGCAATCATATCAATACCACCCACCTGCTTAAAGTGTGCTGCGTGCTGGGCGATGCGTGCGACGGTACTGCTGGTTGCCAGCTGGTCCGGCTCCAAAAAGCCTGCACAGTAGTTTAACCCTGCCAGACATCCATGCTCGCCCATGTGGCGAATCATTTCGTCGGTCAGATTGCGGCAATGTCCCGCCAGACTGCGGCAGTTGGAATGACTTGCTGCAAAGGGTCGGGTCGCACAACCTGCCACATCCCAGAAGCCCTTGTCGGACAGGTGGCTCACGTCTACGATCATATGCAGACGTTCCATTTCTGCCACAAATGCAAAACCCAAAGGCTTCAGTCCCTGCGTGGTATTGGGTTTGCAGAGCTTTTCGCCATTTGCACCGTCGCAGACCAGATTCGGCCATGCAACTTCGTTTTCGTGGTTCCAGGTCAGCGTCATCATACGCGCCCCCAGATGGTACAAATCCCGCAGAACACCCAGACTGCCCTTGCAGCAGCCGGATTCTTCCACTGTGAACATCAGGCTGATTTTTCCGTCAGCTACATTCTTGTCAATATCTCCGCCGGTATAAACCGGGGCCACATCATCCTTGTAAGTGTTCAGAATGCGATGGAACAAGTCCGCCTGTTCCATTACGCATACCATCGGATCATCCGCCTGAGCATCTGCCAGATCAATAAAAGCCGCTAAGCACTGCAAGCCGTAACCTCCCTGCTTGAGCTTTTCCAAATCGATCTGAAGCTGATTTTTACCAAACGAAATCGGGGTGCCCTTGCGTTCACGCCCACGCAGAACGGACAATGTATCACAGTGCAAATCCCACGCTCTCATACCAAATCCTCCTCTTGCTTAGAAAATGCTGCCTGTTGCCAGCACGTTCTCGGCCAAATCAGCACGGAAACGCGGGTCCTTGGGATCAAAGCTATTGATTACCACACCGCCGGACACCGCAGCGCCGGTAGAATGGATATACTTATTGCCACCCAGATACATTGCCACATGACCCGGGAAGTAAATCAAATCGCCGGGCTTTTTATCCTCAAAACGAATCTCATGCACCGGCCATCCATCGACAATTTTCGCGTCACGATAAATCAAAACGCCGTGCTGCATATACACAGCCGACACCAGGCCGGAGCAATCCACACCGCGGGTGCTCTTACCGCCCCAACGATACTGGGTACCCAGATACAGGCGTGCAGTCTGGCACACAGAAAAGCGGAAGGCGTCCTCCAAACCGTCATACCAGGTATCCAGCGTATTCTGCACCAGATTGCCCGGTTTCTGACCGCGTGCCAATGCTTCTGCTTCCATTTGGGTGCGTTCGCCGTCCATATAGAATACTGCATTCTGGGTAAAGCGAACCGGCTCCAAAGACAATGCGCGCACATAACCAGACTGACCATCTGCCAATGCGATACGCGCCCAGCCTTCCTTGCGCGGAGGCTGACCGTTATCCGGCTCACCTGCTTTGCGCTCTGCCAGACGTGCTACCATACTGCCTCGCTCCAAAGTAATTAGGCAAGGCGCCGATGCTTCCGGTGCAGTCATCACGTCAGCGGTGCGGCTAATCAGGGTCATCTTACGATTCAGATAAGCACGCAGCTTTGCCTCCCCGCACAGATTCAGTTTTTCCGTATGCACATAACCTTGGTAGCCGTAAAACGTGACAATATGGCACCATCCCTCGGGTAGTGTTACCGGAGAATTCAGCTGGCCGCCTACTTCCAGTACACGACAAGCTGTGCCGTACAGTCCCTCATCACTGATTGCCGAACGCAGACCGCGTGCGGTTTCTGTTGTTTCTGTGGGGGCATTATATATGGTAACGATTGGGCGATTGAATACGCCATAACCCAGTTCCATCATGTGATACTCCTTTATTTCCAATTTATTCTCGTAAATCGTCATCTTTTACTATACTGTATTTTCTTCCATTTGAAAAGAAACAATTTGTAAAAAAACGTCTTTTATCGTAAATTTCTCTGTTTTTACGCTTCTAGCAGCTGCAAGATCTCCTGCGGCGTCATATTCAAGATTGACCCCTCTGCACTGCCGGTTACTTTATCTGCCAAATCCTGCTTGGCAGCCTGCAAATCCAGAATTTTCTCTTCCACTGTATTCTGGGTGATCAGCTTATAGACCTGCACTGTACTCTTCTGACCAATGCGGTAGGCACGGTCGGTTGCCTGGTTCTGCGCCGCCACATTCCACCAAGGGTCATAATGAATGACGATGTCCGCCGCTGTTAAATTCAAACCTGTACCGCCAGCCTTGAGGGAAATCAAAAATACACTTGCCTCCCCTGCATTAAAGCGGCGTACCAGCTCGGCACGCACCGCCTTCGGTGTAGAGCCCTGCAGCGTAAAGGAAGAAATTTTTTCCTGCTCCAGACGATTGCGAATCAAATCCAGCATACTGGTAAACTGGCTGAACAGCAGAATCTTGTGTCCGCCATCTGCTGCGGTGCGAATCAACTCCATACAAGAATCCAGCTTTGCACTTTCTCCGTTCCAGTTTTCCATCATTAGACGGGGATCGCAGCAAATCTGGCGCAGCCGTGTCAGTGCAGCAAGTGCCTGAATCCGATCCTGCGGACCGGCTGCTCCAATCTTTTCTTTTGCATCCAGCACCGCTGCCAGATACAGCTTGCGCTGCTCGGTATCCATCTGTACATGGCGCACATATTCCAGCTTAGGCGGCAGCTCTTTCAGCACCTCGTTTTTCATGCGTCGCAAAATGAAAGGGCTTGTCAGCTGGTTTAACCGATGTGTCGTAGTTTCGCTGCTATCCAGCACAATTGGCTTTTCAAAGCGCTCCCGGAACACCGTGTAGCTGTAAAGATATCCCGGCATCAAGAACGAAAAAATACTCCACAGTTCGCTCAGGCGATTCTCGATGGGGGTGCCCGTCAGTGCAAAGCGTACCTGACTTTTCACGCGGCATACCGCTTTATATTTCTGCGTTGTCTGGTTCTTGATTGCCTGCGCTTCATCCAGAATGCAAGCATAAAAGTCCTGTGCATCATAGCTATCAATATCCCGGCGCAGTAAATCATATCCAGTCACAATCAAATCATATTCCTTGAACTGTGATACCAATGCCGCACGATGTGCAGCATCACCATCAACTGCCAGCACACGCAGTTCCGGTACAAAACGAGCCGCCTCCTCCGCCCAGTTCAAAACCAGCGATGCCGGGCATACAATCAGGCTTGGCTGGGTGACGCCTTCCTGTTTTTTCGCCAGCAAATATGCCAGAACCTGAAGCGTTTTACCCAAACCCATATCATCTGCCAGAATGCCGCCCATACCATACTGATCCAGCATCCGCAGCCATCGATAACCTGTGCGTTGGTAACGTCGTAAGACAGGCTGCAAACTCTCTGGCAAAGCAAAATCCGCATCTGCTACACTATGGAAACTGCGGCTAATCCGGCGGAACGCATCATCACGAGAAAATCCGATACCATCCTGTCCCGACAACGCTTTATCCAGGCTGGGTGCGCGATACAGCGGCAGACTGGTATGTCCAGCAGAAAGATCCATGCCGGAATCCATCAGCATTTCATCCAGCCCTTCCAACGTATCCAAGGAATCATCCAATCGCAGCAGACGACCATCCCGCAAACGATGATACCGCTTCTTGGCGCGCAGAGAATCCAGCAACGCACGCAATTCCTGTGCGGGGAATTCTCCTGTATCCAAGTCCAAATCCAGCAAATTCCCCTGTACCGAAAGGCCCACCGTAATTTTAGGGCGTGGTGCTTCCATTGCACGGAACGCATCCGTCAAATAAACTTCGCCCTGCGCCAACAAGGATGGCACGCCTTCTTCCAAAAATGTTTCAATTGCCTGCTGGTCAGTCGTCTGGAACAATCCGGCAGGGGCATCCACTTCCGGTTCCATATACTGTGTTAGTAATGTGACCGCCTGCGTTTCCGTGCGGTCGTCCCGCAAGAAGCTATGGTCATATTTATGGTAAGGTGAAACAATATCCTCACCATAGACGAACTGCACATAGGCGTCAATCGTACCCAACTCCGGTGCATCCAGATAATACTGCACCACCGGGGTCAATGGGATTTGGTCCAGCAAGGCACGGTCCGGGTCCTGAATCTCCAGAAAATCGCGAATCTCCGGCAAAACATAGCTGCAAAACTCCGCGGTATCCTTCGTGGTAAAAAACAAATCCCGATCGCCCATTGAATCCAACACAGGAATCAGTTTTTTTGCCTTGCGGCGTTTACAAGGCCAGATTGTGTCTTCTGTAAAGAAATATGTGTTGCGACTTCCCTCAAAACTACCTGCACCCGGCGTGACACGCATCGTCACGCCCCCTTGTTTTTTTTCACAAACCAGTGTCAGGCGTGGTGCTTTTTCCGGCATGAGCCATCCAGAGAGCTGTCCTGTTGGATAGTACATCTCATACAATTCATCACAGGCATTCGGTGCCAGTGGAATTGTGCTGCTGCGCCGCAACGTCATCCGGCCTGCACCGCGCACCATTTCGCCTGCATAATCAAGCAATTCCCGCTGACGCCGCAATAAGCGCAGAAGCTCTCTGCTTTCTGTATCAAAAGACTCCAGCGTATGGGTAAACTCTAATTCTGCGCCGTAGCGAACCGTTTCTTCGTTGGCAATCGCCGACAGCATGGCATCAATGTCTTTTACAATATAGCTGCGCCCTACTCCTTGAATGCGCAGTCTTAATTCTGGTGCAGCATTACGACGCAATGGATCCGGTGTCACCTCCGGTTCCAAATGAATGCTTTCCGGTCTTGTTTCTTCTCCGTGAAGCATCTGTGGAATTTTTGCCTGTGCCTCCATACGGTATCGTTCCAGCAACTTTTGTGCCTGCTGATCGGTTTCCGCAGCCTGTCCACGCCATTTAGTACCAAACAGCATATCTAAATTGGACGTATATGCACTTCGGCTATTCTGTAAATCCGCCGCTGTGGTAACTTTTTTTGTATTTAGAAGAGATTCCAGCTTTGTTTGCTCTTTTTCTGTTTCCATATCCTGTAGTAAAACTGCGCCGATATGTTTGCAAAGTTGTCCCTCTCCATTCTGATTATAAGTGCAAGTGCAGCTTCCGCTCAAAAAAGTCCCATCATCTCGGAGCCAGACTTGCACTGCATAACTTTCTTTGCCGCCTACTTGTGCCGTTAAATAGCGTACACCTGGTTCACTTTCTTCTTCCATGAACTGGCTTACTCTACCGCGTACACGATACCGACGGGCACGCAGATAAACATCCTCACCCAGCAATCTGCGCAGTTCCTCTTGATCCATGCCTGTCTCCTCCATTTCTTTGCTATCTTTTTATTGTACGCTTTTTTCTTGACGCACTCAAGGCATAATTCTTTTGCTTTCGTTAGCTTGTACACTCTACATTATTTTTCTCTCTCATTGAGACAAAGAAAAACGCCCGACCCAAACGGATCGAGCGTTTTATACCGGCATCTACCTATTTTCACAGGCCGTCTCCAGCCAACTATCTTCGGCACAAGTGAGCTTAACTACTGTGTTCGGAATGGGAACAGGTGGAACCTCACCGTCAT
>JARHYC010000033.1 GCA_029264955.1 Faecalibacterium sp. | reverse complement strand
TCTCTCTCAGCTCATCTAAAGATGCTTTAACCTGCTCCTCGGATGTATCACCATATTTTGCGCACATCAGACCATAGCCATTGTAGAGGCTCTCCCAGTGAAGCAAATCATTCATAACACCAGAATCCTGCAAAGCAATTTTGAGACTGTCCAACTGGATAGTCTCTTCTTTTTTGGCATTCACACGGGATAGGGTCAAGCATTTTTCAAAGATTGAATTGAGTACAAGACGCACCGTTGCAGCATCCAGCTGGCGATCCTCTCCTCGTTTCCCTTGAATTGTAAGGATTCCAGACTTGTGCCACACCATCAGCAATCCCATCAGGTCACCGACCGTCTTCAAATGAATCAGCTCAGAATTCGACCCACTGATTGCACCGGCGCTGACACACAGAGATTCCGCTATCTTTTCAATTTGTGCAGACTGAGGCTGCATTTTGTTCGTTTGGTATTTACGAATAGATACCGGATGAATTCCGGTTAGCTCGGCAAGCTGCGCCTGCGTAAATCCCTTGATATGGTCAATGAGTGCTTTATTCTATTGTTTTTGCAATTTCAGCAAAACGGAAGATCGTGCGTGCCATTTGCCTTAAATTAGCGTGCGAATAATCTTTTGCGATTGAAAAAGGGACAGCCAGCCGATTGATGCTGAAAATAGCACTTACACCTATATCGTACATGGCATCCGCACCATCCCCAATATCTCCAACGAGGGCAATAACTGGTACATGGTGTATCTTTGCACGTTGTGCAATACCAGAAATAACTTTTCCGTGGGCGCTTTGTTCATCGATACGCCCCTCTCCAGTAATGACCATCGAGCAGTCTTGCAGCATATCGTCAAAATGCACAGTATCCAGAACAACATCGATACCACGCTGTAATTTTGCACCAAAGAAAGCAACTGCACCACCACCCATGCCGCCAGCAGCACCGGCACCTTTTATATATAATATATCCTGCCCTATATCTTGGTGAATGATCTTTGCCAGGTGATGCAAACCATTATCTAGCCGTAGGATTTGTGCATCGCTTGCACCTTTCTGCGGACCAAAGACAGCTGCTGCGCCCATTGGGCCGCAAAGCGGATTATCCACATCACACATGGCAATAACGGGTACTTGTGACAGGCGTGTATCACATTCGGAAGTATCAATATGTGCGATATCGCACAGGGTGTCGCCAACAGGAACAAAAGATGCGCCGGATGCGTTTAGAAACTTTATACCAAGCGCAGCAGCTGCGCCGGTTCCGCCGTCATTGGTAGCGGAACCACCCAGACCAAGGATGATTTTTTTAGCACCATCATCCAACGCTGCCTGTATCAGCTGACCAACACCAAAAGTGCTAGTTTGTCCAGCATTTGGATTTTTACTGGCCAAAGGAAGCCCGGCGGCAGCAGCCATTTCGATGATGGCCGTGTCGCCAACCATACCATAAAAGCTTTCAACTTCTTCGCCAAGGGGGCCCTGCACACACAGCGTTTTCTTTTCACCGGCAAGTACCGACAGAAAAGCGTCTACACTGCCTTCACCACCGTCAGCGACTTCGACACAAATTGTTTCAATCTGCGGCCAAAAGGAAACTGCTTCCTGACGAATGAGTTGCCCAACTTCCCGGCTGGACATAGTGCCCTTAAAAGAGTCGGGGATGATTACTATTTTTTTCATAACATACCTCAAATCGCAAGGTGAATGACAGAACAGAAGATACTGAAAACAGTGATGTATTCAAAGAAATACTTGTAAAGGTGTTTGTATATAGAAAGTAAAGGGACGTATAGAGGGAGAAAAAAGTAAATATCCGCTTGTTCCCATAATACTACTGTTTGCAGGATTCGTAAATATATGGATAGATGCATTTACGGCAGATATAGTTTCGCACAAGTGGAAGTATAGATTAGGGATGCAAAATATACATTGAGACAAGAAAAAATGATGCAAAACTGACTTGTCATTGTGATTCTGTCAAAAAATCTGTATAATAGTATTATGATGTATTTCGTCCGCTCAAGGTAAAATTTTATGGCGATTTGCTGGAATAGAAAATATAAAAGGAGTATTCGGAATGAGAGGAAAAAAATATATTTGGACGCTGGTTGTCGTTTACCTAGCGTATTTATGCCATGGTGTACAGGCGATTGTTGCATCGCAAAACCTGGGCGCATTGGCAATCCAGTGGGGGACCGATGCGGCTGGCGTATACAATGCGATTTCCTATACAGGTTTGGCAAAGTTTGTGACGGTTTGGATCTGCGGTGAGATTTCAGACCGCATTGGTCGCCGCAAATGTGCGGCAGCTGGCGCAGCGATGTATGTTATTTTCTTTCTGGGCTGTATGACTACCACCAATTACGTGGTTGCGTGTGCTTGTATGTTTTTGGCGGGTGCAGCAACTTCTTTGTTTGATGGCTGCCTATACGCTGCAGCACAGGAAAGCTGGCCGAAATCTTCCGGTTCTGCTGTTATTTTGATTAAGGGGTTTATCTCGGTATCGGGTCTGCTGTATCCTATGCTGGTTGTGTCCCTGCGCAATATGGGTGTATGGAAGGTAGGTCTGATTGTTCCGGCAATCGCTTCTGCTGTTTTGTTGGTTTTGGCAATGGTGGTACCCTTCTCGTATGATGAAGAACTGAAAGCACGCAAGGTGGCTGGTTTAAGTGCGAAAGAAAATGCTGCACAACTGGATACCGAAGCACGCGCAGCAGCAGACCGTTTCTTACAGCCTGCTCCCAAGGGTCTCGTGATTCCGCTGGCGATGATGGGCTTTGTCATCATGGCTGCCATGTATTCCGCACAACAGCTGCTGAATCGTTACGGATCGGTTGTGATTGGTATGAGCGATATGAAATCTGCTACGCTGACCACATTGTATACCACAGGTTCGCTGTTGGCGGTTTTGACGTGGTCGTTTATGATGGCAAAGCGCCGTTGGCGCACGCTGAAAATACTGATCATTGACCTGGTAGGTACGATTATTTCTTATGCGCTGGTGATTGGTACACATAACGAAAGCATCTTGATGCTGGCGGCATTTACCATCGGTTTCTTTGCTGCGGGCGGTGCACTGCAGTGTGGCGTTTCTCTGATTCAGGAACTCCACCCTGGCCCCAAGGGGCGCAACCTGGGTATTTATTATACCTTTATGGGATTGAGTTCTTATGTAATGCCAAAGCTCCAGTCCGTGATGACAGCGAGTGCCGGAGAGGCAGTGGCTTGTCGCACCAATTTGTCTTTGAATATGGGCATTGCAGTAGTAGGTTTTGTGTTTTGCCTATATCTGTGTTGGAAATATAAAGCGTGGTTTGGTGTGAGTGCCATGCAGGCAAAAACACCGGATGAAATTTACTGATAAAACGATATAACGCAATCTGTGGAGTAATCGAATACATGGTTCAACTTTCTGATCATTTTACCTATTCCAAGCTACTACGTTATACCTTTCCGTCTATTGTGATGCTGATCGTTACCTCGATTTACAGCGTGGTGGATGGTCTGTTTATATCTAATTTTGTGGGGAAAACACCCTTCGCAGCCATCAATTTAATTTGGCCGTTCTTGATGATTTTGAGCAGTGTCGGTTTCATGTTTGGAACTGGCGGTGCTGCCTTGATTGGTAAAACGCTGGGAGAAGGAAACCCTGAAAAGGCGAATCGTATTTTCTCACTGATCATTTATGTTTCGGCGGTCTGCGGTGTGGTACTGATGGTTTTTGGCATTTTATTATGTCGTCAGGTTGCTGTCTTTTTCGGTGCGGAAGGTCAGCTTTTAGAGGACAGCATCCTCTACGGGCGGATTTATATGTTGGGCGTTCCGGCGTGTATTTTGCAGTACGAGTTTCAGACTTTGTTCCCCACAGCGGAACGTCCGAAGATGGGCTTGTATGTAACGGTTGCAGCAGGCGTAACGAATATTATTCTGGATGCACTGTTTGTAGGTGTATTACCTTTTGGAATTGCGGGTGCTGCGGCAGCATCGGCTTTGAGCCAGTGCGTAGGTGGGTTTGTTCCGCTTTTGTACTTTGGCAGAAAGAATACCAGCAAGCTGCATCTGTGTCGCACGAACTGGGATGGAAAAGTGTTGTTCCAATGCTGTACCAATGGCTCATCCGAACTGCTGAGCAATATTTCCATGGCAATCGTGGGCATGCTGTACAATGTGCAGCTGATGCGCTATGTTGGCGAGGACGGGGTAGCCGCATATGGCGTGCTGATGTATGTGAACCTGATTTTCCTGGCGATTTTTATTGGATACTCGGTGGGGGTTGCACCGGTGGTCAGCTTTCACTATGGGGCCGGCAATCACAAGGAACTGCACAATTTGCTGCGCAAAAGTTTTGTTATTATCGGGATCAGTTCGGCTGCCATGTTCCTGATTGCAGAATGTCTGGCGAGACCATTATCGCGAATGTTCGTGAGTTATGATGATGCGCTGCTGCAAATTACGATGCGAGGATTTTTACTGTACTCTTTTTCCTTTTTGTTTGTGGGTGTGGCAATCTTTGGCCCTTCTTTCTTTACCGCGTTGAATAATGGTCTGGTTTCAGCCGCCATTTCCTTTTTGCGCACATTGGTATTTGAAGTTGCGGCTGTCCTTCTGCTGCCTGTGATTTTGGATGTAGACGGGATTTGGCTATCTGTCGTAGGTGCAGAGTTGATGGCGGCGATACTGTCAGTTTTCTTCCTGATTAAATGCAGAAAAAAATACCAGTACTAATTATTTTTGACGGATAGGATAAAATGAATACTTTATCGAAAAAATGCCCTTTTGTGCTCTGTTGAAAACGTTGAAATTTGGCATAAAATAAAGCGAAATTCCTAAAATCCGTTGACTTTTTTTGAGAGAATGATAAAATTTTAGTATCTGAGCTGGAAAGAGTCTTTCCAAAAGCAGGATGTACGACCGCTGGCATTTTTAGCCAGCTAAGGCCATACGGACAGCCGGGTCGAATGCCGAGGACCGCAGGTGCGGTTGGCAACTTCTGTTGCCTTATTGATTGAGTTAAAAGCTCAGTTTTATAAGTTGGTTACTATAAACCAGTGCCGGGCGGCATATGCTTGTGAAATGGTCAATAAGAGTAGTAAAAGTAATCTTTGCTATATAGACTCTGATCCATTGGAATGTGATATCTGTACTGTATGGTGCGGGATAGGTTTCCTGTGTCCAAAGTACAGTTCGTTTCATGTTTCACAGGTGGTGTGTTGCGCATGCGGCACACCACCTTTTTTATTTGTGTAATTCTGCCTGCGGGCATGAAAATAGAATGCGGAAATGGGAGAATGAGTATGAAAAAGATTATCGAGTTGAAAAACATCTCCAAATCTTTTGACGGCGAAGTCATTTTGGACAACATCAACCTGGATATTTATGACAACGAGTTCGTTACGCTGCTGGGGCCTTCGGGCTGCGGTAAAACGACTACACTGCGTATGATCGGCGGTTTTGAACAGCCAGATAAGGGCGATGTGATTTTTATGGGCGAGCGCATCAATGATACTCCGCCGCATAAGCGCAATATCAATACGGTTTTCCAGAAGTATGCCCTGTTTCCGCATTTGAATGTGTTTGAGAATGTAGCATTCCCTTTGCGCGAAAAGAAAGTACCCAAAGCAGAAATTGAAGAAAAAGTCAATGATATGCTGAGCAAGGTGATGATGTCAGCCTTTGCACATCGCCGTGTCACCAGCCTGTCCGGCGGTCAGCAGCAGCGTGTTGCCATTGCACGCGCACTGATCAGTCACCCCAAAGTTCTGCTGCTGGATGAGCCTCTGGGCGCGCTGGATCTGAAGCTGCGCAAGGATATGCAGGTGGAGCTGAAGAAGATTCAAAAGAGCACCGGTATTACCTTTATTTTCGTTACCCACGATCAGGAAGAAGCCTTGAGTATGTCCGATACTATTGTGGTCATGAGCGAAGGTAAGATTCAACAGATTGGTACGCCTACGGATATTTACAATGAGCCGCAGAACGCTTTTGTTGCGGACTTTATCGGTGAAAGCAACATCGTGGACGGTATCATGCTGGAGGACTACAAGGTTCGCTTTGCCGGTCACACCTTCGAGTGCCTGGATGCAGGTTTTGCACCCAAAGAGCCGGTTGACGTAGTCGTTCGCCCGGAGGATGTGGATATTGTTCCGCCGGAAGATGCGATGCTGAAGGGCAATGTCACTTCCGTCACCTTCATGGGTGTGCATAACGAAGTCATAGTGGATATCAACGGATTTAAGTGGATGATTCAGACCACCGAGTCGGTGGATGAGAACGCAGTCGTTGGTCTTTCTCTGGACCCAGATGCTATCCATATCATGAAGAAATCGGAGTATTCCGGTATGTTCGGCGACTATTCCTCCTTCTCCGATGAAGTGGACGAATTGGCAACCCTTGAAGAAGAGGGAGAGGAAGAAGAATGAAGCGTGAAAATGTAAAGCGGACCCCCGCCTTTTACAAGGCTGCGCTGGTTCCGTACTCGATTTGGAGCGTAATCTTTGTGCTGGTGCCACTGTTGTTTGTGGCATACTACGCCTTTACAGACAGCAACTTCGCTTTTACCACGGCAAATATCACCCGCTTTTTCACAGCTACCAGCAATATCCGTTCCGATAGTGGCGCACTGGTGGAAGTGCATACTTACCTGTTGGTATTTTGGCGTTCGGTCAAGCTGGCGGCGATTTCTACCCTGATTTGTCTGGTATTGGGGTATCCCATTGCGTATATCATGGCGCGTGCGCCGGAGCGCACCCAGAAAATGATGGTCACGCTGATTATGATTCCCATGTGGATGAACTTCTTGATCCGTACCTATGCATGGATGACCATTTTGCAGGATAAAGGTATCTTGAATGGATTTTTGAAAATGCTGGGCTTGCCACCGATTCATATTATCGGTACCGAAGCGGCAGTCGTCATTGGTATGGTATACGACTATTTCCCGTATATGGTGCTGCCGATTTATTCCATTATCTGCAAAATTGACGGCAACCTGTTGGAGGCTGCGCGCGATTTGGGTTGCGGTAGTTTGTCTACACTGCGTCGCGTGGTCATTCCTTTGAGCCTGCCCGGTGTGATTTCCGGCATAACCATGGTTCTGATTCCGTCCATTAGTACCTTCTATATTTCTCAGAAACTAGGTAACGGTAAGTTCCTCTTGATCGGTGATGTGATTGAGGGGCAGTATGTGGCAAACAATCTGCACTTTGCCGCAGCGATTGCATTTATCCTGATGCTGATTCTGTTGGCTCTGATGGCGCTGGTCAAGTATGTGACAGCGCGCAGCGTATACGGAGGAAAAACGAAATGAAAACATCTGCCAAAATTTACAGCGGGCTGATTTTTGCCTTTCTGTTTGCACCGATCGTGGTACTGCTGGTATTCTCCTTTAACGAATCCCGCAGTTTGTCGGTCTTTTCCGGTTTTTCGCTGAGCTGGTATACGGAGCTGCTGCAGGACAGCGCTACCTTGGAAGCTGTCCGCAATTCGTTGCTGCTGGCAACCTGTGCCACTGCAATTTCTGTTGTAGTGGGTACCATTACAGCCCTGGGGATTGATCGCCTGCGCAGCCGCTGGTATCGTGTTGCCATGAATACCGTAACCGATATTCCCATGACAAATCCCGACATCATCACAGGTATCTCTTTGATGCTGATGTTTGTGTTCGTGGGTCGTATGATTGGTACTACCTCCAGCCTGAACTTCTGGACCATGCTGCTGGCGCACGTTACCTTCTGCCTGCCGTATGTGATTTTGCAGGTTCTACCTAAGCTCCAGCAGATGGATAAGTCCCTGCTGGAAGCGGCAATGGATTTGGGCTGTACCCCGATGCGTGGCTTCTTTAAGGTAGAACTGCCTGAGATGATGCCAGGTATCATCAATGGTGCAATTATGGCGTTTACGCTGTCGCTGGATGATTTCGTCATCAGCTACTTTACCAACGGTAATGGCTTTGATACGCTGCCCATCCGCATTTATAGTATGACCAAGAAATCTGTCACGCCGAAAATGTATGCGCTGGCTACGATTATCTTCTTTGTCACGATGGGTCTGCTGCTGATCAACAACATGGTGGACAATGATGATTCCAAGAAACTGCGTGAGCAGAAAAAGCAAAACAAGCGCAGTAAGCGCCGTCGTGTCAGCAGCAAGTGATGCCGCACAGAACAGAAAATGAGGAGGACAAGACAAGCATGAACAAAAAGTTCTTAGCCATTTTTCTGGCGCTGGTGCTGATTTTATGTGTTAACCTGACAGGCTGCGGCAGCGTCACAAGCAATGGGCTGGTTTTGAATGTGTATAACTGGGGCGAGTATATTTCGGATGGCAGCGAGGGCAGCTTTGATACCATTCATGAATTTGAAGCCTGGTACCAGGAAACCTATGGCCAGCCAGTCAAAGTCAATTACAGCACCTTTGCATCCAACGAGGATATGTACAGTAAACTCGCCAGTGGTGCAGTCAGCTACGATGTGATTATCCCGTCTGATTACATGGTCGAGCGTATGCGCAAAGAGGGGATGCTGGCTCCGCTGAACTTTGACAACATCCCCAATTACAAGAACATTGATGATGGCTTTAAGGGCCTGTACTACGATCCGGAAGATCAGTACAGTGTGCCCTATACCTATGGTATGGTTGGTGTGATTTATGATGCCAACGTCGTAGATCCGGCTGATGTGGGCGGATGGAACCTGTTGTGGAATGAAAAATATAAAGGCAAGATTTTGCAGTTCAATAACTCTCGCGACGCTTTTGGTATTGCCCTGTATAAAGAAGGTCTGGATGTAAACACCACCGACCGTGCCGTATGGGATAAGGCTTGTGCAGATTTGATCGATCAGCACCACTTACTTTATGGTCTGGTCATGGACGAAATCTTTAACTTGATGGAAGCCGGTGAAGCTGCCGTTGGCTCTTACTATGCGGGAGACTACTTCACTATGCGTGATGCGCAGGCAAAGGATGTGGATCTGCAGTTCTACTATCCGGAGCGAACCAACCTGTATATTGATGCAATGTGTATTCCGACAAGTGCCCAGCATAAAGAGCTGGCAGAAATATTCATCAACTATATGTTGTCAGAAGAGCCGGCGGTTGCGAATGCGGAATATACCGGTTATGCTTCGCCGAATCGTGCTGTATACGAAAGCGAGCAGTATCAGGAAGACATGGGCGAAGAAGCCATGGAGATCCTGTATCCGGAAATGGGCAATTTTGCCGATCAGTACAACAAGTATGCTTACCGCAATCTGGATGTAGACACCCTGCACTACATCAACGATTTGTGGGAGAACGTAAAAATCAACTAATACAGAAAAAGCCGGCAGCGTACCGTGTATAGCTGTCGGCTTTTTTCGAGTCAAGATAGGAAAGAGAACATGGGAGAAAAAGAAAAATCATTGGCAGCATGGTTGTATCAGCTGCGCACCCGCTGGGAGGATCGCCGTCTGGGTGGCATTTCGGTAGAAGAAACCAAACCCAGTCGTTTTGCGGCGCAGGGTGCAGAAGCAACCCAAAGCTCAGATTACCGCTGTCTGGACCGGATCTTCAAAAAGCACGTTCCGCTGACTGAGCAGGATGTATTTTTGGACGTAGGTTGTGGCGAAGGACGTGTGCTGACGTATTTGTATTTGCATAAAGCAAAGTGCCGCCTGATGGGCGTAGAATTAGACCCTGACGTCACAGCTACCGCACAAAAACGCATGGAGCGGTGCCAAGGGGTGGATATTCGCTGTGTGAATATTCTGGAAGCGCAGGATTTGATGCAGCAGGTAACGGTGTACTATCTGTTCAACCCTTTTAACGGAAAGATTTTTTCCCAATTTATTGGCGCACTGGAAAAGCAGGTCCCCCATCCGATTCGTCTAGTATACCTGTTTGATTATTATGCGGCTTATCTGGATAATCGCTCTGGCTGGACCAAACTGGCAGGGGAGCGCTTCCAACGCAAAGGCGGCGAAGAAGCAACGTACTCAATTTACCGTTTTGACCCGGCGGAAAAAGCAGCTGCTGAGAAATAAAAAAGTCCCCCCAATCTGATGAAGCGAAGATTAGGGGGACTTTTCTGTTTGTGATAGGAAAAGAGATAAAGGGGACTAAAGAGAAAAGGCGATATTACAGAGCAGCTTTCCACAGACCGTGCAGATTGCAGTAAGCATACACGGCAATCGGCTTGTCGTTGCCCAAAACAAAAGAGACTTCCGGAGCGGCACCGGGGGCCAAGTACTGCATCTGACCGCCCAGTTCAGTCTGCAAATAGACCCACTGAATAGAATGTTCTGGCAGCATAGGATGAGCTACCGAGCCAACAGATACCGTGCATACATTGCCATCGACTGATACGACAGGCAGGTGTTTTTCGCCGCTGGCATCCACGGTGTTGGGGATGAGTTCAACCATCTTTTCACCGCAGCACATCATGGGAACTTTCGCATCGTGAATTACCTGAATCAGGTTGCCACAGTGCTTACAAATCAGAAATTTTACATCATGCATGATGAGTACCTCCTATATAAAATGGTGATGAATCGTTCTTTACAGAAGCGCCAGAATCTGGTGCTTGGGGATCGCACCCATGGTGCGCTTGGTACCCTTGCCGTCCTTGAGAACGACCAGAGTGGGGATGCTGGTTACCTGGAAAGAAGCAGCCAGCTCACGCTCCTCGTCTACATTGATCTTACAGACCTTGATGTCGGGGCGCTCTTCTGCAATAGCATCCAGCACGGGACCGACACGGCGGCACGGACCACACCAGGTTGCCCAGAAGTCCAACAGAACGGGCTTGTCGCTGTGGAGAACCTCCTGCTCGAAGGTTGCGTTGGTAATATGAAGAACAGACATAAATTTGCCTCCTTGATGTTTGCTTGTATCTTGTGATGGTTTTATTCTAGCACAGCATAAATCTGCTTTCTGTGATTTTGTCACAAAAATGAGGTGGTTATGCAATAAAGATGCAAAAGATGTAGGTTTTGTCTCCATTTCTGTCAAAAAACAGACTTTTCACAATCGCAGGGCTTGCCTAATAAATATTTTTATACTACTATGAGAGCGTAATCTATGAAAACCTTGTCAATAAGTAATTGAGGTGAAAATATGCTGACAAAGGATATCTGCTATGTAGGTGTGAATGATCACGACATAGACTTGTTTGAAAGCCAGTATGTTGTGCCGAACGGCATGGCATACAATTCGTATGTGATTCTGGATGACAAGATTGCTGTTATGGATACAGTAGATCAGAACTTCGGGGAGCAGTGGTTGGATAAAATCAAGGCTGCTCTGGGTGACCGAAAACCGGATTATCTAGTGGTACAGCACATGGAGCCGGACCACTCTGCGAATGTGGATCGGTTCATGCAGACATATCCGGAGACCGTGATTGTGGCTTCTGCAAGCGCATTCAAGATGATGCAGAACTTCTTTGGTAAAGATTTTGCGGATCGCCGTGTGATGGCAAAAGAAGGCGATGTGCTGAATCTGGGGCATCATGTGCTGCATTTCATGATGGCGCCTATGGTGCATTGGCCGGAAGTTATGGTTACCTATGACGAAACCGATAAGGTGTTGTTCTCGGCAGATGCATTCGGCAAGTTTGGTGCACTGGATGTAGAAGAGGACTGGGCGGATGAAGCGCGCCGCTACTATATCGGTATTGTGGGTAAGTACGGTGTTCAGGTGCAGGCGCTATTGAAGAAAGCTGCGGCGTTGGATATTCAGGCAATTTGCTCGCTGCATGGCCCCATCTTGACGGAAAATCTGGGGTATTATCTGGATCTGTACGATACCTGGTCTGCTTATCGTCCGGAAACCGAGGGCGTATTGGTGGCATATAATTCGATCTATGGTAATACCGGTAAGGCTGTGGAACTGTTGGCAGAAAAGCTGCAGGCGGGGGGAGAAGCGGTTGTTGTCCGTGATCTGGCTCGCTGCGATATGGCGCAGGCGGTGGCAGATGCATTCCGCTACAGTAAGCTGGTGTTGGCAACACCGACCTACAATGGTGATGTTTTCCCCTTTATGAAGGATTTTATCAACCATTTGACGGAGCGCAATTATCAAAACCGCACAGTAGGTCTGATGGAAAATGGTTCTTGGGCGCCTATGGCTGCGCGTGTAATGCGTGGTATGCTGGAGAAATCCAAGAATCTGACCTTTGCAGAAAATACCGTTACGATTACTTCGGCACTGAACGAAGTTTCTGTCGCAAAGGTAGATGCGTTGGCGGCAGAACTGTGCAAGGAATAATTAAAATTACTACAAGAAAATGAAAAGCGGCTGCTGTACCAATTTGGTGCAGCAGCCGCTTTTTTTGTTGTGACTATGAACAATGAAAAAACACCCCGAATCCCTAAATGGATTCGAGGTGTTTGCTATGGAGCTGCTATCCAGATTTGAACTGGAGACCTCATCCTTACCAAGGATGCGCTCTACCAACTGAGCTATAGCAGCAGATGGCGACCCGGAACAGGCTCGAACTGTCGACCTCTAGCGTGACAGGCTAGCGTTCTAACCAACTGAACTACCGGGCCATCTGTACAACTGCGTTAGCAGCGACAATATTTATTATATGGAGGAGAGAGTCATTTGTCAAGAGAAAAACGCAAAACGATAGAGAAAATATCAAATAGAGTATGAATCGAGAAAGAGCGAGCACTTGGAAGCAAAACTGGCGATTAACAAAAAACGCCCCGAAACCCAAAATGGATTCGAGGCGTTTGCTATGGAGCTGCTATCCAGATTTGAACTGGAGACCTCATCCTTACCAAGGATGCGCTCTACCAACTGAGCTATAGCAGCAAATGGCGACCCGGAACAGGCTCGAACTGTCGACCTCTAGCGTGACAGGCTAGCGTTCTAACCAACTGAACTACCGGGCCATTTATGCGATGCTTACCGCAACGATAGCTATTATACGGGTTTTGATCAGCTTTGTCAATGGGAATTTTGAAAAAAGATAAACTTTTTTACACAAAGAAACTAATTTTGAAATATGGACGAAGATCGGTTGCTTTTTATCGCCATTTTAACATTGTGAAAAAAAGATTGAAAAAATGATAGAATTCTATTGACATTTTGTGTGTTTTCGGGTAATCTAAATGAGCACGATTCGTGCAGCACATATAGGGGCATAGCTCAGCTGGTAGAGCAGCGGTCTCCAAAACCGCGTGCCGAGGGTTCGAAACCTTCTGCCCCTGCCAAATAAACCGCTTGTTGATGTTTTCGGACATAGCAAGCGGTTTTTTGTTTGTACGAGAATCCTTCACCCAAATGCTATGGTGTGGAATGCACAAGATCAGGTAAAACGCGATATACTGGAGGGAAAAGACCCGCGCTGAAAAGCAAACGAGAAAATGGATTGCACGGGGATCGATCTCTTGCAGAGAGGAGTGTTTTATGATGAAGCGGAGCTTACTGTTCGTGCTGTCGCTTTTACTGGGGTTAAGTTTGACGGCCTGTCATACTGGGCCCAGTACCTCGCCGACGGTTACGCCAAACCCTACGGCAGTGGAAAGTGAATCGGTTTCCACACCGGAACCGATTGTGGAGGAAAGCACAGAAGTACCCACTGAGGAGAAAACGATTACGCTATCCGCACGTCTTCTGGAAATGTTGTGGAAAAATCAAGAATCATTTGACTTAGAAGCCTATGCGGCGTATCTTGCAGAGTGGGAAACAATTACGGTGGCAAGGGCACAGCCAGACGGGTCGGTTATGGTATCGATGACTGCCGAAAATCACAAAAAATTATTGGACGAACTGCGGCAGCAACTTCTGGATCCTCAAAATGTAGCACAGGACGGGCTGGAGTCAGTAGAGGTGAATGAAGATTGCACGGAACTGCAACTGTATGTGAACAAAAAGCAGTATGAAACAGGATACAATCGGTTGTTTGTGATGCAAAAGCAGTTTGAGGCGGTGCAGTGGCAGGCGTTTTCTGGTGGTTGGAACGGGACACTGGAAACGCGCGTTCTGGATGCTGATACCGGTTCGCTGTTAGAAACAGTAGAATTGGATAATTTGTGGAATCGGTAAAAGATAAAGGGGATTTTGAAGAAAGGTTGTTTGTATGCTCACATCGTTGGCACTGATTTTTCTGGTTGGATTAGGCTTAGCAGCCATTGTTCAACAATGTAAACTACCCCGCATTGTGGGAATGCTGCTAACTGGTATTTTGCTGGGACCCTATGTGCTGAATTTGCTGGATGACTCGATTCTGGGTATCTCTGCAGATTTGCGCAAGATGGCTTTGATCATCATTTTGATTAAAGCAGGCCTCTCGCTGGATATTCGTTCGATGAAGCAGGTTGGTCGTCCTGCATTGTTAATGTCCTTTTTGCCGGCATTGTGTGAGATGTCAGCGGTTGTTCTGTTCGCGCCGATATTTCTGGGGATCAGTTGCGGTGAAGCTGCAATCATGGGCGCTGTACTGAGTGCGGTTTCCCCGGCGGTTGTCGTGCCGCGTATGGTGCAGCTGATCGAAGACAAGTATGGCACAGCAAAAAGCATCCCGCAGATGCTATTGGCAGGTTCTTCGATGGATGATGTGTTTGTCATTGTCCTGTTTACGACGTTTGTATCCATGGAGCAGGGGGGCCGAGCAAACCTGATGGAGTTTGCGAATATTCCGATTTCAATTCTGCTGGGTATTGTAGTAGGTGCCGTGACAGGTTACGCACTGTCTTGGTTCTTTGAAACCCAATATGCACACCAGCATTATGTGCGCAACAGTATGAAAGTTGTTATCATTCTGGGTGTGGCATTCCTGCTGGCTGCGCTGGAGGATTGGCTGAAAGGCGTTGTCTCGATTTCCGGTTTGTTGGCTGTTATGAGCATGGCGGTTGTGTTGGCAAGCCGTAGTACCATTTGGGTGGTATCCCGCCTGCGGGAAAAATACGGAAAGCTGTGGCTGGCTGCAGAAGTTCTGTTGTTTGTTCTGGTTGGTGCAACAGTAGATATTCGCTATACTTTGTCTGCGGGACTGAGTGCGGTAGCATTGATTTTGGTGGCACTAGTATTCCGTTCGGCTGGTGTGTGGTTATGTATGGCAGGCACCAATCTGAATTGGAAAGAACGTTTGTACTGCACGATTGCTTACCTGCCGAAAGCAACCATTCAGGCTGCCATTGGTTCGGTTCCGCTATCCTTAGGTTTACCCTGCGGCAAGCTGGTTCTTTCGGTGGCAGTTGTGGCTATTTTGCTTACTGCACCGCTGGGTGCCATGGGTATGGACAAAACCTATCAGCACCTGCTTGAAAAAGAGTAATGTTTTTTCCACAAGGAATTTCGTTATAGTGGAAAGGAATGTGAAAAATGAAATATCGTCATATTCATCCGGCTGTGTTTGTGCGCAGACCGAACCGCTTTATCGCTCAGGTGGAGGAAAATGGTCAACCTGTTGTGGCGCATGTCAAAAATACAGGGCGCTGCGCAGAACTTTTGGTTCCGGGCTGTCGGGTCTGGCTGGAATACAGCGAAAATCCTGACCGCAAAACACCCTGCGATTTGGTAGCAGTGGAAAAACAAACCTCGCGTGGTCCAGTATGTATCAATATGGACTCCGCCGCACCGAATGAAGTAGCGGGAGAATGGCTGGCTGCCGGCGGTTTGGGAAAACTGGATTTTGTGCGTCCAGAATACAAACTGGGGGATTCCCGCTTTGATTTTTACGCAGAGCAGAATGGGCACCCTGTGCTGGTGGAAGTAAAGGGATGTACATTGGAAGAAAACGGTTTGGCACGATTTCCGGATGCACCGACTTTGCGCGGTGTAAAGCATGTGAAAGAGCTTACCGAGTGGGTGACGAAAGGCTATCGGTGCTGTGTGCTGTTGGTGATTCAGATGAAAGGCATCCACACATTTATGCCGAATTGGGATACCCACCCGGAGTTTGGTTTTGCTTTGCAGCAGGCTGCTGCCGCCGGGGTGGAAATCTATGCAATGGATTGTATCGTTACACCGGATTGTTTGCGAATTGATCAGCCGGTTCCGATTGATTTATCAACACCGAAACAAAAATGAAAAAAGAAGCTGCCTTGTATCGTGCAAGGCGGCTTCTTTTATTGCGGATATTATGCGTTTTTGCCATCGGAAGTCTGAGATTCCAGATAAACACGGCTTGCCTTCATGGCAAAGTGCAGGCCCTCATCACGAACCAGATCCAGAATATCCAAGTTCAGGCGGTTCTGAACGTCCAAAAATTCATCCAGACCCTTGCGCAGTACATACGCATTCACCAGAATGCTGATGCCGGACTCGCTGAAACCAGTTACACGAACAACAACGGAATCCGGGTCGATAACAGAATCAGATTTCAGCTGGTTGGTCAGGCGAGACATCATGGATTCCAGCTGCGTGCGGGAAGAATCGAAAGTCAAATTTAGGTTGAAGCGGTACAGGCGCTTGGTGCGAGTACTGCCATTATTCACAACAGCCTTGGTTACAGTGGTGTTGGGCAGTACATACAGAGAATTATCCAGCGCGCGTACTTTGGTACTGCGGAAGGTCAAGTCTTCTACTTCACCGTCCACATTGTCAACCGTGATCCAGTCACCGATGGAGAACGGGCGCTCCAGCAGAAGCATCAGTCCGCTGAACAAATTGCTTGCGGTATCCTGTGCTGCCAGAGAAACAGTCAAACCAACCAGACCTAAGCCGGTGATCAAACCGGTGACGGGATAACCCAAAATATCCAGCACAGCAACGATTACAAAGGCACCAACCAGAACACGGTAGGTTTTTACTAGTACAGAGCGCAGGGTTGCGTTTGTTTTTAGGTCCAAGTGGGTAGACAAATTATTCAGTACGTTGTCACACAGACCGGTGGAGTTCCACAACCCCCAACCAGCACATACGATGGGAGCAATGTGTGACAATGTGCGGCACAAAGCAGAAATCTGTGAAGAAAAAACAGGCAACGGCAGCATCGGCAGGACTGTGCACAGTCCCCAAACCAAAATCAGAATAGGGACAGGCTTGGTGAAACCACGGAACAGAATACACAGGGAATGTAAATGCAAGCGCTCCGCCATAGCGCACAGTTTCGGCATCAGCCAGCCTTTGCAAAAGCGGCTTGCTAACCAAAACAAGAGGGCAACCAGTGCAGCGACCAGAATAGAAAGCATCGTCTGGCTGAGAAAGCCCAGTGGGGTGGATGCGAAAAATGCAATTAAGTCCATAATGACCTCCCAAAATTATAAAGAATACCCATATAGACTTATTCTACCATAAAGCGACAGGCAGGAAAAGCTGGTAAAAAATGGGCTTGCATTTTTCAATTGTGTGCGTATAATAAGGGTGGAAAGTTTGTTTCAGGGCGGGGTGTGATTCCCCACTGGCGGTAAAGCCCGCGACCACCTGTATGGGTGCTGACTCGGTGTAACTCCGAGGCCAACGGTTATAGTCCGGATGAAAGAAACGACGGGTTATTGTGCATACGCACTATCTTTCGTCTTTAAGCCCTGACTTGCAAATGCTGCGAGTCAGGGCTTTTTTATTACTTGCAACGGCTTTCCGTATTAACTTTTTGAATGGGGAAATCCCTGGGAGGTAATGTTATGCAAGGATCGAATTCGAAGTTTCGCAGCCAGAGAGGCGCCAATATGCGTGTGCGCAATCTTGCAGTAGCCGGTATGCTGTCTGCAGTGGCATTTGTGCTGATGTTTTTGGATTTTCCGCTGCCTATGCTGATTCCACCTTTTGTGAAGATGGATTTTTCGGATTTGCCTGCACTGCTGAGCGCATTTGCGTTGGGGCCGGTGTATGGCGTCGTGGTCAGCCTGCTGAAAAATATTCTGCACATTCTAATTGCCGGTACTACCACGGCTTGTGCGGGTGAACTAAGCAATTTCCTGATGGGGGCAATCTTTACTTATTCGGCAGGCTGGATTTATCAGCACCATAAGAATCGCAAGGGCGCATTGATGGCAGCACTGGCAGGTGCCGTGATTATGGGTGTGCTGAGTGTGCCGATTAACTATTTCATCAGTTATCCGGCTTACATCAAGTTCTTTGGTCTGCCGGCAGAAGCGATTCTGGATATGTATCAGACCGTTTGGAGCTTGTGGCAGAGCGCATTCGGACTCCAGCTGCCTGCATTGTCCGGCTTGACGGAGTGCCTGATCATCTTCAATGCACCGTTTACGCTGCTGAAGGGCCTGGCGGATGTGCTGCTGTGTTTCTTGGTTTACAAGCCACTGTCGCCCATCTTGCACGGTAAACGCTAATGAACAACAAGCGGCATCGAGATTTTCTCGATGCCGCTTGTTGATTTGGCGTATGAAAGTATGTTTAAAGG
>JARHYC010000012.1 GCA_029264955.1 Faecalibacterium sp. | reverse complement strand
TTCAGCTTCTTCTGACGTTCGGTCCACTCTGCGACCTTGTCTTCATCCACGCCCAGCGTCTTTGCAGCGGTAATGGTATCTTCGTACAACTGCCAAATCAAAGACTGCTCGTAGGTGTTACCTGCGGTGACAGGACCATGTTCCGGAGAATATGCCGGAGCAGATACCAGACGACCGGTACCATTGGGGTCTTCAATCAAAATCTGGTCATACAGCAGAGCTGCTTCTTTCAGCATCGGGTACAGGTGATTTTCCATGTACTCCACATCGCCGGTGTACTCATAGTACTCCCAGCAGTTCTGCAGAATCCAGGGCAGAGCTGCCGGAGACCAGCCCCAGCTAAAGTCCCAGCCTGGGCAAGTCCAGCCGAAGGGTGTGTTCTGGGTATGTGCGGTAAAGCCGCCCTCGGTAACACCGAAGTAGTTCTGTGCGGTGACCTTACCGGGCTCCATCAAAGAATACACATAGTCTACCAACGGCTTTGCACATTCTGCCATATTGGTAGAATACGTCGGCCAGTAGTTCATCTGCAGGTTGACGTTCATGTGGTAGTCAGATGCCCAAGGCACACGACCATGGTCACCAACACGGTTCTGCCAAACACCCTGCAAGTTCGCAGGCAGATCGTTTTCACGAGAAGAAGCGATGGTCAGGTAGCGACCATACTGGAACTGCAAAACTTCCAGCTGACGGTTTTCTTCTGCGGTATTGGTATTATTCTTGTAACCAGCCAGCAGCTGATCGGTGGTCTTCTGCGAAACAGTCTGACCCAGATTCAGAGAAACACGGTCGAAGATTTCTTTGTAATCATCCACATGACGCTTCTTGACCTGCTTATAGGTCATGTTGCTCACATTCTCAATGCGCTCTGCAACACGAGCGTTCAGCTCTTCTGCGGATTCGCCGGTGCGGTACTTTGGATATTCATTCATGTAGTCCGTATCAGCAGCCACATAAACAACGACTTCCGATGCGTTCGAAACAAAGAGCTTATCCTCGCCCACAGGCTCGACAGAACCGTGACCATGCGGAATCACAACTTTCAGCTGACCATTCATCTTCAGCTGGTTATCCTGCATTTCACCTGCAACAATAATGGTATCGCCCATTACAGTTGTAGTAGTGTTCTTGCCCAGATTTTTATTCTGTACACCTTCGGCGTTATCCACCGGGAAAGAAACCGTGAAGTTCAGCTTTTCTGCGCCCTTTGCCGTAAACTTCATGGCGATTACATCGTCCACATAGCTGGCAAAGTATTCGCGGTGCATTGCGGTATCATTATATTTGAAATCCACAGATGCCACTGCGTTGTTCAAATCCAAGCTGCGCTTGTACTCGGTTGCCTTTTCCGGGTCAAACCCAAAGTCAACGTAGATATCGCCCCAAGACTGGTAAGCGCCGTAGCCGTCTACCAGGCCGGTCAGCTTCTTTGCCAGTGCGTTTGCCTCATCATTCTTACCCTCTTTATAGAGCTGAATGACCTTTTTGTAGACATCGGACATCTTCTGACCGTTGTCAGCAATTTTTCTGTTGCCACCATTGTAATCCGAACGGCGGTCGCTGGGGCCGCCGTTCCACAATGTCTTTTGATTGAAAGTCAGCTGTTCTTTGCTGATTTCACCATAGACATTGGCACCCATAAAGCTGTTGCCGATGGGCAGCGTCTGCTGCTGCCAGGTATTGTCCTCGTCGGTAGTGCTGAAACTACCCTTATCCAGAATATTCTGGCCTTTCGAAGCAGGCTTATCATACCAGAGCTGTAAACCATTATCCGGCTGCGGCGCATCTGCCTTTACCTGCCAAGCCACTGCCTGAAAAGATGTAACAAGCAACGCTGCAGCCAGTGTGCCTGTCAGAATCTTTTTCAATGCTTGCTTTTTCATTCTTTTCCTCCTCATGCGTACGTTCAGTTCTTCTTTTTTGCCTGAAGACATTCCTTTGTGAAAACCGACTTCAAACAAAAAGCAACATTAGTTATATTATACATTTTTTTCAAACTTTTTGAAATCTTTTTTCCCGTTTAATGTTCATGGAAACAGCTTTGTTTTTTAAGAACCTTGCGTTTTTCGCAGTTAGAGTTTTATCGAGCTTTTCTGAAGCCTCTTTTTTTCTTTTTTTGTTCGATGGTATTTCTTTTTTCTGTTGGCAACAATCCCGTACCTGCACACAGCAAAAACAGCGGGATAAAATTGACCAGATATCGTGCGCGGTTTTCCCACAACAGCAAGAACACTACCAAGCCGAACCAAGCCACACGGAATACTGTCACCTCGTGTTTTCCTGTCTTTGCCGCACGCCAGCTGCCCAGCGCACACACCAACAGCAGGCAGATCTGCATACCATCTGCCAAATAATACAAGAATCCCGCATATTTGCCACCAGGAATCACAAACTCATGCCAGATACACGGTTCTTTTGCCGCACGGTTCAGCTTGGACGGTGCATAGTAAGTACCGTCACTGATCATGAAGGACAGTTTTTCCCGGCAATGATCCAAGAAGCCCAGCGGCCCCATCGCCTGCAGGCGGCGCGCAATCTCCTGCTTGTTGAACTCCATACGCTCCTGGTAGGTATCGTAGGACAAGGTTCGTTCGTAGTCATCATCCCAGTATGTACCTTTTCCATGCATACCCATCATGATCCAATGGGTGAAGGGAATTTTTTCAAAGTTGTAATCCGGCATATTGCTTTGTGCCAGAGTATTTCCACCAAACAGGACCAGTGCAAAGCACACAAGACCAACCAACAGGGATTTCCAGCGCTGACGGCCTCCCCAGAAAATCAATACATCCAGAACAAACGCAACCACCAGAATCGCAACAGAAACCTTCAGCACCGCCCCCAGTGCTGCCACAATGCCTGCCAGACCGGCAAATAGCATTGCTTTTCGCGTGTTTTCTTTCTGGTGCTGTTCTCTTGCCAACAGCCACAAGTACGCTGCACCGCACACAAACGGCAGCGACAGGGTATCCGTGTAAGCAATCGGCACATACAAAAGCAATCCCGGGCAGAGCATACCCAAAACCAGCACAGGAAGCGCCCACTTCTCACCGATCATGCGTCGTGCCATACCATACATCATCAGAAGCGAACCGCTAATGCAAGCCATGTTCAACAGCAGCAGCGGCATCATAAATTCCGTCACACCGAAAAAGTGCAAAATGCCGAAAAATCCGCATAGTACCCAATAATACGGCACGTTATTAGGGAATTTTCCAAAATAATCTGTGGGGATCATTCCATGTAGTACACGTTCTTCTGCTTCACGGAATACACGGGTATAATCCCACTCGCCCCGTGCCCAAACCTGCAGTTTAACTGCCACAAACATCTGTGCTGCAAAGTATACAGCAAACAGAATTAGTACCACCAGCCAGATACGCTGCGGCACTTTTCCTTTTTTATCCCACCAATATAATGCCCCCATCAGCGCGCAGCCCACAACAACCGTAACAATCAAAAGCTGCACGGTGCCCAGCTCCAAAAAAGGATTATCATGTGTAAACAAGCTGATCCCCGCCAAAAGCACCATAAATGCAGCAAAGGCATACCCAAAAGCCGTATACAAAAACCTTTGTTTTTTCAAGAGATTTCCTCCCATTCCTTGTAAAATTTTATCGCTTGTAGCATAGCACAGAACCCCTCTAAACACAAGAAAACGCCCCGACCTGTATTCTCAGGCCAGGGCGTTTATTATGTGATGAAACGGGGCAAATTACTTTGCCTTGGGGCCAGCCTCGGTGATCTCAGCAGGCATGTTGGGGTACTTCTTAGCGAAGTTTTCAGCAAACATGGTAGCCAGCTTGTTAGCCTGCTCGTCGTAAGCAGCCTTGTCAGCCCACATACCACGTGCGTCCAACATTTCGTCAGGCACATTGGGGCAGCTGGTGGGGTAGTCCACGTTGAATACGTCGTGATGCTTGAACTCCACGTTGTCGAAGCTGCCGTTCAGAGCTGCGGTAACCATTGCACGGGTGTAAGCCAGCTTCATACGCTTTGCACCCATAGCTGCGCTGCCGCCTGCCCAGCCAGTGTTGACCAAGTAAACCTTGGTGCCGTACTTCTCCAGCTTCTCACCCAGCATCTCTGCGTAAACAGAGGGGTCCATAGGCATGAAGGGCTCGCCAAACAGGGTGGAGAAGGTAGGCTGCGGCTCGGTAACACCACGCTCGGTACCAGCCAGCTTAGAGGTAAAGCCGGTGACGAAGTGGTACATAGCTGCATTCTTGCTCAGGCGGCTGATCGGAGGCAGAACACCAAATGCGTCAGCAGTCAGGAAGATAACAACCTTGGGGATACCGCCCTTGCCGGGAATCTGGCTATTGGAGATGTAATTAACCGGGTAGCCAACACGAGTGTTCTCGGTCAAGCTGCCATCATCGAAGTCGAACTCACGAGTCTCCGGATCCATGACAACGTTCTCGACCAGAGAGCCAAAGCGGATAGCGTTGTAAATTTCAGGTTCGTTCTCAGCCTTCAGGTTGATGCACTTTGCGTAGCAGCCGCCCTCAAAGTTGAACACGCCATCGGGAGACCAGCCGTGCTCATCGTCGCCGATCAGCTTACGGGAAGCGTCAGCAGACAAGGTGGTCTTACCAGTACCGGACAGACCGAAGAAGACTGCGGTCTCGTGGGTCTCGGGATCCATGTTAGCAGAGCAGTGCATGGGCAGAACATTCTTCTTGGTCATGACGTAGTTCATGGTGGAGAAGACGCTCTTCTTGATTTCACCAGCGTAACGAGAGCCAGCAATCAGGATCTTATGAGCCTCGTAGTCGATAATGATGGCAGCTTCGCTGTTCACGCCATCCAGCTCAGGGATGCACTTGAAGCCGGGAGCGCACAGCAGGGTGTAGTCAGGCTCGCCGTAGTTTGCCAGCTCCTCTGCGGTGGGGCGAATCAGCAGCTGGTGAATGAACATATTCTGGCTAGCCAGCTCGTTAATAATACGGAACTTCTGGGTGTAGGTCTTGTCTGCGCCTGCGTAGCCATCAAAAATGAAGACTTCGCGGCCCTGCATGTAAGCAGCTGCCTTTTCCCAGATAGCATTGAACTTTTCACGGCTGATGGGGCGGTTAACCTTGCCCCAAGCGATATCGTTGTGCACACCCTCGGTGTCTACGATGAATTTGTCGTTAGGCGAACGGCCGGTGTACTTACCAGTCGTTACGACCAGAGCGCCCGTATTGCTCAGAGAGCCTTCGCCGCGGCGCAGAGCAGCTTCGGTCAGCTGTGCGGGCGTCAGATTGCGGTACACAGCTTTGGGGTTCAGAATGCCAAGATTTTCAATGCCATAGGTTTCCATTGTAATTACCTCCGTAAAACATTGTATCTGTTTCCAAATGTCCAAAGGTTGGATTTTGGGGAACAACTATAAAATCGTTAAAAAATAGACAACTACATTATAACGAAACTTTCCTCTTTTACAAGACTATTTTAGTCTTTTCGTCACTTGTACAAAACTATCATGATGCAACACTCATACTTTGTTAAATATGCACCGTATTTGATACTTTTCAGATTTTGCTGCAACAATTTCTCTAAAATAGCACGATTCGAAAAGTACTTTTTAAGGAGATCTTTTCCAAATTTCCCTATTTTGTATTCTAGCCATTCTATCTGGATTTGTCTATAGCTGTTTTGTTACTTTTTCCTCTGATTTTTTAGGGCAAAATGACAGCTTTCTGTGTATAAGCGGTTCCCATTTCACTTGTTTTACGATGACATAGGGCTCCCAAATCCACAGCCGCTGCCTGCGCTGCGGCAATAGCTGCACAATCGGCATTTTGTCGTCCCAAATGCGCCAGCGATACATCTGCTGGCAGGCTTGTCCGCCCTAGCAACCCCATTGCGCCGCGCTTTGCGCCCAAAATGTGCAAATACGGCACCGGACGCTCCACAGTATCGCCCCAACCAAATGCTGCATCCCATACCAGACGGCGCATCCGTGCTCTTGGGTAGCGGCTGGTAGTCAGCGCATCACAAAGCTGATCTACGCTTGCGGCAGTACGCACCGCTTTTGCTAAAGCAAATTCCAAACCTTCCGAAACACCGCGTACCTGTGCAAAATCCTTTGGCTGCAACATCCGCAACCGACTGAGCACTGCAATATCTACCGCCGCTAAGTCCAAATCCAAGCCTTCTGCGGCAGCATTTTGATAGAGTTTCTGCGCCTGTGCAGGTACATACGGTGCTAATGATTCCGGCCCCTGTGCGTACCAAAGTTTGCGCAAATTGCTTGCACTGGAAAAATTGCCCACAGCAGTATCGTGGTGTCCCACGCCCTGCCGTAACAGCGGACACAAAGCAAGACCTGCCCCTTGTATCAAATTGGCTCGCGCATACTCCACGCCCAGATTATCATTGGGATTTTGCACCAACGCAGCAGACTCCGGGCAGATTTGCTCCATTGCGGTCTGGCGTGCCTCCGCAAAGTTTCGAGCGCCGTTATCCAGTGCGGTGCGTAAGGCATCTGTATATGCCAAACTGCACAGCGCTTTTGCTGCCGCTTCGCATCCTGCTGCATCGGCAGTTTCAGTACCAAATACCAAAGTGTCACATCCAGCCGCCGCCAAAATCCGAACACCCGCAGCAGCAAAGGATTCTGCGCCACTGTTGGCATAGGGTGCCGGCAAGGCAATCACCAAATCTGCACCTGCACCCAATGCCGCACGCACCCGAACCGCATCCGGCAAAAGCGGTAAACCGCCCCGCTGTACCATGCCGCTGGACATGGCAACCACCACCGTTTGCGCACCTAATGCTTTTGCCTGGGCAATCTGCCAGGCGTGTCCGGAATGGAACGGATGATATTCTGCTATGATTCCTGCTGTGTGCATCCTGCTGCCCTACTTTCTGCTTTGCGTTTTACGATATTATACCAAATTTACCGTGGAAACAAAACGCAGTAAATTTTCCACAAGAAAAGGCGGCAGTGTGGATAACGCCACGCTGTCGCCTTGCTTTTTTACCAAATAGAACACTCTGTGCGGGATTCCTTGATCAAGCCAGTCTGATACGCTAGAATCAGCCGATTCAAATCCCAAATCTGCTCGCCCCAGTGAATGCCCTCATCGGTATTTTCCACCAGAATTCGTTTGTCGTCGCTGGTCACCAAATTAACACGGGACAAAATATCCTGATTTTCCTTGACAGCCTTTTCCCGGCTTTCAAAGGGCTGATGGGTGCGCAAAGACATACCATGGCTGGAATATACCAGCGTATACCCTGCGATACCGGTTTTTTCATGATAGGCACGGCAGAAACCGCCGTCAATCACCAGCAATCGACCATTGCCCTTGATGGGACTTTCGCCGTTTTTCTCCCGCACCGGCACATGACCATTCACGATATGGCTGTTTTTGCTCATGTTGAATTCCCGCAGAATCCGCACGCAAGCATCTTCGTCATCGTACCAGGTATAGTAAGGGTCTTTGACTTCTGTATAGGTAGCCGGGTCCGCAATGTACAGTCGCTCAAAAGTCGTCATTGCGCTGCGGCCAAACAAGGGTGACAATTTTCCGCACCACAAATACCACAGGAAATCCTGACCGGACTGTCGCTCTGCGCTGCCTTCCGGTGCAAAATAGCCCCGCCGGGCGCGCGCATCACAATAATCCAGCAGCGCACGACCAGAATAGGTTTCACCTTCAAAGGTTTCCGCAGCAAAGCTGCCATCCTCTGTCATGGGGATGACACCATGATACATCAAATTTCCATTTTCTTCATAATAAACACTGCCCTTGGCATACAAAAACTGCGTATGCCGCTGTAACTTCTCGCAATGCTGGAAAGACTGTACCAGCCGACGCAGCAAATCTTCTTCTTCCTCGGTGAGGCGTGCAGGGTCTGCTGGGTCCACAGTAGGAAAGTCGGTATCCCGCAGGGGATATTCCGTTCCGTACCAGTTTACTGTCCCCTTTTCGTAGTCGATGCGGCGCAGAAAATCCCGGTCCTGCATTTGGAAATCCGGGTTGCGGTCGATCACCTGACATTCCAGCTTGAGCATCAAGATCGTAATGGCTTTGTGCATCATCGCACAGCGATGGATTCCATCTGCGCTGTGTCTTGCGCGGCTTTCGTCCACATGGGGCACCCAAAGTGTCAAATCCGAATCGCTGTACCAATGCACGGCATAATGCAGCAGATGGCGCAAATTGATGCCGTAACCATCCTCCAGCATACTGTGGTTACAGTATGCCAATGTCGTTTTCAGCACCGTGCAAATACACAGCGGACTGCCTGCCGCGGCCCCCATCCAGACTACATCGTGGTTGCCCCACTGAATATCCACACGGCGATACCGCAAAAGCCGCTCCAGAATCACATCCGGATGGGGCCCGCGGTCATACAAATCGCCTACGATATGCAGCTTATCCACCGACAGCCGTTTAATCAGCTCGCACAGCTGAATCAAAAACGGCTCTGCCTGATGGGTCTCCACGATGCTTTCCACAATACCCTCGTAATACAAGGTCTTGTTGTGGTCCTCGAAATGTGCGTGGAGCAATTCGTCAATGATATAGCCACAGCTTTCCGGCAAACAGCTGCGCACATGCGCACGGGTATGTTTGGAAGATACCAGGCGGCACACATCAATCAATTCCAGCAATGTGCTGCGATACCAACTGTCCCGCTCTGTGGCATCTGTAAAGCGTGCTTTGAGTTGGGGCAGTTTTTCCTGCGGATAATAAATCAGGGTGGAAAGCTCTGCCCGCTGATTGTCCGTAAGCTTCTCTCCCAATACACGATCCACCTTTTCCCGGATTACGCCGGATGCTGAGTTCAGAATATGAATAAAGGCTTCATCCTCGCCATGTAAATCGCTCATAAAATGTTCGGTGCCCTTGGGCAACTTACACTTTGCCTGTAAGCTGATAATCTGGCTGGCTGCTGCGGTCTGATTGGGGTAATCTCTTGCCAACAGCCGGAGATATTTCAGTTCTTCCGGCGAAACTGCGTTACGCTCCTGCATGGTATCTCCTCCTTTACAAACAATGATTTTGTATTTCCCAGTATACACGGATTTCGGTGCAAAGCAAACCGATTCTGCCTGGTTCTTACTTCGATTTTACAAAGAAAAAGCAGCGGCGCAAAGCCTCGCGCCACTGCTTTGAAAACGAAAAATTACTTCTGTGCTACGCCACGCATGGTCAAGCCGATGCGCTTTTTCTTTTTGTCCACGTCCAGAACCTTGACCTGCACGACCTGACCTACCTGCAGGATATCCTTGGGGTGCTTGACAAACTTATCGCTCATCTGACTGATATGCACCAGGCCGTCCTCATGTACGCCGATATCCACAAATGCGCCAAAGTCGATGACATTGCGCACCGTACCGGTAAGCAGCATACCGGGTTTCAAATCTTCCAGACCCATGACATCAGTACGCAGCATGGGTTCGGGCAGGCTCTCACGCATATCACGGCCCGGCTTGCACAGCTCGCCCACAATATCATGCAACGTCGGCTCGCCTACGCCAGCCTTTTCGCACAGCACATCTGCACCAACGGTCTTGATTTTTTCAGGCAGTGCTGCGATTGCATCCGTACCGATATCCGCCGGAGTAAATCCACAGGCTTCCAAAACTACCTTAGCTGCTGCATAGCTTTCCGGGTGAACTGCAGTTTCGTCCAGCTTATTCTTGGCGTTGGGAATGCGCAGGAAGCCTGCACACTGCTCGAATGCCTTGGGACCCAGCCCCTTAACCTTCTTCAGCTGGGTGCGAGCTGTAAATGCACCGTTCTCTTCGCGGAAAGAAACAATGTTCTTTGCAGTGGATTTTGTCAAACCCGCTACACGGTTCAGCAGGGGTGCGCTTGCGGTGTTCAGGTCGACACCAACCGTGTTGACGCAGTCCTCTACAACGCCGTCCAGCGTTTCATCCAGACGCTTCTGTGGCATATCGTGCTGATACTGCCCTACACCCACTGCTTTGGGGTCAATCTTGACCAGCTCTGCCAGCGGGTCCTGCAAGCGGCGTGCAATGGAAACCGCGCTGCGCAGATTGGTATCATACTGGGGGAACTCGGCAGCAGCCAGTTTACTTGCGGAATAGACTGACGCGCCTGCTTCGCTGACGACCATATATTCCACACCGCCGCCCAACTCACGAATCACGTCAGCAGCAAAGATTTCGGTTTCCTTGCTTGCTGTGCCGTTTCCGATTGCAATGATCTGCACACCATGCTTCCGAATCAGTTCCTTCACAATCTGCTTGGCCTGCTCTACACGCTTGAACTCCGGCACAGGATACACCACAGCAGTATCCAACACCTTGCCGGTAGAGTCCACAACTGCCAGCTTGCAGCCCATGCGGTAACCGGGGTCCATTCCCAGCGCCACTTTACCCTTAATGGGGTGCTGGAGCAGCAGCTGACGCAGGTTTTCACCAAAGACCTTGATGGCGCCTTCCGCTGCTTTATCGGTCAGCTCACTACGCAGTTCCGTTTCCAGGCTGGGTGCAATCAGACGCTTGTAAGCATCCTCTGCAGCCAGCTTGACCTGCTGTGCACTTGCACCGCCGGAACGCATACGAGCATACAGCTGGCTTGCAATCGCAGCGCCACGGTCATGATCTACTGCAATGGAAACCTTCAGCCAGCCCTCACGCTCGCCGCGGTCCAGTGCCAGAATGCGGTGGTCTGCAACCTTGCTGACCGGTTCAGAATAGTCATAATACTGGTTATATACGCTGTCCTCATCCTTTGCGCCCTTACTGGTGATATTACCGAACGCATGAAAGAAACGGCGCAGTTCTGTGCGGACACGGGCATCATCGCTGATGATTTCTGCCAGAATATCCCGTGCGCCAGCCAGTGCAGCGGCGATATCAGGGACCTCTTCATTCAGATACTTGACAGCTTCGGCTTCCGGATCAAAAGCGGGGTTCTGCTCCAGAATTGCTTGTGCCAAAGGCTCCAAGCCATTTGCGCGTGCCGTGCTTGCACGGGTCTTGCGCTTGGGCTTGTAAGGACGGTAAATATCCTCGACCTCTGCCAGCGTTGCTGCCTTTTCCAGCGCAGCAGTAAGCTCGGCAGTCATCTTGCCCTGATCGGTAATGCTCTTTTCTACTTCGCCCTTGCGCTTATCCAATCCACGCAGATAGTCCAACCGCTCCCCCAGCACACGCAGGGCCTGGTCGTCCATGCTGTTGGTGGCTTCTTTGCGGTAACGGGCAATAAAGGGGATGGTATTGCCTGCATCAATCAGTTCAATGGCTGCTGCCACATACTGCTGGGGCTGACCCAACTCCTGCGAAAGTTTTTTTGCGTAATCGCTCATGGTTTTATTCTCCCTCTTTTTTCAGCTTGTTTACATTTTGGGCTTCTTTCTGATGCTTGCGGCGCAGAAAAAACAGCACCAGATATGCTGCGTATAACACGCAGCCAATCATACACACCATACTGCTCTGGCGCAGGCCTGCCGTATGGTAGGTAAAAACAATTTCATTTTCCCCGGCAGGGCATTCCACTGCCATCATACCGGAATTTACCCGCAAAATCGGGGTTTCCATGCCATTGATCGTAGCAGTAAAGCCTTCGTCCCACGGCACTTGGAACAAGACCAGATTTTCCTTTTTCAGCGTAATGGCTGCGGTAAATCCGTTCTTTTCCATGGTAAAGCGGCTGCACGCAGTTGCCTTGCGGTCAGCGCAATCTGTCTGGAACGTATCCGGGTTCAAATCAGATGTCATGCCGTCCGGCAAAGGTGCCAGCAGATGACCATATTGTTTGATTTGCTCCTCATTTAAAAGGATTGCACGAAGCAGCAGATTACTGCGCAGTTTTATGGATACTGCGTCAAACTGCTCTTGTGTAACATAGTAGGAATAGGTCAGACCCAAACCCGGATTGTTCTGATTCTCATAGACCAAAAATTCCGGTGTTTCATACTCCGTCTGCACCCAGCCATGGGGGAAATCCTTTTCAAAATCCTCCTTTTTTTCGGGCGGCAAAACCATATATTCCACACCCATCAGGCTGCGCAGTGCATATAAATCATAATCCGGCTGGCTGCGCACATCCCGTTTTACGCCCAGCTGTGGGTACATCTCCAGAATGCTAGGGGTAACAGTACTGCCAAAGTACAGCAGGTTGCTTTTGTTCATCCAGGGGCCTAAGTTATCACGGGTTTCATAAGTATCCACACGATAGCCGCCTTCCGGCAACATCTGCCCCAAATGGACGGCATCCTCATATTCATTACGAATATTTAAATCGTGATCCCACTGACCAAATTTTCCAGTAGCAATATGCGTAATGGAAAACACGCACGCGAACGCCAGTACACCCGCCAGAAGCCGCCGGGCAAACCCGGCTTTTCCACGCCAGCGTCCACAAATCCAGCCAAACAGCAACAGTCCTGCAATACCAAACGCCATTACCATTCCCAACTGTGCCGGGTTATTGGCAACACCGAAATGGATGCCGGGGGTATCCCCTGTATTTTCTGCGGGAACCAGCAAGAATGCGGCGCACGCCAGCATAATCCAAAAGACCGGACGAATACCGAGTTTCAGGTTGATGGCATCGTTTTCCAATGCTTTTAATGTTGCCAATACCAGCAGCAGCAGAGGCATATAATACCAGCGGGCATAGTAGCTGGAGTTCATACAGTAGAATGCGCTGTTTAATGCCGGAATCAGAGCAAAGACGGCGCAAGTGCCCAAGATACCCTTAGTACTGCCGCCCTTGGTGCTGCGCCAATAAGCCAGTACACCAGCCAGACTGCACAGCGGCAGATACGCTGTCATGCTGGTCCATTTGATGATGCCCTCCGTCCAAATACTGGTTTCATAGGGACAATCGGGCGGCAAAATCCAGCTGAGCAAAATTGCCAGATACTGCTGCGGATTGGAATACGCCAGTAATTTCCAGCCCCAGGCCGGGTCTACCGTACGGGGATTTTGCGCCAAGCTCAATACCGCCGGCCATGCAATGAGGCAGCCCATCGCTGCTGCCAGCAGGCTTTCCACTGCAAGAACGGTAAACAATTTCAGATTGAGCTTGTATTCGCCGGTGGCACATTTCCACACGAAATAGATGACCAAAAAGACGATTTGTCCCGCAAAGAAGAAGTAATTATTGATTAGATTCAGTGCCGCAAAGAAAGCGAACAGACCCCGCCGCCGATGATAGACTGCTTCGTCCAACGCCCACAAAAGATACGGAAACAATGCTACCACATCCACAAAGTGGTTAAAGAAAACATTGTACACCGCAAAGCCGGACAACGCATACAAACTTGCACCCACCAGCACCATATTGGGATTTTTCACATAGCGGTGCAGGTACAGCATCGCACCGCCGCCCGCCACAGCAAATTTCAAAATCAGCAGAGGCGCCATGCAGTACGGCAGCCAGGAAGCCGGCAGCAGCAGCGACAGCCAGAAAAACGGCGAACCATACAAGTAGAAGGAAAAGGCGTTTACCGCACCACTACCCAAATCTGCCGCCCAGGCATAGCTTGCGCCCTGCTTGACCAGCTGGTTCAGATATCGGTAAAAGGTGATCTGCTGACCGTTGAAATCCCCCGCATAGTGGAAAAATCCGCCGTCTATCACATAAAACGGTAGAAAAATGACCAACGCCGCCAAACCGCAGACCAAAAACGCCCGCCAGTACCACTGCCAGAGCGACGTCTGCTGGGCTTTACGCAAATATGGCTCGGAACCTGTCACAGTTGCACCTTCTCTCCCTCACTGTAAATCTCTGCATGACCTTGCGTCGCAGATAGAAAAATTATACCATTTTTCCGCTGCAAAAAAAAGCCTGCCCCTGGAAAAGCCAATCTTGCCGCCGGGCACAAATCAAATAACAAGGTATCCTTTTTATCGGACACTGCGCGTGCTATACTACTGTTACACGCAAAGGAGGTACTGCCATGTTATATCCATTCAGCGCACTGCTTGCCCGAATGAAATACATTACCCGGTGGAGTCTGATGTACGCATCCCGGCCGGAATCTCTTTCGGAACATACCACCGACACCGCACACATTGCCCACATTTTATGCCTAATCGCACAGGCGTACACCCAAACCCCCTGCCGCCCGGAAGTTGTAGCGGTGGCGGCACTATACCATGATGCCAGCGAAATCATCACCGGCGATATGCCTACCCCGGTCAAATACAAAAACGAAGCCTTGCGCAAGGCATACAAGGCGTTGGAAGCCGAAAGTGCATCCGCCATGTGCAAGCTCTTGCCTGCCGAGCTGGAAACTGCCATGACCCCCTATGTGACCGGAACCATTTTGACACCGGAAGAAAAGCGCCTACTCAAAGCGGCCGACCGCCTCAGTGCTATTGTGAAATGTATGGAGGAAGGCAACGCCGGCAACCGGGAATTTCAGGCAGCACTGCACCAGCAGCAACAGGCACTGTTGGAAATGGCTTGCCCCGAAGCCGACTGGTTTGTACAGTATTGCCTGCCCTGCTATGCCCAAACGCTGGATGCCCTGACCAACAACGAAATCTTTCATCCATAACAAAAGCGACGCATTGGCTGAATGCCTCTGCGTCGCTTTGCTTTTTTATTTTTTATGGCGGAACCACTGAATAACCCACCAGACAATGCCTGCCAGCACCAGCACACCTGCTGCAACCAAAGCTACAAACAGCGTCGGGCTGATTTTGCTGGACACAAAAATGGCAGTAGGACCATCTGTACCGCCAATGATGCTAATTACATTGCTTTCTGCTGTGGTATGCAAAAAATGTACTATGGGTTTCATCGGGCCCCCTCCTTTTATGATATAGGTTTCTGTTACGGGAACGGTACTTCACGCTGATCGTCCGGATCATCCGCGTGCCGCTGGGCTGCAAATACGTCTGCAATCAGCTCGTCCAAATCCTCCAGATGCGTCAGGGTGCAGCAGCTGCGGCGCAAACCTGCCGCACCGCGCAGCCCCTTCATATAATGCATGGTCTGGGCGCGTGCCTGCGGCATTGCCACATACTCGCCCTTTTCTGCTACCATCTGCTCCACCTGACGGCGCATTGCATTCATACGCGCCTGCAAGTTGGGCTCTTCCGGCTGGGGTTTGCCCTCGATTGCTGCATTGATGCGCTCAAACAGCCAAGGGTCACCCAGTGCGCCACGCGCAATGGCAATACCGTCACAGCCAGTCGCTTCCATCATGGCAACTGCCTTTTCAGGGGTATCCACATCGCCGTTGCCAAACACTGGGATATGGACCGCTTGTTTCACCTGACGGATAATATCCAGATCCACCAGACCCGGGGTATACATCTGTTCTCTTGTACGTCCATGCACGGTAATTGCTGCGGCACCTGCCTGTGCACAAGCCTTTGCCACTTCCACCGCAGTAATGCAATTATCATCCCAGCCCTTGCGCATTTTTACAGTAACAGGGCGACCCTTTGCCGCACCCACCACAGCTTCTACAATACGTCCGCACAAATCCGGATCCGTCATCAGACGACTGCCTGCACCACCAACGCCGGTTCCCACAATTTTGGGTGCCGGGCAGCCCATATTGATATCAAAGAAATCAAAATCATACTGTACGATCTGTGCGGTTGCCTGTGCAAAGAACTCCGGCTCTGCACCAAACATCTGCACACCATACGGCGCACCGTTGGGCTTTGCCTGCAATAAAGCAATGGTCTTGCGGTCGCCATACACGATTGCCTTCGCGCTGACCATTTCGCTGACGGTATAGCCTGCGCCATGTGCCGCCATCAAATCACGGCAGGCTGCGTCGGTAAATCCGGCCATAGGGGCAAAGCCGGTGCGATGTGCCAGAGGCATTCCACCAATATATAAAGGGGTTGAAACATTCATTTTTTGCTCTCCTTACTTTCAATCAAAGCACCTACATTGTACCATAAACGCAGGTTTTGTGGTATACTATAAGATACTGGAATTTGATTTTATTGTTTGGGTGCGCAGCTTTTCTGTACCTGCGTCCCCACCTTTTACGCTGGAGGGACCTTATGCGCTTACTTGTGATCGACGGCAACAGTATTGCAAACCGTGCTTTTTACGGTATCAAGCTGCTGACCACGCGGGACGGCCGCTTTACCAATGCCATTTATGGCTTTTTGAATATTTTGCTCTCGCTGAAAAAAGAGTGTTCCCCCGATGAAGTGGCGATTGCTTTTGACCTGAAAGCCCCCACTTTCCGTCATAAAATGTACGACGGCTACAAAGCAAACCGCCACGGTATGCCGGAAGAACTGGCACAGCAAATGCCGGTTTTGAAACAGCTGCTAACCCTGCTTGGCTACAAAATCGTTACCGCTGAAGGATGGGAAGCCGACGACATTCTGGGCACGCTGGCTACCGCCTGCGCTGCCCGCCGGGATGATTGCTTTTTGGCAACCGGAGACCGCGATAGCTTGCAGCTGGTCAGCGAAACCACAACGGTTCTGCTGGCTTCTACCGTCATGGGTCGCAGCCAGACCGTTGTAATGGATCTGGATGCCGTGCAGGAAAAGTACGGTATTTCCCCCATCCAACTAATTGAAGTAAAGAGCCTGATGGGCGATACCAGCGATAACATCCCCGGCGTAAAGGGCATTGGTGAAAAAACTGCCTTAAAGCTTGTGCAGACCTTTGGTACACTGGAAAATATATACGCTAATCTGAATGATCCCATCATCAAGCCCAAGCAGCGGGAAAATTTACAGACCTACAAGGCAGATGCAGAGCTGAGCCATGTGCTGGGCACCATCCGCACCGATGCCCCGGTAGAAAGCGCCGAAGGCGCTTATTTGCAAACCGAAGGCGACCAACCTGCTGCTGTGCAGATGCTTACCGATTTGGAAATTCATTCTCTGATTCCCCGTTTAGGTTTGGAAGGCATTTCCGCTGCGGTAGAAGCACCGAAATCTGATCTGCCGGCAGTAACCGCTTGCGCACTGCCGGATGCGCCTTCTGGTAAATATCTGCTGGCGATGCGCCCCGCACGCATCGAAAAGCAGGGTAACAAAAATGTGGAAGTAGAACCCGCTGCGTGGTATGCTGTGCAGGACCAAAACGTATACTCACTGGAACAAAACCAGCTGGTTTCCCTGTTGGATGATGCCAATGTGCAGCTGGAAGTATTCGACTCTGCACCACTATATGCTTTGGCAATGGCACACGACGGCTGGGGCGAAAGCATTCGCTGGGACGGCAAACTGGCTGCTTATCTGCTGAACGCTTCTGCCAGCCGCTACGATGTGGAAGAGCTGGAAACTGAATATCATACCGATATAATCTTTTCTTGTGCGCAATTCCCGCAGGCTGGTGGTTTACAGAGCCTGTTCGATACTATGAAAGCCAAAATCACCGAACAGGAAATGGATTCTCTGTACAATGAGATTGAGTTCCCCTTGGCGCAGGTGCTTGCAGATATGACCCGTCTGGGTATGCTGGTGGACAAAGAAGGCATTCAGGAATTCGGTGTTAAGATTCGCCAGAAGCTGGACGACGCTTTGCAGCGTATCTATAACCAGGTTGGTTACGAATTCAACGTAAACAGCCCTAAGCAGTTGGGCGAAGCACTTTTTGAAAAAATGGGGCTGCCCCATGGCAAAAAGACCAAAACCGGCTGGTCTACCAATGCTGCCACGCTGGAAAAACTGCGTGGAGAAGCGCCGGTTATTGATGATATTCTGGAGTATCGCACTTACCAGAAGCTCAGCTCCACCTATGTGGATGGCTTACTGAAGGTGATTGGTGCTGATGGTCGCATCCATTCTATTTTCAACCAGACCGAAGCGCGTACCGGTCGGTTGTCTTCGTTGGAACCGAACCTGCAAAATATTCCCATCCGTACCGAGCTGGGCAGCCAGCTGCGTGATTTCTTTATTGCAAAACCCGGCTGCACCTTGCTGGATGCCGACTACAGCCAGATTGAACTGCGTATTTTGGCACACATCACCGGCGATGAGCATATGCAGACCGCTTTCCGTTCAGGCGCAGACATTCACCGCAGCACCGCTGCAAAAATCTACAACATTCCCGAAGAACAGGTCACACCTCGCCTGCGCAGCAGCGCAAAGGCTATCAACTTTGGCATTATGTACGGCAAGGGTGCCTACAGCCTTTCTCAGGATATCGGCGTTTCGGTAAAGGAAGCAGACGCATTCCTGAAAAACTATCTGAACACCTTCCCCAAGGTGGATGACTATATGAACGACTGCATTGCCGAAGCGCGGGATAAGGGCTACTGCTCTACGCTGTTTGGTCGCCGCCGTTATCTGCCGGAACTGCAAAGCAGTAATTTCCAAGTGCGCTCCTCTGGTGAACGCATGGCGCGCAACACACCCATTCAGGGTACCGCTGCTGACGTAATCAAGCTGGCAATGGTGCGCGTGTGGCGTCGTCTGCGTGCAGAACACTTGGAAAGCCGCCTGATTCTGACCGTACACGACGAACTGATTGTGGAGGCACCTTTGGCAGAAACTGAGCAGGCCGCCAATATTTTATCCGAAGAAATGACGGGCTGTGTTCAGTACGCGGTTCCTTTGACTGCGGAGGTCAATCAGGGCAAAACCTGGTTAGAAGCGCACTGACCGACCACAAAATCGTATAAATAAAGAGGGATATTCCAAAATGTATATTTTAGGTATTGAATCCACCTGCGATGAGACTGCTGCCTCCATCGTCAAAGATGGTCGCGAACTGATTTCTAATGTAATCAGCACCAGCGTCAAAGAGCAGGCTTTGTATGGCGGCGTTGTGCCGGAAATCGCCAGCCGCCGCCACTGCGAATATATCAGTGCAACTGTGGAAAAGGCGCTGGCAGATGCCAACATGACCATGGATGATGTAGATGCAGTTGCTGTCACCTTTGCGCCCGGCTTGATTGGTGCCGTTCTGGTGGGTGTTAACTTTGCAAAGGGTCTGGCATACGCCGCGGAAAAGCCGCTGGTTCCCGTGCATCACCTACGCGGACACATCGCTGCACTGTACCTGTCTCACCCCGAACTGAAACCGCCGTTCCTGTGCTTGGTTGCTTCCGGTGGTCACAGCCACATTGTTCAGGTGAATGACTACACCTCTTTCTCCATTCTGGGACGCACTGTCGATGATGCTGCAGGCGAAGCCTTTGACAAAGTCGCACGTACCTTGGGCCTGCCTTATCCGGGTGGCCCCAGCGTTTCCAATGCTGCAAAGACTGGTAATCCCAAAGCTTACCGTTTGCCCGTACCTCATGTTGCAGGCAAGTACAATGTTAGTTTCTCCGGTTTGAAAACCGCTGTGCTGAACGAAGTCAACAAAGCACAGATGAAAAACGAAATCATCCATGTTCCAGATCTGGCTGCCAGCTTCCAAGAGCGCATCGCCGGTATTCTGGCTGAAAAGCTGCTGAGTGCCGCTGCTGACACCAATGCAACGCAGGTATGCCTGGCTGGTGGTGTTGCTGCTAACGGTCGTCTGCGTCAGCTGGTGAACGATGGCGCACAAAAGCTGGGGGCAAAAGTCTACCTACCGGAGCTGAAGTTCTGCGGTGATAATGGTGCTATGATAGCAAGTCAAGGTTATTATGAATACCTCTCTGGCAATACCGCCGGACTAGATTTGAATGGTCTGCCCACCTTGCCCATCGACTATCGAGAATAATACATATGCAAAAGCGCCCCTGCGATTGGTAATACAATCGCAGGGGCGCTTTTTACTTTATACGTTGCACGTACAGATTACTTAGCAGCGTTGACCAGATCGCGGGTATCGCGAGCGATCATCAGCTCTTCGTTGGTACAGATCTTCAGGATACGCACCTTGCTGCCTTCCACGCTCAAATCAGCCATATCTTCATGGCAGTTTGCGTTCTTCTCGTCATCCAGCTGCATACCCATAAAGTCCATGTTGCTGCAAACCATCTTGCGGAAACGAGCGTCATTCTCGCCGATGCCGCCGGTAAAGACTACACAGTCCAGACCATTCATGGCCGCTGCGTAAGAGCCGATATACTTCTGGATCTGGTAAGCCAGCATATCCTGAGCCAGCTCAGCACGCTTGTTGCCAGCCTTGGAAGCAGCAGTAACGTCACGCATATCGCTGGAAACGCCGGAAACGCCCAGCAGACCGCTCTTCTTATTCAGGTAGTCAGCCATTTCCTGACCATGGATGCCCAGCTTCTGCTCCATGTAGGTAACAACGCTGGGGTCGATGTCGCCGCAGCGAGTGCCCATCAGGACGCCGGCCAGCGGGGTCAGACCCATGCTGGTATCCACGCACTTACCGCCGTCAACAGCAGTGATGCTGCTGCCGTTGCCCAGGTGGCAGGTAACGATCTTCAGTTCAGAAGGATCCTTGCCCAGGAAATCTGCGGCAGCCTTGCTAACAAAGCGATGGCTGGTGCCGTGTGCGCCGTAGCGGCGGATGGAATACTTCTCGTACATTTCGTAAGGTACGCCGTACATATAAGCCTTCGGGGGCATAGTTTGGTGGAAGGTGGTGTCGAAAACGACAACATTGGGGACGCTCTCGCCGAAGACCTTCTTTGCGCTGCGCAGGCCCTGTACGTGAGCCATGTTATGAACAGGTGCCAGAGGAGCGATTTCTTCGATCTTGTCGATGATAGCGTCGTTTACGATCTCGCTCTTGGTGAAGAACTCTGCACCCTGGACAACGCGGTGACCGATTGCATCGATCTCACTCTTATCCTTAACAACAGCACCCTCACCGGTAGTCATCATATCGACAACCTTCATGAAAGCCTCGGTGTGGCTGGGGAATGGAACTTCAACAGTCCACTTACCGCCGTTTGCCTGATGGGTAATGTTGCTACCTTCGATACCGATACGCTCGCACAGGCCCTTGCACAGTACGCTCTCATCGGTCATGTCGATCAGCTGATACTTCAGAGAAGAAGAACCGCAGTTGATGACCAGAATTTTCATTATAAGTCCTCCCAAATTCTTTGTAAGAAAATGCAGCACAAATTTTGGCGCTGATTTCCCAGTTTCCATTGATTCTATTATTTATTATATAATGGAACGTGATTTTTTGCAAGGCGAAAAGTACAATCACCGCATCCATCTCCCTGCAGCTCCACTTGGTGAAAGCACCAAACAAAAAAAGCACCCGAACCCAAAGGTTCAGGTGCTTATCGGAGAAGCCGGCATCTACCTATTTTCACAGGCCGTCTCCAGCCAACTATCTTCGGCACAAGTGAGCTTAACTACTGTGTTCGGAATGGGAACAGGTGGGACCTCACCGTCATCGACACCGGCCAAAA
>JARHYC010000008.1 GCA_029264955.1 Faecalibacterium sp. | reverse complement strand
GTTAGGTAAAAAATTTTTTCACCGCAACCTTCTCCCATACTTTTCAAAGCAGGAAACAAGGTACTCATCGTTTTTCCAATGCCGGTAGGTGCCTGACACAAAAGCCGACTATCTGCTTCTTTACAGGTGTGATAAACGGCGCCGGACATGGCATGCTGACCTGTGCGCCATTCTGCAAAAGGAAAACGCAAATCTGTCAGGCTGGCAGTACACTGCTGGGTATGTTCCTGCTGACGTTTTGCCCAAGGGGTGTACTGCAATAAAAGGTCCTGATAAAAAGTTTGCAGCTGTCGCAGCGTGAAGTGCCGCACAAAACGAATGATGCGTTCTTCGTCGATTTGATAGTAGGTGAGCTGAACCGAAAGTGCATCTAAATGCTGTTGACTGCCGTAAATTGCAGCATACACCATACCCTGCGCCCAGTGACAAGGGTTCATGTCTTCCACAATGGATGCATAGGGAATTGTAGTGGTTTTGATTTCGTCAATGGTTGTCGTGCCGCGGTCATCGGTAAAAATGCCATCGGCACGACCTTCGATTTGATAAGAAATTCCATCTACTGTTTGTTGGTCGAGTAGAGAAACTTCAGCTTCGTACTTTTCCCCGGCGGATTTTTGCAAACGTCGATGGATGCGTGCCCCTTCAAGGGCGCGGTCAAATCCAACAGCACGGCTGTCAATACTGCCACGCTGTAATAAAAATTCGACCAATGCCCGCACAGAAAGTCGAATTTCTGCCATAGGGGAACACTCCTTTCTTTGTAACAACTTTTGGGCATGTTTATGCCTTGGATGGCAGCTCCAGCCCAAGAAGCTCAGCACAATGTGCAGCCTGTGCATCAACAGCGGAAAAATCGACAGAAGGTGCGTAGCAGGCTTCCAATGCATTGTGGCAGATGCGTGCTTGTGCCAGCAGTTCGATCGCCTGATCCAAAAAGCTGTCAGCAGCCTTTTGATTGAAATGCAGCCGTGTGCGGGAGTTATGCAAATGCATCCGATCGATAAAGCGGCTGCAATGGATATTCTTTTGCCCGGCAAATTTACAGGTGTGCCATGGATTGCTGGTCAAAAATGCCAGACCCAGCCCAGGCAGAAGCAAATGGTCAATTTTATCTGCCGGGTGCAAAGCGCAGCGGCAAGTAATTACCCGACATCCGCGCGAGAGCGCTTCGCTGCGTAAAAGCTCCATAGCAAGCCGAGAAGCTGCCCCATAGGTATCATGGAAAACATAAATCTGGTCTGCCAGTGCGGGGATGGTATCCCGATAAAAAATCATACCCTGTGGGGTGATACCACTCAAAAAGCGGACTTGTTCCTGACCGGGGGTACGCATTTTCGGCAGCAGACGGTTGGCAAGTCCATGAACATATTGACGCACTTTGGCAAAGTCTGTACACCCGGCAACTGTGCGGCGACTGTCCATTAAAATGCTGCTGGCAGATGCTATATAGCGTGTAGCGTGTTGACGCAGAAGTTTTGCCTGTACAATATTTTCCTGAATCACAGCACGCTGTGGGCGCAGCTGATTGGGATCCAGGGTATCATACAAGGAAATGACGGTTTCCTCCACACCGGGCGCCTGTGGTTCCAATGCGTGCGGTGGGGTAGCATCCAAAACGGCAGCTTGCTGGTGGCAGAAAATAACGCCATCCAGACTGTCCGGGTCGCTGGAACAGTGAATATACTGCAGCGGCTCCTGTGCCTGACTGGCAAGCCGGCGCATCAGCGTGGATTTCCCACATCCAGGGCCGGCTTTCAGCAGATATAGGTGAAGCCCCTCCTGTGGACCCAGATGATCAAAATAGCCTTGAAACCCGGATGCAGTGGTGGTAGCTAGAAAAAAATCAATGTTAGAAGATTTCGCTTCCATGTAAAAACACCTCGCTTTTGCTTATCCTATGCAAAAAGCGGGGTGTATGATACGAGTTTCGCTTAAAGACCCAGTTCTTTCATTTTTGTCCGTAAGGCAACAAAGTCGCCAAATGCATCTGCCTTAGCGGCGGGGTTGCGCAAAAGAGCAGCCGGGTGCCAGGTTGCCATAAACAGAGTATCTCCCTTTTGAATGAACTGACCGTGCTCCTTTGTGACAGAAAAATCCGGGCGGATCAAGGTCTGTGCAGCAACACGACCCAGACAGACAATGATTTTCGGCTGTAAGCAGCGGAATTGTTCCCGCAACCAAGGAATGCAGGCTTGACGTTCTTCCGGCAGAGGGTCACGGTTCTGGGGTGGACGGCACTTGACGATATTGCCGATATAGCAGTTGGTGTTTCGGTCCAAATCCATAGCAAACAAATATTTATCCAACAGCTGGCCACTGCGACCGACAAAGGGCCGCCCCTGTTCGTCCTCCTGCTGACCGGGACCTTCACCAACGAAGAGTACTTTCGGGTGAGGGCTGCCCTGACCAAATACAACGTGTGTGCGGGTTTCGCACAGACCACAGCGTTGACATTGCAGACATTCTTTTTCCAAAGTATTTAAATCCATGGGCAATCCTCCTTTGCGTTATTCGTATTGTACCACGGTAGCAGGATTCTGTCAGCAAATGCGTAAAAGTTTCGTAGAAGGTCAAAAAGCACAAAAAATGCCTTGCTTTTTTGCACATTCGTGCTAAACTTAAAATTGAGTGTTATGTTTCGGGCGGGGAAGGCGTTCCTTGCTGATACAGGAATAAAATTTGGAGGTAATCAAAAATGGCTGATATGTTCGCACCGATGATTGCAAAGCTGAAAGAAAATCCCCGCACGGTTGTTTTCACCGAAGGTGAGGACGCTCGTATCCTGGAGGCAACTGCTCGCCTGCTGAGCGAAAAGCTGATGAATGTTGTCGTTGTTGGCAACACCGCTGCTATCGAGGCTGCTGCTAAGGAAGGCAACTTTGATATTACCGGCGCACAGATCGTGGATCCTGCAACCTATGAAGCGTTCGACGCTATGGTCGAAAAGATGGTTGAGCTGCGCCGCGGCAAGATGACTGCTGAGGAGTGCGCTGCACTGTTGAAGAAGTCCAACTACTTCGGCACCATGCTGGTTAAGATGGGTAAGGCTGACTGCCTGCTGGGCGGCGCAACCTACTCCACTGCTGATACCGTTCGTCCTGCTCTACAGCTGATCAAGACTCGCAAGGGCGCGCATTTGGTTAGCTCTTGCTTTATTCTGGACCGTGACCACGGCCCCGAAGAGCTGCGCCGTATCGCTATGGGCGACTGTGCAATCAACCTGGATTACCCTGACACCCTGGATAAGACCACTGGCGAGGTTATTCTGCCTGGTTCTACCAAGCTGGCTGAGGTTGCTGTGGAAACTGCAAAGACCGCTGCTCTGTTTGGCATCGACCCCAAGGTTGCTGTGTTGAGCTTTTCCACTAAGGGCTCCGGCAAGGGTGCTACCGTTGGTCTGAGCCACGATGCTGTCATCAAGGCACAGGAGCTGGCTCCCGAACTGGCTATCGACGGTGAGTTCCAGTTTGACGCAGCTGTTTCTCCTGCAGTTGCAGCAGTTAAGTGCAAGGACAGCAAGGTTGCTGGTCATGCAAACACCTTCGTGTTCCCCTGCATCGAAGCTGGCAACATTGGTTATAAGATTGCACAGCGTCTGGGTGACTACGCAGCATATGGCCCCATCCTGCAGGGTCTGAATGCTCCCATCAATGACCTGTCTCGTGGCTGCAACGCAGAAGAAGTTTACCGCATGGCTATCATCACTGCTTGCCAGGAGTAATTTCTGTAAGTGCGGTGTTTTAAGAAAACCGTTCGAATAAAAAGCAACGCCCGATGTGAGTTTCACATCGGGCGTTGCTTTTTGGTTGTATTGAAAATTCTTACATAGCCTTGCAGGCATTGCGGAGTTGCATTTCCAGATTGGCGGGGTCAGACAGGGTGTAAGCAAATTGACCGATTTGAATATAGCCGGTCGTACCTGCCGTCGGAACATTGTGGAAGATCCGAAGAACACAAGGCTGTTCCGTAGCGCTGCTCTCAGAAGCAGCCAAGGTAAAGGAGAGCTCCAGCGTTTCTTCTTCGTGATTTTCGGCAGATTTGGGGCGGCGGCTGCGGGGACTTTCGGAGGCGATCTGCAACAGATCTTCCGCAGTAATTGTCATCTTAGCTTCATCGCTGTGGTTACCGTCAAGAAAAACGACGGCGTCTCCTGTCAGCTTAGCATCGGCAGGCAGTACAGGATACGGAGAGAATGCGAAAATCATGAAGGGCAGACCGATTAACATCAAAATAATAGAAGGAATCAGCCAGCTGCTTTTTCGCTTTTTCGACTGAATAGGATTGGAAATTGAAGCCATGAAAGTACCTCCATCATTACGCCTCGTGAAAAATAACGCTTTTTTATTTTAAGTATAGCACATGAGAAAGAGAAGGTAAAGAATACGGAAGGAAGCCTATAAAATATAGTGAAATGATATGAATTGACAAAAACAATGCTTTTCGGATTTAATTAAATGGTAAATATAGACAAAACTTGAAATTGATGATAAAATAACAAATGTGGGGAGTGCGAGGGGAAAACGCACTCCCAAAATTATGATGCATCGATCAATGCAATTGAATGAGGTAAAGAGATTATGGAATTTGTGGAAAATCGTCGTAAGTTTTTGAAACAAAGCTTGGCACTGGTAGGTGGTACTGCTGTGTTGGGCGGACTGGCTGCTTTGACTGGTTGCGGTGCAGATTCTTCCAATAATGGCAATTCGCAGCCCGCAAATGGGGAGAATACTTCGGTAAACAATGAAGCAGTTGTGCCGGAATATCCGTTCCCATATCAGAAGTTGGATGTGGAAGCTGTTGAAAAGCACGCATATGAGTGCTTCTTCAGCGATATCGGCGGTTGCTGCTATGGTACTGCTGCTGGTCTGTTGGATGAGCTGGTAAAGACTGTAGGCTATCCGTATACCTTGATTCCTACTGCAATGTTTGCAAGCGGTGCAGGCGGATATGGTCAGCAGTCTCTGTGCGGTTCTCTGGGCGGTGCAATCAATGTAATCGGCTTGATTTGCGGACCTGACGATGCAAAACAGATTGTTGGTGAGCTGTGCAAGTGGTACGCAAACGCAGAGCTGCCCATTTATCGTCCAGAGCAGGATTTTGAGAACTTTACCGTCAGCGGTACAGTAAACTGCAAGGATTCTGTTACCAAGTTCATGGAAGCAAACGGCATTGACAGCATGGGTGATATTCGTCGTAAGCATCGCTGTGCTGGTGTTTGCGCCGATACCGCACGCAAGGCAGCAGAGCTGCTGAACATCCATTTCGGCTTTGCCGAAGCCCCGGCTGAGGATGATACAGCAGGTGTTGATTTGGCGGAGAATGAGTATATTGGCAGTGCAAAGACCGAGCGTGGTACCCTGAAGGTCAAGGTTACTATGGATGGTGACAAGATTTCCAAAATCGAGGTGTTGGAGCATAGTGAGACTGAGGGCATTTGCGACAAGGCAATGTCTGATATCCCCAAAGCAATCATTGAGCAGAACTCTACCAAGGTTGACGCTGTCGGCGGTGCAACCCAGACCAGTGATGCGATTATGAAGGCTGTTGAGGATGCTCTGAGCAAGATTCAAAAGTGATCCAGACCAGATAATCGTTTTAGGAATCTCGCAATAAAAAGAACCCGGACTGAGGTCCGGGTTCTTTTTTATGAATAAAATCGCTTACAGGGATTCGGTGGGCTGCTCCATCCAGTTGACCTTTTTATAATAAATCAGGAAGGTGATAGAACTGAGGAACCAAGTTAAGGGATACACGATGTATACCATCCAGATGCTGTGTGTTAGGGGGATTGTGATGGATAGAAATGTAACACGCACAACGCACCAAAATGCGAGCATAATCAGCATGGGAACAGTTGCTTTACCAGCGCCACGCAATACAGCAGCGATTGCGTGGGAGAACGCCAGTAGGAAGAAGAATAAAGCAGCCGTCTGTGCCTTTTGCACACCAAACTGAATGACCTCTGGTGTGCTGTCAAAAGCAGCAATCAGCTGTGGCGCAAAGATAAAGGTCAGAATACCAATCACTTCTGCCGAAATGACCGATGCCAAGATGCCAAACCGTGCGCCCTTTTTTGTGCGCGTATACTGCTGTGCACCTAAGTTCTGACCAACAAAGGTGGTCAGTGCTAGAGTGAAGCTGGTGATAGGCAGAAAACCAAAACCTTCGATTTTGGAATATGCACCGTAGCCTGCCATAGCCATTTCACCAAAGGCGTTGATATTACTCTGCACGATGACATTTGCGAATGCAATGACAGAGTTCTGGAAGCCGGAAGGCAAACCGATTTGAATGATTCTGCGGAACATTTTGGGGTCCAGACGAATCTTATTCCAATACAGGCGATACACTTCTTTGGTGCGGAGCAGCTGAATCAGGCACAGCAGTGCACTGATAAACTGAGAAATAACCGTAGCGATTGCGGCACCACCGACACCCATATTACAGTAAGAAATGAACAGAATATCCAGCACTAGATTCACAATCGAAGAGAGAATCAGATAATACAGCGGATGCCGACTATCGCCTACCGCCTGCAAAATACCAACGAAAATGTTGTACATGATGAAAGCCATAGAGCCGGAGAAATAAAGCGTTAGATAAGTTACCGAATCTGCCATTACGGTTTCAGGTGTTCCCATCCAGCGCAAAATCTGAGGTGAGAAGGCCATGCCGGCAATTGTCATCACAACACCAGCAATAAGACCGAAAGCAACTGTGGTATGAATCGCTGCTTGCAGGTGATTGTGATCACCTGCACCGAAGAATCGTGCCACAATAACACCTGCGCCGGAAGCAATGCCGCCTAGAAAGCCAATCAGCATAAAAATCAGGCTGCCGGAGGAACTAACCGCAGCCAATGCACGGCTGCCAAGTTGATTTCCAACGATTAATGTATCAACTGTGTTGTACATCTGCTGGAATAAATTGCCCAAAAAAATCGGCATGGCGAAAAAGGTCATCTGTTTCCAGATTGGGCCGCTCGTCATAAGTTGAACAGATTTAGCCATATAATTCCACCTTATCACATTGTAATATCGTTTATGTAGTATAGCGTTGTTTTTTGATTTCGACAAGTGCACAGCCGTGTCGCTCCTTAGAGCAGAACGAAGGTGTTTTAAAATTTTGCAATGCATAGTATATTGACATACATGGTAATATGCGTATAATGGTAATAGAAGGGACGGTGAAAACGTGGAAGAAAAAAGCATTAACAGTGATTTGATTCGCGGGCACATTGATACCATCATTTTGCGTATTCTGGATGCTGGGGATAACTATGGCTATGAAATTATGAAAGCGGTTTCTACGCAAAGCGATGGACAATATGAACTGAAAGAGCCTTCGCTATATACAAGCCTGAAGCGCTTGGAAAAGCAGGGTTATATTCAAAGCTACTGGGGCGATGAATCCCAGGGCGGCAGACGTAAATATTATCATATTAGTGAAAACGGAAAGGCGGCATTACAGCAGGCAGTGGCACAGTGGCAGTACGCGAAGGTGATTATTGATCGGCTTTTACTAGGAGGGCAGAACAATGGATGAACTGAAACGCTATGTAAATAAAATGTTCCGCGACCAGAAGGACACGGCGGAAGTGAAGGAGCTGGAAGCAGAAATTCTGAGCAATATGCAGGCGCAGAAAATGGATTTGATGGCACAGGGCGTGAGCGAAGCAGAGGCAATCCGTAAGGTAAAAGAAAGTATGCCTTCGCTGAATGGCTTGATCGAGGATCAGCAGCTGACTTGGGTAGACCGGTATCACACAGACTGCTTACAATCTATGTTGTTAAGCAGTGTGCTGTTTTGGATTTTGTCTTTGCCAGGCCTGATGGTAAATATGAGCATTACGAGGGGCGCTGTTGTATTGGGGTGTAGTGCGACGGTAATTTGCGCAGTTGTGTATGCTATTCAGAAATACATGAAGCGGGATCGCACCGAAATCCTGGCAGTTTCAGACAGCCGCCATCGGACAAAACTGGTTTGGATGGTATGGGGGACTTTTGTAGCAGTTGTGCTGTTGTCTGGGGTAGCTTTGTGTTTTGGCAGCAATATTTGGTTCCACCGACCGATATACATTCATGTGGATGGTCCTTATCAGTTTGCGGTTATGGTTTTACCGATTTACCTGTTGCTGCTTACCGCACTGATTCCGATGACGGTAGCTGGATTTACCAGATTGTTGAAAAAGCAGGCAAAGGAGGCGGACGATGAAAATCAATAAGAAAGATATTTTGATTGGGGTACTCATTGTGGTGGCGGTGATTCTGTCTGCAATCATTGTACTAAAAGAGATTCCGCACCGAGAAGAACGGACGCAGGAATATCTGCAGCAGCAGACCGACGCATTGACCCACGACATTGCGTGCATTGAAAAGTTCCGGAATCCGTATATGGGCAATGCCTCAAATACAACACAGATTTTTGGATGGTTGCCCTTGTGCGATGTGCCCAAGACCTTTGAACTGGATTCAGACGCCCGCATTGTCTTTGTAAAGATGCAGCAGAATGTACAGGAAATCGGTACAGCCAAGGTGCGCAGAGATGTTGTATATGCAGCTGTTGCTGCGATGGCGTCGATTGATAATCTGGAAGGTGTGACCTTTGTTTTCCCGGATGAAACCTACACAGTCACGCGGACAAAAGCAAAAGAAATTCTGGGCGAATCTCTGGTAGATTTGCTGTCAGCAGATATGTGGAAAAAGCAAGTACAAGAAAAGCTGACAGATACAGATTTTGTGAATGGGTTTTATGAAGTGTGAGCTGTCAATTTGAGCAGTTCGGGGATTTCGGCATAAACGAAAATGTAATAGAAAAAGCAAGGCTGCGTTCTGGTATGCAGCCTTGCTTTTTTAGGATTCAGATAGATGCATGAAAGAGGTTTTCGTGCGACGATGATGTCACGCATGATAGAATTATCCACACGGTGTGCGAACTGATCGTATGTACCATCCTGAAGTACCTCAAAGCCGGCCTGTTCCAGTAGAGCGGCAAACTGCATTTTTGGGAAAACATTTCTCGGCGGAATTTATTTTTGCTGTGCGCTTTACAATGATGTAAGAACAAAGCTAAAATAAAAAGAAAGTCGGGAACAGAGTCCCGACTTAGTTTTTTGGCGTCCCAGAAGGGAATTGAACCCCCGACCTTTCGCTTAGGAGGCGAATGCTCTATCCAACTGAGCTACTGAGACAGATTTATAAGAATTACCAACCTAGTATACCTGTAACTGTGTGCAAAATCAAGCGCAGACCATAGAACAGATGGATAAAGTATGTTATAATGTGAACGATCTGTGAAAGATAGAAAAAATAGGTGACTAAGTCCTCTAATTGTGCTGTAATAGAGGTGCGAAGGGAGAAGAAAAATATGAATGATGCGAGGTTTTCTACCTATATCGAACAACTGCATCGGGATTTTTCCTTCTTTTGTGGTGACGAACTGCGAAAAAAGGGAGTCTCCGTCGGGCTATTATATTTCATCCTGGAGGTTTGTACCCATCCGGGATGTACCCCCACTGATTTGACCAGAGACCTTTCGCTGGACCGGGCGTATGTGCTGCGGACCATTCAAAAACTGGTGGAAGAGGGATTTTTCCGGCGGGAAGCGCATCCTACAGACAGACGCGCTACGGTGCTGTATGCAACAGAAAAAGGACAGGAGATTTTCGAACTCGGTCAGGATTTACTGTGCAGATGGGAAGATCGTGTGTTGGACGGTATATCGGAAAACGAAAAAGAACAGCTTTTTATGCTGCTGAAACGGATTGAGTCGAAAGGAGAATGAACAATGTCTAAGGAATCTTTGCTTCTGCAGCCCATTCAAGTGGGCAATCTCACTTTGAAAAACCGTATTATGTTTCCGCCGTTGACTACTGGTTACGAGGAATTCGACGGTTCCATCGGTCCCCGTAGCCTCCACTTCTATGAGCGTCTGGCGAAGGGTGGTGTCGCTTATATCGCAATCGGTGATGTAACACCGGTTAACACGGCTTCGCCTACGCCGAAGCTCTGCGACGACAGCCAGATTCCCAGCTTCCGCAAGCTGGCAGATGCGCTGCATCAGTATGACTGCAAGCTGGCTTTGCAGGTATTTCATCCGGAATATGACGTGCCGGGTGTGGGCCGTAAGATTGTAGCTTCTTTGGGCGCGGCAAAAGCTGCTGAAGCAGCAAAGGCGCAGGGTAACATGGAAATGTTTGCCGCTAAGATGGAAGAAAGTGGTCGTCTACGCAAAGAGGCTTTTGCCATGGTGCATCACGGCACGCAGCATTTTGTCAACGAAGCAACGCAGGAACAGCTGGATGAAGTGCTGGCTGCGATGGCGGCTTGTGCAAAGCGTGCAGTCAAGGCTGGTGTAGATGCCATCGAAGTACATGGTGACCGTCTGGTGGGCTCTCTGTGCTCTGTCGTGCTGAATAAGCGTAACGACCAGTACGGCGGCTGTTTCGAGAACCGTGTTCGTTTTGCACTGGAAGTGGTCAAGACCCTGAAGGAAGCGGCCCCTGAGTTGGTGATTGAATACAAACTGCCCGTCATCACGAAGAATCCGGATGGAACCCTGCGTGGCAAGGGCGGTCTGGTTGAGGAAGAAGTGTTGAAGTTTGCACCGATGCTAGAGGCAGCTGGTGTGGATATGATTCAGGTTGCACAAGCAAATCATACGGGAAATATGGGGGACACCATTCCTCCCATGGGTGCAGTACCTTATAATTGGACTCTGCCTGTTGCAGAAAAGGTCAAGAAGCTGGTTTCTATTCCCGTTGCTACCGTTGGCCGTGTTGTTACGGTAGAGGCTGGTGAAGAAATCCTGAAGAACGGTCAGGCAGACATCGTTGGCTATGGTCGCAGCCTGCTGTGTGATGAAGATATCGCAAACAAGATCGAGCGTGACGAGCCGATTCGTACCTGCCTGAACTGCAACAAGGGCTGTGTTGATGCAATCTCCAGCCGTAAGTATGTTTCCTGTGTGCTGAATGCAGAGAATGGTAACGAAGAAACTGTGTTCATCAAGCCCGGTAACGGCAAGAAGAACATTGCTGTCGTTGGTGCTGGTATTGCCGGTTTGGAGGCTGCTCGTGTAGCAGCACTGCGCGGCTATAATGTGACCGTGTATGATACCGCTAAGGAAATGGGTGGTCAGATCAATCTGGCGGCAGTTCCGCCCCGCAAGTCTGAGATTTTACGCGCTGTGGAATACTACAAGATGATCCTGCCGACCCTGAATGTGGAAATCAAATTGGGTACCGAATGTACCGTTGCTGACATGAACGCAGCGGATGCGGTAATCGTGGCAGTGGGTGCACATAACGTAATGCTGCCCATTCCCGGCGCAGACCGTGAAAATGTAGTTTCTGCGTGGGATGTGTTGGAAGGAAAAGTTCATGTGAGCGGTGACTGCGCTGTCATCGGTGGCGGTCTGGTTGGTACTGAGACCGCAGAATATTTGCTGGAGAAGGGCTGCAAGGTTTCTGTCATCGAAATGATGGATAAGATTGCCAGCGGGGAATCCAATACGATTCTGCCCCTGATTATGGCTGATTTTGCAAAGGGCGAAGCAAAGCAGTATGTGAATACCAAGGTGAACAGCATTGCAGCAGATGGCAAGGCAATTCAGGCAACAGATACGGCAAGCAATGAAGAAATCACTATTTCCTGCGATTATGTAGTTATGGCAGTTGGTTCTAAGAAGAATAACTTTGATGTGACCGGTGTTAATGTTCCGGTTTACTATGCAGGCGATTGCTCTGGCGAGCGTACTGCTGATATTTCCAGCGCAATTCGTAGCGCATATCATACGGCTAACAAGATCTGATTGTAAAAACGGAGTATTTCAATAGCAAGAAAGCGTCATCCAGATGGATTCGGATGACGCTTTTTTGTGGTAAAAACAGAAAAATAGGTATAAAATGAAGAACAATATTTGATAAAAACTGAATTGCATGAAGTTTGTGAAAAGCGATTGAATCTACGGTAAAAGAGAAAAAAGATTTGACAAGATATATGAATCTTGTGATTTTATAGCAAGATTTTTACAAAAAAAGCATTGACACAAATAGTAACAAAACGGCAAAAAATCCCTGGAAACTTGCTTTTTTACGGCGCGGACATTATAATGAAACGAGTGCAAACTTCAAAAGAGCGGATGAAAAGTGCGCTCTGAAATGAAATTTGTCTTTACATGAATGAGAAGCATGAGAAAATATCGCTGCGTAAAATATTTTTGTAATCTGTGAATTTGAAGCAGAATCGCATCGGAAGAATGGCGGTCAGCGATGACAAAGGGGAACGAAACAATCTTTGGATAATAAGTTGAAGCATTGCCCCAGGCTGTGCTGCGAGATTTCGTGACACGGTGTTTCAAATAGGCGGAAAGGGTAAACTGAATGAAAAAGGTAAAGCATGATCTTTTGCTTAAGTTGGTCAAGATGCTTAATGTGCTGTTGATGACGATAGCTTTTTCTGGTTGTTGGTATTTATATTATGGAGATCGGTTGGTATCTCCGTACTATCGCAACGGAAATTACTTGGTGATCGCACTGTTCCTGATCATCTACTGTGTGTGCTGCAATGTGTACGAAGCACTGATTGTTTCTATGAAACAAATTTCGGAAATGGTTTACAGCCAGTTCTTAGCAGCGCTGGAAACCGATGCGGTGATGTTTATTATCACTTGGCTGCTAACCAAATCGTTCCCGAATCTGTGGCCTTTGCTTGGCACGCTTGGTGTACAGCTCATGTTGGCGGTTATTTGGAGCTATGTAGCGCACCAGTGGTACTTTAGGACATTTCCGCCGCACAAAACTGCTGTTATTCATGATGCGCGTGAAGGCTTGCAGGATTTGGTTCAGGAATATGGTCTGACCAAAAAGTATGAAATTCAGAAAATTATTTCTGCAAATGAATGTTTACAGGATCTGAGTGTACTAAAGGGGATCGAAACTGTATTTATGAGCGGAGTGCATAGCCACGATCGAAATATCATTTTGAAGTACTGTATCGCAGAGGATATTGAGGTTATGGTCATTCCGCGCATTGGCGATGTGCTGATGAGTAGCTCAAAGGCAATTCATATGTTTCATCTGCCTATGCTGCAGGTGCGCCGTTATAATGCATCTCCGGAATTTTTGGCAGTCAAACGCCTGATGGATATTGTAATTGCTCTGATTGCGCTGATTTTATTGAGCCCTATCATGCTGTGCGTTGCCTTGGCCATTAAACTATATGATGGCGGCCCGATTTTGTACTCCCAGGTGCGCTTGACCAAGGATGGAAAGCTGTTTCATATTCACAAGTTCCGTAGTATGCGTACAGATGCGGAAAAAGATGGTGTTGCTCGCTTGTCTACGGGGGAAAATGATGACCGCATTACTCCCATTGGAAAAGTGATTCGAAAGCTGCGGCTGGATGAGCTACCTCAGCTGTGGGATATTCTGCAGGGTGATTTGTCTATCGTAGGTCCTCGTCCGGAACGCCCGGAAATTGCACAGCAGTATATGGAAGAAATGCCTGAGTTTGCACTTCGTTTGCAGGCAAAAGCCGGTTTGACTGGTTATGCCCAAGTATACGGTAAGTACAACACAACGCCGTATGATAAGCTGCAGATGGATCTGACCTATATTGCACATCCCAGCATCGTGGAAGATCTGAAAATTATGATGGCAACGATAAAGATTCTGTTTATGGCAGAAAGCACTGAGGGTGTGGCAGAAGGCCAAACCACCGCAAAGAAATAAACACACCCACAACAGAATTGAAATAGAAAAGCCCCGAGGAGGATACAGCGTACATTTTCGCTGCCCTCTCGGGGCTTTTTATGTTATTCAGGATTAGAGATAAATCAATACTGATAGCGGTGCATATGTGCGTATCCGGAAGTCTTATTGGTCTTACGCGTATTAAACTCGGTCAGAATGACACCGAAAATCGGAATGTGCACACTTTCCAGCTTGTGTTTGGCCAGCTGTACATCTTCGCGCGGTGCGAATTTAGAACGAACGACAAGCAATGCGCCATCTACATATTGACCCAGAATGGCAGCATCTGTAACGATAGAAACCGGAGGAGCGGTCAGAATCACATAGTCGAACTGTGTATTCAGCGTCTGAATCACATCTTTCATCTGGGGCAGATCCAACAGCTCAGAAGGGTTGAAAGGTGTTTCACCAGCAGGCAGTACGGACAGATTCAGATCCTCGCATTGATAAATGGAATTCTCCAGCTTTTTCTCGTCAGTGAGAATATGAACCAAGCCGGGAACATTGGCAGGAACTGATAGCATATTCTGCAAAGAAGGTCTTCTTAAATCACAGTCAACAATGATAACGCGCTTATTATCACTTGCCAGAGAAATCGCCAGGTTCAAAGCAGTGCTACTGGCATCTTCATCGGGGATTGCACTGGTAATTACAAAACTGTGTGCATTGTTTTTCGCGGCAATAAACTTCAAATTCGTACGCAAGGATTTATATGCTTCTGCATACTGGAAAGGTGCTTTATTTTCTGAAATCAGAGGAAGAGACTGCGCCTTATTTTTCGCGAAGGAAAACGGTTTAAAATGAAAAGCAGGCATCTTACTTTACCTCCTTGATAGCCGGGATAACACCTATAACAGGCAGACCCAAATAATGCTGAACGTCATCGTCATCGTCAATGCCGTTCGCCAGCAAGAATCGCACGAACAATAGACCGATTACAACAAATACACCCAGGAAAGCGGCAAGGAATGCAGTTTTCTTTGCACTGGTGGAAACATCATTCTGATCTATTTCGATCTGGGAGAGTACGCGGCAGGAGCCAACCTTTACCTGTTTACTGATAAGCTGCGGCGGAACCTTGGTGAGTTGCTGTGCAATGGTGAGGACCTGTGCTTCATCCGAACCAGTTACAGTAACAGTGAAGACTTGTGTGCCTTCTTTTACCGAGATGGAAAGCATACTGCAAAGATCGGAATAACTCATATCCCAATCGAGGTCCTCGATAATGGGATCCAGAATGATATTACTCTGCATGACAGTTGCATAGGTATCGACCAGTGATTTTGCCAATTCGATATCTTCCGCGGTAAGAGTAGTATCCGTAAGATTGTCTTTCTGGGGATTTTTGTTATTCTCATTCTTACCGATGGCACCGGAATTTGCAAAATTAGGATGGTTGATACGCGGATCCTTCGAGGTAATACCTCTGCCGCCAGTGGGGTGGTTGACCGTAACGAGCATATCGAAAGATGCGGTGTATTGGTAGCTTCGGTGAGATTTGCTAAACAGAAATCCCGCTATGGCAGCAATGAGAGCAACGCAAATGATGAGGAACCAATGATTCATCAATTCGCGAAAAAGCTGCATTAAATTCAAATCTTCTTCATAGACCTGGGTTTCTTTTTCATCCATGCTATTTCCTCCGTGAATTTAATTTGTGCAGTGCAACGAGATGCCTCAAACACTACAAAAAATGTTGTTTTTTATACATTGATAAAAGAAAGGCTCGCAAAAGAACCCATCAAAATAGTATCATACAATAGGGGACATTGCAAGACTGTAACAGCAGCCGTTTTAGTGAATTTATACACGATTTTACATAAAAAAGTAATGAACGGTATAAGTGCCTGCCCAATCGAAAAGCAATATAAAGCAGTTCTGTTTGTGTTGTTCAAATAGAGCGGAAACATTCCTGAGGTAAGTGACTACAGAATTTGAAAAGTGTGTCTATACATGGAGATGTTAGTCAAAAAGAAGGAGCAAAATTGTAGATTTGCTTGTACTCCTGACGAAATATAAGTCTGACTTTATCGACCTCGCTTGGCTTTGATAGATTCCATGTTACAATAAGTATGTCTAATAAGGATGGTGGCATCATTCCGCGTCATGATAGTATAAAATTATGGTGCTGTAAGGCATGCCACAGGAGAAAAGAAATAGGCAGGTAGGAATCGTGGAAAAGAAAATAAATGCAACTCCATATGAATTCGAGGGAAGAATCCCGCTGCGGCAGGCAATTCCGCTGGGTTTGCAGCATGTGCTGGCCATGTTTGTGGGAAACCTGACCCCCATTTTGGTGGTGACGGGTACTTGCGCGGCAGTAGGCGGTGCAGACTTTGCGGCATTGCAGGTGACTTTATTGCAAAATGCTATGCTGGTGGCAGGCGTTCTGACGCTGATTCAGCTGTTTACCGTTGGTCCGATGGGTGGCAAAGTACCGATTGTGATGGGTACAAGTTCCAGCTTTATTGGTGTGTTTCAGGGAATCGCCAATATGACAGGCGGAGGTGTGGTTGCCTACGGCGCGATTATGGGGGCATCCATGATTGGCGGTTTGGTGGAAAGTGTTCTAGGTGTATTTTTGAAGCCGTTGCGGCGCTTTTTTCCGTCGATTGTTACTGGTACAGTGGTCATGACCATTGGTCTATCGCTGATTGGTGTTGGTGTTGCCACCTTTGGTGGTGGTGTGGATGCACCGGACTATGCTTCACTGGAAAATCTCATGATTGGTCTTGCTGTTATGGCAGTCATTCTGGCACTGAAACATGGAACGAAGGGAATCTGGAGTTCTTCCAGTATTTTGATTGGTATTCTGTTCGGCTATGCCTTGTGCGCAGTATTGCCGATTTTTCTGCCCACAACAGGTGTGACGGCTGAGGGTGTGGAATATACAAAGGCATGGGTACTGAATTGGGATAAGGTGGCACAGGCTTCTTGGTTTGCAGTGCCTACATTTATGCCGGTTAAACCGGCGTTTCACCTGGGCGCAATTCTACCGGTTATCATCATGTTTATTGTGAGTGCAGTAGAAACCCTGGGTGATATTGCAGGTGTTATGGAAGGCGGTATGGGGCGCGAAGCTACCGATCAGGAACTGTCCGGCGGTATTATTTGCGACGGTCTAGGCTCCAGTATTGCAGCGCTGTTTGGTGTTATGCCGAATACTTCATTTAGTCAAAACGTTGGTCTGGTATCTGTAACGAAAGTTGTCAATCGCTTTGCATTAGCTTGCGGTGCAGTTTTTCTGGTGTTGTGCGGTTTGATGCCGAAGCTGGCGGCAATCATTTCGATTATGCCGCAGAGCGTGCTGGGTGGTGCAGCTGTTATTATGTTCTCCAGTATTGTGATGGGCGGTATTCAGTTGATTACAAAAGAACCGCTGACCGCGCGCAATATGACTATTGTAATGGTTGCACTGGGTTTGGGCTATGGCTTTGGCGCAAATGCATCCATTCTATCTCAGTTGCCAGAGTTGGTACAGCTGGTCTTTGGTGGTTCTGGTATTGTACCAGCCGCATTGGTTGCAACCATACTGAACATCGTTTTGCCCAAGGATAAAGAATCGGTTGAAACAGTTTGATGGTATAGTTAGAAAAGGCAGCAGGGAGGCAACAGACCTGACATATGATTGTGTCAGGTCTGTTTTCACTGCTATAAAAAGCACCCCTGACAACTGTCAGGGGTGCTTTTATTGTTTCTTTATGGGCGCAGACCCAAGCCGCCTTCCAGCGTTAAGGTCTCACCGGTCAAATACTTCAAATCGGGGCTTGCCAGCTGTACACATGCACGACCGATTTCCTTTTCGGAATCGCCGAAATGTCCCATAGGAGGTACATTTACGTTTGCCTTGTAGGCTTCAGGATATGCCAACTGGAAGTTCTCCAGCTGTGCTGTCCATGCAATGGGACATACAACGTTCACGTTGATGCCGTCAGGAGCCCACTCAGTAGCAGCAACACGGCTTAAACCACGAATGCCTTCTTTTGCTGCGGCATATGCACACTGGCCGAATTTGCCGAACAAACCTGCACCGGAAGCAAAGTTGATGATGCTGCCCTTGCTTTTTTTCAGATAAGGATAGCAAGCCTGCATATAGTAGAAAGCTGCATACAGACCTGAGTAGATTGCAAGATCAAACTGATCGGTGGTATGCTCTGCCAGCGTAACACCGGAAGCAGAAGCCTGTGCGTTGTTGATCAATACATCAATACCGCCAAAGGTTTCCACAGCTTGCTTGATAACATTATCGACAACGGATTTATTATCAGAATGGCTATTTACATCAGCCTGAACCGTTAGGACACGGATACCATACAGACGCTCCAGCTCTTCTTTTGCATCTTCCAGCTTCTTCATGTTACGACCGGTGATGACCAGATTGGAGCCTTCCTTTGCAAAGGCAGTAGCAATGCCATAGCCAATCGAACCACAGCTGCCGTCCTGCAGAACAGCACGACCTGCGCCGGTAATCAGTGTTGTTTTTCCAGTCAGAAAGCCCATAATTCACAGATCCTTTCCTGAATTGTTTATGACAAAATAAAAATACGGAAAAAACTCCTACTGCAAGTATAACAGAAGGAAGGAAAGAAAACAAGGAATATGTGTACTATGTGGATAAAATATTTTACTATTGATACAATTATTTAGTACATTGTGTTCAGACTTGCTCCGTGAGTACAAAGAAGGTACATTTCTGCAATAGAAAATCCCCCGCTGCTAGGGAACAGCGGGGGATTTTTATTCAGTTAAAATATGGAATAGAAATATTGAATTAGACCTTGGGGATCTTGTTCAGGATCGCATTACCAGCCAGCAGCTGCTCCTTGGTGGGCTTAACGCCGGACAGCCCCATCATGTTGATCAGACGCAGCACAACGATGCTGGACAGCGTTTCGAACAGGTCGGGAGTGACGCCGGAGGCCATCTTCTTGGTTTCATCCGTCTTGGGCATGATGGATGCCAGAACAGTCATGAATGCTTCCTGACCGCCGGGACTCTTCAACAGATCGCCAATCTTAGAGTTCAGGGAGTGGTAGCCTTCCGGCTCAACGATGTCGAACCAGTTCAGGACAGCACTCTTGTCAACCATGCGGTAAGCGAGGTTGGGCTCTGCAACCTTGCGGATGAAGCTTTCATCGGTGCAGTCGCCAGCAACAGCAGTCAGCTTGGTTTCGCCAGCGTTGGGCACATCAAAATAGAAGAAGTGATCGGGGCAGCTCTGCTTGCCCAGAGATACGCCGTTTGCAAACAGCTCGACTTCCGGCTGGTTGGAGTAAACAGTTACGCGAGTAACGTCCTCAACGCGGTCGATATAGCGCTTGCTGCACAGGTGTACGAACGGATCGTCGCTCAGCCATGCCTTGTAGGCGTAGAAAGAGTCCTTCTTGTACTTGCGGTCGAAGGTAATCAGACCCTTGTGGTTCTGACCATTCTCGCCGCCTTCGTTACGGCCATCGCAGCCAAAGTCGAACATATTCCAAACGTGAGTAGCCCACAGATACTTACGAGAGAACAGCTGCTTGATCAGCTCTTCATGGTAGTAAGACTGGTACTCTTCGGTGTAGTCGCCCTGAGCGGGGGTGGAGGTGTGCCAGTTCAGAGCCTCGCAGCCGTACTCAGACATACCCACAGGAATGTTGGGGTAAGTAGCGTGGAAATCATCGAACCAGGGGCCGTTCATGTCGGTTTCACCAGCGTACCAGCCGAAGTAGTGGTTGTAGCTGATGACATCGGGAACGCGCAGGTACTCAGCGTCCTTTTTGCAGGAAGAAATTGCTGCAACAGTGGTCAGACGGGTCTTATCCATCTCGTGAACCATGTCGTTCAGCTCGCGATGGTTCTCCAGCAGCGTGGGATCCTTACCGCCGTCCATGGTGATTTCATTGGACAGACCCCAGACAACGATACTTGCGTGGTTGTAGTTCTGGATGATCAGTTCCTTCATCTGGCTCATGGTGTTCGCACGGCCGTTGGGCAGGTGGTGAGAAATGTAGGGAATCTCAGCCCAAACAACCTGACCGTACTCATCGCACAGGTCGTAGAAGTACTGGTCGTGCTGATAGTGTGCCAGACGGATGGTGTTTGCGCCCATCTCGCAGATCAGCTCCATGTCTTCCTTGTGGTGCTCAGGCAGCAGTGCGTTGCCAATGCCCCAGCGGTCCTGATGGCGGGAAACGCCGTGCAGGGGATATTCTTCACCGTTCAGGATGAAGCCGCGCTCCGGATCAATTTCGTAGGTGCGGCAGCCAAAACGTGCAGAGACATTATCCAGAACTGCATCGCCTTCGGTCAGAACAACCTCAGCGGTGTACAGGTACGGATCCTTGCGGCCGTGCCAGCGGTGTGCATTTTCGATGACGAAGTTCGCGGTGGTTTCGGTGGTAGTAGTGGTAGCAACCACGTTGCCCTCTTTGTCCTTCAGGGTGTAGACCAGGTTCTGGCCTTCCTTCTGGTTCTTGGTCCAGACCTTGACTTCCACGTTAGCGTTGTCGCCGTCCATGGTAGGCGTGATCTGGATGCCGGGGCAGCCGTAGTACTCCAGATCAAAGTGGCTGTCGCTGACGCAGACCATGTTCACGTTACGATACAGACCGCCGTAGAAGGTGAAATCGGCAAACTGAGGATAAACGTGATCGTTGGGGGCGTTGTCCACAGCAACAACAATCAGGTTCTGAGCCTTCAGAACATCGGTCACGTCAACACGCCAAGTGGAGTAACCGCCATCGTGACGAGCCATTTCCTGACCGTTCACATAAACAATGGCAGAAGAGTTTGCGCCATTGATTTCCAGGTAGTAACGGTCTGCCTTGGGCAAATCCATCTTGTCCAGCTGCTTTGCGTAGAAAGCAGTGCCGCGGTAGTAGTCACCGCCGCCGTCCTGACCGTCGATTGCGTTCCAGGTGTGGGGCAGGTTGACCCAATACCAGTTCGTCGGCATGGTCTGGGGAGCGGTAGTAGCTTCCTGAGAGAAAGCCCACTTCGTGTTCAAAGAAAAAATCTCGCGCATAAAAGAACCTCCTTGTATATATGCGTAGGATGTATGCAATTCCCAGCTTATTACCATTAGTGTAAAGGAAAAATAAGAAACAGGCAATAGCAAGAAATAGGGAATCTGACAAGAATCAGCATAAAATTTTACGAATAATAAAAATGTCCCCGCACTTTGGAAAAGAACGGGGACATTTGCATAAAAGAAAGCGTTACAGACCGAAGTAACGAACAGCGTTGTTGTAGCAGATGCCCTCAACGATCTTCTTCAGCGAAGCCTCGTTGTTGGGGTATTCACCGTTCTCGACCCACTTGCCGATCAGGTTGCACATGATGCGGCGGAAGTAGTCGTGGCGGGTGTAGGACAGGAAAGAGCGGGAGTCGGTCAGCATACCAACAAAGTTGCCCAGCAGGCCCAAGCTTGCCAGAGACTTCATCTGTTCTTCCATGCCGGTCTTGGTGTCGTTGAACCACCAAGCGGAGCCATGCTGTACCTTGCCTGCAATCTCAGGGCTCTGGAAGCAGCCCAGAATGGTGCCGATCTGTGCATTGTCAGCAGGATTCAGAGAGTACAGGATGGTCTTGGGCAGCTCATTGGTTGCATCCAGAGCGCTCAGCAGAGCGGCAATGTTGCCGCCGCAGGTGTTCTGTGCAATCATGTCATAGCCGGTGTCGGGGCCCATAGCAGCAAACTTTGCCTTGTTGTTATCACGCAGGCAGGAGTAGTGCAGCTGCATGACGATGCCACGGCTGTGGTAGTTGCGTGCCAGGAACAGCAGGATTGCAGTCTGGTACATTTCTGCTTCTTCTTTGGTAACAGCCTGGCCAGCCATTGCTTTCTGGTAGACAGCCTCAACCTGCTGGTCAGAAGCCGGACGGAACATCACATAGTCCAGACCGTGGTCACTTGCCTTGCAGCCGTGTGCTGCGAAGAAATTCAGACGCTCCAGCAGAGCAGCCTTTACATCTTCAACGGTGTTCAGATTTTCCTTGCCAACGCTGGCAGCCAGCTTACTCATGTATTCCACGAAACCGGGCTTGTGGATATTGACGGCCTTGTCGGGACGGAAAGAAGGACAGACCTTGCAGGTAATGGAAGTGTCTGCTGCGATCTTCTCGTGCCATTCCAGAGAATCAATGGGGTCATCAGTGGTGCCGACCATAGCTACATTGGACTGACGAATCAGACCGCGAACAGTCATGTTCTCACCGTTCTGCAGCATTTCGTTGCAGTGCTGGTAAATCTCCTGTGCGTTTTCTGGCGTGAAAGCCTCCTCAACGCCGAAATATTTGCGCAGCTCCAGATTGCACCAGTGGTACATGGGATTGCCGATTGCCATTTCCAATGCCTCAGCAAACTTCTGGATACGCTCTGCACCGGGCTTGTCGCCGGTTACATAGTCTTCGGACACACCGTTGGAACGCATAACACGCCACTTGTAGTGGTCGCCAGCATAAGAACCATCCGGCTGCTTGCCGCCCAGCCAGACATCTTCCAGCGTGTTGAAACGGCGGTCTTCGTAAATCTCCTTGGGAGAGATATGGCAGTGATAGTCCACGATGGGCATCTTTTCAGCGTAGTCGTGGAACAGGTGCTTAGCGGTTTCGGTTTCCAGCAGGAAATCCTTATCCATAAATGCTTTCATAGATATCTCTTCCGCGTACACAAAAGCCGCACGCCCAATAGGGACGTGCGGTATGTGCCGCGTACTCCTCCTTTATTCAAACAAAATAGAAGTACGAAAATCTGTGGTTAATTAGCGCTGTACACGGCCGGAACCGTCGCCGCCAGCCAGCTTTTCAACTTCAGCGATGGTAGCGAAGTTGTAGTCGCCCTCGATGCTGTGCTTCAAAGCAGAAGCAGCAACAGCGAACTCGACAGCATCCTGAGTGCCCTTGCCGCTCAGCAGAGCGTAGATCAGACCGCCGCCGAAGGAGTCACCGCCGCCGATACGGTCGATGATGTGCAGGTGATACTTCTTGGAGAAGCAGTACTCGTCAGAAGCAACATCGTACAGCATAGCGCTCCAGTCATTGTCAAAAGCGCTCTTGCTCTCACGCAGGGTGATAGCAACCTTCTCAAAGCCGAACTTGTCAGCCAGCTGCTGTGCAACGCTCTTGTAGCCCTCGCGGTTGATCTCACCAGCGGTGATGTCGGTAGCCTCAGCCTCGATGCCGAAGACATCCTTAGCGTCCTCCTCGTTGGAGATGCAGACATCAACGTACTGGCACAGCTCGGTCATAGCAGCACGAGCCTGCTCACGAGTCCACAGCTTGCCACGGTAGTTCAGGTCGCAGCTGATCTTGCAGCCGTGTGCCTTAGCAGCCTTGCAAGCTTCCTTGCAGATCTCGACAACGTTTGCGCCCAGAGCCGGGGTGATGCCGGTGAAGTGGAACCACTCTGCGCCCTCGAAGATCTCATCCCAGTTGAAGTCAGCAGTGGTAGCTTCCTGAATAGCGGAGTGCGCACGGTCATAGATGCAGACGGAAGGACGCTGAGAAGCACCCTTTTCATTGAAGTAGATGCCAACACGGTCACCACCGCGGGTGATCATATTGGTGTTGACGCCATAGCGGCGCAGGCTGTTCACAGCTGCCTGACCGATTGCGTGTGCGGGCAGCTTGGAAACAAAGTATGCGTCCATGCCGTAGTTTGCCAGAGAAACTGCGACGTTTGCTTCGCCGCCGCCGAAGGTGAACTCCAGATGGTCAGCCTGAACGAAACGCTCGTAGTTATAGGGCTGCAGACGGATCATCAGTTCGCCGAAGGTAACAACTTTCTTTGCCATGGTGATAAACTCCTTTTATATGTTTGTTTCTTTATAAATGAATAAAACTTACTTCTGAACCAGATGGATTGCGAAGCCGCCGACTTCATCAGCCAGGTAGCATGCAATGTTCTTGCCGTTCTTGTTGACCATGCTGTCCAGATCAAACTTCACACCGCGGCGGCTCAGGTGATAAACAGCGCGATCCACATTGTTGCACTTGATAGCGATGTGGCCGTTCTTACCACGGCCGGTGGACTTCATGATCTCGAATTCCTTGTTGCCAACAAAGATGCTGGAGTTGCCGACAGTGATCTTCTTGCTCAGCAGGCTTGCCAGCAGGTTTGCGGTAGCCATTGCTTCTTCCTCGTTTTCGCTGTTGATGCCGATATGGCCCAGCTCCAGGCCCAGCATAACGTCAACAGCTTCCTTGCTCATAGCGGTGATCTTATCCCAGTCGTGCGCCTTGATCACGTCAGACTTGCACATCCAAGTGCCGCCGACAGCGAAGATCTGGTCATAGCCCAGATAGTCGTTCACGTTCTTGGCGTTGACACCACCGGTACACATCCACTTAGCACCCTTCAGAGCAGCGCCGATGTTCTTCAGCATGTTGACGCCGCCGTTTGCCTCAGCGGGGAAGAACTTCAGCGTTTCGCAGCCCATGTTCATAGCCTGCTGCATTTCGCCAGCGGAAGCGGTGCCGGGCATTGCGATGCCACCCTTGTCGATGACGTGCTGGACCACGTTGGGGTCAAAGCCAGGAGCAACGATAAAGGATGCGCCAGCAGCCATGGCACGATCCGCCTGCTCAGTGGTCAGGACAGTGCCAGCGCCCAACAGCATCTCGGGCATTTCTTCGTGAATCTTGCGGATGCACTCTTCAGCACAAGCGGTGCGGAAGGTGACCTCAGCAGCGGGCAGACCACCGTCAGCCAGAGCCTTGCACAGGGGCAGAGCTTCATCAACGCTGTTGAAAGCGATGACAGGGATGATACCGATCTGATAAACTTTGTTCAGTACGTCATTCATAGCGGGTTCCTCCTAAAAGAATTTCATGTCGTAACAAATATATTGGACAGCGTGACGCTGTGTGGTACCTAGTATTATAATATCTTGTATACTAGAAAACAAGGGGGAATCTAACTCTAAAGAAGAATTTCATAGGATAAAAAAGAAATATGAACGAAGCAACAAAGAAATAACGAACAGAATCGAAAAATACGGTACATAAAAATGGCCTCGCAGGACACGAAAAGCATTTGTCACGCTGCCACATATTTATACTTTCAGTTTGCCAAAGCTTTTTGTTTTTCGCAAGAGTTTTGGTGCAGCTTTGGCGTTATGTCGGAAAAGAGCGAAGATTTTTTACTTGCATACCAGTTGACGCATTGACGGTTTCCATGGTACAGTGAATTTGTAACAATAACAAAAAAGTTGAAATATTATAGGGGAACAGGAGACATTTCATCATGCGTTTGACAGAACGACTACCGCGAGAAACCGGTCGAGATTATGCCTTGCGTACAATTAAAGATAACATTGTGCGTCTGGAACTGGAACCAGGCAGCATGGTGAGCGAAAATGAGCTGGCCTCCGAAATGGGATTGTCCCGTACTCCGGTGCGGGAGGCGTTGATTGAACTTTCTAAGGCAAAGATTGTTGAAATCTACCCGCAGCGCGGCAGCAGCATTTCGCTTATTGATTACAATTTGGTCGAAGAAGCCCGATTTATGCGGCAGGTGCTGGAATGTGCTGTAGTGGAGCGGTGCTGCGGAAAGACCAATGCAGTGGAACTGCAGAAGCTACAGGAAAATCTACGCTTACAGCAGTTTTACCAGCAGGATGGTCAAACATACACAGAAATGCTGATGGAGTTGGATAATGGATTCCATGCTTTACTGTTTGAGATGGCAGGCAAACCCCAGGTCTACAAATTGATGGAAAATATTTCGTTGCACGCGGAGCGTGTACGCAGCCTGGCATTGAGCAAGGTCAAGGATGAAAAGATTGTGGAGGATCACGAGCTTTTACTGAAAGGCATTGTAGATAATGAGCCGGAGTGCGTGGTAGAGTTGATGAAAAAGCATTTGAATCGCTATGATATTGATGCAAAGGCTATTCGAGAAGCATATCCCGCTTATTTTAAGTAAGTAGAAAACGCGCACCGCTATGTTTAGCATAGCGGTGCGCGTTTTCTACTTTAGAGCAGTGAAAAATCGTTTCGTTTTTGTGCTGAAGTTTTGAGAGAAAACAGTGCAGGAAGTTCTTATATAAAGCGGGATATCGTAAAAGTAAGGATACTGTGAAACTATCCTACTTCGGTTGAATCCGTGGATAAAAATGTTGTATACTAAAAAAACTGTAGAAAAAAGGAGCGATGACAAATGCAGAGTCGTAAAATGCTGCGGCAGGATGGCTTCGAAGCGGCAACTGCCTGGTGTGCCGGCTGTGCCGTTAGTTACCTGCTGCTTTCGGTACTGGGCAGTATGATTGGCAGTATACTACTGGAAAAATGGCGGTTGGGTCCGGGTGCGGGTGCTTCGATCGTTCGCTATGAATGGGTGGCGTGGTGCGCAAATTTGGCATTCAGCACGTTAGGATTGGTGATTCCAATTTTGCTGGCTCTTGGGCTGGGACATTTACCACGATGCCAACTGCGCTGGAAAATGCCAAAGAAAGCTGTACTGTTACCGGCGCTGATTGTTTACCTGGGCGGCGCACAGGTGGCAGGTATTGCAGCGAGTTTGATTGGGCAGGCAACCGGAAGTACACAGGTAATTTCAATTCCGCAGAGCGGCGCTGCCTGCGTGTTGGCATTTTTTGTGCTTTGTGTGATTCCGCCTGTGTTGGAAGAAACCTTATTTCGTGGTGCGATGCAGGGATTTTTGCGCCCGTATGGATTGTGGCTTGCAGTTGTGGGTCAGGCAGTGCCGTTCGCACTGTTGCATGGCAGCGCATCCGCAGCATTTTTTGCACTGCTGGCGGGTATTTTCTTTGGATGGCTGGCAGAGTACAGCGATAGTATTTTGCCGGGTATGGTATTGCATTTTATCAATAACGTGATGGCGTTTGTGCAGATGGCGTTGATCAACAATGGCGCCGGTGGTACAGCACAAATGATAAGTATCCTATGTTTGATACTATTACCTATTATGGGATTGGTGGTACTGATTTGGTGGATTCGTCAGGGGGGGCTTCTGCAAAAGCTGGAGCGGGTTTCTCGTGTGGATCGTCTTTTATATAGTGCGCCATGGATGCTGACTCAGATTTTTCTGTTGATTTTTTGCCTGTTCTTGGCATAACAAGATGGATAGGAGAACTCATGACAGATTTGGAACTGATGCGGGAGGCCTTGCGTGAGGCAGAAAAGGCCGCAGCGCTGGGTGAGGTGCCTGTAGGTGCAGTGATTGCCAAAGATGGCGAAATCATTGCCGCAGCACACAACACTCGGGAAACAGAAAAAAATGCCACCCACCATGCCGAACTGCTGGCAATCGATGCGGCTTGTAAAAAACTGGGGGGCTGGCGATTATGGCAGTGTGAGATGTTTGTGACGCTGGAACCCTGCCCTATGTGTGCGGGTGCAATCATTAACAGTCGGATTCGCAGGGTGGTGTATGGCGCTCCGGATACCAAAGCGGGCTGCTGTGGCTCGGTAACCAATTTGTTTGCTATGCCGTTCAACCACAAACCAAAACTGGAAAGCGGTTTGTGCGCAGAGGAAGCCGGTGCGCTGCTGTCGAAGTTTTTTGTACAGCTCAGAGAAAAGCGTGCCGGTATGCCCAAGTGGCGTCCACCACAGCCGAAATTCAATTAACAAATGAAATAAATTGCAACTGTAAATCTTATATATAAGGAGGAATGTACCGTGTCGTATTCTGATCACGATGATTTTGAAATGAATTTTTTTGATGATGAACCGGAAGAAGAAGTAACGGAACAGGAACTGAAGGCCAACCACCATGCCATTTTCGATTGGGCCGCTGGTGGTGCCACTGATTTGATTGATGATGATCCTCAGCGGGATGAGGAAAAAACACAGCTGTTCACGGATATTCAAGAGCCGGATGTGACGCCCCAAAATACAGACGAAGATAGCTGGATTCCATTGACCCAGTCGGAGCAGGAAGAGGTACTGCACCCAACCGAAAGCTTGCCGAAGACAGAACCGGAACAACCAGCAGAAGAGCCTAAGCAACCCCAGAATTACCATGAGAATAATGGTCATGTGGTGTTAGTTTCCGGCGGCGACCGGGGAATTGGTGCGGCAACGGTTCGGATGTTCTGGCAGGCAGGTTACCGCACGGCATTTTTCTATCACACGAATGAAGATGCTGCCCGTGCTTTGGTCAATGAGTTGGGATGTGACTGTGTAGCAGTACAGTGTGATGTGTCAGATCGTGCTGCCTGTGAAGCGGCATGGAAAGTGGTGCAGCGCACTGTAGGGGAACCGGATGTACTGGTATGTAATGCGGGAGTGGCACAGCAGAAATTGTTTACAGACATTACTGAAGCAGACTGGCAGCATATGATTGGCGTGGACTTAACGGGTGTGTTCCATTTGTGTCAGCTGGCTTTGCCTGACATGATCCGCAAGAAATACGGTCGTATCTTAACAGTCAGCAGTATGTGGGGACAGACCGGCGGCAGTTGTGAAGTACATTATTCTGCCGCAAAGGCAGGCGTGATTGGATTGACTAAGGCTTTGGCAAAAGAGGAGGGGCCCAGCGGCATTACGGTAAACTGTGTTGCGCCCGGTGTGATTGAAACCGATATGATGCGCAGCTTTACACCGGATGATAAAGCCGCCCTGGCGGAAGAAACGCCGGTGCAGCGTTTAGGGACTCCGGAGGAAGTTGCACGAATGCTGGTATTTCTGGCAGATGAAAACGCCGGATTTATTACAGGACAGATTCTGGGGGTCAATGGCGGTTTGGTGATCTGATTGCGGAAAAAAGAGGAAATGCACTGTTTTTGCCGAAAAAGACGTGACAAAACCCGATAAAGCGTGTATAATGTAGAATTGATTATCTATGTTTATCCCGACAAGCAGCGGAACCAAAAGGAGAGGACGAAATATGAGCATTTCTTTAAAAGATTTGATCAAGAGGGGCACCGCCCATGGCTACGTTACAGTGGCAGAAGTGAATGCTGTTGTGGCTGAAGGCAGCGCAGATCCGGAAAGTCTGTACAGCATGCTGGACGAAAAGGATATCGAAGTGCGCGACACCAGCGCTGCTGAACTGGACGATATTTTGTCTGAGTCCGAACTGCGCCGTAAGCGTGAAAAATATCGTGAGAGCCGCCGTCGTGCAGATGAAGCACCCGAGAGTGATATGGATCGTGAAGACGACGAGCGTGCAGAAGATGCTGCTGATACCAAGGCGGCTATGGATGAGCTGCTGGATGACCCTGTTAAGAACTATCTGAAGCAGATCGGCCAGATTCCGCTGCTGAGCGCTGAGCAGGAAATTAGCCTGTCCAAGCGGATCCATGCAGGTGCAGAAGCTGCACACATCCTGTATGCGGATCGTAAAAAGTACGGCAGCCCCGAATACATCAAGCGCAACGGCGAGCGTTTCTCTTTTGAGGAAGATTTAGGGAACCTCAAGCCCGGCGAAATGATGGACCTGAGTGATGTGGCAGAAGAGGCGGATGAGCAGGAACGCGAAAATGAGAAAGAAGCCGATGAGGCAACCGAAAACGGCCCTCTGTCTGAGGACGGTCGCGCATCTCTGTTGAAAACCCGTGCGGATGGTCTGGCAGCACGCCGCTCTTTGAGCGAAGCAAACTTGCGTCTGGTTGTTTCCATTGCAAAGAAGCACGTTGGTCATAACCTGGCCTTCCTGGACCTGATTCAGGAAGGTAACATCGGTCTGATCAAGGCAGCAGAAAAGTTTGACTGCGAGCGCGGATTCCGGTTCTCCACCTATGCAACCTGGTGGATTCGTCAGGCAATTACCCGCGCCATTGCAGACCAGGCTCGTACCATCCGTATCCCGGTACATATGGTTGAGACAATCAACCGTATGCGTCAGGCTACCAATATGCTGGTGTACCAGAATGGCCATGAGCCCACACCGGAAGAACTGGCAAAGGCTATGGACATGAGCGTTGAGCGTGTACGCGAGATTCAGCGTATGGCACAGGAGCCCGCAAGTCTGGAAAGCCCTGTTGGTGAGGAAGAAGATTCCTCCCTGGGCGATTTCGTGGCAGATGAGAGTGCAGAAGCACCCGGTAAGGCTGCTGACCGTGCAATGATTGCACAGCAAATCAATCTGGCGCTGCAGAGCCTGACGCCTCGTGAGGCTAAGGTTATTCGTCTGCGATTTGGTCTAGATGATGGCCGCCCCCGTACGCTGGAAGAAGTCGGCAAGGACTTCGGCGTTACCCGTGAGCGTGTACGTCAGATCGAGGCTAAAGCAATTCGCAAGCTGCACAGCCGTAAGTGCCTGGCGCTGCTGAATGGTCTGATTGAGTAATTTCCTCTTCGCATAACAAAAGCCTTCCCTGCGCATTCTAGCGGGGGAGGGCTTTTTTGTATGTGGGAAACATTATGCGATACAATGACACCGTTTTTGTGGGGTGGTGCATTGGCGCTGGTATGGAATATACCGCTGCGTCATTTGGAAAGCCATCTGCAATGGTTAAAGCCAAAACCACGGAGAACCGCTGCACTCATTTGTATTACAGCCGGAATGCTGGGCCTGGGGCTGCTGGGAATCTGGTTGCTTCTGCCCCAGTTAATGCAGGTACTGACCAACTTCAGCCATGATTTTTCAGAGATAGAACAGGCGTGCGATCATCTCTTGGGAGAATGGGGAGAACAGATGCTGCAAAACATTCAGCAGGCCGGGATCAATGCTGGCAGAACTTTGCTGGAAACAGGTGTGACGGCAGCACGCAATGTAATTGGAACGCTGGCTGATATGGGATTTGGTGTAGTGTTGGCATTGTATTTGCTGGCGAGTAAGGAAAGCAATCAAGCCAGGGCGAAACGACTTTGTCTTGCTGCTTTTGGGCAGGAGCGTACAGAGAAAATTACCTGTATGGCACACCAGTCAGCCGAAGTGTTTGGTGGGTTTATTGTGGGGCAGTGTCTGGAAGCGTCTATTTTGGCAGGAATGTTTCTGGTAACCCTGATGGTTTTGCGGTTTCCCTGTGCAGTGCCCATCAGCGTAGTGATTGGTGTGACGGCGCTGGTACCGATTTTTGGCGCATGGATTGGTGGTGCGGTGGGTATGGTACTCACCTTGTCGGCAGGCATCAAGAAAGCAATCGCTTTTCTGGTCGTATTTCTGGTCGTGCAGCAAGTGGAAAATCAACTGATTTACCCTCGTGTAGTGGGTAATCGAATCGGCCTCCCGCCGATGTGGGTATTGGCGGGAGTATTACTGGGTGGAGGAATTTTAGGTCCAGCGGGTTTGTTTTTGGGAATTCCGATTATGGGCGTGATTTATGACCAAGTGCGGCGCTGGGTTCATTTTAGGCTGGACAAACAAAAAAAGATGTGATATACTAATCTAGTCGATGCAGGTATAGTACATCGGCTAGTACATCGGCCTTCCAAGCCGAGGAGGTGGGTTCGATTCCCATTACCTGCTCCAAAAAGCACAGCTGTATGGCTGTGCTTTTCTTTTTTCACGCGGTAAACAAAAAATACAGAATAAAAAGGTCGCTGTGACGATTATCATAGCGACCTTTTTGTATTTATTTCTTATGTTTTTTGTTTGCGTAGAGGATTCCGCCACATACAACGCTAATGAGTAATAACCAAGGCCAAATCGAGATGATCCAGAGCAGTAAATTGATTAGTGTGTCCACAAAGGCGCGCAAACCATGCTGAAAGGCATCTGTTACTTTAGCAAGCGGATTGGTTTGGACTGGTGTATAGGATTTTACTTCGTTTACAGTAAGATTTACAGTGCAGAAATTAGTTTGATCGTTCAAATAATTCAAGCGAGTCTGCCAGCTTTCCAGCTCAGATTGGGTGGTGGTCAGCTGATCTTCGATGGTTAAAAGATCGGTCAGGTTTTCAGCCTGCTGCTGTAACTCCAGTAAGCGATCTCTTTCGGCGGTCAGTGCATTCACATGCGCTTGGATGTCAATATACTGTGTTGTAACATCGTCGGCAGTTTCACTGGTATGAATCAAATTGCCGGCAGCACCCACCAGATCCAAAAATTCAGCATAATGATCTACCGGAATGCGGTAGGTGCAGTACAGGTAGCGAGAGTCGTTGGGCTGGGTGTGTTCTTCTGACTGCTGAACGTAACCATTTGTGTCTGCCAAAGCCTGTTCCAATGCGGTGCGGGTGCTGGCGTAATCTGTGGATTCTAAACGCAGTTCAGCGGTATAGATTACCTGTCGGGATTCCACGCTGCGGGCAAGCATGGGGGAATTCATTGGCGGTTCAGCACCATCCCCGGAAGCGGAATCAGGCAATGTGCTGCCGACCATAGGGGGTTCTGCATCGGCAGGAGCATCAAACGTATCCATAACAAAGGATTCATTGGCAGCACTATTTTCCTGCATGGAAGAGCTCTTGCCAGTGCTGACGGCATTGCGCAATGTAGGACCGGCTACGGCGACCAGGCCAACGCAGCAAACCAGCACAGCAGCAATTTGCCAGACTTTTGATTTTGTGTGGCCAAAGCGCAGATGGGTAATTTTGTGGCGGTGTGCTGCCATTTTGGGGGCATCGGATGGGTCAGCGTCTGCTTCCATCGCCAGAAGTCGCTCTTTCAGGGCATCTGGGACGTGAATGTCATCCAGTTGATTCTTGTATGCATCAGACCAGTTCATGTTCCATATCCTCCTTTAGTAATTCGCGCAGTCTGGCTCGCCCACGAGAAAGCCAGGTCAGCACGGTATTGGGGGAGACGTCCTGCATATCTCCGATTTCCGCAGCAGTATAGCCTTCATAATAATGCAGATAAATCGCAATGCGGTAATTCTTGGGCAAGGACATCACTGTGTTTAGAATCTCGTTATCTTGCGCAGCAGCAGGAATCGAGATGGCTTCATCCAGTGAACGATTTTTACTTTCCGCCAATCGGCATAAATCGTGGCAGCGATTGATGACCACTCGAATCAGCCATGCTTTCAGATGGTCTTCACTGGTGAATGTTTTGCCGCAGTGCAGCAGTCGTTCATATGTATCCTGTACGGCATCCTCAGCATCTTCTGGACGAGAAACTGCGTGTAAAGCGATGCGATACAGGGTGTCGGCATATCGTTCCACCGCCAGGCGGAATACATCCGTTGTTGCCAGTGTATTCATAAGCCGCCTCCTTTGCTTCTATTAAAAATACGAGCTGAACAGAGAAACTATTGCAGCCACGGAAAATATTGTAAAAAAAGGCCCAGCAGTTGCTGGACCTTTTCTGCAGAAAACTTATTTTTTGCCCAGAGGCTTGAGATCGTCGTTGTCCGCGAAGGCAACAGCATTGTAGCCAGCAGCTTCCAGCTGACTGAACTGTTTGCCCAGTTTCTTAGCCTGGGGCAGAATGGTAACATCATATTGCTCACGCAGAACAGCTGCCTTTGCCAGAACATCCGCAAAGTCCAGTTCAGGCAGATAAACCAAAGCCAGGCGCTCTTTTGCACCGGGAATCTGATAGCCGTTCTCCAGCAGGATAGAGCAAACACGCTCAAAGCCAATGGAGAAACCAACGGCAGGAACCTGCTGCCCCAGGAACTTACCAACCATGTTGTCGTAACGACCGCCACCAGCAACTGCGCCGGAGAACTGCGGGCAGGTCACTTCAAAGACCATACCAGTGTAGTAACCCTGACCACGCACCAAACTGGGGCAGTAAGCAACACCAAAACGACCGCCAGCCAGCTTTTCAGCAGTCTTCAGAACGTACTTCAAATCATCGGCAACCGACGCATCCTGGCACTTTGCTGCAACAGCATCCAGGCTCACATCACCTGCGGCGATAAAGTCGGACAGAGCAGTGATTGCATCTGCCGGCAGGTTCTTTTCGGTCAGCTCCTTGGCAACGCCTTCGGCACCGATTTTGTCCATTTTGTCAAAAGTGATGCAGACAGAATCCAATGTATCGGCAGCAAAGCCCATGGACTCCAACATACCGCGCAGAATACGGCGGTCGTTGATATTCACGGTGAAATCGGTGAAGCCAATGTTCAGCAGAGCACGGGTCGTTACGTCAATCAGCTCAACCTCAGCGTTGGGGCTGCTGTCACCCAGAATGTCAATGTCGCACTGCACAAATTCACGCAGACGGCCTTTCTGGGGGCGCTCAGCACGGAACACACGGTCGGTCTGAATCACCTTGAAAGGGGTGGGCAGATTTGCCTTGTTGGCTGCGTAGTAGCGGCTCAAAGGCAGGGTCAGGTCATAACGCAGACCCATATCGCTCAGCTTGGAGGCATCGCCGGTTGCCAGAGCAGCCTGGAGCTTTTCACCGCGCTTCAGCACCTTGAAGATCAGGTTCAGGTTGTCACCGCCGTCGGATTTATCCAGGTTTTCAGCATCTTCCATCAGCGGGGTGGAAATACGCTGAAAACCGGCAGAGCGGTAAGTGTCCAGGATCCGGTTCTGAATATAATCGCGCAGGCGCTGCTCAGCGGGCAGCAGGTCGCGCATACCCTTCAAAGGCTGGGTTTTCATAAGTATAATCTCCTCTATTCTAATCCATAAAGCCAAATAACATCAATACAGAATATTATACGATTGAATCGAGGTTTCGTCAATAAAACCCGATCGCTATCGTATAATTTAAGCCTGCTTTCACCAGACTTTGAAGCAGGAGGGATTTTCTATGCAGCGTATCTTACAAAAGAGCCCCTGGCTGATTTTGCTGGCGGGGGCGCTCATACAAATTTTAACGGGGATTCCGTCGGCGTGGGGGGCGTTTCAAAAGCCTGTCATTGGAGAATATGGTCTAAATGAACAATCGGCGGGATATATTTTCAGCATTCTGATTGCAGGATATGGGATAGGCTGTGCGGTAGGTGGTTTTTTACAGGATAAGTATGGACCGCGCAAGGCAGCTTTTGCCGGAACCGCGCTGCTATGTGGCGGTATTGCACTGGGCGGCGTGATCCCGCAGGGGAAAGCGTGGATGTTTTATTTAGCGTTTTCGATTCCGGTGGGGTTGGGTAGTGCTTTTTTATATCCGGCGGTACTGTCCTGTGCGCAAAAATGGTATGCGGACCGCAAAGGATTGGCCACAGGTGTGATTGGCTGTGCTATGGGGCTTTCCGGGCTATTTCTGACCGGATTTATTGCCCTGTTTACAAAAAGTATCTGGCAGGAAAAGGGAATTCGCTGGGCATTTTTTGCGTTGGCGCTGATTACGCTTCCGGTATGTCTGAGCGCAGGTATATTATTGGAAAATCCCGAACAGGATGAGAAAAACAACATAAAAAAACAAAAGGGATATACCCCAAAAGAAATGCTGCATACCAGAAATTATTGGCTTTTGACAGCCGCTGTGGCACTTTCTACCCCGGCGGTACAGCTGTTCAGTCCGATGCTGGTGGAAATCGGTTCAGAACGTGGGCTTGCGGAGAGTCAGGCGCTATGGGCTGTGATGCTGGGTAGCGCAGGCAATGCAGCAGGACGCTTGTTAATGTCGATTCTCAGCGATAAAATAGGCCGCAAAAAAACAGACCAGTTGTTGTTTATGGGACTGGCAGTATGCTCAGTTGCATTTGCGTTTGCGCCACATTGGTGGATGATTGCGGCGTATGTGTGCCTATGTGTGTGCTATTCCGGATTGGCGGCAGTACTGCCTGCGTTTTCTACAGATTTGTTTGGGTTGGCGCACGCTGGTGTGAATTATGGTCTGTTGGCTTTGGGGCAAACTGTGGGCAGCTTGAGCTTTCCGCTACTGGCGGATGCGCTGGGGCTGAAAAAGGGCAGACATATTTTGGCAGTTCTGGCGGCGACCCTAGGTTTCTTTGTAATAAAAGCAGTACAAATATCTGAACAATCTAAAAAGTCGGGCGGAGGTGATGAAAAAGCATGAAAAAATAGGACGAAATTTGGAAGCGTGTTTTCCTGCTTATCCCTTGCAAAAGAAAAGACGAGATGGTACTCTAATAAAGTGTGGAAATTTGAAGTGGCTTTTTGGAGAACGTGCGTTGGCATGCGGCTTGGAAAGCGTTGGAAAAGATCAAAAACGGAGTGTGAAAAATGGCAAAGATCGGTTTTGACAATGAGCTTTATATGAAAAAGCAAAAGGAGCATATCCTGGAGCGTATCGAGAACTCCAATGGCAAGCTGTATCTGGAGTTTGGTGGTAAGCTGTTTGACGATTACCATGCAGCACGCGTGCTGCCCGGCTTTGATGTGAACGCAAAAATCAAGCTGCTGTGCGAGCTGCGTGATATGGCAGAGATCATCTTTGTCGTGTCTGCGGGCGATATTGAAAAGACCAAGGTTCGTGCAGACCTGGGCATCACTTACGATATGGACGTTCTGCGCCTGATTGATGACATTACTCGTCTGGGAATTCAGGTCAATAGCGTTGTAATCACTCGCTATGCAGGTCAGGCAGCTGCAGATGCCTTTATGTCCAAGTTGACCCAGCGCGGCGTGAAGAACTACGCACATAAGTCTATCAAGGGCTACCCCACCGAAATTGATTATATTTGCAGCGACGAAGGTTTTGGCTCCAACCCCTATATTGAAACCACTAAGCCTCTGGTTGTTGTTACTGCTCCCGGTCCCGGCAGCGGCAAGCTGGCTACCTGCCTGTCTCAGGTGTATCACGAGAGTCTGCGCGGTGTGAATGCCGGTTATGCAAAGTTTGAAACTTTCCCCATCTGGAATATGCCTTTGAAGCACCCGGTCAATTTGGCATATGAGGCTGCTACCGCAGACTTGAACGACGTCAATATGATTGACCCATTCCATCTGGATGCTTACGGTGAAACCACTGTCAACTATAATCGCGATGTGGAAGCATTCCCCATTGTAAAGAGTACGCTGGCACGCATCAGCAATGGTGCATTTGATTATAAGAGCCCCACGGATATGGGTGTGAATATGGTTGGTAACGCCATCATTGATGATGAAGTTGTTTGTGAGGCAAGCCGTCAGGAAATCATTCGCCGTTTCTTTGCGGCAAAGTGCGCTGTGCGTAAGGGAACCGGTACTACGGAATCTTTGGATAAGATCCGCATGATTATGCGCCAGCTGGATATTACCCCGGATATCCGCAAAGTTGTTGGTGCTGCGTTGGATAAGTCACAGAACAACTGCACGCCTGCTGCGGCAATCGAGTTGGTGGACGGTCGTATCATTACCGGCAAAGAAAGTAAGTTGATGAGTGCTTCTGCTTCCTGTGTGCTGAATGCAATTAAGGCACTGACGAACATTGATGATGAGCTGACACTGCTGACCCCCATCATTCTGCAACCGATGTTGCAGCTGAAGACAGAAATCCTGAACAGCCGCAGCACATTGCTGAAGCTGGATGATGTGCTGACTGCGCTGGCAATCTCTGGCGCAACCAACACTATGACGGCACGCGCTATGTGGGCACTGAAGGAACTGCGTGAGTGCGAGTTCCACTCCACCCAGATGCTGCACTCTGGTGACGAAGGTACATTGCGCCGTTTGGGTCTGCGTGTAACTAGCGAACCTGTCTATCCCGGCAAGGACCTGTTCTTCTGATCAATTGGATTTGAATTAGATACAAAAGGCACAGACGCAAGAAAGGCAGATGTGCCTTTTGTTTCATAAATGTGATTCGATAAACATAAAAATAGAATTGACTTTTTAAAGTGATGGATGTAAAATGAATATGGGGGAGCAAAATACTGCAACAATAGAAAAAAGGAGATTATAAAGATGAATATGTCAAGAATTGAAAAACTAAATGGATATTTTGAGAAAGAAATTGCAAAATGTACAGCGAAAGGCGCAGAATTGACTGAAGATAACCGCAAGGACGAAGCTGTCTTTGCAGTGATTCGTGGTAATATTCTGGATATTTTCCGCACCATTTCTTCTGTGGCACAGGAAAACTGCGGTGGCGATGAGGAAAAGTTTCGTGAGTTCTTTTTGAGCAAGACGGAGCAGATTCCCCAGAACTGGCGTATTTCATTGGAACGTGCACGGTCCTATGGTGATGCAGAAGCAGCGCACGTGGAGCGTGTAAAGATTCAGGCAATCGAAGAAATTAAAGACGCTTTTGCACAGATCTGGGGGGAAGCAGAATGACCGAAACAGAAGCCGTTCGGTTGTTTAAGTGCTTGGCGGATCGATCCCGCCTGCAAATTTTGAAATCTCTTACAATCGAGGATATGTATGTGGAGCGTCTTGCTGAGCGTTTGGCATTGACCCCATCGACTGTATCCTTTCACTTGAAAAAGCTGGCAGATGCCGGTGCGGTACGTTCCTACAAAAATCAGTACTATACAATGTACACGCTTTGCCGTGAGATGTTTGATACCAGTATGCTGGATATTATTACGCAGACTTCTGACGAAGCTGCAATACAGGAGCGGCGAGAAGCGGAATATCGACAGCGTGTGATTCAGAGTTTTTTTGTGTACGGAAAACTGAAAAGTATCCCTGCGCAACGCAAGAAAGAGAAGATTGTTCTGGAGGAGCTGGCGAAAGCCTTTGAACCGAAGCGCGTTTACACAGAGCGAGAGGTAAATATCATACTGGCAGATTTCTATGATGATTTCTGTACTCTGCGTCGTGATTTAGTCGCTGAGCAAATTTTGGGCCGCGACAAAAACGGGTATTGGCGCATCTGAAAGCATGAAATATAAAAATCAATGGGCATGTAGAAGATACATGCCCATTGATTTTTATATTTTTGAAGAATATGTAAGAAAAAACGCGATAATGTGAATATATTAGAATATTTTATGAATAAAATACGAAAAAATTGCAAGAAATGATTGACATTTATCAAACGAGTTGGTAAATTAGACAAGACTTTTGCGGCGAAAACAAAAAAGCTGCTTTCGACGCGTCATATTGAGGAGGATAATGGATATGAAAAAGTTTCTGGCACTCTTGTTGAGTGCAGTGATGGTACTTTCGCTGGCAGCGTGCGGTACAACTGGCAACGAAGCGAATGGTACACCGGCAAAACAGCCGGAGGGCAAGAATGAACAGTTTGACATCGTAATTATTGGTGCCGGCGGCGCTGGTTTGGCAGCGGCAGTCGAGGCCAGCGAGCAGGGCGCAAAAAACATTGTGGTTCTGGAAAAAATGTCTTTTGCGGGTGGCAGCACTACTATGGCATTTGGTGGCTTTAACTGCACCAACTCCCGCTTTATGGATGCACTGGGCCGCGAGGAAACGCCCATTCAGTTGGCGGACCGCATTATCAAAAACGGTTCTGGCCTGAATGATCCTGACATGGCTAGTGTGGTTGCAATGCAGACCCCCGCTGTCATCGAATGGTTGTATGGCTTTGGTTCTGAGTGGGGCAAGATTCGTTATAACGATCTGCACTGCCCGACCGATGGCACCATCCCCGGTGTGGAGTTGGTGAAGGTTTTGAAGCAGCAGGCTGAAAAGAATGGCGTTGAGATTCGCTATAACTCTCCGGCTGTGGACTTGGTCGCAGATGCTGACGGCCGCATTTGCGGTGTGAAGGTACAGGGCCCTGAGGGCGAGTATACTATTGATACAACAGCTGTCATTTTGGCAACTGGCGGCTTTGAATCCAATCCTGAAATGATTGCAAAGTACGATAACCCGGGTCTGGCAAACATCCATCTGGCACCGAGCCAGGGCAACATGGGCGATGGCATTGTTATGGCAGAAAAGCTGGGTGCACAGCTGGTTAATATGAATCTGATTCAGCTATCCTGCGCAGTGGCACCCTTCTCGATTCAGATGCAGATGCCGCTGAAGAATAACGGTGTCATTTTCGTCAATAAAGAAGGCAAGCGTTTCACCAATGAGTATAGTGAAGCAAGCTCTGACCGCCGCATCTCAGAGGATATTCTGAAGCAGACGGACGCTGAGTGCTATGGCATTTATAACGAAGAAATTTATCAGGAATTTGTTGCAGTTGAAGAAAAGGATTTCTTTGACGAATACCGTATGAACGGCATCGACAACAGCAAGCTGCTGGTAAAGGCAGATACTATTGAAGAACTGGCAGAGAAAATCGGTGTGGATGTTGCCGTTCTGACCGAAACGATTGCAAACCTGAAGACAGATGGTATTGGCAATGAGGTCGTGGTCGAGAAAGCCGATAGCTACAAGAAGGGCCCCTTCTATGCAATTCCGCTGACTCCGGGCGTGATGGATACGCTGGGCGGTGTTAAGGCGGATACCACTGGCCGTGTGCTGAATACTGACAACAAGCCAATCAAGGGTCTGTATGCAGCAGGCGAAGTAATTGGCAATGTACAGGGTACTTATTACTCTGTTGGTTTGGGCGAGGCAGCTGTTTTTGGCCGCGTGTCTGCACGCAATGCAATTGAATACATCAATGACCGTGGCGGCTTGACCGAGCATATTCCCTTTGAGCGCGGCGAAAAGGCTCCGGAAGCAGAAGGCGCAAAGGGTAACTTTACCGATGGTACATTCACTGGTGAGGGCCAGGGCATGAATGGCATGATCAAGGTAGAGGTAACGGTTAAGGACGGCAGCATTACTGAGATTAAGGTTTTGGAGCAGTCCGAAACTCCCAATATCTATGCAGGTGCGGAAGAGCAGTTTATCCCGAACCTGATTAAGACACAAAATCTGGATATTGATGCGGTTGCAGGTGCAACCCGCTCCAGCGAAGGCTTGCGTGCTGCGGTAAAGAGCGCACTTGGCCAGTAAGGCAACTTAAAAAGAAGAACTCCTGTGCTACAGGCCGGGAGTTCTTTTTTTGTGGAAAACAATTCGTGAGCAGATTGGACGAAAAAACAGAGGGATAGCATTGTGAATTTTATGTTGACCCATCTTGAAAAAAAAGGCGAATTTCCTTATAATAAATGTAAGCGTGGTTACACCGGGGATTCGTCCCGGACGAGCCCCGTTTATCAATAAGATAAAGGAGAGATCATCATGAACTATTCTCATGAAGTCGAGCGTATGTGCCCGTTGACCAAGGGTCCTAACCATGGTCCGGCCCCCATTCCCGAAGAGGGCAAGTGGGTTAAGGCATACCAGATCAGCGACATTTCCGGCCTGACCCACGGTGTGGGCTGGTGCGCACCCCAGCAGGGTACCTGCAAGCTGACCCTGAATGTTAAGAACGGTGTCATCGAAGAAGCTCTGGTTGAGACCATCGGCTGCTCCGGCATGACGCACTCTGCTGCTATGGCAGGCGAAATCCTGCCCGGCAAGACCATTCTGGAGGCTCTGAACACGGACCTGGTCTGCGACGCAATCAACGTTGCAATGCGCGAGCTGTTCCTGCAGATCGTTTACGGTCGTACTCAGACTGCTTTCTCTGAAGACGGTCTGCCTGTCGGCGCTGGTCTGGAGGACCTGGGTAAGGGCCTGCGTTCCATGACCGGTACCATCTTCTCCACCAAGGCAAAGGGTGTTCGTTACCTGGAGCTGACCGAAGGCTACATCACTAAGCTGGCTCTGGATGCTGACAACGAAGTTATCGGCTACCAGTTCGTCCGCCTGGGCAAGATGATGGAAGCAATTCGTCACGGTGTCGATGCTAAGGAAGCTTACGAGAGCAATATCGGCACTTACGGCCGTTTTGCTGAGGCTGCTAAGTACATCGATCCCCGCGAAGAATAAGAAAGGAGGAGTTTTATTATGGCTACATTTGAATCTATGGATCGCCGTATGCCGAAGATCGAGGCATGCCTGAAGGCTAATGGCCTGGAATCTCTGGACGCTTGCCGCGACATGCTCCTCGCAAAGGGCATTGACTGCGAGTCTATTGTTAAGGGCATTCAGCCCATCTGCTTCGAGAACGCTGTCTGGGCATACACCCTGGGCACCGCTATTGCTGTTAAGCGCGGCCTGAAGAACGCTTCTGAGTGCGCTGCTGCTATCGGCGAAGGTCTGGAAGCTTTCACCATTCCCGGCTCTGTTGCAGAGCAGCGTAAGGTTGGTCTGGGTCATGGTAACCTGGGCGCAATGCTGCTGGATGACGATACCAAGTGCTTCGCATTCCTGGCAGGCCACGAGTCCTTCGCAGCTGCTGAGGGCGCACTGGGCATTGCTCGTACCGCTAACAAGGCACGTAAGACTCCTCTGCGCGTTATCCTGAACGGTCTGGGCAAGGATGCTGCTTACATCATCAGCCGTATCAACGGCTTCACCTATGTGGAGACCGACTACGACTTCGCTACCGGCGACCTGAAGGTCGTTCGTGAGAAGGCTTTCTCTGAGGGCGAGCGCGCAGCAGTTAAGTGCTACGGCGCTAACGACGTTCAGGAAGGCGTTGCTATCATGAAGAAGGAAGCGGTTGAAGTTTCCATCACCGGCAACTCTACCAACCCCACTCGCTTCCAGCACCCCGTTGCTGGTACCTACAAGAAGTGGGCTATGGAGAACGGCAAGAAGTACTTCTCCGTTGCTTCCGGCGGCGGCACGGGCCGCACCCTGCATCCCGATAACGTGGCAGCAGGTCCTGCTTCTTACGGCATGACCGATACCATGGGCCGTATGCATGGTGACGCTCAGTTCGCAGGTTCTTCTTCTGTTCCTGCTCACGTCGAGATGATGGGTCTGATCGGCGCTGGCAACAACCCGATGGTCGGTATGACCGTCGCTTGCGCTGTTGCAGCTTCTCAGGCTGAATAATATCTCTTGATTGTAAAGGTCCGCTGTGTTTGCACAGCGGACCTTTTTCGTTGCATAAAATAAGCGAAACTGCGTAATTTTCAACATGAAATAGTGAATTGGTTGAAAACTGCGTTAAATCGATGTTTTCTGGAAAGAATATACTTCCGGAGTCAATAAGCGAAGAGGATACAATAGAAAAGCTTCCGCCAGAGCGCATTTGCGTCACAGCGGAAGCTTTTTCCTTTATGAAATTACGAAGCGATTAGTTGTTCAGCAGCTCTTTCACAGAAGCCACAGCGCCGGATAGGTTCTGAATTTCGGAAGGCACGATAATCTTGGTAGACTTACCGTCAGCAACCTTGCCCAGAGCTTCCAGGCTGCGCAGAGCGATAACCTTCTGCGTGGGATCCGCTTCGTTCAGCAGGCGGATTGCGTCGGCCTCTGCACGCTGAACAGCCAGGATAGCTTCTGCTTCACCCTGTGCTTCCAGAATGCGCTGCTGCTTCACAGCTTCACCACGCAAGATAGCGGACTGCTTCTCGCCTTCAGCAGCGGTAATAGCTGCCTGTTTTTCGCCTTCGGCGGTCAGGATAGTTGCACGCTTTTCACGCTCAGCCTTCATCTGCTTCTCCATGGCATCCTGAATCTCACGCGGGGGAATAATGTTCTTAACTTCTACGCGGTTGACCTTAATGCCCCACTTGTCAGTAGCCTGATCCAGGATCGCAGTGATTTTGCTGTTGATGGTATCGCGGCTGGTCAAGGTGTGGTCCAGTTCCAGTTCGCCGATGATGTTACGTAAAGTTGTTGCAGACAAGCTCTCGATAGCGGAAATAGGATTGTTTACGCCGTAGGTGTACAGCGTGGCATCCATGACCTGGAAAAACACAACGGTATCGATCTGCATGGTGACATTATCACGAGTGATAACCGGCTGAGGGGGGAAGTCAGCAACCTGCTCTTTCAGGCTGACACGCTTTGCCACATGATCAATGAACGGAACTTTGACATGGAAACCAGCTTCCAACGTTTTGGAGTATTTGCCCAGACGCTCAATGACATAGGCATTTGCCTGTGGGACGATAATGAAATTTCGTACCAACACAATTAGAACAATGATTCCAAGAATAATCCAAGGCATAAGTAATCTCCTTTTTTATATTGGTGTGTTTACACAGTGCGACTCGATTTAGAATTTTCGTCAGAAAGATAAGGTTCTACAATTAAAGTGGTGCTTTGGAAACCAACGATGCGGCACAGTGCGGTGGGGTGTAAGACGTCATTACTGTTTACCTGTGCAGCCCAAGAAACACCATCTAACTGAACACGACCCGGATGGGAAGGCGTGATTTCTTCCAGAACATCGGCAACACGACCGACGTTGCGGTCGCCGTTGGTGGGGGTGAAAGGATGATCCTTCCATTTCCGGACAAGCGGTTTGGTAGCGAGTACGGCTACGAGACTGACCAAAAGAAATGCAGTGGCCTGTACGAGCGGTGAGGCACCCAGCTGATTTGCCAGCAAAGCACCCAGAGCGCCTACCGCGAACCAAATCGTGGTTAGATTCCATGTGCATCCTTCGATGATTAACAAGAAGACAGTTAAAAAGAACCAGAATGAGGTTCCATCCTGAAAGAGAAACTCCATACAAACCCTCCTTTGCACATTCTATGCGGAATGTGTTGTTTTCATCAGAATAGACGTTTTATAGGGAGAAGTCAAGAGCTTTTTCGTGGAATTTCGTGTTTTTTTTACATTACCGATAATCGTAGTAACTATGGTTGGCATTGTGCCCATGTTCTCGTACAGTAAGAGTAAAGCCGTAGGGGTTAACTTGTGTGCTTTTATCGTCGATTTCCTCCAGCAGCAGATGCGGTCCACGGTTAAAAATCGCATCCAGAATTTCCGTGGGACCGCTGCGGGAAAAGTGCAACAAGTCTCCATCTGCTTTCACAAGCTGAAAGCTGCCGTCTGGCAAAGCGTCACAACTTTCACGCAATGCATTCAAGTGATCAATTACAGAGAGAAGCGGCTCCAGTGCAGATCGATTGGGATATAGTTTTTTTAGTGTGCTGTTTTCACCTGTGTGAGGAAATACGACGGTGTCACTATTGGGCAGCATGGCTGCCAAAGCATAGGTGAAGTGCACCAAACGATAAAGCGTGCCATCATCCATATCAACGGCGCTGGAAAGTACAGCCTGCAAATCGGCGTCTGTCGGAGAAACGATGTGAGAAAATGACATTGATTCAGTAAAAGCGACTGCTGCATCCATGCCGCGGGCATATGACAAAGCGGCATCCCAAATAGTAGTTTGTGACACGAAAAAGCTCCCCCTTTCAAAAGATAGGTTTCTATTTTCTATTGTAGCATACAAAAGATAAGGATGAAATATTTGAAATGACAAAAAATGCACAAGTTGTTTTGTGCGTAACGAGAAGGAGCATTGCTTAGGGAAAGGAGTGTGCGGAGCGAAAAAAGATGTTCCATTTTGAGCGAGGCGGGGTGCCGCTGAAAACGGCGACGAAAAGTATTTATATGCAACAAAAGCCCAGCACCTTTTGCGCGTGCTGGGCTTTTGCCAAAATCGTTTACTTTACAACGGGAGCGTGCCAGATATCGCGTGCGTAATCCAAAACGCTGCGGTCTGCGCTAAAGATACCGCTGTTGGCGATATTCATCAGGCTCATGCGGTTCCAGGTTTCACGATCCTGGTACAGGCGGCGTACGTCAGCCTGTGCACGACGGTAATCTTTGAAGTCTGCCAGAACCATATAGGGGTCCTTGGTGCGCAGATTCTGGGTGACCTCCTGGAAACTTTCGCCGTTCCAGCCGCGCTCCAGAAAGTTCAGAGCACTGGAAGTAATGTCGTCGCCAGAGATAAAGGCATTGGGATGATAGCCCAGAGACTTCATGCGATTCACCTCAGGTGTGTGCATACCAAAGATGATTTCGTTTTCCATACCGGCAGCCTCGGCAATCTCCACATTTGCACCATCCAGCGTACCCAGCGTGATAGCACCATTTAGCATGAACTTCATATTGCCGGTACCGGATGCTTCTGTGCCTGCCAGAGAAATCTGCTCAGAAACCTCAGATGCGGGCATCAGACGTTCGGACAGAGAAACACAGTACTCTTCCAGATAAACGATACGCAGTTTTTCACGCACAACAGGGTCGTTATCTATCAGCTGGCCCAGCTTGCAGATCATACGAATCATCTGCTTGGCCATATAGTAGCCGGGGGCAGCCTTTGCACCAAAGATATAGGTTTTGGGCACGAAATCTGCGTTGGGGTTTTCTTTCAGATAGAGATACTCGGATGCGATGTTCAAAGCGTTCAGATGCTGACGCTTGTACTCATGCATACGCTTGACCTGCACATCGAAAACCGAGTTGGGATCAATAATTTGACCGGTGGATTTTTCTAAATAGTCCGCAAAGTTTTTCTTGTTCTGCAGCTTGACATCTTCCAGACGCTTTAGAACTTGCTTGTCATTGGCAAACTTTTCAAACTTCTTCAGTTCGCTTGCGTCTTTCTTGTAGCCGGTACCAATGGTTTCGTCCAGTAGGTTGCACAGACCTTTGTTAGAAGCCAGCAGCCAGCGGCGGTAAGCGATACCGTTGGTGACGTTCTTAAAGGCGTCGGGTTTGAACAGATAGTAATCGTGGAAAACGCTGTCTTTGATAATTTCGCTGTGAAGCTTGGAAACGCCATTGATGCTGTGAGCAGTGTAGGCACAAATATTTGCCATACGAACCTGATTGTCGCCGATTGGTGCCATATAGTCAATCTTGCCCCAGTCGCCGGGGAATGCGTGATTCAGCTCAGCACGGCAGCGGTTGTCCAGTTCTTTGATAATCTGGTAAATGCGGGGCAGTGTCATCTTGAAGATATCCAAATTCCACTTTTCAAGGGCCTCTGCCATGACAGTGTGATTGGTGTAAGCAAAGACACGCTGGCAGATGGAGAAACTCTTGTCCCAGTCATAACCGCACTCGTCCAGCAAAATACGCATCATTTCGGGAATTGCCAGAGTGGGGTGGGTATCATTCAGCTGAATAGCGACCTTGTCAGGTAGGTTATCCAGCGTTTCATAGTTAGACAAGTGGTCGTGGACAATATCGCCGATCGCAGCAGCGGATAGGAAATACTGCTGGCGCAGACGCAGAATCTTGCCCTCAATATGGTTATCGTTGGGGTACAGAATCTTGGAAATTAGCTCGGCGGAAGCATTTTTGTTCATGGCGTTGCTATATTCGCCGGCATTGAAGCTGTTCATATCAAAGTCAGGTGCCTTTGCCTGCCACAGACGCAGCTTGGCGACACCCTGACCGTCATAGCCCTGCACATACATATCGCTGGGGACAGCCAGAACGCGGTTGTAATTGACGTGTTGGACATTGTGGAAGCTGCCTTCCCAAGTTTCATGAATTTCACCATCGAAACGAACTTCGATTGCCTGATCGGGGTGGCTCTTAAGCCATACCTGACCGCCGGGCAGCCAGTTGTCAGCACGTTCCTGCTGCCAGCCGTCAATCAGCTTCTGTTTGAAAATGCCATACTCGTACAGGATAGAGTGACCAGTGCCGCAGATACCGGTGGTAGCCATACCATCCAGATAGCAGGCGGCCAGACGACCCAGACCGCCGTTGCCCAGACCTGCATCGGGTTCTTCTTCGTAAATGCTTTCCAAACGAATGTCAGCATCAGCCAGAACGGCTTCGGCAACTTCGTTCAAGCCCAAGCTGTACAGGCTGGTTTTCAGGCTGCGTCCCATCAAGAACTCCATGCACAGGTAATACACCTGCTTGGAACCGCTGCCAATGGCACGGGATTGAAATTTCTTGTGGTTATCACTCATCTGGCGGCGGCAGATAAGCGCCAGGGTGCGATAGATCTGCTGGGTGGATGCAACAGAAAGATCCACGCCATATTCGCTGGTCAGTTTGCTTTGCAGCAACTTGGCAAATTCATTCTTTGTCATAAAAATACCCCTCACAGAAATCATTGTGTAAAAAAGGCGGGACGCAGATGTACGTTCGTCTTTCGTGGTACGATAGTACTATTATAATAGGTAGTACGTTATTTTTCAAGAAAGAAGCAAAACACAGGAAAAAGGCATACAGAAAAGCCAAGAAATATAAAAATAAGGGCTTTTTCTTCGAGCAGAAGTATATTATAATAGGATACGTTGCAGTATTAAAATGGAGTAAATTACCGTACAAACGGTATCCAAAATAGATTCGGCGGTTTGGCAGGGAAAGAGAGGCAGTTTATATGGTAAACAGAACGCGTGTTTTTATTGCTGGCGCTCCCTATGTGATTGCAACCAGCGATCCTGAGGAATATGTGCAACAGCTGGCTGCGGAGTTGGATAACAGCATTCATGAGGCAATGGCGGAAAACCCCAGCGTTTCAGTAACAAAAGCTGCCGTGTTCTGCGCACTGGATTATCTGGATCGCAGTAAAAAGAGTACGGGGAGTGCGGATAATATGCGCAGCCAGATTACAGAATATCTGGCAGATGCTGCCAAGGCAAAACTGGAAGCAGACGAAGCACGGCGCGAGGTCGAGCGGCTGAAACGGGAAGTGCAGGAGCTGAAAGAAGAAAGCGCCAGCCGGTGAAGCTCACCGGCTTTTTATATGAGGAGACGAAAATGTCCAAGATTGAAATTTTAGCGCCGGTTGGGAATCAGGAAATGCTGACCGCGGCGGTTTTTAGCGGCGCAGACGCCGTATACCTGGGTTTCGATGGCTTAAATGCACGCAGCGGTGCCGGTAATTTTGATGCCGAGACCCTGAAGCAGGCAGTGGCTTTTTGCCATGGCCGCGGAGTGAAGGTTCATGTTGCCATCAATACAACTTTGTATGGTCGTGAATTATCCAGCGCAGCAGATGCCGTGCGCGCTGTTGCAGCTGCTGGTGCAGATGCCGTTATCTGTCAGGATCTGGCGGTTGCGGCTTTGTGCCGTGAAATCGCACCCCAATTGCCGCGCCATGGTTCAACCCAAATGAGCGTGCACACGCTAGAAGGCGCACGGCAGCTGAAAGAGATGGGATTTGAGCGTGTAGTGCTGTCCCGTGAGTTGAGTATGCCCGAAATTGAGCATATTACCAAGCAGTGCGGCATTGAAACGGAAGTGTTTATCCATGGTGCATTGTGCATGAGTATGAGCGGTCAGTGTTATATGTCTGCTTTTCTGGGGGGACGTAGTGGCAATCGCGGCAGCTGTGCTGGTCCATGTCGACTGCCCTTCGATGCAACCACCACCCCGGAAGGAATGCCGGGCAAGGCATACCACTTGTCGCTGAAAGACAACTCTGCCATTGATCGTTTGGATCAACTGCAGGCACTGGGCGTTGCAAGTGCCAAAATTGAAGGCAGACTGCGTACACCGGAATATGTGGCAGCTGCAGTGAATGCTTGTCTGGCGGGCCGCGAAGGCATGGCGTATGACAGAGAGTTGCTGGAAAAGGCATTCAGCCGTGCCGGGTTTACCAGCGGATGGCTGGACGGAAAAATCAGCGGCAGTATGTTTGGTACCCGCAGCGATTTGCAGGCCGCAGAAACCAAAAAGACGCTGCCTGCTTTACGAGAATTGTTCCGCCGTGAGCGTCAGCGTGTACCGGTGACCATGCGTCTGGAAGTAGAAGAATTCGGTGCAAAGCTAAGTGTGACCGATGCAGATGGCAACAAAGCAGTTGCCTATGGAGATGCAGACCCACAGATTGCACAGAATGACCCCACCGCAGCACTGCATCGCAGTTTGGAAAAGTGCGGAGGGACTCCGTTCCTTGCGGATAAAGTGGAAATCGTAATGGACGAAGGCCCTTGGTATTTACCGGGCAGTGTGGTGAATGAAATGCGCCGTCAGGCACTGGAAGGCCTGCTGAAAAAGCGTGAGACGCTTCGTCCTTGGCCGGTAAAGGCATATGCACTGCCGGATATGCCTATGCGCCAGGATTTGCCCCCGCGCGGTTTGAAGGCACGTTTTGCTACTTGGGAACAGGTACCAGAACAAGCGTTAAACGGTGTGGAACAGCTGATTCTTCCTATTGCACAGGCAGATAGGATTCCGGAGCAGTGGCGCGCTAAGACCATTTTAGAGCTGCCCCGTGCCATGTTTGGCAAGTTAGAGGAAGATACGGCTCGACGCATTGAATCAACCAAGGAAATGGGGTTTGCCGGATATGAAGCCAATAATATTGCCCATATCCGTCTGGCGGCAGGTCTGCCTTTGTGGGGAGGGTTAGGTCTGAATGTGACCAACCCGATGGCAGCACAGGAATATGCAGACTTGGGATTGTCTCATGTGCTGATTCTTCCAGAAGTGAAGGATACGGACATGCTGAATATCGCACCAAAGAAAAAAGGTTATAAAGTGCCGACTGGTGTGATTGTATATGGCCATTTGCCGTTGATGCTGACCCGTGCCTGCCCGCTGCAGAATGTGACGGACTGTGCTCACTGCGACGGCAGCGGTGCGCTGACTGACCGCAAGGCGAGAAAGTTCAATGTGCGATGCGGCTTGGGCGTGCGCACGATTTACAACCCGGTTGCTTTGTATATGGGTGATAAACCGGATGCACTGGCTGTAGATTATGGTGTGGCCTACTTTACACAGGAAACTGCCGAGCGTGCGGCGCAGGTATTGAAACTGTTGAAAGCAAAGGCGCCGTATGATGATGAATTCACCCGTGGTCTGTACTTTAAGGGTACCATGTGACACAAAACCGTAATGTAAAATTGTATCGAGAATGGAGAACTATACACTATGGAAAACATTACCGTAAAATATAAAGCGCTGGATCCTCGCGCGCAGGCTCCGGCTTACGCAACCAGCGGCGCAGCAGCAGCAGATTTGCACGCAGTACTGGACGAGCCGATGACCGTACAGCCTATGGAACGTGTACTGGTGCCGACTGGGCTGGCAATCGAGCTGCCCAGCCCGCAGACAGTGGCGCTGGTCTATGCCCGCAGTGGTTTGTCCATCAAGTACGGCCTGTGCATGGCAAATGGCGTGGGTGTCATTGACAGTGACTATCGCGGGGAGCTGAAAGTTCCTATGATTAACCTGGGTAAGGAAGCGTATACCATTCAGCCTGGTGAGCGTGTAGCACAGCTGTGCATTGCGCCGGTTTATACAGCGGCTTTTGTTCCGGCGGAACAGCTGAACGACACTGACCGTGGTGAAGGCGGATTTGGGTCTACAGGAAAGGCTTAAAGCTGAGATACAAATGAATTTTTAACGGAGAAACAGCGCAGCAGGATGTTTCCGTTTGAAGAAAGGAAGTACCTTATGGCAATTATTCTGGCATCGGCGAGCCCACGGCGGCGTGAACTAATGAATCTGATTACGCCTGACTATCAGGTTGAGCCCAGTGCGCTGGACGAAAGCGGGGTTACGGCAGAAACACCGGCATTGCTTGCAAAGGCTTTGGCTGCGGCAAAGTGTAATGATATCGCAAAAAATCACCCGGCGGATGTAATCATCGGATGTGATACCGTAGTGGATTGCGGTGGCAAAGTGTTCGGCAAACCAAAAGACCATGCCGATGCGATACGGATGCTGCAGGCACTTTCTGGGCGTACACACGCAGTGCACACCGGCGTGTGCATTCGAAACGGTGAGATGGTAAACAATTTTGTTGTGACCAGCGAGGTGTCATTTTTTTCGCTAAGCGAAGCAGAAATTGCGTTCTATGCGGACACAAAAGAGCCGTACGATAAAGCAGGTGCATATGCGATTCAGGGGCGTGCCGCCTTGTGGTTGGATAAAATCGATGGGGATTATTACAATATTATGGGGTTCCCGGTAAGCCGTGTAGCGGCAGCTTTGCGGGAAATGTGCGTATTTTGATTAAAAAACCGTGAAATTTGTTGCGGCTGACTTGTGTTTGACGGCAAGTGCCGTTATAATATACTTGATTTTTTATGGACTTAAGATTCCATTTATGAAAAATGAACCAAACTGCATACATTTTGTGCGGGGATAGATATAAAGGAGCAGAGCAAATGGGTTACTTGAATTTTTCTAAAGATATTGGTATCGACCTGGGTACAGCAAATACTCTGGTATATATGAAGGGCAAGGGCATTATTATGAGCGAACCCTCTGTCGTTGCAGTAGATACGCGTGACGTGAATGCAAACGGCGAAGTCGGCGTTCGCTGTGTTGGTGCAGAGGCAAAAGCAGTGATCGGCCGTACCCCCGGCAGCATCGTGGCTGTGCGTCCTCTGAAGGATGGTGTTATTGCTGACTTTGATATTACCGCTAATATGTTGAAGCAATTTATGCAGAAGGCTTGCGGTAAGAGTATGTTTGTGAAGCCCCGCGTGGTTATTTGCATCCCCTCTGGCGTTACTGAGGTGGAGCGCCGTGCTGTTAAGGAAGCTGCCATGAAGGCTGGCGCACGTCAGGTTTCTGTCATTGAAGAACCTATGGCTGCTGCAATCGGTGCAGGCCTGCCCATCAGCGAGCCCACCGGCTGCATGATTGTTGATATCGGTGGTGGTACCGCAGAAATCGCTGTGATTTCTTTGGGCGGTATCGTTGCAGCACGCAGCGTCCGTATGGCAGGCGATATGTTTGATCAGGCCATCATTGGCTTTATCAAGCGTAAGTACAACCTGCTGATCGGTGAGCGTACCGCAGAAGACATCAAGGTGGAAATTGGCTCTGCATATCCTCTGGAAGAGGAAATGAGTATGGAAATCAAGGGCCGAAACTTGGTGGATGGTCTGCCCAAGAATATTGTGGTACACAGTGAAGAAGTACGTGAGTCTTTGACTGAGTGCCTGGAGAAGATCACCGAGGCAATCAAGGAAACGCTGGAGCGTACCCCGCCGGAACTGAGCGCCGATATCATTGACCGCGGCATTACGCTGTCCGGCGGCGGTGCACTGCTGCGTGGTCTGGATAAGCTGATCGAAAGCGAAACCGGCATTGATGTGCATGTGGCAGAGAATCCTCTGGATTGTGTTGCAATGGGTGCTGGCGCTGTGTTGGATAATGTGGATGTTCTGCGTGACGTTCTGGACGACACATCGATGCATCTGTAAGACTTCGAGCGGGCACACAAGCTGCCCGCTTTTCTGTTATCATCAAGGAAAGGAGTCTTCGGGAAGATGCGAGATTTCTTTGAATCAAAAAAATTTAAGGTTCTGCTGTGTGTAACAATCTTTCTGGCGGGTATTATGGCGTATGCCGGTGCAAATGGTCGGCTGACTGCTGCTCCGCAGGAGATTTTGGGTGTTGTACTGTACCCGTTCCAGTGGGCTTCCTCGCATATTAGTGAGGGAATCGGTGATACTTGGGAAAAGTATCGCAACTATGATGCGGTGCAGGAGGAGAATGAAACCCTCCGCCAAGAAAATAAGCGGTTGCAGGATAAACTGGTCGAATATGACCGTATGGAAGCAGAGCTGCGCGCCTATAAAGAGCTGGAGGAAATTCAGGAGCAGAATCCGGAAAATACCTATGCGTCGGCATTTATCATCGGTCGTGACACAATGGATGTGTTCGGCGGGTTTACTATAGATGTGGGTACGACAAGCGGCATTCAAAAGGGCAGCGTTGTAGTCAGCGACGATGGATATCTGGTCGGTATTGTGCGGGAAGCCAATCTGACGAGCTGCAAAGTTATGACTATTTTACATCCCAGTTTTGCAGCGGCTGCTGCAATTTCCCGCACCAGAGATAACGGCATTCTTGCCGGCAGTGCTGACTATGCAGCGGAAGGACTGTGTGTGATGACCAATCTGCCTCGTCATACTGAGGCGGAAGAAGAAGATCAGGTAATCACAACCGGGCTGGGCGAAGTGTTTCCAGAGGATATGCTGGTAGGAACTGTGCGCGAGATTCTGCCGGAATCCGGCGGAAAATCGCTGGAGGCTGTGATTCAGCCAGGCGCGGATATTCAGTCACTGACACATGTGTTCGTGCTCACAAATAACTAATGAAGGCCGCCTTGCCGGCGGTCTTTTTTGTATCTGATCAATCAGAAGAAGGGCGTGTCGATATGGAATCTCAGAATAAAAGAAAACGAATTCTGATAGCGCGCTGGGCTCTCTATACATTGGTGCTTTTTGTGGCAGCGGCGCTGCAGACAACACCGGGATTTTTATGCATTGGTGAATGTAAGCCGTTTTGGATTTTGGGCGTGTGCATTGCTGTCAGCGCACAAGAAAATGAGTTTTCAGGTGCGTTGTTTGGTGTGCTTGGCGGTATGCTATGGGATTTCACGTCTGGGCGAACGATTGGATTCTTTGCCATCGGTATGCTGTTTCTCTGCTTTTTCAGCTCAGTGTTGGTACAGCTGTATTTGAAAAAGGCCTATGCCAATATTTTTTTGCTGAATGTGCTGGCGGGACTATTTGTGACTGGAACAGATTTTCTGTTCGGCTATTGGATGCGTGGGTACCCGGAGCCGATGCGGATTTATACAACTATTGTTTTGCCTGAAGTGCTGATTTCGGCTATTTTGGCTCTGTTTAGCATGTGGCTGATTCATACTGTCGCCAGCTGGTTGTCACTGCCCTGAAAGAAAGGAACTGCGCTATGAAAGAGGAAAAAAAGGTAACACAGCATCGTGTGACATTCCTGGTTTGTGTTTCAGTGCTGATTTTTGGGCTGTATCTGCTGCGCATGGTATATCTGCAGCTTATCAATGGAGAAAAATTTTTGGGCATGGCGTCCAATACGACAAATTATCAATTTCCCATTACGGCTGCACGCGGCGATATTGTGGACCAGGAAGGTCGATCGATTGCAACGAATACGACCTGTTATAATTTGCTGGTCAACCAGTTGCTGATGGGCGAAAATGATGTGAATCAGATTTTACAGGATCTGATTCTGATCCTGCAGGATAATAGTGAGGAGTGGAACGACCAGCTCCTAATCAGTATGCCGGATGAGAATGGGCATTATGAATTTACTGCAGATCCAGATGATGAAAGGGAACAAAAGAGTCTGGCGCAAGTCAAAGAGAATCTGAACCGTCAGCAGTATGCAACAGCAGATAACGTGATGAATGCCATTGTGGAAAAGTTCGATTTGCAGGAGTACGATGCTGAATGGCAGCGTCTGCTGGGCGGTGTGCGTTACCAGATGTACAGCGAGGGCTTTTCCAACCGAAATCGTTTTACACTGGCAGAGGACATTTCGGACGAAACCATGGCAATCGTGCGGGAAAATGGTTTGAATCTTCCCGGTGCGGAAATTGAAGAGACCACAGTGCGTGTGTATCCGGATGGCACGCTGATGCCGCATCTGGTGGGATCGGTCGGTAAGATTCTGGCGGAAGACTGGAAAAAAGTCGATAAAAACGGAAATGAAACCAAGCCCCTGAAAGATTTGGGTTATGAAATGAATGATCTGATCGGTCAGTCTGGCTTGGAAAGCGTGTTTGAACTGGATTTGCGCGGTAAGGATGGCAGTAAGACGGTTACGGTGGATAGCACAGGAACCATCGTTGGTTCCTCCGTTACGAAAGAACCGGAACCGGGCTTAACCGTGCGTACAACTATCAATCAAGATTTCCAGAAGGCAACCTATCAGGCACTGGAAAAAACAATTCTGAACTTGCAGCAAAACGGCGGGCAGGGTACTGGCGCCGAAGCAAATGCAGGTGCGGCTGTGGTACTGGATGTCAAAACCGGTGCGGTTTTGGCAATGGCAAACTATCCAAACTATGACTTGAATTTGTACCAGAGCAACTACGATGCTTATAATGCCGATCCGGCTTTGCCGCTGTATAACCGCGCAATGATGGGCTTGTATACGCCCGGTTCGATTTTTAAGCCGGCAATCGCAACCGCCGGACTTTTGTCCGGAACTATCGGCTTGCATGAAAAGGTGCCCTGCTATGGACGCTATGAATATTTTGATGACTATAAGCCTCGCTGTACCAGTGTGAAACACCGTGGCCCTACAGACTTATTTACCGCAATTCAGCGAAGCTGCAACGTATTCTTCTATGATGTGGGGCGCCGCACAACTAGTGATGTGTACAATGAGTACGCAAAGCGGCTGGGGATGGGCGTTCATACTGGTTTGGAAACGGAGGCTACCGTAGGCCGAGGCTTGACGGAGTATACTGGTCGTCTAACTACAAAGGCGGATAGCAACTATACTAGTTCTCTAGAAATTCAGGCAGCTATTGGTCAGGGAAATACGGTTATTACACCGGTACAGATGGCAACCTATGCGGCTACTCTGGCAAGCCATGGTACCCGCTACAAGGTACACATGGTCGATGCATTGTTGGATTCCAATACCGGTGAAGTGGTCAAATCATTTGACCCGGTGATAGTGGATCAGCTGCAGGATAATATCGGTGCTTTCTCGGCAATCGAAAGAGGCATGGTTGGCGCAGCACAGGCAAACAGCGTGCTGGCAACCTACCCGTATACCATTGCCTGCAAGACAGGTTCCCCCCAGAGATCGGAATCGTATGTGAATCGTGCAGGTACCCGCAAGTATTTCACCAATAGTAACATGATTGCTTACGGCCCGGTGGAAGATCCACAGATTGCTGTGGCAGTTGTTATTGAGTACGGTGGTGGCGGTGCGAAGGCTGCGCCTGTAATTGCCGATATTTTTGACGCATATTTCTTTGCACAGTCCGGTACCAATGAGAACCAGCCGGATGAACCGATTCCTGACGCAGAGGCAGAAGCGGCAGAATGATATTGAGTCATCTTGTAACAGACGCAAAAATGTGATACTATAATGCAGTTGCGCATAACATGAAGAACGGAGGCTGCGCACAAAGATGAAAACGATTATGGTGGCATCTGGTAAGGGTGGAACCGGGAAAAGTACGGTTTCGGTATTACTGGGCGCACGGCTGGCAGCGCATGGAAATCGTGTACTGCTAATTGAGCTGGACTCAGGTTTGCGCAGTGTAGATATTATATCGGGTGTGTATGGCAAGACCGTATACGATATTGAAGATGTGCTGTGCGGACGCTGCAGCGGAGAAAAAGCAGTGGTGGAAAGTCCACTGTATCCGGGGCTTTCGGTAATTAGCGCACCCTATGAGGGTGGCGATGTAACGAAAGAAGCGCTGCAAAAGCTGTGCCTTGCGATGGAACCGTTTTTTGATATTGTTCTGCTGGATACCGCAGCTGGGATGGGGGCGCCGTTTGAGGCGGCAAAAGCCTGTGCAACGCAGGCGCTGCTGGTGTTAACACCAGATCCTGTGGCATTGCGGGATGGACGAATTATTTCGGATGATTTGTTTGACAGCGAGATGCCAGAGATTCGGTTGATTGTCAATCGCGTGACACCGAAGACCTTTCAGCGGGGAGCGGTGCGGGACATTGACGAATGTATTGATACTGTTTGTGCGCAGTTGATTGGTGTTCTGCCGGAAAGTGCGGAACTGCAAATTGCTGCAGCAAAGGGAACCGCACTGCCAACAGACTGTTTAGCTTTTACGGCGTTGGATCATATTGCACGCCGTTTGGAAGGTGAAAGGATCACCTTGTCCGTACAATAATGGATACGGAATAGTAAGAGGAGGAAGTTTCTATGACGATTGCATTGATTGCAAGCGATTCCAAGAAAGAGCTGCTGGCTCGTTTTTGTATGGCATACTGCCGTGTTTTGGGGCGGCATGAACTAATTGCAACAGGCACGACCGGTAAAATGGTTGAGGATATTGCGGGGCTGCCGGTAAAACGGTTTATGTCCGGTGCACATGGCGGTGACCAGCAGATTGCATCTCGCATTGCCTGCAATGAAATTGATATGCTGCTGTTCTTCCGTGATCCGAACAATACAAACACGAACGAAGTAAATGCAATGAACCTGCTGCGTCTGTGCGACGTACACAATATTCCGGTGGGTACTAACATTGCTACCGCAGAAGTGTTGATTCACGGTTTGGAGCGCGGGGATTTGGATTGGCGCGAAATTGTACACGCACAGTAAAGAAAAAAGACAGGGCGCAGACCCTGCCTTTTTTCACTTGCAATTTGGAACCGTTTATATTATAATAAATACTACCGGACAGCGCCTGCTGCGTGGTTCGGCATACAGATGTGGGGCCTGTGCGATGGTCCGGCCGTGAACCAGGTCAGGTGGGGAACCAAGCAGCCTTAAGCGTTCGTACCGTGCGCCGCAGCCACCCTGCATCTGTATGCCGAGCTCCGCAAGGCGGGGAATGTTCCCCGCGGCCCTGTCCTTTTTTTATTGTAATTTTACGGGAGGGAAGGCTTATGTATCGCGCGCTTTACCGCAAATGGCGTCCCCAGCGATTTGAGGATGTGGTGGGACAGAAAGCCATTGTGACCGCCCTGAAAAATCAAATCACTTCCGGGCGTATCGGTCATGCCTATTTGTTCACTGGCGTGCGAGGCACCGGTAAGACTACCTGCGCAAAAATTTTTGCAAAAGCAGTTAACTGCATACATCCGGAAAATGGTGACCCATGCGGTGAATGCGAAGTCTGCCGCGGAATAGACAACGGCAGTCTGCTGGATGTGGTGGAAATGGACGCCGCATCCAACAACGGTGTTGACGATATTCGTGATTTGCGGGATGAAACCGCATACACACCTAGCGTTTGTAGGTACAAGGTGTACATCATCGACGAGGTGCATATGCTGTCTGTGGCGGCATTTAATGCTCTGCTGAAAACGCTGGAAGAACCGCCCGCCCATGTGATTTTTATTCTGGCAACCACTGAGATTCACAAAGTGCCCGCAACGATTTTGTCGCGCTGCCAACGGTATGATTTTACCCGGATTCGTCCGGAAGATATTGCCGGACGTGTAAAGCAGATTGCAGATGCAGAGCAGCTGGAACTAACCGAGGGTGCGGCAAATTTAATTGCACGCTTGGCAGATGGCGCACTGCGTGATGCACTTTCCATTCTGGATACTTGTGCGGGTGTGGCACAGCGGATTGACGAAGATCTGGTACGCCGCATGGCGGGTGTGACAGACCGAAGCTATCTGTTCCGTTTGTCGGATGCGATTGCCGCAAAAGACGGTGCAGCTGCATTAGCAGAATTGGCGGAACTGCGCCAGCAGTCTGTGGATATGAAGCGTCTGGCAGATGAACTGGTTGGGCATTATCGCAATTTGATGCTAGCAGTATTGCCGGGTGGCAAAACGCTGCTGAGTGGTGTCAGCCCGGAAGAAGAACAGCTTTACCTGACAAAAGCAGAGCGGATTCCGCAGGCGGAGTCGATTCGCGCTATCCGAGAGATTGGCTCTGCAATGGAAAAGATGACTCGCGGCAACAATCAGCGGATCGCATTGGAGCTTGCGCTGTTCTCACTGACGGAAGGTTCTATGGAGATACCAGTTATGGCAGTGCAGCAGCCAGTAGGAAGGGCACAGTCGACCACTGCGGCACCACAGGCAGTGCGCCCCTTTGCCGCAGCACCGATAGCACAAGCACCGGTTGCTTCCGAACCGATAAAGGCACCGACAGCAGACGAGTTACCCCCGTGGGAGCAGGAATCGGCTCCAGTACAGGTGGAAACTGTACTGCCGGCACCACAGGCGGAAATCTCTACAGATGAGATGCCGCCATGGGAAAATCAGCCCACAGCACCGCAGGAAATTCCGGAGAAAAAGCCAGTTCAGGCGGCGGAAGAAAAAGAAAAACCGGCAGTGGAAAAACCTGCTCCGGGAGAGTTCACTTCTTGGTCGCAGGTGGTGGAACAGCTGCAAAGTCGTGACCCGATGCTGTATCCCTACTTGAAAAATTCCAAGGCATACTTTGATGGTCGTCGTGTTTTGATTGACGGTGGAAATATGTTCCGCGATTTTATCCGTGCAAATAAGGCGAGCCAGCGATCCATTAAAAAAGTGATTGCTGAAGTAACCGGTTTGCAGTGCGGTATTGGTCCGTATGAAGCAGAAAAGGCTCCGGAAAAAACCGGAAATGCAGAACAAACGCTGGAACAGCTAGAACAGCTGGGTCTGGATGTTATTATAAAAAATACTGAAAACAGCCGCCACTAAAGCGGACAGGAAAGGATATACGATTATGAAAGCAAGAATGCCCCAGGGCTACGGCCGTCCCGATATGAATGCACTGATGCGTCAGGCACAGAAGATGCAGAGCGATATGCAGGCAAAGCAGGCAGAACTGGAAGCTACCGAATACACAGGCAGCGCTTCCGGTGAAATGGTTACTGTGACCATGAACGGCAAGCACGAAGTTTCTGCAATCAAAATCAAGCCCGAGGCTGTGGACCCGGACGATATCGAAATGCTGGAAGATCTGGTCGCTGCAGCTGTGAACGCTACCGTTGCCAAGGTTGACGAGGCAGCGTCTGAAGCTATGGGCAAGCTGACCGGCGGTATGAACCTGGGTCTGTAAGATCGCAACATAAAGGAGCATAAAATAATGGGATTTAACGCTGCGCCGTTGGAACGGCTCATCGATGAATTTTCCAAATTCCCTGGAATCGGGCGCAAAGGTGCTACCCGTATGGCGTATCAGGTGCTGGGTATGTCTCCCGCTAGTGCAGAGCAGCTGGCAGATGCCATCCGCTCTGCCCATTCAAAGCTACATCGCTGCAAATATTGCCAAGATTATACCGAAAACGATGTTTGCGCTATCTGCGCAAACCCAAAACGAGATCGGTCTGTTATCTGCGTAGTAGAAAACCCCAGAGACATTGTGGCCTTTGAGCGCACCAGAGAATACCATGGTTTGTACCATGTGCTGCATGGCCTGATCAGCCCGATGGATGGTGTGAATGCAGAGCAGCTGACCATCAAACCGCTTTTGTCACGTTTGGGCGACGGTACGGTGAAGGAAGTCATTATGGCAACCAACCCAACTGTAGAGGGGGAAGCAACAGCAATGTATCTGGCACGCCTGATTAAGCCGCTGGGCATTAAGACCAGCCGTTTGGCGTATGGCTTGCCAGTAGGGTCCAGCCTGGAATACGCGGATGAGACGACGTTGTATCGTGCGCTGTCCGGTCGAGATGAGCTGTAAGCAGATTTCGCTTGCATTCGCAGAGAATTTTGTGATATACTAACTATCCAAACCAAAGTTTTACCGGAAAGGAGAGATACAAATGGCCCCTAGAGGCGACAAACCAGCAACCAAGACGATTGCCACCAACCGGGAAGCACGCCATCTGTATTTCGTCATCGAAACATTGGAAACCGGTATTGAACTGAAAGGCACTGAGGTGAAAAGCTTGCGTGCTGGTACGGTAACAGTCAAGGACAGCTGGATTGAAATTGAGGATGGCGAACTGATCGCTCACGGAGTTCACATCAGCCCCTATGACCATGGCAATATCTTTAATCAGGACCCGTCTCGTCCGCGTCGTCTGCTGGCGCACAAGAACGAGATAAGGCACTTGCATCAGCAGTGCAAGCTAGAGGGTTACACGCTGATACCGCTGTCCCTGTATTTTAAGTATGGACGGGTAAAAGTGCAGCTGGGTCTGTGTAAGGGCAAAAAGCTCTACGATAAGCGTGAAGATGCAGCGCGGCGTGACGCAAAGCGCAGCATTGATCGTGCAATCAAATCTAATGGCAGATATTATTGATCCACCCGGCTAATGCCGGTTTTGGGATAAAGCAAGGGCATCTTCTTCCCAGAGATGCCCCCCATAAGGGGGCGTAATGGTTTCGACGGGGAGAGTGAGGCTTGAGCAGCGGGTAGCAGTGGGGATCCTGCTATAAAAGCCCTAAAAACAATAACTGACAATAATACTCAGTTGATCGCGGCCTGAGTGCCGCCGTCCTGCCCACTCTTGTGTCGTGTGGGGCCAGGGCGTCCTTAGACACAGCACCTGAACGAGCTTAAGCTTTGCGGCTCGGCAGGAACTTATGAAGCTACTGAAGTGCTAGCCTGACGGTCGGCGTGGCACGGAGGGAATGTTGTTGATCGCCTGCACCCGGAGATACTCATACTGATCTCTTTTCGGACATGGGTTCGACTCCCATCGCCTCCACCACAAAGAGCGCTTAAAACGATTGCGTTTTAAGCGCTCTTTCTTTTTGTGTGGGATTACAGGTTCAATAGAAAAAATACAAAGAAACACCTTTTCGTGTGGAAAAATCTTCTGCATGAGGA
>JARHYC010000014.1 GCA_029264955.1 Faecalibacterium sp. | reverse complement strand
GAATGGGACAGGGAACGAGGCTATCTGCGGGATACCTGTCTAACAGCACAGAATCAGTTCAAGGCATACCTCGACTATTTCCGTGTTCCTTATGAGAAGGATTGAGTAATCGCCTGCAAATAAAATTTAAAAACAATATTTAAGAGATATGCACAAGAAAAGGAAAATCGATGTTGTGTTTTGTAATGAGTAGGGGTGCTCCAATAAATGGTTGACATTTCTACATTCTTGTAGTAGAATGCAGAAGGGCTGGGACAGACGTGTTCTAGCAAGGAGGAATTATAATGGATCGCTCCAAAAAACTTTCAGAGACCGAATATGAAATCATGGAAGTCCTGTGGAAAGCGAAAGCACCTATGTCAGCAGCGCAGCTGTCTGCATACTTTAGTGAGCATTATGGTAAGGAGTGGAAAGCCACTACACAGGCAACCTTTCTTTCGAGGTTGACGCAAAAGGGGATGATTGTCTCCGAACGGAAAGGAAGAGTCCCCTATTACCGTCCTATAAAATCACAAAAAGAGTACGAACAAGATGGTGCACAGGGAATTTTGGACTCGCTTTATGATGGTTCTATCCGAAATTTCTTTGCCGCTTTATATGGTGGCGGCAGAATGTCGGAGGAAGAGCGTGATTCTCTAAAAGAATGGCTGGACGAGCAATAAAAACGGAGGAACTGATATGGTATCTTATCTGTTCAGTACACTGCTATTCTTGAATATAATTGGCAGTGGTATTTACCTGCTGTCTAAGATGGTGTTCATGTTAGCAGGAGATCGCGTGACTGAGCACGCTCGGTATTTGGGGTGCATTATGGCACTGCTGCTGTTTCTGATTCCGTTCTATCAGCTGCTCCCTAACCTCTCTGCTCCAGGGGATACGGAAGTAGGGATAATCGAATATCCTTCTACCCAAACCGCTATGCCAGAAAATGTTGAGTATGCTGAAAATACTAGAGAATCCGTAAGCCGGATTATGCCAAGCTACGAGATGCAAAGAAACCTGTTGGCTATCTGGTCTGTGGGGATGGCCGCAGTGCTGCTGTGGCACCTGCTCACATTCCTGCATTTTCGAAAAAACCTGGCCCAACGGTATGCTTCATCCATTTCAGAAGAACTGCAAAAAACCGCAAATTTGTGTGCGGCAGAATGTAATATCCGCCAATGCCCGGTGTTGAGAGCGTTGCCTGATATTCATGGTCCCATGCTGATTGGTTTTTTTCGGCCCATTATTGTGATACCAGCAGACGGCCTCTCATTGGAAGAAGCACCCCTGATTTTAAAGCATGAGCTGGTGCATTTTAAACGGCACGATCTATGGTGGAAGCTGCTGGGTGTTTTCCTGCAAGCGGTTCATTGGTTTAATCCTTTTGTGCGGATGCTGTGTAAAGAACTGGAGTTCTACACGGAAACTTCCTGCGATGCACAAGTGGTTCGAAATCTCAATCACAGTCAGCGAAAACAGTATGGCTACCTTCTGATTTCATATGTCCAAACACAGCGTAGAACAAATTCATTGCCGAGCCTTTCCTTTCCACCTGAGCACAAGCAACTAAAAAGGAGAATTTTTGTTATGATTCATGGAAATAAGTCTAAAAAGCTGATTGCCACTGCAATTGTCGGCATTCTGACAGTAAGCAGCTTTGCATTATCCGCATTTGCAGCCGAGCATCAATCTACCAGAGTAAATCGTATTCCATACATGGCTTCACTTAGCGATACTGGGTCAACAGAAAAGCAGGAGCAGGAACTTCCATCCTCCGATGAGCGCTGGATGGAAGAGTATGGCGCATATGGGTATGGACGCTGCCACAGAGAAGACGGGGCCTTCCGGAATAACCGCAGAAATTGCCATCGTCAGGGTTATTCGAATGCACAGGGTCAGGAATTTGGTAATAGAGGGTATTGGTCCTGATTTTGCGGTCATTCAGTGATTGGCGGCCTTTCCGGGGCCAGATTCCACTTTAAATGAAGATGTCACTTGACAGAAAACCATTTCTGTGGTATCTTGCTTAAAAATATGCACGAGTAATCTGTCATCGGATGGATACTGTAAGGGTGCTTCACACATTCCGTAGATCTTAGAAGGAATGTGTGAAGCACCCTTATTTTTTTAGAGGAGGAAGTTATTTGAAACAAAACATTCATTTTTACCGCTATATTTCTATGAGTATTCTGGGCATGCTTGGAGCAGCTGTGACAATTCTTACGGATACTTTTTTTGTTTCTGATAAGCTAGGTGTCAATGGCCTGGCTGCGCTGAACTTGACGATCTGTATTTTCGGTCTGATCAACGGCTTGGGAATGCTGATCGGCATTGGTGGGGCAACCTATTATGCAATTTCAAAAGCCAGAGAGGAAGATGGGAATGCCAACCGTATTTTTACAACTGCGTTCTATTTGTCTTTGGGGATCGGAATGTTCTTATGCTTGATCGGCGTTTTCTTTTCGAAGTCGGTTGTTGTGCTATTAGGTGCTCAGGATGAAATCCTGCCAATGGCTGATGTATATATGAAAACAATTCTGTGCTTTGCACCCTTTTTTATGTTGCGCCATTTGTACATCAATTTTATCCGCAACGATGGAAATCCGAAGCTGGCTATGGTCTCCATGTTGGTGGGGAGTGCGGCCAATGTGATATTGGACTATGTGTTTATGTATCCGCTTGGCTGGGGAATCTTTGGCGCCGCTTTTGCGACTGCGTTGACACCGGTGGCGGGCGTACTGATTTGTTCGGTACACTGGCTTTGCAAGAAAAATCAGTTTCACTTCACAAAAAAGCTTCTATGCGCCGCAGAAATCAAGAAGTTGTGCGGATTTGGCGTGGCCTCGTTCATCAACGAATTTTCCTCCGGCATTGTTTTACTGGTGTTCAACCTGCTCATTTTAAAGAGTGCCGGAAACATTGGAGTTGCAGCATATGGCGTTGTGGCTAATCTAGCTCTGATTGTTTTAGCTGTTTTTACCGGAGTATCTCAGGGGGTGCAGCCCCTTCTCAGCACCGCACACGGAAAAGGAAGCTCTGCTCAGGTGCAGTTTATTTACCGCCGCGGCATCATTGTATCAGCTGTAATGGGTGTGTTGGTGTTTTTAGGTACCCTGCGCTTTGCTCCGGAAATGATTCAAATATTCAATCAGGAGCAGAACGCTCAACTGCAGACAATCGCTGAGCATGGAATAAAAATATATTTTATTAGTTTCCTGTTTTTGGGGTACAATTTTATGACAACCGCTCTGTTCAGTGCAACGGAATATGTATCTTATTCATTAAAGCTTTCATTTTTTCGAGGCTGTATCGGGATTATATCTCTTGTTGTTTTATTTTCTCTGCTTTGGGGACTTGACGGTATTTGGTTGTCCATCCCCACCATTGAGGTGATCACGCTCGTTATGGGAATATATTTTTCTAAGGTTTCCGGGTATAGCTTGAATCATAGCCCAGCCCAACAGATATCCTCTGCAATATGCGAAAAGGGATAAAACCGGCGATAGTGATCCCCCTAAACAGATCTTGAGCATTCGCATCTCGGCAAATTATCCAACACCTGCACTACTTACTATTATACATTTGCAATTGTCTGTTGCTGGATTTCCTATGTCTGTTGCAGATATTCTATATAGTGCTACCCACCTAAAAAGCAGTCGCGCTCTCTCAGAAAGTGCACGACTGCCGAAGGCGGTTCCTCTGCTTAGGGCGCCCTCTTTCACCCCACTTCTGTATGGACGGTGAGAGAGGGCTGTTTTATATTTACATCGCTCCATTTCAGAGCAATCAGCTCTTGCGACTGTAATCCATAACAGAGTACCAATATGAATTCTGTTCGTTTTATAATTTTCACTTGAGAGAGAAAATCGGAGTATCACACAAGGTAGAACACATCGGAAGGAGTACACCATGATGTATGAAACAGCGGCTATTTTCAAGGGTTTGGAACGGATCGAGAAAGCCCAGCCGGCATCGGCTGTTACCATTACGCCGCAGATGAAAGTTGTTTTGGATTATCTGGCGGAGTACGGTGCAATCACAGAGGAAGAATTACAGGAGCTTTTGAATGTAAAAAAGACCCGTGCCTATCGCATTGCCCGCCAGATGAACGAAGAAGATCTTATCAAGATCGAAGGCAGAGATGCAGGAAAGAGATATAAACTGCGAGAAGATTGAGAGAATATCAACCACCTTTTTTCGCTTTGCGTACATCTGCTGAATGTCCGGCGACGTGATGGCGGAGCTCTTCTTGTCCCCTAAGATCGGGCAGATATAGCTGTCGTTGTACATCCGATAACCACGCATGGTGTTATCCCGAATCGTTCCGGGCTTGTAGTCGCTCAGCTCCGCATCCTTATAACGGCCAATCAGATCATGCAGTTTGTTCAATAGATATTTCCGTGTTTTATCGTAGACATAGTGGGAAATGGGGTTATTTCGATTTGGTATTCAGTTGCCAAAGTGCTGCATCTTCTCTCGATTTAAGGAAATCTGCATAAAGCCCCGGCACATCTTTTAGCTCAGCGTGGGTTCCTTCCTGCACCACCCGGCCGTTTTTCAGCGCAATGATGTGATCTGCCCTCTCGACCGATTTGATGCGATGCGCAATCATGATGACCGTCTTATTCTTCGTCAGCATATCGATTGCCCCCAGAATATCGTGTTCATTTTCCGCATCCAAGGCACTGGTTGCCTCGTCCAAAATGACAATGGGAGCATCCTTCAGGATTGCTCTGGCAATGGAAATACGCTGCTTCTCACCGCCGGAAAGGCTGGTTCCGCCTTCAGCGATCACTGTGTCATAACCATCTGGAAGCGCCATAATAAAATCATCACAATATGCAGCCTTTGCTGCTTTTCTTACTTCTTCCAAACTTGCATCCGGCTTAGCAAAGCGGATATTGTTGAAAATAGTATCCTCAAAAAGGTATACATGCTGAAAGACCATGCTTATTTTTTTCATCAGATCTTCTTCTTGCATATGGCGGATGTCAGCCCCTCCAATTGTAATTGCCCCAGCGGAAACATCGCGGAATCGTGGAATCAATTGACAAAGGGTGGTTTTTCCAGATCCAGACGGCCCAATCAGCGCAGTGAAGGAGTTCGGCTCAACCGTAAGAGAAATATCATGCAGGACCTCGTTTTCATCATAGGAAAAGGATACATGTTTGAAAACAATACGGGTTGACACGGCATTTTGATGAGGCATTTCCTGCTTAAGGTGCTCTTCGTTTTCAATCGTTTCTATCTCAGCTAAGCCGGAATCCAATAGGCCGATCATGGAAAGCATGGAGCCCGCCTGATTTAGGGAGGCGTAAACCATAAAACTGAATATCAAAAGGACAACGACCTTTACCATAGCGAAGGTCTCTGTTTGAAAACAAAAAGATAGGGATGCCAGTAAAATCATAGATTCAAAAACGGCGATACAGATACTTGCCGCAAACTGGGATGGCATTGATTTTGAGGTGAGGGCAATGTTTTCATTACAGCTTTCTACAATGGCCATCTTCATATGATGATTGCCATTTTTAAGGTGGAAGGACTTTGTGACCTTGATTCCCTGCAAGAAGGCTAGTGCTGTTTGGGCAAGGTTAGTTTGCGCTTCTTGCTGTATTGGAGCGAGCGTTCTGGACAGTTTCATCTGGTAATTTACAATCAGTAGATAAACGAGCATTCCCACACCAGATAAAATACCAATGCGCCAGTCGTAGAAAAGCATAAATACAAACAAGTTGAATGTGCTGAAAAGTCCGGAAATAATACCAATCATAGCCATTGCCGCTGCATTTTCAACATTGGAAAGAGTGGTTGTCAAAGAAGCACAAATTCGGCCAGAGGAAGTATCATTAAAATATCCCAAGGGCATTTTTCGCAAATGGTTACCTACTGCGACGCGCTGATCCGCAGCCATAAAGAATCCACTTTTCAAAGTATTGATTTGCTCGAAATAGCTAGTGAAAAAGTTACCGAGGATGCAAATTCCGGTCAGTATCCCTATTCTGATAATGCTGGATTTGAGATCAATACTCCCACAGAGAGCTTGTATGGTGAGGATGATTGCTAACAGCTGTGTAATACCCAAAATAGAACGGAAAAAGGACAATGCAAGAGCGGTTATCAAAGTTCTGTGCTGTTTTTTGCTGAAAGCCCATATTCTTCGCAACGTATCAAGCATTCTTATTCACCTCCGCAAGTTCCCACATGGTCTTATATGCAGGACATATTTGCAACAATTCCTGATGAGTTCCTATTGCTTCGATTTTTCCGCCTTTTATAAATGCAATCTGATCTGCGTTTACAATAGTAGAAAGTCGATGTGCTACGAGGATCAATGTCTTTCCTTTGGCTGCTGCATTTAAGGCTTTTTGAATCATAGCCTCATTTTCTGGGTCGGTACTTGCAGTAGCCTCATCCAAAATCATAATTGGTGCATTTTTCATCATAGCGCGTACAATAGAGATTCGTTGCCGTTCACCGCCGGAAAGTCGTCTGCCAGCTTCGCCGGCCCTGGTTTCATATCCCTGAGGAAGCGCACGGATAAAGTCATCACAGTAGGTAAGTTTTGCTGTTTTTTTCACATCTTCAGAGGTTGCTTCTGGGCAGCCAATACGAATATTATCCAGGATGGTTTCGTCGAAAAGGAATGTTTCCTGATCTACATAGGCGATAAGGCGATTCAGCTGCTCTTGCGTAAAATTTTGCATTGATTTTCCACCGATTTGAATGTTGCCTTCGTCCACATCCCAAAATCCTGCTAGCAGTTTGGCAATCGTCGACTTACCACTGCCGGAAGGCCCAACAAGAGCCAGCATGGAGCCTTGTGGAATGTGCAAAGAGATATTTTGCAGGATCTTTTTTCCATCTTTGTACGAAAAACTTACATTGTTATAGCGGATGTCCGTATTTTCTATGGATGCACCTTCACCACGTTTCAGTTCTGGGTAATTCAGCACAGCTTTGATTTCTGCGGCATTTGTTCCCAATGCGGCCAGCTGGTCAAAATAATTCATTGCGTTCATCAGTGGCCCGAAAATGCCAAGAGAAAGAAGCATCAACAACAACAAAGAATCTACCTCTATGGTTCCGTAAGAGTGAAAGATCAACCCGCCAATCAAGATGGGAAAAATGGAAAAGGGAGCGATCGCCATACCTAATGAAGCGTATTTTTGCGTTTCTTTTTGCCAGTTCACATTGTAGCAGGCGTGGCTGTACACGGCATCTTGATATTTTTGGTAGCATTTGTCTGTTTGTCCAAAGTTTTTGATGACTTCAATTCCATTTACATATTCTACAACAGCCTGATTCATATGCTTGAATGCTTTGATTTGTCCTTCGTATTTTGAAGAATAGTCCTTCATCATACCGCCTGTCACGGAAAATCCTAATATGATCCATATAAGTGCAACAAGGGCAAGTCTCCAATCAATTAAGAACATCCATAGGATGCAGCAAAAAGGCGCTAAAAGGTTTGCTGTGAGCTCAGGGAGGACATGTGCCAGCGTGTTTTCCATTCCTTCTACATGATCCACAAGAAGGGATTTAAGTCTGCCGCTGCCAGTTTCTTCAAAGTAGCCCATTGGAAGACGAAGCAATTTTTGAGATAATGCTTCACGAATGTCTCGAAGGGTATAGTAGGCGGCCTTGTGGGAAATCCATGTGGAAAGGTTCAGAAGGCAAACATTCAGCAGCTTGCATACCGCTGCCGCTATGGCAAGCGTGAGAATGCTTGCAAAGGCTGGCTTTTCTGCAAACAGTACAGATACAATTTTCCCAACAAACCCATAGGACGCGATACCAGCCCCCACGCTGCAAATACTCAGGATAATGGAAAGAGAATATTTTTTTTGATATGGCTGCATAAAGCCGCCCAATTCTTTAAAAAAAGAAGGGGTCGAATTTTGTTTTTCTTTCATTTTATACACCCTTTTCTTCTTGCAGAAAGTGCTTTTTCAAGATTTTTTTGGCAATCAGAGAGCCAATCAACGCAGCAATTGCAACAGCCAGCAAAAGGACGAGGCATCTCCAAGACTGAATCATATTGGCGGCAGCCAGAACATTCTGATTTGCCCCTTGGGCCGCCATCGCTTCAGCGTCGGAGAAAAAGCTCTGATATGCAATGACATAGGGATATACGGTTCCGCCGATAGCTCCAAGAACCTGTGTTACAATGTAGCTTACACACACACCTTTCGAATTCCCATATCCATACTTTTTCATTACCAGTTCCGCAATCACGCCTGCAAGGATATATAATAGTGTGTAAGGAAGATAGAAACCCATGATCCCTCTGATTGTACAATAAATAAGGAAAGCGCCTTTTTGGGGAACCTTTATGGAAATTACATAAAAGACGATTCCTTCGAGAAGCGAAAAAAACACAGGCATGGCAAGAATCGTAATAGGGCTTATGTAGAAAAAGGAACCGGCCATAAAAATAAGCACATTGATAAGTGTGAGTAGGGTGATGGTGATGATGTCTTTGATTTTGAGCTTTTGTTTTTTCATAATGTGTCCTCCACGTTTCTGTTATTGTTTTATAGGATGATTCCTAATAGGGTTGATGCCGCAAGAAGGAATGCCAGGAAAATATCTGCACCACAAAGATGTAATTTTACATAGGAATCTCGTTTTCTGTTCATGGCAATTCCTCTAGTTTCAGCTGAGGCAGAAAGGGTTTCTGCAATTCGGATCACACGGAACATCATTGGAACCACGATGTTTTCAAAGTACTGGGGTAAGCGATACACTTTGTGTAGAATATCACAGGGATCACCCCTTGTTTGGATTGACTGTCTCATTATTTTAAGATCCTTGCATAATACCGGAAAGAATCGGAATGTAATACTTATAATCATAATAACCTTTTCTGGACAGTGCCAACTTCTTAATGCGGCATTAAGTCGTGAGGTATCTCCGCTTTCAGATACAGCTGCCAGCGCAATGCAGACAGGGAAAAAGCGTGGGAAATAATGGATGATGAACAGCATGATGGATTGTGGGGCAAGGAAATAACTAAGGAAGATAGCTATGTAAATTAGGGAATATAAAAAAGCTGAAGAATAACGCTTCTCATACAGTGTAAGGATCAGACAGGAAAGCATAACGCTTGTGATCAGAACCATATCCGTAACAAGGCTGATAAGAAGTGCGGTGAAAAGATAAAACAGCTTAATTCTAGAATCACAAAATCGGTTTCTTTTATTCTGTTGTAACGGACGCGGATTCTCTGAAAGTTTGAATGCACACTGCATATACTGGGAAAGTCTTTTTATCGCATTTTTTTCATACAGATCAAATTCCTTTAATAACCGACCCTTAGAAATACATAAACAGCGTCCGCAGGTTTTGGAAATCAATTCCATATCGTGCGTGATAATGAAAACGACTTTGCTTTTTCGCATTTCGTTGATCAAGTCAATACAGGCTTGCAGGCTTTTTTCATCTAACCCGGCTGTCGGTTCGTCCAAAACTGCGATAGGCTTTGGAGAGAAGTAGGCGAGAAGCATGACAAGTTTTTGCATTTGACCACCAGACAGCGAAAACGGATGCTTGTTTCTATACGCCCAAAGGGAAAAATCCTTGAGCTTTTGTTCTACTTCCTTTTTTAGCTGCGACGTTGCTACTCTACCATACAACAGTTCATTCCAAACAGAGTTTGTAAAGAACTGAAACTCAGCCTCCTGCATAATAAAGATGCTTTTTTGAACAAGCGATTTCGGGGTCTGCGGTTTGCCATTCCAATAAAAGGTACCGCTAGCGGCGGGGAAAAGACCTGTAATTAGTTTTCCAAGTGTCGTTTTTCCACTGCCATTGGAACCAAGCAGTCCGATAACCTGTCCACTCCTTGCTTCAAACGAAACTTTGTCCAGAATGATATCGCCGTATTTGGGATAAGAAAAAGTAATATTCTCGGCCTTCAAACAGTTTTCGTGTTTTGAAATAATCCTTGGAGGCAGATTTGCTTCAATTTGATTTAAATCCAAGACACGAAGACATTTTTTCTGAAGCTCATCTTGCGAAAAGGTTAACATTTCTCTTTTGGAATATTTGGCAGTAATTTTTCCATGATCCATCAGCCAGTATTCATCAGCAATGTCTCGCAGGTAATATAGACGATGTTCATTAATGAGGAGTGTTTTTCCACGTTGTTTCAGTTCTGCAAGAAGCCTTGCAAGTTCCTGCACCGCTGCTGCATCCAGATTTGCCGTTGGCTCATCTAGAAGGAGAATATCATTGTTGAGAGCATGTGCCGACAGAATTGCAACCAATTGTCGCTCACCGCTGGAAAGGTCAAACACATTTCTATCCTTGAGTTTTTTCAGCCCGAACTCCGAAAAAACAGTATTGACACGTCTCGTAATCTCTGCATGAGGGAAACCATAATTCTCTAGCGCGAAAGCGGTCTCTGATGAGCTGTTGGTCGTGTAAAACTGACTTCGTGGGTCTTGGAATACAGAAGAGGTCAGTTCGCCCACTTCACCAATCGACATGGAGGCTGTATCTTTGCCGTTTATATAACAGTAGCCATCAAAATGCCCCTCATAAAAATCAGGGATCAGCCGATTGATGCACCGCAGGAAGGTGGATTTTCCACAGCCGCTTGCCCCGCACAGAACAATGCAGCGCCCTTTTTGGATGGAGCCGCTTACAGCCTGGAGTGCCATTTGGCTGGCTCCATCATAAGTGAAGTTTAAGTCAAACTTCAGGTATTCTTTTTCATCATGTTTCATAGATGGTCGGAGCTCCTTTTGGTGTGGTTAGTTATTGCTAACTTGTTCTTTGAAAATATGTCGCAGCCACTCTAGTTTGACTGCGACATATCATCTCTAAGGTTGCTGTGTAATTTGCTGAAAAAGTTCTTTCCAACCTGCTTCATGAAAGACTTCTACCATTTTTAAGCAGGACTCTGTCTTTTCTATGCTCAACCTTTTTTGAAGAATTGCTCGATAGCCGTAAAATTGTTCCGATAACAGCATTGCAATACCATCTGCGTTTACCTCTTTCTTTGAGAGATTTTCCAAAAATGCAACAGTTTCTTTAGCTTTATATGTCATAAACTGCTCCAGCTTGGTTTGCAGAGAGCTTCCGTCGCTTTGGCAGAAGAATAGCACACACTGATCATAGTATTTTAAAAGGATTTTTTGATACACTTGTTCTTCCCGTTGAATCGCCTCTAAAACAGCTTCCACACTCCCGCTTTTTTGAGCATCCATATAACATTGCTGAAGCGGTTCAAATTCATGGCTGATTTCAGAAAGGGCATCGTTCACAATGGAACAAAACAGAGCGTCTTTGCTCTTGTATCTGGTGTAAAGTGCTCCGGTGCTGAGATTCGCCCGTTGGGCAATGCGGCGAAGAGAGGCACCTTGAAAGCCCAACTCCAAAAACTCTGCCGTAGCAGCCGCTATAATCTTGTCATCTAGCAAATGATTTTTAACAGCCATATTGTCGGATCCTTTCAAAATAACATTGTTATCAATAACGATGTTATTTTACAGCCGGTTCATATTTTTGTCAAGCGTTTTTCGGAAACGAATAAGTACTGATAGGTTTTCATGGGAGGGTAGAAGGATGGTGCATAGAAGCACTTTATAATTGGCAAGTTCTGCTATCATATTACCTGAATAGCACACTCGCATTATCTGGAAGCTTAAGGCCTATAGAGTGACGCAAAATCAAAATGGTGTGAAGCTTGTGCTTGCAACAAATAGTAAGGAATTGTGTACAGAACGATTTGTGTTTTAGTGTTTTTCATATGAATATCATATAGATTATGCAGATGAGTAAAAATGGAAATGGTTTCTAGACTTATTTATATAGGCATAGTATAATCAACACAAATATAGGTAATACTAGATAGTTTGGTGTTTTATTAGAAGAAAAATGAAGAAAAGAGGGGATATATATGAGTAAAAAATCAAAGCATAAATCCAAAACGAGAGCAAAGCCACAAAAAGCAGTTTCACAGCGTCCATTGAGGTCCTCGTGGGGGGCGCCCTGATGTCGTTCCTAAAGGAGTTTTGGCTGAACCACGGGGTTGGTGGGCACCACTACAACTTCGATGAAGAACTGAGTGATGAAGGACTGTGGAAAAAGAAATTGATTTGGGCTCCGAATCTTTTGGTTGCGGCTGCGGTTCTTGCGGTTTTCCCTTTCTATCGCAAAGAAGCTTTTGCCTTAGAACCGACACCGATCGAAGTATTCATTTTTTGTGTTTTTGAGGTAACGGCAATAGGAATCGGTATTAACGGTATTGTACAAATAAAAGAAGCAATCGAAATAAAATCAAAAAATAAAGAGAAAAAAGATAAATGAATGCAGATATGTATATTATGGATTCTTTTGTCTGGTAGCTTTGCGTTATCTTCACTATTAAATGGTGGCATTTACACAAGCGTGTTGTCAATTGAAAAGGGAAAAGTGGAGAACATAAAAACACGATGGCTCCGATAGGTTGGAAAACAGTAAATGATCGCCGGACAGCCTGAGTTCTGTTTTAACGGAGAGAATGATTATGTATAGTGTACATGAAATAAAAGAGCTTTATGCACGCCTGAAGTTACAACACTCTCGATACGAGATGACCTTTTCGGGTGATACCCTGACTATAACTCTGCTCTACGGTAAGGTGGAGGTGAACTGCGAAGGGGCAAAACTGTATGCAAATGGAAAATTGTATGATCAATTTTCCAGTGATGAGGTGGGTAATCCGGATGATCTCTATGAGCTGATTGAAGCGTTTCTCATACAATTTCAGCAGTTGGGCATGGAGAACGGAAATGAAACATATGTTGCAGCCAACAGAAAGGCATCACGCTGGGGTACTTGGGCGCTGCTTTCTGCGTTCGGCATGTCCATTGGATGTTTGTGTGCCTTGCTACTGACAAAGAGTTTGATTTATGCGGTGCCATTTTTTCTGTGCCCCATTGCAGGATATCTGTATCTTCGCGTTATGCGACAGAAAGCCTTTCGGAAATACTGGATCTGCCCGGAATGCGAAAAGCCACTGCCGCTGGATAAAAAAGAACATTTCCCCAGAATGGAGTATGTGTCCCAGTGTCCAAACTGCGGCTATGTGCTGGAAAAAGCCCCGAAAATGGAACCAATCCAGTTAGACACGGATGCGCTCCCAAAGCAGTTGGAACCAGCCGACGATCTGCCCGCTCCGAGTAAAAAGTGGCCTTGCTTTTTGACAGGCGGCATTACGACAGCGATTGCACTTTTCCTGTTCCCGTTGCTGTTCGTTGCCGATGAACCACTGGACCCGGCGGGCGTAACGGTGGCTGTTGTGTTGCTTTTGGTACTACTGGGCTTTGGTTTGGCGTTGCTGCTGTGCCATCACACCGAGCCGGAGCAGTGGCAGCAGCCGGTGGTGGTGTTACGGGAGCGAAAAGCCGTTGTAGTCGGCGGTGTGATCGAATGGCTGATGGGCTTTGTCTGTATGCTTATGGCGATTATCTGCGCGGGAACGCCACCCTTTGATGCGGTGTTTACCTTCTTTCTTGCACTGGTTGGTGTACCCCTCACACTACTGGGTATCTGGATGCTGCTGGCTCGGCGAAACCGAACGTTGTTTGTATTTCGGGATAACTCCATTATGTATATCAGTAGTTGGGGACGGGTACGGAATTTTGAGCCGGGCCAGGTGGCTTCAGTGCGTATGACAGTCAACCAATCGATGCATCTGCTCGACCGAAATGGTAAAAAGCTGGCCTCGGTGGAAACCAATATGCAGGGCGCATCTCGATTCGCAGAGTGGATCGAAAGTGTCGATCTCGCGGCAACGCTGACCCCCACCATGGAGCAGAAGGTAGTGCGTGAGGCGGAAAAAGGGAGCATTGTTCAATGGCGCGAGGAATACCGCACACCGATGCATGACCATCTGGACGCAATCCGAATTGGTCTTGTACTGGTGATGCTATTGTTTGTTGCAGGAAATATTGTTCCGCTCCTTTTATATCTGTTTACGGATCTAAAAATATCCCATGCGATTTACCTGACGGCATTTTGCCCTCTGCCGATGGTTTTGTATTACATCACTTTTGCGCCGGTATTTCTGGTGGGGGATCGGCCCGCCGGTGCAACCGATGAATGGAGATCAATGCACATCAAGTTTCCGATGATGCTTGTACTGAATCTCGACTTACTGACTACTGCACAGATTTATTATTTTTGGGAGAAAAGAATTCTGCAAATCGTAGATTCTGGTCGCTTCTTACTTTTATGGGGAGGACTTACAGCGGTATTGATTGCACTATGCTGGAAACGCACTTCAAAAAGGATGCGCGCACAAGAGGATTTTTCCATGATGATCCTGAGCCTTGTTATGCTGGGTTTTGTGATAAGCTATGGCTCAAATTTGGCGATTTCCAGACCAGTGGAGCATTACCCGGCTGTGGTTGTGGATCGACAGGCGCCTACGGAGGAGGATGAGGATCTAGACCGTACGTTGACCGTTCTGCTGAATGACGGAACTACCACAGAGATGAATGTTAGCAAACGATTGTATGATTTGGAAGAAGCGGGTGTTGAATTTGTTGTTTGTCAAAAAGACAATTTCTTTGGTATCCGCATGGCACGGCTGCATCTGCCCGCAGGGACGGATATGTCTACTCTGCCAGAAATAGACGATACAACACCGTAAGAAGGGAGCAAGCAATGAAAAAAGAGTGCAAACAAATTTTATGCATTATGGGATTTATGCTGATAGGTGCATTACTGGGATGTGTTGTCGCATCCGAACAGCACGAACTTCTGGCCGATCCAGAATTTCTTCGCTCATTGGCAGAGCATAATCTTCAGGTGCCAGAACCGGTTACATATTTACATGCGATTCTTGATTTCATCTTCCTTTTTGCCGGCATTCCCACAGGGGCTATAATTTATTGTTACTTTGCAGATAAATGGCTCAACGCAGCGGCGCCTAAGGTGATTATAGCGATTTTTACATTTCCGATTTATATGATGGTTGGTGTGATTTGCGCCTTGCCGATTTTGATCTATAAACTGGTAGTTCTCATAAAAGGTAGGAGAGTGAAGCAATGACGTTTTATGAACTTATGTTCAAATCTTTAAATAATTTATTAGAAAAAGGCGAAAGCGTACAAGCACCAATTTATGGAATGTTATTCCGAAAGAGAAATCGTGACTTTGGATATTTTGGACTGACCGAGGCAGCCTTGCTGATTGTACTGCTGCAAGGAGATTCTAAAAATTTGTATGCGAACAGCCGGATTCCTTGGAGCAGAATGGAAAGGATAAAAGTCAGAAAAAGCTGGATCCCGTTTATGTATGTAATTCGCATAAAGCTCACGGATGGGGCAACGATTAAAATTCGTGCAGCTAAAAAAGTATATGGTTTTGCCACACAACAAGAAAATCTGAAAGCATTTTTAGCCAGAATACAAAAGGGCGTGGGGGAAAGTAAAACGAACCGATAAGAAAAATCTATGATGAAACAATAATGAAGTGAAAGTATTTGATACGGTAGATGAGTATACGGTATCTGAATTAAGACAGAAAAGCACCCCGCAAGAAAGCAGAAAACCTGCAATCCGGCGGGGTGCTTTTCTGTAGCAATAGCTTTGCTTACTTTAGGAAACGGGCTTCCCAAGCGTAGGTTTCCAACTGCTCGATGTCTGCATCAGTGAAGCCAAAGGTATTCTTCAGCAGTGCAATCTCCTGATGAATATTGGTGTTGGATGCGGTCATGTTATCCGAGTTGACGGTCACACGAACACCGGCATCAAACAACTTACGAATCGGATGATCCTCGATGCGATCGACCATCTTGATGTGGTAATTGCTAGTGACACAAACTTCCAGTGTGACATTCTGCTCGATCAGTTCACGGATCAGCGCAGGATCCTGAATGGCAGCAACACCGTGACCAATACGCTTAGTGCCATAGGACAGAGCGGTGCGCATACTGTCTGGACCTGCTGCTTCACCGGCATGAATGGTCATGGGCAGATGATACTCGTTGACCTTATCAAATACCGGGCGGAACAGCTCCGTAGCGTACAGACCTTCGGCACCTGCAATATCGACAGCACAGACTACATCACCCAGATACTTGCGAGCGGTTTCGACGGTATCCAAATTCAATGCTTCATTGGTGTTGCCGCGCATACAACAGAGAATCAGACCGGCACGAATCGAAGGATACTGCGCCATACCGCGCTTTACTCCGCGGATAGCAGCTTCAGTTACTTCATCTTGTGTCAGACCTTTCTGCAGGGACAGTTGGGGCGCAAAGCGGATTTCTGCATAATCCAGCCCCAGTTTGGCCAGATCTTCGACTAGTTCGAAAGCAACTCGCTCCAGAGCGTCCTTCTCCTGCAATACCATCAGCGGCATATCAAAGCGCTCCAGGTATTCTTCCAGCGTCTTGCAGTCCTCGGGGACACGCATCTGAAAGCGTACTTCATCCAGCGTCTTTGCGGGCAATTCAATACCCTGCTGCTGCGCAAGCTCCCATACGGTTTCGGGGCGCAGAGAACCATCCAGGTGCAAATGCAATTCCATCAAATGTTTATTCATGATTTTCTCCTGTTATCATTTGCCAGATGCAATGCGCATCTGCTTTTTCTTTTTCTTGCGCTCCACCATAGCGCAGTAGGCGGTGTAAGCAATAATAATGATGAGGTAAGGCATCATCTGGATGAACTGGAGCGGGATACCGGAGGATTGCAGATAGTTTGCCAGACTCTGGCAGAAACCGAACAGCAGAGAAGCCAGCATGCCGATGACAGCGTTGCCAGCAGCAATCGCTTGGGTAGCCAGTGCAATATAACCACGACCGGCAGTCATACCCGCAGAAAACAAGCCTACGTAACCCATAGATAGGAAAGCGCCTGCAGTAGCGGTCAAAACACCGCTCATGCACAGAGCAATGTACTTGACGCGCTGTACCGGAATACCAACCGATTCGGCAGCGTCTGGGGATTCACCCACAGCACGGATGTGCATACCCAGTCGGGTGTATTTGAACATATACCAAACCGCAAATACCAGAATCAGAGATGCGTAGGTCAACACATGATGCCCAGAAAGAATTGCACCAATCACAGGGATATCTTTCAAGAATGGGATCGTGATGCTGGGCAGCTTCAGAGAAGCCAGAGAGGTAGAGGCACCCTTTTCACCGGTAATCAGATACAATACGAAAATCGTACCGCCAGATGCCAGCAGATTGATTGCAATACCGGAAATGATAGCGTTCGACTTTAGCTTCAAAATGAAGTAGGCCAGAATGTTGCTGACAATAAAACCGGACAGTAGAGCGCCCAGAAAACCGATCCAGGCGTTCTGCGTGAAGGCACTGACAACAACGCCGGTGAAAGCGGAAATCAGCATGGTGCCCTCCAGGGCGATGTTACTGGTGCCGGAACGGGATGCAATGATTGCACCCAGAGTAGTCAGCAGCACAGGTGTTGCACTCCGGAACATGGCAAAGTAAAATTCCGGAAGGCAGAGAGTTTGAAAAATGCTTTGGATTACTTCCATGATTATGCTTCTCCTTCCAGTGCTTTTTTAGCTTCCTGACGCTGTTTCCAGCCAGCCATGAAACGCTCGGCGGTTACGAACAAAATCAAAACAGCCTGAATGATAGCAACTAGTTCATTTTGCACGTCTGCACGGCGAGACATTAGGTCCGCACCAACACGAATGTATGCCAAGAAGAAGGCTGTAAAAGGAACCAGTTTCGGATTATTGCCGGATAGAATTGCAATGATAACGCCATCCCACGCATAAGATGGTGCATCCTGCCAGTTGAAACGCTGATACATTGCCAACTGTTCCACAGAACCACCCAGACCAGCAACTGCACCGGCAATCACTTGGGTCAGAATGATGACCTTGCTGGTGTTAATGCCGGAATATTTTGCAAATTCTGGGTTGCTGCCGGAAATGCGGACTTCATAACCGAACTTAGTCTTAAACATCAGCAGATAAAGGGCAATCACGACACCAATGGCAATTAGGTAACCAACGTGGAATTTTGTGCCCGGAATCAGGATGCCCAGAGAAGCGGTAGCTTGATATTTCAGGGATGCAAAGGTACCGGCCTGACGGTCCGCCAAAAAAGTGGTAACAATATAAAGCCCAAGGAAGAAAAAAACATAGTTGAGCATCAGCGAGGTAACCAGCTCATTTGTCTTGAAGTATACCTTCAGCAGAGCAGGGATACTGCCGATGATACCGCCAACCACAGCGGCAACCAGCATGATGACAACCGGATGCACACCAGCAGGCAGAGCAATATTGATTGCCAGAGCAGCCGTTACAACACCGCCCATGTACAGGCAGGCGTCGGAAATCATGGAGAAGTTACCGGATTTGAACACCATGCCAAGTGCCAGACCGGTAAACATCAGCGGAACACTACTGGCAAAAACATCAAAGAAGTGACGTTTGCTCTGCAGGGGCCCCAAAAACAGATTGGTGATTGCGGTAATTGGTTCCTTGCTGACTGCAAAGATGATTGCCACAGAAACGGCAATTGCAATGCCGAATGCACAGAGCAGGCGAATAAAGCTGAATTTTTTGTTCAAGTTCTTACTCACAGTAAGCACCTCCGATTTGTTCCTTGGAATCCTCCTTGACACCCAGCATATACAGGCCCAGATCTTGTTCAGAGGTGTTCTTCACATCGTCGATGTAGCCCACAATGCGACCTTCGTGCATAACGAGAATGGCGTCGCTCAAAGAGAAAATTTCACCCAGATCAGCGGAGACAAGCAGAATAGCTTTTTTCTTTTTCCGCATTTCAATGATTTTCTGGCGGATGAATTCAATCGCGCCAACGTCGATGCCGCGGGTGGGCTGGTTCATGATAAGAAGATCAGGCTCGTAATCGAATTCACGTCCCACAATCATTTTCTGCACATTACCGCCGGACAGCTCCGCAGCAGACTGCTGTGTGTTATCGTATTTGACCAGGAATTCTTCCAAGATACGATTGGTATAGACAGATACTTTCTTGCGGTCGATAAAACCGCGTGTTTTCAGCTTATCCGTATAGTAAATTTTGGAGATGGTATTGTCTTCCAAGGAAAGCTTGGGGGCAGCACCATAACGCATGCGATCTTCAGAAACGTGAGAAATACCGGCTTCCTGACGCTTCAGCACAGAGCTGTGGGTCAAATCTTCGCCATTCAGGCGTACATTGCCACCCTGTAGCTTCAGTGTGCCAACAATAGCCTCGACCAGTTCAGACTGACCATTGCCGTCGATGCCAGCAATGCCCAGAATCTGACCTTCACGAATAGAGAAAGAAACATGGTCCAAGCGGGTCTTGCCAAACTGATCCACATACAACAGATCCTTGACGGAGAATACGGATTTGCCGAAATCCGCAGGCTCTTTCTCAATATCCAGGCTGACATCACGCCCCACCATCAGGCGAGAAATTTCCTGCTCGTCCAAGTCGGAAATTTCGTAAGTGCCCATGGTTTTGCCATCGCGTAGGATAGTCATGCGGTTACAAAGGGTCTTGACTTCGTTCAGCTTATGAGAAATGAAAATGATGGTGTGACCGCTGTCGCGCAGGAGCTTGAGCTGTTCAAACAGTTCCTTGGTTTCCTGCGGGGTCAGCACTGCGGTAGGCTCATCCAGAATCAGGATATGCGCACCACGATACAGTGCTTTCAGGATTTCCAGCTTCTGGCGCATGGCGAGGGAGATATCCTCAACCTTTTCGGTTGCTTCTACTGCCAGATTATACTGTTCCGACAGTTCACGGGTAATTTCTACAGCCTTTTTGCGGTTTACACGCATAGAGCTGCCCGGTTCTGCACCCAGAATCAAGTTTTCTGCTACCGTCATGGACGGAACCTGCATAAAGTGTTGATGCACCATACCCAGACCAGCAGCAATCGCGTCGCTGGAGGAGCTGAAATGCACTTCTTTGCCGTCTACATAAATCGATCCCTCGGTGGGAGTGATCATACCAAACAGCATTTTCATAAGCGTAGATTTACCTGCGCCGTTTTCGCCCACCAGTGCATGAATCTCACCCTTTCGGATTTCGAGATTCACATTGTGGTTTGCTACAACACCGCCAGGGTAGACCTTAGTGATGTTTTTGGCTTCCAGGATATTTACCTGTTCCATATGCGCTCCTTTCTTTGTCTGCTCTACATACAGAAATCTCCCGCAATCTTATCCTTACCCAGACGAGGGCCAATGGCCCAATCTGACGCAAGCATACGAAAGCAGGAGATGCTGTTATAAACTGAAATTACTTTGCGTTGTTGATGATGCTCTTCAGCACAGAATCTTCCATGCCGTAGGCAGTATCGACAGTGACTTCACCAGCGATCAGCTTTTCCTTAGCGTCGTTAACCACATTGCGTACAGCTTCGGGAACGACAGACTGGTAAATGTTGTTGTCAGCCAGAGCAACTACGCCGTCTTCCAGACCCAGGTTTTCGTGCTCGCCGTAGGGCAGGTTACCATTCAGAGAACGGTTCACAGCATTGAAAATGCTGTCGCCGACACCCTTGATTGCGGAAGAAATGATGTAGTTGACTTCGTCCTTACCTTCGTAAGCCATGGCCTGGTCAGAGTCAACACCGATGATGTACTTCTGATTTTCTGCAGCAGCTTCGATTGCACCAACAGATGCAGGACCAGCAGCAACGAACACCACGTCAGCGCCGGAGTCATACTGGGTCAGGGCCAGCTCCTTAGCAGTAGCAGAGTCAACGAAAGAACCAACGTAGGAAACCAAGACCTTCACATCGGGATCAGCAAACTTTGCGCCCTGGATAAAGCCAACAGCAGAGTCGTTGATGACAGCAGAGGTATCCTTTGCGCCAACAAAGCCGATGACCTTTTCTGCGTTTGCGTGCTCCATATCGGAGGAGGTAGCAGATGCAGCCAGAACGCCAGCCAGGAAAGCACCCTCGTTCTGCTTATAGCTCATGGAGTATACATTGCTCAGATCGCCGGCGGCGTAATCAATGTCGGTGTCGAAGATGATGTACTTCTTCTCGGGGAACTCCTGAGCCACCTTCTCGGTGATTTCCTTCATTTCCCAGAGACCAGTAACAATAATGTCGGCATCGGATTCCGATGCGTCCAGCAAAGATCCTTCGAACTTGGTCTTGTCGGTGCCCAGCTCGATCATTTCGATCTCAACCTTATCGCCCAGCTCGGATTCCAGACGCTTCATGCCAGCCTGGGCAGAATCGTTGAAAGCCTTGTCGCCAAAGGAACCGGTAACCAGCAGGGAAACCTTGACCTTGTCAGCAGAAGTGCCGCCGTTGTTGCCGGAATCATCGGCAGGAGCGCCACCGCATCCAAACAGCATCGTTGCAACCATCGTGACCAGAGCCACAGTGCTTAACAGCTTCTTTTTCATTTCAATTCTCCTTTTCATAAGTGGTCGTCTTATTCAAGCTATCCAGAGTCTCCAGATAGTGCTTCTTGTTCATTACCGGCACAAAAGCTTCTTTGATCTTCCATGCAGATGCGCCTTGATCGGACAGCAGGTCAACGATCGTATCGGCGAAATAGTGGGCGGGTACCCGGTAAGCCTGTTCTTCATCAACGGTCATAAAGTCTTTGCCGTGGATGGAACCGGTAAAGCCGGCAATGCCAATTTCAACAGTGGGCCACATCATAGAGATATCCCCCATATCACCGGAAGCAAAACCGTGGGTACCTTGTGCAATCATGGAGGGCTCCATGTAATCCAGAATGTGTTTTTTCACTAGCTCCGTCAGGTTTTCATCCTGATGCAGCGGGAAGTAGCCCGGTGTATCCTGAATGTCCAGACCGCAGTTTATGGCAAGCGCACCGGCACGCAGTGCACGGTTCACCTTTGCATTGGTCTCGAAAATAGCATCGACCGTCTTGGCGCGCACATACATTTCCAGCTGAGTGCGGGAAGGCACGCTATTTACAGCCTGACCGCCTTCGGTCATCATGAAGTGAACGCGGATTGCATCCTCAGCACGGAAAGTTTCGCGCAAAAAGTTAATGCCGCTCATTGCTAGCGTTGCTGCATTTAGCGCGTTTACGCCACCTTCTGGGTTAGCGCCTGCATGAGAAGATTTACCGTGGAAGATAGCGCGCTTCTCGATAAAGCCGTTTAGGCTGGCACCGATTTCAGCGTGATATTTGGTCATGTCCAGCCCCATAGCATGACAGGAAAGCATAATATCAATGGAATCAAATACGCCGGTGGCAATCATTTCCTGTTTGCCGGAAGGATAATGAAGTTTGCCCTCGGCAATTAGGTTGCGGCGGTATTCCATGTCACAGAATTCCTCAGCGGGAGTGACCAGCAGGGTTACCTTGCCGCACAGCTGTTCCATCAGACCGGAATTGTGAATCGCCAAAAATAAGCTCAGCATAACGCCAATCTGTGCATAATGACCGCATGCATGCGCAGCATGGTCTGTTTCGCTGGCATATGGGTGACCAAGTGTGGGGATTGCATCAAACTCGGCAATCAAACCGATGTTGGGACCGGACTTGCCGGAATCCAAACAAGCGGTAAGACCGGTATATGCTACGTCCGTATGGGCAATGCCGGCATCGTCCAGTGCGGCAATTACTTTTTCACGGCTCCGGAACTCCTTAAAACCTAGCTCAGGATGACGGAAAATATCCTCGCTCAATGCGATAATCTGAGGTAGGACTGTGTCCAGTGTTGTATGAATATTTTTCATTTTGATCCTCCTGTAAGTGCGATGTTCCAAATCAATTGGAATTGTCAGGCAATCGATTTCATGATAGTGAAATTTATGCGGTTTGTCAAGGCACGATTCGACATTTTTTACGGCATATGGAAAAGACAGCAAAAAAGCTAATTTTTCGAAAAAAATAAAACACTGGAATTTTTTATATTTCGATGAAATGACGATGTTTTTTCTTGTTAAAAAAAGAACGAAAGGAAGTCAGAAGTCGTACTTTTAGGAGGGCGGAAAATACAATGCAAAAGATGCTATAAAAAATGAATGGAGATGAGAATATATACATGAATTTATGAATGGTGCGTTGAAACAAATCAAAATAGAGAGCGCTACAAAACTTATGAGGAAAAGAACATGATTATAGGGAGCACGAAAATATTGCTCTTCCAAAGAGGAAACAATGACATGAAAGTCGCACATACAGGAATATTTAAACGACAACTATACCCATTTGCGTGGAGAATTTTTGCATTGGAAATTGAGGGCAAGTTAAAACTAATCAAGAAATGTTCATGAACAAACAACAATCTGGTTTTACAAGCGAAGTTAGATGGTTACTTTTGACGAATAATCGTCGAATAACTGTAGGTGTTGACGAATGTTGTCGTATTTATTGACAAATATAAGTCTGCATATATAATTGTTTTTGTTCATAGTGAAACAATGATTGGTGAAAATTTACAGTAATTATGATGTGAAGATTTTGCTGCGGGGAGATCGGCATGATATGAGAATAAGAAACATTACATAGTGTTGGAAGGCATTGCACAGCAGTATAGAAAATCCAATCGTTTTTTTGAAAGGGCATCAAAATGAAAAACAAACGTGTTATAAAATCTATGGCAAGCGTAGCGCTGGTAATCTTGATGATGAGTACCATTCTTTCTATTGTTGTGTTGCCAATGGCTGCGTATGCGTCAGATGAAATTTTTCAAGGAATTGAAAACGCACAGGCAGAAGAAAACAGCGTTTTTGATTTGTTACAAGGCGTTTCGGCAACAACAACGGAAGGACAGCCCTTGCAAGTAACGGTGGTACAAGTCACTTGTGATGCAGACCCACAGTATCGGTATGATGGGTCCAATCAAATTTTGGTAGGGCAGGCAGGTATCAATTATCAAATCCAGTATCAAACGGTTTCAGAAAATCCCATGGAGCAATTTACAGCAGAACGAATCGTTACAAGTGTGGCTCGCCAGTCGGCAGAGAAAGAAGCGCAACCAGAGAGACCGGAAAATCTGGAACAAGCGCCGGAAGAGGAAAAACTGTCGCAAGGGTTGCCGATTATTTTTGAAAATGGGTTGCATTATGTAAATGACCCCGCATATCCCAATGAAAAGATTTTGCTGTACTGCATGAATAATCAACTGGCATGGCCCCACGCAGTATCAGACCATCCAGTTGTACCAGATTACAGCGAAGGATATTTGACACCAGATCATTTTGAATCAGTCGAACAGTATCAGGAGTGTATCCATAAATTGAAAAAGATACTGTTTGCAGGATATCCATATAACGGAGAGAGACTATACAAAATTGTGCCGGAAGGCGAAATGCATATTCCAACAAAAAAAGAATTCAATGATATGCTTGTGGTGCCGCCGCAGTTGAAAAATGCATTTGGTTATCTGGCACACCATGATTTTACATTGGATGACTTGAATCATCAAACACACTTTGATCAGTTGTTACACTTTTTAGAAGACGTACGGAGCTTATATCCAAATGGGATGACCAGCACCGGGTTGACACATGATGATATTGCGGCAATGCCTTTCTATAAGGCAGCAAACTGCCTGACATTTTACGGCTTTGGTGCAAACGAAGAAGATGTACGCATGGTATTTGCAAATTTGTATGCATCCTCTTATTTTGTGACTGAAGTACAGGCGTATGATGCCACACAACTAGCAGTATGGCGGCTGCTGAATGAATATAAAGTAGAACACAATGATATTCACTCACTAGAGCACGACGCCTTGGCAAAGGTTTTGTGGCAATACTATCAGAAGGGTGAATTGTTGGAGCGAGAGCCATCCGAAAAAGAAATTTCTATTCAGGGTGATGTAAAGTTCCACTATGATGCAACGGATGGAAAATGGCATAGTGGAAAGTTAAAAATTGCGGAGCCTTTGGAGTACAATGGATTATACCATTTAAAACTTCCAAAAGGGGTAACGGCAATTTGTGATAAGTTGGAATATGTTTATGGCAACGAAGAATATGAATTGGTTTCCGATGAAAAACCGAAAAATGGAATACAACTCCAAGTAGAAGCAGAAATCCATTGGCTGAAGGAGATGAAACAATATTCGCCGATTGGCGATCCAACCTTTCAGCATATGGTAGGTGCGGTTATCCGCCGGACACCGGTTGTCAAGAAGTTTGATTTTTCCCCTGTACAGGAAGGTACATTGGAAATTACGAAAAAGGTTGAGGGAAAACAAGAAAATCCACAAGAAGAATTTTCCTTTACATTGTCTTTGTCTGAGCACACAGTCAATGGAACGTATGGAAATCTAGAATTTCAGAATGGTGTGGCACAGTTTACCTTAAAAAATGGTGAAACCAAACGTGCAGAACATCTTCCGTTGGGAGTCGAGTACACTGTGACAGAGGTAGAACATCCGGATTATGCAGTGACAGTAACAAATGGTAAAGGTCGTATCACAACAGAGCAAACCATTTACATTTCCTTTGTAAACCAGCGGAAAGCCAGCTTGGCATTGAGCAAGGAGGTTACAGGAGAGCTGGGAGATAAAACAAAATCGTTTACTTTCCAGATTTCTTTACAGCAAAAAGACGGAGTACCAATGCAGGGAAGTTTCCCATATAAGGGAAGTGTAATTGCAGGCTGCGAAGGTAAGGTGGAGGCCCCGGCAGATGGTGCACTTACCGTTGAAAAGGGTGAGGCTAGTATCCAGTTATCGCATGGTCAACGTGTGGAAATACAAGGGCTTCCGTTTGGATGTATATACACAGTAACCGAGCAGCAGGAAAATCAGGACGGATATGTCACAAAGTACATGAATGGGCAAACGAGCCGCCAAGCGGCAACCGGTACAATAGAGAGCAATACAGAAATTCGTGTGTTGAATACAAAAGAGTATGTGCCGGAAACGGGAATCCGCCAGCATACGCGTATAGGGTTGGCTATGGTGATAGCTATTGCGGTAACTGCACTGGTTACACCTCTGGCAGGAATCGTTTTACGCAAGCGTAAGGGATAAGGGCAATGGCAGGAAAACATCTAAAGAAAACGAATACAAAATGCCCAGCAGAAAAAAATGTGCTGTGGGAAGACTTTTTGTTTCTGCTATTGAAAATTGCAATCATTGGGGCACTGTTGGGAATCTTGTTGATCGGTGTTTTTGGCGTTTGCCGGTGTAATGACCATACAATGTATCCAGCCTGTAAAGATGGTGATTTGGCTATTTATTACCGCCTGCAAAATGAGTATCGCCCTTCAGATGTAGTCATAGTGGACATTGATGGACAAAAACAAATCCGCCGGGTGGTTGCCACAGCAGGAGATGAAGTGGAGGTGACCGAAGAGGGATTGAAAATAAACGGATATTTGCAGCAGGAAGTTGGAATCTATATGGAAACGCTGCCCTATGCGCAGGAGATGCGATATCCGGTCACCCTAGGGAATGAGGAATACTTTGTACTGGGAGATAATAGAGCAAATGCACAGGATAGCCGCATATATGGTGCAGTTTCAAAGGAACAAATAAAAGGCGTTGTGATGGTTTTGCTTCGGCACCGTGGCATATAGGCACGGTGCCGAAGCAAATGGGATTCTATATGCAATCAATCTGAAAGGAGAAAATCAAATGAAAGTCAGCAATAAATGGAGCGTATGGCTTCTGACAGGAGCTATGCTGGTTAGCATGCATACGGTAGCATTGGCAGAGGAACCACAGGTTCCAACTGTGCAGGCTAATGTGACAAAAAATCTGGAATTGGCAGAGGGGATTACAGTGCCTACTGCGGAGTTTCATTTTGAAATAAAAGGATTAACAGAGGGAGCACCTCAGGCAACGATTGCACCGATTGCGTTCAGCAGCACAGATGACAAAGGAACTTTGCAGGAAGGCAGATATCGCATAACAAAGGATACTCAGATTACATTCGGCACCTATCCGCATGCTGGCATATACGAATATGAAGTAAAAGAAACACCTGATACATACAAAGCACAAGATGGTACAATGACGTATGCGCAGGATGTGTATCATTTGCGGGTATATGTGACGAATGATGGCGATAACTTGAAAATCAGCAATATTACTGCAGAAAAAGAAAATACAAAGCAGGCAAAGGTGTTGTTTACCAATACCTTCACAAAGCAGCAATCGCTGATTGTTGAAAAGCAGACCACAGGTGCGTTAGCAGATAAGACAAAGCCGTTTGATTTTTCGATTCGTTTTACAAACGCTGGTACCTCCGAAGCAACAGAGTTTGTTGGCAAAATCGGCGAAAAAGAATTGCGCTGCCCGGTGGATACCGATGTTTCCTTTCAATTGCACGATGGACAGCGGTTGGTATTTGATGCTTTGCCTGTGGGCGCACGTTACCAGATTACCGAAAAAGGGGTAAAAGATGGATATACACCAAATGTGAAGGTAACAGAAAATGGTGTGGCTAAGCCAGATAAGCAAGGTACAGATGCAGATTCATTGACCAGTGTACCAAATGGCGAAAATAACAATCTGGTTGGAGAAGGTGAAAATCGTGTTACCTTTGTAAACGCGTTCCATGATGTGCCGATTACTGGTGTAATGATCGATAATTTGCCTTTTGTTGTTCTGATTGGGGCAGCTGTGGCAGCGTTTGTGGGGCTGGCTATTTTGAAGCGCCGTAAGACAGTGAAACGGTAATGAAATTTTGGCAAAAAGTAATTCATGGGACGAGTGCGCTTGTGGACATGCTGACGGTGTTATTCTTTATGCCGGTTTTGCTGTATGGAGTCTATGCCATTTGGGATTCTGGACAGATTTATCATCAGGCAGATGCTTCGCTATATGAGAATTATAAGCCAACTCAGGAGCAATCACTATCCTTTGAGGAATTAAAACAAATCAACTCAGAAGTAATTGGCTGGTTGACCATACCCGGAACACAGATTGATTACCCTTTGGTGCAAGGGGAATATAACTCAAAATATGTAAATACAGACGTAAAAGGTAATTTTTCTTTGTCTGGTAGTATCTTTTTAGATTGTCGCAATCACGCGGATTTTTCGGATCTCAATAATGTGGTATATGGACATCACATGGAGAAACAGGAGATGTTTGGAGAACTGGAAAAATTTGCGCAGCAGACATTTTTTCAGGAACATCCATATGGACTGTTGTACCACGATGAAAAGTGGTACTCAGTTTCCTTTTTTGCATTTGTACCAGCAGATGCGTACGATCCGATTTTGTTCGATGCACAATTGGAAGGTGCGCAAGATGGTCAGGCCTATCTGGACTATATCCAAGAGCATGCGCAAAATTACAGTGGATGTATTGGGGATGAAACAGATTCCTATTTGACACTGTCAACGTGTGCTGATACCACTACAAATGGACGATATCTTTTAATTGGTCAGATTTCAGCGGAACCAGAACTGGACGGAAAAGGAGATGGAAAGGAAAGATGAATCAGAATAGGTACAAAAAGTTATTGTGGTGCGGAGTGTTCCTAATAGGAGTGTTGTTGTTTCCCGTTAGGAGGGCATATGCCTCGGGGGATGCACTTCAGGTTTCCTTGCCGATTCAGCAGATTTTCATGGTAGAAAACACAGCATCACTTCCGGTTGATCAAACGGTGGATTATATATTTGCGGCAGTAAGTGAAAATGCGCCAATGCCAGAAAAAAGCAAGAACGGGCAGTATGCATTCGCAATACAAGGTACGCAAAAGCAGTTTGACATTCCACTTTCTTTTGAGCATGGAGGGATATATACATATACGCTCTCAGTCAAGAACAAAGATAGCGGGGAATGTAGCTATGATAAGACCTGTTATACGATAACCATTTTTGTACAAAATGAAAAAGATCGACTGACTGCGCAGGTGATTGTGGAAAATGGAAAACAGGAAAAATGCGAAGAAATCCGGTATCAGCATACCTATCGGGTGCAGGCACAGGCAGACACTAATATGTCTGGACCAACCAAAACGGGAGATCCTGGAAGCGGAATGCTTTATCTAGGATTGGTGCTAAGCGGTTTTGGCATATTAGCGGTTTTAGCTGCAAAAAAATGGTGTGATGTTGAACAGTACACTAAATAAAACAAAGAGCAGAAGCGATGCATCGCTTCTGCTCTTTACTTTATAGGATTGTATGGGCTGGGTTACATGTCCTTTTCTGTACCGGAAGGCTCGTCTAAAGTGATAAATGAATGAGACAGAAAACTTCCCGATTGGTCAGTAGTCGTTTACTGCAAGACTTGATTCAGTGCAGAAATCAAATTGTTGAGCTGCTCCGGTGTTGTCATACCAAAAGAAGCCAGTGACTTCAGTGGCAGGCCAAAGAACATGGCCTGTGCCATAGCGCGGGTAGAGGGATCTTCACTATTCATCATGTTACCAGCGGCACCGGAAGAAGTTTCTGCTAGCATTTGCTGGATTACAGGAGCAGTTCGGGGATCCTTCAATAATTCGCCCATTGTGGTGGACATGGAGATATTTAACGGCAAAAGTTTCTTTGTAGTAAATTGGATTGGTTCAGTCAATAGAATTTCATCGCTGGCATGACCAATCAAAATCTGATAGCTTCCGGACGGTGTGAACCAGTCACCCAAATCCTCAGCCCAGTAACTGAAATCGCGCGCGGTGAGCTGTAAGGTAACGGTTTTTGTTTCACCAGGCTGTAAGAATACTTTTGAGAAACCTTTCAGTTCTTTGTATGGGCGGTTGGCCGTATGGGTGAGATCATGGACGTACAGCTGCACAACCTCCTTGCCGGCAACAGCGCCGGTATTCGTAACATCAACATGGACAGTCAATGTTGATGTATCATCCAAGTCACTGGAGGACAAAGTGAGATTACTGTATGCAAAGCTGGTATAGCTCATGCCGTGCCCAAAGGCCCAACGTACAGGAATTTCTTTCGAGTCATAGTAGCGATAACCCACATAGACATCCTCTGCATAATGAACCTTTTTGCCATCACCAGGAAAGTTTAGATAGCAAGGAGTATCTTGCAATCGCAGCGGGAACGTTTCGGCAAGGCGACCGCAAGGATTTGCTTCGCCCCACAGCAGCTGGTCACAGGCTTCACCAACGCCTTGGCCACCCAAGTACATCTCCAAAATGGCAGCAACCTGATTCGCCCACGGGCATACAACAGGTGAGCCATTGTGCAGCACGACGATGGTATTGGGTTGTACAGCAGCAACGGCAGCAATCAGTTCGTTTTGCGCAGCAGGAAGATCCATGTGCTTGCGGTCATATCCTTCAGATTCAAAGGAATCGGGGAGCCCGGCAAAAATTACAGCAACCTGTGCTTCCTTGGCAGCAGCTACAGCATCTTCCAATCCATGATCCAGCAGTGCGTCTTTCTCCGCAGAGAAGGCGGGAACAAAAGTAATGTCACGGCCTTTTGTCTGCGCAGTTTCCAAAGCGGAGGTTACTTTACTGGGGTTGATATGGCTGGAACCGCCGCCCTGATAACGAGGGGTAGCAGCAAAACTGCCAATGTAGGCTGCTTTTGTGTTTTTGTGAAGAGGCAAAATTCCGTTGTTTTCCAGCAAAACAGCACACTCGGCTGCCATTTCTACAGCGGTGCGATGGTCTGCATCTCGATCAAACACGGCATGGGGATTACGGTTGTCTACATAGCTGTATAGAACTTGCAGTAGACGCTCGACAGTGCAGTCTAAAACGCGTTCATCCAGATGACCTTGTTTTACGGCATCTACAATTTTTGCATCGTTGATACCATTGGAAGCAGGCATTTCTAGGTCTAATCCTGCTTGAATACCCTTAACACGGTCTGATACAGCGCCCCAGTCGGTAACGACATATCCCTTAAAGCCCCAATCGTCACGCAGAACCTTGGTTAGCAGCCATTCATTTTCGGAGGCGTAGGTGCCATTGATTTTATTATAGCTGCACATAACAGTTTTAGGTTGTGCTGCTTTTACAGCCTGCTCGAAGCCGGATAGATAAATTTCGCGCAGCGCACGTTCAGAAACTTCAGAGGAACAGCTCATGCGGTTGAACTCCTGATTGTTGGCTGCAAAGTGCTTAATGCTGGTGCCAACATGCTGACTTTGTACACCGTTAATGTAGGCGGTTGCCAGCTGTCCTGTCAAATAGGGGTCTTCAGACATATACTCAAAATTTCGGCCACAGAGGGGGCTGCGTTTAATGTTGACAGCAGGTCCCAGCAGAATACTGATATCTTCGGCTTGACACTCGTTTCCTAGTGTTTCGCCCAATTTGGTCATGAGCTCAGTATCAAAGCTAGATGCGGTTGCACAAGCAGCGGGGAAGCAAACTGCGACAACGCTGTCGTTGATTCCTAAATGGTCCGCATTTGTGGATTGCTTGCGCAGGCCATGAGGGCCATCTGTCATCATAACCGCGGGAATGCCGAGCCGATCGATCGGTTTAGTAAACCAAAAGCTTGCGCCAGAGCACAGGCTAGCCTTTTCCTCTAATGTCATTTGGGAAATCAAAGCATGTAAATCACGTTTCATCATAAGATCCTTTCTGTTATTCATAGGTGTTGCGCATTTGTGCAATGGCTTGTTCACGGGTGATTTCGCCAGAATTGCACTTTGCCATGAGTTCTACATCGTGGTCATTGAGTTTATATTTGCGCAGAAGAATGAGTGCAATCACCATACCAACAACGGGGAGCAGTGTGGAAACAAGCCAAAGTTTATCAGCAAAATCAGCGGCCTGCACTGCACCTTCGCCCTCCACAAAGCCGATGGCGGCGAGCATAGAGGAACCGAAGACAACAACCAGTGCTGATTGTAGTTTTACAAAGAACGTTTGCGTTGCAAAGGTGATGCCGGGGGCAGCGATACCGCTCTTATAGCGGCCATATTCTGCACAGTCAGGAGTAAACATAAAGCTCAAAGTGGTAGTCAAACCAACAGGAAGCGCAATCAAGACACTCATTACCAAAAATCCGGTAAAGTTCTTGTACCCAACGAAAAACTTTACGACAGTTAAAACCATAGTCAGTGCAACGCCCCAATAGTATAATTTGAATTTATCAATTTTTTTTGTCAATGCGGGGATAAACATGCCAATCAGAATGCTGGGAAGAAGACCAAGAATACCAAGCAACCCTTGAACAGCTTCGTTACCCAAGCAGTAACGAGCGATATACATTCCCAGATTGGAAGCGATGTTCAGTGATCCAATCATCAGCATGGAGATGTAAAAAATCAGCAGATACTTGTTGCCCTTCATGTAGCGGAACATCTCTTTCAACCCAACAGGATTTTCTTCATCTGCTGTGGGGGCCACGCGCTCCTTTGCACTTAAGCAAATCGGCAGCATAGTGACTGCACCGATGACGGACAACATAATTACGGTACTCGTCCATCCACCCAGCATAGAGCGGAAGGTGGGAATCACTACCATGACTGTCATAGCAGCGATCATGGCGCAAACACGGCCGATGGCATTCAAGGTAGTGCGTTCCTGTTGTACCGATGTGATAGTTGTAACCAGACCAAAGATTGGCACATCACAAATGGTATAAGCGGTGTCCCACAGTACATAAGCTACACAAGCCCAGGCGATTTTTACTCCCTGCGAAGCCCCAGAGGGAATGGCAAACAATAGGCAGGTTGCTACTGGAATGCCAACTAAAGAAATACGAAGCCAAGGCAGGAATTTACCTTTTTTAAAATGGATACGGTCAATCAGTCCGCCGAAAATAGGATCGTTGACAGCGTCCCAAACTTTAACAACCAGCGCAAGCCCAGCTACGGCTAGCGCAGAGATACCTACATCTGTAAAGTAGGTGTTCATGTACATGAAAATCAGCATATAAAAAATATTCTGACCCAAGAAGTACAACCCATAACTTGCTTTTTCAATTCCGGTTACCATGCCTTTGTTTTTTGTAGCAGTGGTGTGCATAAGAATCCTCCTTCAATTTTTTCATTCTGTGATTTTGATTTTAGTCTATACGATGCGTTACTTGTGACAAATATTATGCTATATAAATAGTATTTCGTCACTTCTTGTTGCTATATTATCAATATTGCTATATACTGTATATACTAATTTACTGATTCTTATCCTAAAATACAAATCTAAGAAAAATCCGTGATGAATGGAGGATCTAAGATGACATTATCACAAAATGAGTTATTGGACACTGTGATCGATCAAGCGAAGAATATTGTGGAGGAAGGGCTGGAGAATACCGCAGAAATGCATATTCCTTACTTGGATAGACAAAGAAGTGAGAAGGCCGTAATCGGGTGCATCCAGATGGGAAATTTAACGCTACTTAATGAGCTGCTGCAGAGTGGACCGGAATTTCAACAAAATCCGCACATAGGTACACTTTCCCAAAATCATATCAAGCAGCTGCAATATTTGGGTGTCATTGCGGTAACATTGGCCTCTCGTGGAGCCATTAACGGTGGTGTGCCAGAAAGTATTGCATTGGCACTCAGTGACAGCTATATCCAACAGATTGAGCACATCGTACAAGATGATCAGTTGGAATCTTTTTATAAAGAGGTTTTTCTTAGCTTTTGCGGCATAGTGCACAACCATGATACAGAAACCCTGAGTTTGCCGGTACGGCAGTGCTGTGACTATATGCTGCAACATCTGTATACAAAGGTCACTCTGGCGGAGCTGAGTCAAGTGTGCCATCTCTCGCCCAATTACATTTCGGATTTGTTTAGAAAAGAGCTGGGTATGGGTGCAATTCAATATTTTCACATACAAAAATTAAAGCTTGTCGTTTATTTTTTGATGAATACAAGTTTAAAGGTGGCGGAAATTTCTGCGCATTTGAATTATTGCAGTCAAAGTAAATTGACACAGCAGTTTAAAGAAATTTATGGTGTGACACCAGCGCAGTATCGGGCGGCACATAAAGAAAAGTGGATTGCTTGAGCCTTGTTGGAAAAGTTGATATTGATATAATATATGTTTCGCTTCGGAGAAAAACAGAACTTATTTTGAACTACGAAAAAACACCGCATGGATCGGTTTGCGCAAGCACGCCGAAGAATGCGGTGTTTTTATATCATGATGCAAGAAAACTCCAGTCTAACGCGTCTTCTGGCAGATGGAGCTGCTGTATAGTTTCCCCTGTATCGCAATTGATTACAGTTACCTCTAAGGACCAGCTCTCGCTACCATTTAGGATTTGATAGAGTTCGGCAAACCATGCAAAATTGGAGAGCATAGGTGTGGCAGCATTGGCTACGCCATCGGGAGCGGAAATGTGCAATTTTGTATAATCGTCGGAATAAACAACATCGACGCCCAATTGTTTCATCAGAACTAGCATGTGTTCTATTTGTCTTGGGTCTGCCCATTGTTTCCGCTGTGCTTCGGTCAAAGTTAACGTCAGGGAACCATCCGCATTTAGAAAAATATCCTCGCAGGTGGTACTGTTTTTATGGCTGTCAATCAAGAACTCTGCACCAACGTAAACATCGTGGAAGATATAAGAGCGCGCATCTTTCGCACGAGAACAGCCGGATAGTGCTAGCCCACAGAAAATCATCAAGATTAAGTAAAGAGGAAAGCTACTTCTTCGCTGTGTCATAGAAATACTCCGTTTCAATGCGGCTGGAGCAGATCAAGATTGATTTGATGTTCCAGCATAGAATGTAAGGCGGATAGGTCATCTGGGAAACAGAATTGCGAATGATTTTTACTGCTTCATCATTGCAACTGCAATTTCGAGCATACGCATGATAGTGTTCCTGCGTTCGAACAAGAAATCATCGATGCCATCTTCAGATAGCACGCCACGTTGCAAATCTTCTGGAATCAAATGATTTTCATCGTCCTCTAAATCTTGAGTACGCTGATGGCTATAATAGTATTGCATCAGCGTGTCGTATGCATCTTTATGCGCATCAATTGTATCCAGCAGATGATTCAACGCATTCAGCTGCTGAATTTGCTGTGTTAGAATGTTTTCCATTTGTGAGATATGTTCATAATTTTTCATCTGAATACCTCTCTGTGATAGGATGAATTTTTATAATGAGGTGTAAGGATATACAAACTGCAGAGCTTACTTTGGCAGTGGCACGATGCTTTATTCGATGAGTTATAGCTGATTTTGCGAGCAGGACTATGCTTTATTTACAAAGCGGAGAAGAAAAATGCGTGGTAAAAAAACGTGTCCAGTTGAGTTGAAAGCTTGCTTTTATTGTAGCAAAATCTTTTTGTTTTGACAATTGTTGATCAGATAGTTTCGGGGAATGTGGTTTGCGGAGAAGGAAGGAAAGAAAGCAAGAAAAATGAATAAGAAGAAATACCTTCAAAAGGACAACATGGATAAAATTATTTCTCTTTAATTAAAACATATATGCTTTATTGCTAATATGGAATGTAGTATACTATAACTAATATGGATTGCTCGGAAAATCCTAACAAAATTGTTTTTCGCTGTCCGAACATTCACAAACAAAAGGAAAGAGGAGAAATTATGTTGAAAAGGACTGGTGCGTTTCTGCTAAGTCTGGTAATGGCATTTACCATTCTAGTGCCTACGCAGTTAACCGTACTTGCGGCAGGCGAGGCAGAAACACCGAGTGCTGCTGCCGATGAAGGTGTCATCGTAGATGATACTGTCACAGACAACACGCAGAAGCACTACTTTACTTACTCTGCGGAAAAAGATCAATCAGGTCATAAAGGCTGGGCAGAAGACACCAAGGACAAAATCGTTGGTGGTACAGAAGCAAAGACCCAGCACTGGGTCTGGGATCAAAACCCCGCAGAGGCTGGAAAGCACACGTATACCTTTACGTTTAAAGGTACCGGTGTGCAAATCTACGGTGTAAAAAATGATGACCAGAATGTGTTCCAGCTGGATCAAGAAGCTGCTGAAACGAAGGACATTACTGGAGATGATCATACTCCGGTTGTGCTTTATGAAAGGAAAGATTTGAACTTTGGTGAGCATGTAGTCAAGGTTTCTCTGCCAGAAGGTAAGGGAACGGGTCTGCAGGTTTGCTATGCCAAGGTTTACGGTGAAAATGCTGGTCCGGAAGTAGAGCCGCAGCCGGCAGAAGTTATCGTTGACGACACAGCGCGCGATAATACAAAGCCAGACTATTTTACTTACTATACCGATACAAATGAAGCTGCCCCAGACGCACAGTTGAAGGGAAACGGCGAAAAAGACTGGGTTGCCGACGACGGTGGTAAGAATGTAGAAGGCGAAGCTAAGACCCAACACTGGGTTTGGAGTGACACCTACGCAGATGTCGAAAAGTGCTGGTATACCTTTACTTTTGTAGGTACCGGTGTAGAGCTGATGGTGCTGAAAAGTGATGAAACGCAGCGCGTACAGCTGGACGATAAAGAAGTTCAAACGGTTACTGTTCCCGGCGGTCATGGTGAATTGACCACTGCATACAAAGTTACTGGTTTGGAAAATACGAAGCATACCGTTAAAGTGCGTATGGGTGAAACCGGAAAAGGTCTGCAGGTTTCGTACGCAAAGGTGTACAAAACCGAGACCGCCCCACAGCCCGAACCCAATCCTGAACCGAAACCGGAACCGCAACCCAGTGCAAAACCTCATGGTGAAGCACTGGCAATTCGGCATGATAAGAGAGATGGCAGCAACAATAAGTTTACCTATTCGGATCTGAAAGATTGGACCATTTCGACCGAGCATTCTTGGTCTAATGTTGGTACTGCTGACAAGGTCTGGTATCAGGTAGATTTTGTTGGCAATGCGATTGATGTCTACTCCGGTAAGAACAGCCCCATGGGTATGGTGGAGTATTTCATTGATAATCAATCAATGGGAAAATTCAGCCTGTATAATAGCAGCAATATCAATGAAACCTTTATTGCACAGTTTGCAGGTTTGGAAGAAGGACCACACACTTTCAAAGCAGTCGCTACCGGTGAAAAGGCAACTGGTTCCAGTAATACTTTGATTGATGCGGCAAAGGCTGTCGTGTACCACGACCCGTACACGGTCACCAAAGCAACCTGCGAAAAGCAAACTCTGGACTTAAAGGAAGGTCAGACATATGAGCTGCCCTTGACTTTGACCCCCGATTACGCAAGTCTGTCTGATGTCACATTCTCTTCTGATAAGGAAGCAGTGGCAAAGGTTACTGCAGAAGGCGATGTAGAAGCTGTCAGCGTAGGAAATGCAAACATCACGGTCTGCGCAAAGAATAGCGGTGCAGAGCTGTTGCAGATTCCGGTTACCGTTGCGGAAGCAACGATTGCGATGGGTGGCAGCATTGTAGATGCGGATACCCAGTACACACAAGAGCGTTATGCAGAGGTTAACAAACTGAATAAGACCAGCGAAAAACTGACTGCATGGCGAAACGACAAGGCAATTTCTGAGATTGCTCTCGTCAGCAAGGACTGCAAGCTGACCAATGTGACCGTTACCGCAACGGATTTGACTGCGGCTGACGGCAGTACGATTGCCGCTTCCAATATTGAAACAACCTTTATTAAGTCTACGCAGGCATGGGCGGGTGCTTATCCCGGTTACGGCGGTGGTAAAAAGAAGAAGGACCCTCCCCCGCAGGGCAACCGCAAGGAAAGCTCCGATATTCTGTATCAGAGTACCCCGATGGATGTGCCGTACAATGCGGTGCAGCCGATTTGGGTTGCCATCACAGTCCCCAAGGATGCCAAGGCAGGCGAGTATACCACTACAATCACAGTGACTGCTGACCGATTGGAAACACCTTTGACCTTTACTTACACCCTGCACGTTCAGGATGCGGTTTTGAAGGATGCAACTGAATTTAAGAAATCCTTTGATATTGAACTGTGGCAGTATCCGTACAGCGTAGCAGAATATTACGGTGTAAAACCGTTTAGCCCGGCGCATCTGGAAATTCTGAAACCACACATGGAACTGTATAAGGAAATGGGCGGTCATGCTGTTACGGCAACCATCGTGGAAGATGCCTGGGATGGTCAGACCTACAGCAAGGAAGATATCCATTATCCGTCCATGATTCGCTGGGAAAAGAAGAACGGCGTCATGACATATGACTATACGGATTTCGATGCATGGATTCAGTTCAATAAGGAGAATCTGCTGGATGCAAACGGTAACTCCGTTGTGGACAAGATTGTCCTGTACAGCATTGCTCCCTGGCACGGCAGTTTTACCTATTGGGAAAATGGCGTGCTGAAAACAGAAAAATACGATGTGCACAGCGACAATTACCGTAAAACATGGAGTCACTTCCTGAAGGATTTGATGAACCATGTCACCGAAAAGGGCTGGTTTGATGAGTGCTACATCGGCGTGGACGAGCGTGGCTTCTGCAATGAAGCATTCGACGTAATCGAATCGGTAAAGAATAAAGACAACAAATATTTTAAGACCGCAGGTGCAATCAACGATTTTAATGGACATCGCAATATTGCAATGCGTATTACAGATATCAACGTGGGCGACAACTGCGTAGTTGGTGCAAACGAAGCGAGCTTTGACGCATTCGTTAAAGAGCGCGAGGAAAAGGGTCTGCGTACCACTTTGTATACCTGCACAGAACATAAGCCGGGCAACTTCTCTCTGAGTGCTCCGGTGGAAAGCTACTGGTCTGTGATCAATGCGGGCGAAAAGACCGCAGGTATGCTGCGTTGGGCATATGACGCATGGGTCGAAGATCCGCTGCGTGATACGACGCACAATGCTTTCGAACCGGGTGATTGTTTCCTCGTCTTCCCTGACGAAAAGACCGCCGAACATCCGGTCACGAAGTCTTCTGTACGGTTGGAACGTATGGCTCAGGGCGTTCGCGACGTGAATAAGCTGCGCCAGATGGTCGACAAATATCCAGATATGCAAGCAGATGTGGATGCTTTGTATCGTAAGCTGAGCACACAGGCACAAGTAATAGGTGGCGGTAAGCTGCTGACCAAGGCAGAACAGACTGCGCTTGCGCAGGAAATGAACGGTTTCCGTCAGGGCATTGACACCTTGACGGCAAAGTATCTGGATCCGGATGCACACAAAGGGTATGAGTACGACCGTGTTATCCGCAAGGAAATTGATAACGTTAAGGCTGATTCCGAAACCAATCCCGCCAGCGGCAACGATGGCCCGGCTGCATACGCATTTGACGGTGATACGAATACGCTGTGGCATACAAGCTATGGCAGCAAGCAGCCCAGTTGTCCCCATACTATTACATGGAGTGTGGGCGGTGCAAAAGAAATCGGCAAAATCGAATACATGGCCCGTACCAGTGGCAACAATGGCAGCTGGAAGAATTTTACGGTGGAAGGTCGCAATGGAAATGGACAATGGTTTGAGCTGGCAACGGTTCGTAGAGCATCGTCTGGCAATGAAACTATCGTTTTTGAGCCAAAGACCGTAACAAATCTGCGTGTACGCGTGGACGAATCCTTTGGCAGTCCGGCAAATACGTTTGCTACCGCAGCGGAAATTCGCACCTTTGCTGCAACAGCGGTTTTGACAGTGAATGGCAAGCGCCAGCAGCTGCGTGATCAGTATGCAGATACACGCGAGCTGAACGTGGAAGATTATACTTCCGATAGTGTTGCAGTGCTGGAGAAAGCGCAGGAAAACGCAAAGAAGGTAATCGACAAGGACAATGCAACGGACGAAGAAATCGCCGCAGCAGCAAAAGCACTGGAAGAGGCTGTGCAGGGGTTGACAGTAGATTCCTCCAAGTTGGCTCCCGGTGCACCCGCAGGTGGTATTTCCAAGGAAAATCCATTCCCCAACGCAGGGGACGAGGATTGTATTACGGATAATATCCGCATTCCTGGCATTATCACGCTGAAGAACGGCTGGCTGGCTGCAAGTGCGGATGCTCGTTGGAATCATCATGGCGACCACGGCAACATTGATGGTATGTTCAGTGTTTCTGCAGACGGCGGCAAGACTTGGCGTTACACCTTCCCGCAGTTCTTTAATGATTCTGTGAACGAGTTTACGCAGCTTGCTGCAAACTTGATGGACCCTGTTCTGGTACAGGCTGAGGATGGCACGATTTATCTGTTGATTGATGCTTTCCCTGCAGGCAGTGCACTGCATGGTCAGGCAAGCTATCACCCCAGCACAGATAGTGGCTTTGTGAATGTGAATGGTCAGCAGCGTCTGGCAGTGTACAAGAGTGCCACCAATCAGTCCAATGATGCTTATGATTATTATGTAGGCGACTTCGACCCGTCTGTGACAGTAGACACTAAGGAATTGGCTCCTGTTATTGCAAAGAACGATAGCAGCGAGACGGCAAAGTACTATGTGGACCGCTGGTTCAATCTGTACACTGCGGATAAACAGATCATGGTTTGCAAGCAGCTGGGCAGTGATAAGTATGTTCAGCAGAACTTGTTCTACTTCAACGCAGATTTGCATGTGCGCATGGCAACCTATCTGTGGCTGATTACTTCTACAGATCATGGCGAAAGCTGGTCTGCACCGCAGTTGCTAAACGATCAGACGCATTATGAGGGTGCATCTTTCCTGGGTGTTGGTCCTGGTGCGGGTTTGAGTTTTGTGGATGCGGAGGGTACAAACGTAATCGCCATGCCCACTTACGCAAACCCGAAGGGCGAACGTTCCAACTTCGTTTATACTTGGGACGGCGGCAAGACATGGAAGCTTGCTCCGGATGCACCTACTGGAACCAGCGAGAGTTGCATGGTTCAGTTGGATGAAGCTACAGTGCGCAAGTTTGTGCGCAGCGGCGCAAATCAGGTTGAGTACATCGACTATACCTGGAACCCTGAAACCCATGAATTTGCAATCGGCAGTCTGGTTCAGGTTCCCGGCACCGCAAAGACCAGCGGAAACGAGGTTTCGGCAGTTCGTTATCCTAAGACAGTAAATGGTAAACCGGTCATTTTGGTGTCTACCGCAACAGGCGGAAACCGTGGACATGGTCATATCTACGCACTGAATGTGGAAGCGGATAAGACAATGACGGTGCTCCACGATTATGCAGTTTCCAAAGAGAATAATGACTATCACTATTCCAGCCTGACGGTCAAGCCGGACGGCAATATTGCACTGTTCTATGAGGATAGCTTTACTGGTGCAGGTTTTGGCGCAGGCGGTCACAGCCATCACAAGTACCTGAACATCAACAAGGAAGAATTGGGCCTGACTGGTACGCTGACAAGTGACAGCTATACCTTTGAACTGCCTTTGTATCAGGAAGTTGACGGTTCTCTGGCTCCAATCCCCACACAGGAAGCGCTCAATACGTTGGATGCAGCGATGATTCGTGCAGAACTGCGAGATGGAAAGGTGTTCTACACCGGTCTAAAGGCTGGGACACAGACACTGAATTACACCAAGAATGGTAAGAATATTACTGTTACGCTGAACGTAGCAAAGGATGCTTCCATCAAGGATCAGAACGTAGAACTGGAAATTGGCGAGGAACAGAAATTTACTGTGAAGGATACGGTTTCTTACGAGAGTGATCCGTCGGTTGTCGCAGCAAAGACCGAACCTGTTGTGGAAAAGGTGATCAGCGGTCAGACAGGCACAGATAAGAGCTATAACGGCGCAAAACAACCGTTGTCGGATGCATTGTATACCTTTACAAAACAGAGTGGTGAAAACGTCTACACCATTCAGAACAAGGCTGCGGACGGTCAGACAGTTTACCTGAAGCTGGTCGGCGGCAGTGCAGGATATCCTTCGGATACCACTGCACAAAATATCACAGTTGGTATGGAAAACGGCTCCTTTACCTTTAAGGGAAATGAGCAGTCCTGGTTGTGGTTTTGGAAGGAAGGCGATGATCATCGCTTTGACCGGAACTCCTCTCATAAGGCAGGGAATTGTGACTTTGACTTGTTCCGCCCAGCAAAGCAGGGCGAAGCAACCTCAGACATTTCTGGTTACGTTAAGCTGATGAGTCTGGACGAAATCGAAAATGGCGGCAAGTACTTGATTGCTGCAAAAGCAGGGGAGGAGTACTATGTACTGCGTCCCTCCAGAAGCACAAGCAATAAGTATGACCATGTGCTTCATGTGATCGGTGAAGAGCCTGTAACCATTGGTTACACCTTGACGCTGACAGGTGTTAAAGGTGGTAAGGCTGTGGTTGTAGCTGGTGATACAGCATATCATGTAACGGTGAACGGTCCTGAACCGATCATGCACACGGTAGTAATTGGCGGTAAGCAGTTCCGGATTGCAGACGGCGAAAAGCTGGGAACTAATCTGCCGGAAAGCGCAGAAAAGGATGGCTTTGTCTTTAAGGGTTGGCAGGATGAAAAGGGCAATGCGGTAACTGCAGACACGGTTGTGAACCGTGATATGACGATTACTGCAATCTTTGAGCCGGTGAAGGTTGATCCGACACCGACGCCGGACGATACAAAACCGATGCCCAAACCAGACACGAATCAACCTACGCCTACGCCCAATATAAACAAGCCTATCCCTGTACCGGAAACAACACAGACTCCAGCACCTGCAGTTTCTGCTGCACCTGCAAATGGTGCTGCTACTGGTGACAACACCAATCTGGTTCTGTGGAGCTTGATGGGTATTTTGGCACTGGGCGGTGCAGTTGTTGTGTGGAGGAAAAAGCAGGTACGTTGAAATCTAAAACGCAGCAAAAATGATTGGCATCATACACTTGTCTGGAACATCTAAATCAAAATAGGTGCAGTAAGACATAAAAAGCACCCCGTTTGGAAAGCAGATTTTCTGCAATCCGACGGGGTGCTTTTCTATCAGTTGCAAAACAACACGCATAGAGTGACGTAAGCAGTAACAGGTACGGTAATATACAATGCAGTCACAAAATAAATGAAAAAGCGCGTGGAATCTGATTTACGGATTGCCGCGCTTTTCGGCTGTATGGATGAGAGTGAAAAAGCAATGGAATGTGTGATTTGTATTTGATACAAGCACAAATTATTTAATGCTTTTTTGAGGATGCAGAAAGGATAGTTGCTTTTTCCAGATTATGCACTCTGGCATTTTGCTCTGTGTCTTCTGACTCCTCATAGGCATCATAGGGAGCTTTGGGATCACGTGGCTTCTGTTTCACCCACGCATTACAACTTCGGTCTATATGAGCGAAAGCAAATGCAAAGTCATCTGTCCAGCCGGTGTGTCCGGTAAGAATAATTGGGCGAAGGTTACGTTTTTCTAGTTTTTGGCGAAGATGTGCTAAGGACTTTCTGGAAAGTCGATTGTTTTCGGCCAATACATTGAGAAAACTTTGACCTCCGTCGGCCCCGAGCCAGAGCGTATCGCCCATAAATAGATAGGTGTCATCAATTAAGTAAACCAAATGCCCCCAAGTGTGGCCTGGTACAAGGAAACACTCGATTTTGATACCATCAATCCAAAAGATATCTCCATCGTCCAAAAGCTTCTTTGGATTCGGAATGATGACCTGTGGCAATGTTTCCCATCCACCAAATACCTTACGGCGTTTTTCGCCCGTCAGATACTGATTTTCAATTTTTCCGATATAAAGCTGTGCAGTTGGAAAAAGTTGATCGCTGTCTTCTTCTACGGCACCGACATGGTCTGTATCTTGGTGCGTGATAAGGATATGGTTGATATCAGAGGGGGAAAGGTCGATCCAATGCATTTTTTCTGCCAGTCGTTCGTAATTGTATCCCGCATCTACCATAATGGTTGTTTTGCCTTTTGTGTAGAAATAAATGTTGGCTGCGAATTCTCGGACACAGCTTACATGACTGTCAATGTGTCCGGTATTTAAGGGCTTAAAAATGCCTTTCCCGCGGAAAAAACGGGACATGATCTTTTCTTGAGACTTGGAATCTGCTTTTGACATACGGTACCTCCTCAGTGTATTGTACCTGAAATGTGATTCGTACTGCACATCATACCGGTTGCAGCAACCTTGTGTTTTACATCGAAGTCATTCGTTTATGTATTAGCCAAGCGCTACGTCTAAAATCATCATCACAGTGAAGCCAACTGCAAAAAATACAGTTCCTACGTTTGAGTGTTTTCCTTGGCTCATTTCCGGAATGAGCTCCTCAACAACCACATAGATCATAGCGCCAGCCGCAAAGCTCAAAAAATAGGGCAGAGCTGGTACAATCAACCACGCCAGTAAAATTGTAAGCACAGAACCAATCGGCTCTACAATGCCGGATAAAATTCCGTAGAGCATGGCCTTTGATTTGCTCATGCCCTCAGAGCGAAGCGGTAAGGATATAATCATTCCCTCTGGGAAATTCTGAATGGCAATACCAATGGATAAGGCCAGTGCTCCGGCAAGAGAAATCTGTGTGTTTCCAGCAGATAGACCAGCAAATACAACGCCTACCGCCATACCTTCGGGAATATTGTGAAGAGTTACAGCTAGCACTAACATTGTTGTTCGCTGCATTTTCGTTTTTGGACCTTCTGCCTGTGCAGCATTTCGATGTAAATGTGGAATGATGTGATCTAACAGAAGCAAAAATAGGATTCCAAACCAGAATCCAACTACAGAAGGGATAAATGACAATCTGCCCAGTGACACGGACTGATCCAATGCAGGGATCAAAAGACTCCATACGGAGGCTGCTACCATAACACCGCCGGCAAATCCGCTGAGTGCTCGCTGAATGGTAAGACTCATGCTTTTCTTCATAACAAGGACACAAGCAGCACCCAGCGATGTACCTAAAAATGGAATCAAAATTCCTATCCATATATTTTTATCCAGCATTGATTCAACACTTCCTTTCTATTTGGTGCGAGAACGCAAAACATATATTTAGCTCACCCTCGAAAAGCAGAGAAATGAACTGAGCCTACTCTTAAGACGCAGAGAGCTAAGATGCAGAGAGCAGATGAGCTAAGTTGTATAGGGAATAGACAAGTAAGGAGGCGCCTCGATTGCTATGTAGTTAGCAACCGCTAACCACATGATACCATAAAAAATGAAATTTTCAATTGGTTCAGGACACAGAACCTTATTTTTTCAAAATAAAAAGCACGGTGAATTCCTCATAGAGAAATCCACTGTGCTTTTCTTTATTACGCCATCAACTGATTGTTTTCGAAGATTAACGGAGAAAGTTCGGTTTCATCACCATATAAGTCCCTGCGGGCCAGCAGATATTGCTTCAGCTCTTCGCGATTGTGGAACTTTGTTGCCTGGAAGGGAAATTGTGGTCCATATTTTTCGAGGAATAGCAAGCCGTCTGCTGTTTCCAGTAAAACGCCGGTATGGCCAACGAAACGAGTTTGGTCAAACGGTGAATGCAAGTAGACTGTAATCAAAGAGATACCATCCCCATTGATTTGGATATTTCGATCTTCCCATGCATCCTGAATCCGTGAAATGTGTGCATCTAATGTGTCTGCGCCGTCTAAGGGAATCCAGCTAAAAAGAGAAATGAACTGATCTCGTTCCTCTTTTGTAAGAGCGAATGGTGCATAGGTGTCAATCGCTTCCACGTCAAACATCAGGATTGTATCATTTTCAACATGATTTCCATTTGTTTTTATCAGGTCTTTCATGAGTAGATAACTGGTCAGTCTGCAATTCGCTTCTGGATAGATAAAGCCATCTTCCGCTTCGTTGTTTTTGATGATCAGTCCACTATAATCAGCGCCTGAAGTTCCCATTGGTTGAAAGCCTTTCGGTAAAGTGCCAGAGGTTATGCGAGAGTTGAAATCATTTGCCCAGGAAATCAGAGTGTCGGTTTGTTCTTTGCTGACCCCGTGATTTTCCAGAAGATCTGTCACTTGTTTCTGTGTGTCAGTATCTATTAAGTTGGAGTATAAAAACGGTGTATCAGCTGCTGTTGAATTTGGTTGTGTTGGTATTGTATGGTTACTGCCGCAGCCTGTACAAAGGAGTACTATACTTAGCCAGACGCCTAATATCATTCGATGTTTTTTCATACTAAAACTCCTATTCTATATGGTTTGGATACCAGCGGGAAACCCCTTATCGAGTAAAGCTGGAATATCATTTTTATTATATCGGAAAAGAGCATTGGATACAAATTCTAGGGGGAATTTGGTCAACGGAATCACCGACATCTTATAGCGGACAATAAAATTTGGGTGGTATAAGCCGGAAAGCGTATAAATATTTTTTGATGGTCGCACTTCGCTCTAGACTGTGAGCTAAAATACCAGAAGTATGAAAACGTGCTGTAGAGAACGAAGTTAGTCTGCTCCATGGAGGTGCTTTTACATTGAAAAATGCTTGAAAATCTGTATACTGAAACTATAATATTAGCAATAGCGTATTAGTATACTTTCATCAAATAAAAAATCTTGCGAAAATCGGAAATCGTTATGGTATCTGATTTGTAATAGGGCATGGGGAATGAAATAAAATGTATGATGCGTTTCAAAAATATCATCCGCTGGTGAATTTTTCTTTTTTTACGGTAGTAATCGGATTTTCAATGGTGCTTCGGCATCCGGCAGCACAGCTGATTTCCTGTATTTGTGCAATTCTTTATGCAGTGCAGATCGAAGGCAAAAAAGCAGTACTTTTCTCCTTGAAATTCTGTATTCCGGTATTATTGCTGACGGCATTTATCAATCCGGCTTTTAATCATGCGGGCATGACAATTCTGGCATATCTGCCAAGTGGAAATCCGTTGACACTGGAGAGTATTTTATATGGTGTTTCGGCAGGTGTGATGTTAGTAACGGGACTGGTTTGGTTTATCAATTTTAATCGAGTGATTACGTCCGATAAATTTATTTATCTCTTTGGGCGTATCATACCGGCACTATCACTGGTTTTGAGCATGACACTGCGCTTTATTCCTAAATTTCAGGTACAGTTGGCTTGTGTGACCGAAGCGCAGCGCAGCATAGGGCGGGATGTATCGGAGGGTGGCATCTGGCAGCGCGTCAAAACAGCGATTACAATTTTATCTATTATGGTCACATGGGCGTTGGAAAATGCCATTGAGACAGCCGATAGTATGAAAAGCAGGGGGTATGGCTTGAAAGGACGCACTTCATTTTCGATTTATCATTTGGAGCGGCGGGATCAGCTGGCCTTGACATGGATTGGATTTTGTGCGGTTTATTTGCTTTCCGGTTGGATGGCATCGGCATTTTCCTTTCGGTATTTTCCCAGACTTCACTCTGCACCATTGTATGCGCTGACAATCAGCTTTTATCTGATATATCTGGCGTTGTGTCTGACACCCATAGTACTAAATTATATTGAGGAGAAAAAATGGAAAGCTTTGTATTCCAGCATGTGAATTATACCTATCCGGAACAAACACAAAAAGCGTTGGATGACCTTTCCTTTTCCATTGAAAAAGGTAGCTTTACAATCTTTTGTGGACCGTCTGGATGCGGAAAATCTACGTTGCTTCACCACTTAAAAACTTGTTTGACACCTTATGGCACCTTTTCCGGCGATATTTTGTTTGAGGGAGCAGCTCTTTCACAGGTGGAGGAACGAGTACAGGCAAAAGAAATTGGCTTTGTGTTGCAATCTCCGGAGAATCAGGTTGTTACGGATAAAGTATGGCACGAGCTTTCCTTTGGGCTGGAGAGCTTGGGCTATGCTACACCGACGATTCGGCGCAAGGTAGCAGAGATGGCTGCCTTTTTTGGAATTGAAACCTGGTTCTATAAAAATGTGAATGAACTTTCCGGGGGACAAAAACAATTGTTGAGTTTGGCCTCCGTTATGGTCATGCAGCCCAGTGTTTTGGTTCTGGACGAGCCAACTTCGCAGTTGGACCCGATAGCAGCATCGGAATTTCTTTCCGTATTAGGAAAGATCAATCGAGAATTGGGTACTACGATCATTCTAACAGAGCACCGTTTGGAAGAAGCGTTCCCCTTTGCTACGCAGGTCATTGTCTTAGATCAAGGCAGGTTGGTTTGTGATGGTACACCGCAGGAGGTAGGCATTCAGCTAAAATCCAGTGGGCATGGAATGTTTTTGGCGATGCCAACAGCAATGCGGATTTGGGCAGCAATCGATAATGATTTGAATTGTCCCATGACAGTGCGAGATGGCAGTAATTTTTTGTCTGCACTGTCACAAAAACAGAAAATCCATCCGCTCGAAGCCGAAGTAAAATATGTTTGTTCGGGGCAAACGGTTCTAAGGGCAGAGAATCTTTGGTTTCGATATGAAAAAAATCAGCCGGATATAGTTAAAGGAATGCAGTTTACGCTGAAAAAAGGGGAACTGTATGCATTGTTGGGCGGAAATGGTACAGGAAAGACCACAGCACTGAAGCTCTTGGCAGGGTTGCGTGCCCCATATCGAGGTAAGGTAGAAGTACACGGAAAGATTGGACTGTTACCACAGAATCCGCAAACATTGTTTGTGAAACGCACGGTGCGAGAAGATTTGTATGAAATCTTCCGTGGACAGCAGCTTTCGCACGAGGAGCAAGCGAAACGGGTTGCGTATGTGGTGGAACTGTGCGGGCTGAAGGCATTTCTGGATCGGCATCCGTATGATATTTCGGGCGGCGAGCAGCAGCGCACCGCTTTAGCAAAAGTGCTCTTAACAGAGCCGGATATTTTATTACTGGATGAACCAACCAAGGGCTTTGATGCAGAATTTAAGGTGACGTTCGCGGGTATCTTAAAAAAGTTGCTGCGTAAGGGGCTTGGTGTCCTGATGGTGAGCCACGACGTTGCATTTTGTGCCGAGCAGGCACATCGATGTGGCTTGTTTTTTGATGGGAATATTGTGACGGAAGGCAGCCCGCGGAGCTTTTTCTCTGGAAATAACTTTTATACAACACCGGCTAACCGTATGGCACGGCATATTTTGCCAGAGGCTGTTACGGTTTCGGATGTCATATCCTGTTGTGGTGGAACTGTTCTGAAAGAAAAAGAGCCGGAAGTGAAATCTGCAATTTTACCACCGCCCGCCGAAAATAGTGTATCTTTTAAACCTCAACCTCTTCCGCTTTGGCGCAAAGCGATTGCGCTGATTTGTGGTCTGATTGCAGGAGGGACATTTGTTTACGCAACCAGCATCACAGATTTGACGCAGCTGATTGATGCCGGCGGACTGACCGCACAAGGAAAAGAGCAATGGAAGGTATATGCAGCATTGATTTTGTCGCTTTTGGGATTGATTGCGGCAATCGGTCGACGTGCAGAACCGCCTGTGATGCAGCAGACACCGCGGCAGCAGCGTAAATTAAGCAAGCGCACAGCAATTGCCTCGCTTTTGATTATACTGTTTATTCCGCTTACCATTTTTGGCGGTGTTTTTTATTTAGGTGCCTCCCACTATAACATTCTGGCACTTTTAGTTCTCTTAGAGTGTATGCTGCCATTCGTGTTGGTATTTGAGGGCAGAAAACCGAAACCCAGAGAATTGGTTGTAATTGCGGTACTCTGTGCGATTGGTGTAGCTGGGAGATCGGCCTTCTTTATGCTGCCACAATTTAAACCTGTAATGGCATTGACCATTATTGCAGGTGTAGCCTTGGGTGGTGAAACTGGCTTTTTTGTAGGTGCAATGACCATGCTCGCATCCAATATGCTGTTTTCGCATGGGCCCTGGACGCCGTGGCAGATGTTTAGTATGGGAATCATCGGCTTTTTGGCGGGTGTTTTATTCCGTAAGGGGTTGCTGCGCCGAAATGCAACCTCGTTGGCTGTTTTTGGTGCAATCGCAGCAATTGTGATTTATGGTGGAATTATGAATCCGTCATCTGCTATTCTATACAGTACGGATAGCTTGAACTGGAATATTGTTCTGGCACAATATGTTTCTGGTTTTCCGATGGACTTGGTTCATGCAATGGCGACCTTTATCTTCTTGGAGATAGCGGCAGAACCGATGCTTGAAAAGTTAGATCGTATCAAAACAAAGTATGGTTTGGTTTCATAAAAAGCAGAAAATATAGAATCTTTGTAAATTCCGATTTGGTCGAATGCCGTGTTTGGTATCTGACAAGTCGGAATTTGTTTTATAAAAATATAAAATTTTGTTTTTTAGATTGACAACTCAGTTTTTTTATGCTATTTTAGCAAAAACTTAAATAAGAAAAGCCTTAATAATGGTGATACCCAAATGATATGCATAGGGTGGCCCGATAGGGACGATCATGTAGATGATTTGTCGGGTTCGTGCAAGCATATGAGATGACTTGAAATGATCAAAATGCTTGTGCGGCTTGGTTATATTGGAGGTGGAACAAATGCGTAAAAGTGCAAAAGCGGTTTCTGCACTGATGGGGCAGCTAGCGAATGAAAACCGTTTGCTGATTCTTTGTGCTTTGCTGGAAGGCCCCATGACAGTTGGAGAATTGGCAGAACGGGTGCCGGACATTTCCGGCCCAGCGCTTTCACAGCATTTACATCGGCTACGAGATGCCGGTTTGATTTGCTCAGAAAAGCACGCGCAATTTATTCGCTATGCTATTTATGACGAGCGGATTCGAAGCGTAATTGATTTGTTGCAGCAACAATACTGCACAGGCGATGAAGACTAAACATAATTAACGAAAGAGGATACTTATCATGAAAAATATGTACAAAATTTCGCTGGCTTATCTAGTGTTCGGCTTGACAGCTGGCCTTTTCCATCACGAAGCAGCTTACTGGACGCATTTTGAAGGAGAGTCGGTTCTCTCACGTGTGCATCCACACGCGTTGGCGCTGGGCGCTGCTGTATTCTTGCTGATGCCGCTGCTAATGCAGGTATTTCAGATTCATAAGCAGAAGAGCTTCCGCTGGTTTGTTGGGATTTACAATTTGGGTCTGGTGATGACACTGGGCTTTATGACAGCACGCGGCGCAACCCAGCTATTCCATATTGCAGTACCCAGCTTTTGGGATCACATGATGGGTGGTCTGGCTGGTATTGGACACGTTGTTTTGACCATCGGAATCGGTTTTCTGTTTCATGCTCTGATAAAGGCTTGTGACATGAAAAAAACGAGCGATGAGTAAAAAGGTTTGTCGGTGTGTTTTACATGATAGCTATTTAAGAATAGGAGAAGTGGTATGTTTCAGTCGGTTGCACATATCGGTTTTACCGTTTCGGATTTGGAACAATCCGTAGCATTTTATCGGGATGTACTGGGGCTTTCCTATCTAGGGGAAATGAAAATGAGCGGTCCTGAAACGGCTGCGTTGTTCCAACGGCAAGGCTGTGAGGCTCGTGTGGCATATTTGCAGTCCAGTGACCAGCAGGCACCACTGGTAGAGTTGATTCAATTCACCGATCGGGTTGCAGAAAGCAATACTCCTAGTTTATTCAAAACATCGATTTCAGAGCTTTGCTTCACTACGCAAGATATCGATGCGGAGTATGCTCAGCTGAAAGAAAAAGGAGTGCAGTTTATTTCGGAACCGCAGACATTTGACAGTACTGATTATGGTTTTGGCAAGAGCCGTGCTGTCTATTTCTATGATCCGGATGGAAATATTTTGGAACTGATCCAGTCAATGTAAAATGTATGAAGAAAAAGGACGGCGCTGCAATAGCGCCGTCCTTTTTCTTCATAAAATGTTGGATTTTGATCAGATAAAATTTTAGATAAAGATTTTTGCCTTTTCTTCTGCAATATTGCGGGCATGGTCGGAGATACGTTCCAAGCTGACCAGCGCATCTTGGAACACAATACCAGTCTGCGCATTGCACTGGTGCTGAGTTAGGCGAGCAATATTTTGGCTGCGGAAGTCAATTTCCAGCTTGTCAGCTAGCGTTTCCTTTTCGATTGCCATGACAACACTTTCGCGATCATTTTCTGCGTAGGAGCGCAGTGCATAGGTATAGCAAGCGCTGCACAGATCTGACATCTGCATAAGTTCCTGTTGGGCCGATTCGGAGAAATTCATACGTTTCTCTAGCATTTGTTCAGCGTATTCTGCAAGGTTTTCGCATTGGTCGCTGATGCGCTCCATATCCGAAGCAATCTGTAAAATACGAACAGTTTCCCAGTGCTCCTGTTGGCTGATTTGTAGTGCCGACAGCCGAATTGCATAATCCGAAATAGCAGCGGTCATTTCATCAATGCGGCGCTCTAACTCTTTTACTTGACGGATCGTATCCAGATTGGGGTGAAGCAGTGCTTCTCGTGCATTGTGCAGAACGTCCTTTACCATGTTACCCATGCGGATCAACTCGCCGTTCAAAGACTGCAATGCGATACCCGGGGTTTCCAGCATACGTTCGTCCAATAGAGAGATTGGTTCTTCTGCTTTTTCTGTATCGACTTTACCGATTTTCATAGCCAGTTTAATGATCCAGTCGGAAACAGGGAAGAGCAGCAGTGTGGTGCCGATATTAAACAGTGTGTGAATCAGGCCAATTTGTGTTTGCGTGATATTACCAGCTGCCCATATAGGATTCACAATGGACAGGTAGGCAATTGCGCCAGTGCTGAAAATAATAGTGCCGATGATGTTGAATAGCAAATGCATCAAACCCGCGGTTTTGGCATTTTTGTTGGCGCCTAAACCAGACAGAATCGCGGTGATACAGGTACCAATGTTTTGGCCCATGATGATATAAATTGCTGCATTAAAGGGAACAAGCCCTGCGGCGGCCAAACTCTGCAAAATACCGACAGAGGCCGAGGAACTTTGAATAATTGCAGTGACGATGGCACCAGCAGCGATACCAAGTAGTGGATTATGGCCCAACGTAACAAAGACGCTGCAAAAAGCTTCGTTTTCCTTCAACGGAGCAACTGCACTGGACATCGTAGAGATGCCAACAAACAGTAAGCCAAAGCCAAAGATAATCTTAGCGGTTTCTTTGGTGGCATAGCGCTTTCCGGTCATCATAATGATAACACCAATCATAATGGCAAGTGGTGCAAGCATAGTGGGGCTTAAAAACTTAGCCCACTCAGTACTCGATACCAGCCATCCGGTTACAGTGGTGCCAATATTTGCGCCCATGATTACGCCCATGGCTTGCTGTAAGTTCATAATACCTGCATTTACGAACCCAACAACCATAACCGTAGTTGCCGAGGAGCTTTGTATTACTGCTGTGATTGCGGCACCCAGCAGAACGCCAAGAAATTTGTTTTTTGTCAATACTTCCAGCAAGGATCGCATACGGTTTCCGGCCGCATTTTCCAAACCTTGAGCCATGGTCTGCATACCATAGATGAACATACCCAGGCCGCCGGCGAAGGGAATTAGAATTTCCAGAATTTCCATTTTCTTTCTCCATTTTCCATGTTAACGAGGAAGATAGGCAATAAAAAAAGACTTTTATTGCCTATGCTGCAATAAAAGTCTTACCAGTTCCTTGCGATACCGAGTGAAAATCACTGTATTGACGATATCGCAAACACCTCAAAATGAGATGTCAGTTACTCCCTTTTACTGTTTTCGATAATACAGAATTATGCTTTGGATGTCAATGCTTTTTTATCCGAAAAATCAAAATAAAGGTGTGGAGCATAGGGCGAGGCAAACAATCTGCAAGTGTAGAAATCCATTAAAATGGTTGTAATTGGTGCTTTTTACCAGAATAGTGATAGTCGTTAGCTTCGCTTTCTATGTGTTTCTTGCCATTTCTGAGGAGGTGTGTTACTATACAAAAGATACACTACAATGGTAAATAAAATGTTTAAGGAGCTTTCTAAGGCTGTATGTAACCCAAAAAGAGATAGTGTCATTTTTGGTGTGTAAGTCAGAGAGAAAGAACGTCGTTTGCATATATTTGTTAAAAAAATATCATAAAAGAGCGGAGCGAGTGCCCCTTGACAGACGGGGCGGTGTAAAAGGATGGAGATAAAGTCTAATATGAAAAGCCATAATAGAAACAGAAAAAGTATTGCAGTGATTCTGGTTCTCCTGTTGGCCGGAATTTGCATGGCATTTGTCTGCCTTTTTGTGGGGTCTTCCCATATGTCCGTCTCAGAATGCCTGGGGGCATTGTTAGGAAATGGGGCGGCGGCCCATAGCCGTATTATCTGGAATATTCGGGTTCCGCGGGTATTGGCTGCGGTAATTGCAGGCATGGGCCTTTCGCTCTCTGGGCTGATCATGCAAACAACATTGGGTAATGCGATGGCATCGCCTGCTACACTTGGTGTTTCCAATGCGGCAGTGTTTGGTGCAAATCTGTCGATTATTGCTTTTGCCGGTGGATTTTTATCTACAGGTAATAATGTATTTAATTATGATGTGGGTGCCAATCCCTATGCAACAAGTATGATGGCATTTTTGTTTTCTACGCTGTCGATTTTTCTGATTTTGGCACTTTGCAGAATACGAGAGTTCTCACCGAATGTAGTTGTTCTGGCTGGAATGGCAGTTGGGTCAATATGGACAGCGGCTACAACTATTTTGCAGTTTTATGCAACAGATGTTGGGATATCCGCTGCTGTGATTTGGAATTTTGGAGATTTGGGCAGAGCAACCTATCGAACCGATGGGATTATGTTTGCAGTGGTTGCGCTGGGCCTTCTTTTCTTTTCGTTGATGTCTTGGCGTTACAATGCTCTTTTGAGTGGCGAAGCAACTGCAAAAAGTATGGGAGTTCATGTGGAAGAACTGCGCTTTTTTTCGATGCTGTTGTCCTCAATGATAACGGCAGTATGTGTGTCGTTTTTAGGTGTAATTGGTTTTGTAGGAATTATTTGTCCGCATATTACAAAAAAATTGTTGGGGCAAGACCACCGTTTCGTGATACCGGTGGCCGCACTTAGTGGCAGTCTGTTACTATTGATGGCGGACACGTTGTCCAGAAGTATGGGCAACGGTTCGGCGCTGCCGGTGGGGGCTATTACATCCTTACTGGGGGCACCATTTTTTATTGCAATTATTTTTTCTAAAAAGGAGGGCAGACGATGCTAAAAATAGAGGGGGTTTCCTATCGGTATCGAAAAAAAGCTGCTCCGGTTTTGAATGGTGTTGATCTAACTTTGCCAGATGGTGAAATCGGAATTTTACTTGGTAAAAATGGCTCCGGTAAAACAACCCTGCTTAAAAATATTTTAGGATTGTGTATGCCAGATTGCGGTGCGATTTCATTTGACGGAGAAAATCTGCTTGCAATGAATCGAAGGCAGCGTGCTAAGCGGGTAGCGTATGTTCCGCAAGATATTCAATTTGGTGAGTTGAGTGTGTTTGATTCCGTTTTGATGGGCAGAGTATCTTATTTTGGTCTAAAAGCAAGTCCCAATGATTATACAGTGGTAGAAAAAATATTGCAGGAGATGCAGCTGGAGACCTTTTCTGACCGCAATGTAGATGAACTTTCTGGTGGCGAACGGCAAAAAATAGCGATTGCGCGGGCGCTGGCACAAGAACCACAGCTGTTGATTTTTGATGAACCAACTGGGAATCTGGATATTGCCAATGAGCAGTTGATTATTGAGGAAGCAAAAAAGCTGGTACGAGAAAAAGGTATCAGCATTTTAAGCTCTCTGCATGATTTGAATCAGGCCCTTTATTTTGGAAATCGCTTTTTTCTAATGAAAAATGGTAAGATACAATACGCTGGCGGAAAGGAGTGCATTACAGAAGAAGTCATTCAAGATATTTATGGGGTCCAAATGAAAATCGTTGAGATAGAAAAGCGGAAAATTATCATAGGAGGAAATCAAAATGAAAATTAAAAAGAGTCTTGCGATTATGCTAGTGCTTGTGATGCTGCTGGCACTTTGCTCTTGCGGAAAACAGCCAACATCTCAGCAGACAGAAAGTAAATATGAAGAAAATACCGAGGTTTCCATTACGGATATGATTGGACGTGAAGTGTCTGTTAATCCGGGTACCTATAAACGTGTTGTATGCATTGGTGCTGGTGCATTGCGTATGTATAGCTACATTGCAGATCCCGCACTGCTGTGCGGTGTAGAAGATATTGATAATACAACATTGGCCGAACGTCCGAAGATGTTTGATTCAGTAGCACGCCCATACGTCATTGCATTTGGCGATATATTTGCTGCGTTGCCTTCCTGTGGTGTGGGAGGTCCGAGTGCGCAGGCCGCAGAAGCGGAAAAAATTCTGGCCTGTGACCCGGATCTTGTCATTTCTGAATATGAAGATGTAGAAAAGGAAGATGCACTGCAGGAGCAGTTGGGCGTGCCGGTAATCACACTGAAGTCTGGCCCCGATGGTGTTTTTGATGATTCTTTCAAGAGTTCTATGCGCTTGCTTGGTACGCTCTTTGAACAAGATGAAAAGGCGGAAGCACTGATTTCCTTTGTAGAAGCGGAAACAAAAGAAATCAGCAATCGAACTGCGAATGTTGCCGAGCAAGATAAGCCGCGTGTGTATATCTGTGGCCTGGGAAACTGGGGAACAACGAATCATTTGATGACTGCGCAGAACTATAAGGCGTTTGATTTGGTGAATGTGAAAAATGTTGTCACTGATTTAGCGAACCCAGGGATTCAGCCCATTGAAGAAGAAAAATTTGTGGCATTAGGAAAAGATATGGATATTATGATCGTGGATGCAGCCGCAGTTAAAAATATCAAGCCCTTATATCAGGAAGATCAGGCGATGTTTGATGCCTGTAAGGCGTGGAATGATGGTGAAGTCTATTTACAGATGGCGTATAATGCGTACTACACAAATTTTGAAACAGCATTGATCAACACTTGGTTCCTTGCAAAAACAGCATATCCAGATTTATTTGCAGATGTAGATATGGTTGAAAAAACAAATGAGATTACAAAGGCGTTTTTGGGCAAGGAGTTGGCAGAGGAGATATTTGCATATCCGGCTAGTTTTGGCGGCTATCAGAAAATTGATACACAAACCTTCTTTCATTGATTGGAATATGAAACGAGTCTTATTGGGAGGAATGGTGCAGCAAAATGGAACGTTCAGAAATCATTGATTTTTTTAATAGGCGTGCTTCCACTTGGGACACGGTACAAGTGCGCAACGAAAATGTGATGAAAGAAATTTTGGATTGCGGAGCAATTACTGCCAACAAATGTATTTTGGATGTAGCTTGCGGAACAGGTGTCCTATTTGAAGATTATAAAAAAAGAAATGTCCGGCGTGTAATCGCTATTGACATCTCACCGGAAATGGCGAAAATCGCAAAAGAAAAATGCAAGGATGCTCCCATTGAAGTTCTTTGCGGTGACGTACAGGAGTTGGAGCTGGAACAGTGTGTGGACTGTGTTATGGTGTATAATGCTTTCCCTCATTTTGTGGAACCCGAAAAAGTGATTGAACATTTAGCGGGGCTGTTAGTTCCTGGTGGTCGGCTCACGATCGCACATGGCATAAGCCGTGCAGTAGTAGATGCGTGCCATCGAGGCAGTGCAAAACATGTTTCGATGGGATTGATGCATGAGAACGCCTTGGCAGAACTGATGGGTCAGTGGGTTTCCGTAGATGTGGTCATTTCTGATGATGAAAAATACATTGTTTCAGGTGTTGTGAAAGCAAATTAAAGTTGCATTCACAAAAAGAGAAAACTCAGGCAAAGAGCGATGCATAGCCTCCTATGCATCGCTCTTTGTTTGTATAAAAATGGGTTCTATGGAAGGGAATGGGACAAACTAAAAAGCTGATGTTTAAAATTAGGTAAAAAAAGAAAAAATTGGAGTGATATGATTGACTTTAGAGGCGAATGTGTGTAAAATGAACAATGTTCATATTGAGGTGATAATATGCGAGCTTCTGTAACTTCTAAGGAAGAAATCCTAAAAGTAAGCAGAGAATTGATTCAACGTCAGGGATGGTCAGCAGTCAATATTCGATCGGTGGCAGCTGCTTGTGGCGTATCGGTAGGTGCAGTTTATAACTATTTCCAGTCAAAAGAGGAATTGGTCAGCGGCGCGATAGAAAGTATTTGGTTTGATATTTTTTGTACAGCGGGACAGAATATGCAGTTCCATGATGTGCTGTCTTGTATTCAATGGATTTATCAAAGAATGGAATATGGAAACCGGACATACCCTGGTTTTATTACGTTGCATTCTGTTGCATTTGTGAAGGTCGATAAAAGGGAAGGCAAGCAGAGAATGCAACGAAGCTGGCAGCATATTCAAAGGATTTTGTACGAAGTGCTGAAACAGGATCAAAAGATTCGCTCCAATGCGTTTGATGAACACTTTACTGCGGAACAATTTGCGCAGATTCTATTTTCACTGATGCTTTCTGCACTGATCCGCCAAGATTATGACCCTTCTATTGTGCTGGAGATCGTAAAGCGAACGCTTTATGAAAGTAAGTAGGGGCTTATTATAATTTCAATGGGAACAACATGTTTAAAAGGAGGCGTTTTATGAAAGTAAAGAAAAGCACTCTATTGCTTATTGCAAGTGTTGTTTGGCTAATTGCCGGATTCAATGTGTTACGGATTGGAGTACAAACCTATTCAGAATATGTAACAGTATGGAATGGATTGCTATCGGTTTTGATTTTTGCGATATTCCACCAATTTGTTTTTGGTAAGCTTGTAAAAAAGCATACTACGCGTATTTTAGGATATGTTGAAGAAAAACAGCTCTTTTTTAAGTTTTTCGACATAAAGTCCTTTATTATTATGGCCGTTATGATGGGTGGTGGAATTGCAGTACGCAATTTGCATCTGGCATCGAACCACTTTATCGCCGTGTTTTACACTGGGCTGGGGGCCGCTTTGTTTTTGGCTGGCATTCTGTTTGGTGTGAACTATTATAAAGAAGTTGCTGCGAAACAGGTAAAAAAGAAGATGAGCGATGCAGTGCATGGCTCGCAAAAAACAACAATGACAGGAGAATGGATTATGAAACGTTACGCAAATATTTCAATTGTTTATGCAATTGTCGCTATGATTTTTGGTGTCTTTTACCGTGAATTTACAAAATTTAATGCATTTACAGGAGATACGACGCTTTCTGTTATGCATACACACTACTTTATGTTGGGCATGGTGTTTTTCTTGCTGATGCTATTGTTGGAAAAAAGCTTTTCTTTTTCCAACACGAAGACTAGTCAGGTGTTGTTGATCTACCATATCGGTTTGAATATTACCGGCGCAGCCTTTTTGGTGCGTGGCATCCTGCAGGTGCAGTCGGCAGAAGTTTCTTCTGCGCTGAATGCTTCTATTTCTGGCATTGCGGGTATTGGACATATGCTGCTGGGCATTAGCATTGTGGTGATATTGCTTCAGGTGAAAAAGAGCATTGCTAAGTAAATTTCAAAATCGTATTTTTCTAAATTAAACGCAATAGAAAAAGCAGTCCTAGATAAAGGACTGCTTTTTTGTATCTTTTGACCAGAGGTTATCTGTATTTTTGTGAAAAATACACGTTGTTGACAGACGTGAAAAAGCAAAGTATTATAGCAATAGTACAAGAACACTAAAATAGGAAGTTAATGTATGATAATAGAGCGTTTGTAATAAAGGTGAAAGGCGGATATATCTATGCAAAAAACAGGAGAACCTACGTTGGAGAGTGTCCAGAATTTGAATGGTCCAAAATTGTGTTGGTCAAAAGAATCCGGCGTGAAGCTGATTGAAAAAGATGGCTTGTATTTTAAGGACCTGGCACAGACAGGAACGCTGTATCCCTATGAGGACTGGCGCTTGCCCGCTGAGGAACGAGCAAAAGACTTGGCTTCTCGTTTGTCCATTGAGGAAATCGCGGGCTTAATGTTATATAGCAAGCACCAGTTTATTCCCGGATACTCTATGCCGTATTTTGGCGAGGTATCGTATGATGGAAAGAGTATTGCAGAAAGCGGTTTGCCCGCATCTGCGCTATCTGATCAGCAAAAAAAGTTTATAACCGAGGATTATTTGCGGCATATCTTAATTGTTGCAGTACAGTCAGCCGCAGATTCCGCTCAGTGGAATAACAATGTGCAGGCGCTGGCAGAAAGCCAGCACTGGGGAATTCCGGTATCCATCAGCTCTGACCCGCGCCACGGCACGACCGTTTCCTTTGAGTTTGATGCGGGTGCAGGCGGTGACATTTCTCATTGGCCTGAACCGCTGGGCATGGCAGCAACATTTGATCCTGATTTAATGGAAAAGTTCGGTCAGATTGCAGCAAAGGAATACCGTAGTTTAGGTATTACAACGGCATTGTCACCCCAGATTGATCTATGCACCGAGCCGCGCTGGAGCCGTTTCTCCGGTAGCTTTGGTGAAAGCTCCAGTCTGAATGCAGATTTGGCAAGAGCGTATTGTGACGGATTCCAGACCTCTGAAGGCGAGCAGGAAATCACCGATGGCTGGGGTTATGACAGCGTCAACACCATGGTCAAACATTGGCCGGGCGGCGGTGCTGTAGAGGGCGGTCGTGACGCTCACTTTGGCTGCGGAAAGTATTCGGTTTATCCGGGCAACAACTTCGAGGAGCATCTGGTCCCCTTTACTGAAGGAGCATTTAAGCTGAAGGGCAAAACTAAGCGCGCAAGCTCTGTTATGCCATACTATACTGCAATTTTTGGTGAAGCTGGCAATAACGAAAATGTTGGTTCCAGCTATAGCAAGTACTTAATCACAGATCTGCTGCGTGACAAGTATAACTACGATGAAGTTGTGTGTACTGACTGGTCAATCACCGAGAATCCTGCACCACTGGAAAGTATGTTTGGCGGTAAATGCTGGGGCGTGGAGAAGCTCACACGTGAGGAACGCTGTTATCGCGTCTTGATGGCTGGTGTGGATCAGTTTGGTGGCTTGAATGAAAAAGAGCCGGTCATGGACGCTTATGAAATTGGTGTCAAGGAGCATGGCGAGACATTTATGCGTGAGCGTTTTGAAGCCTCCGCACGCCGCCTTCTAAAGAATATTTTCCGTGTAGGTTTGTTTGAAAATCCTTATTTAGATCCGCAGAAATCTTCTGAAGTTGTGGGCTGCCCTGCGTATATGGAAGATGGCTTTGAGGCACAGAAGAAGTCTATCGTGATGATAAAGAACAAAGCTCAGGTTTTGCCCTTGCAGCATGGAACGAAGATTTATGTGCCCAAGATTCACTTCCCAGAGAGCGTGGATTGGATGAGCATCAAAACACAGGAACATTGGGAAAGTCCGCTCCCCACAGAACTTTTAAATAAATATTTCACTGTGGTGGATACGCCGGAAGAAGCAGATGTGGCACTGTGCGTGATTCGTCAGCCCAATGGTGCAGCATTCAGCCTGCTTGGTGGTTATGATGTAAAGGATAAGGAAACCGGCGGCAACGGCTTTGTTCCTGTCAGTCTACAGTATCGTCCTTATACCGCTGAATTTGCGCGTGAGCACAGTATCGCACAGGACCCAAACGATGAGTTCCCGGATCGAAGCTATAAGGGTAAGACTGTAACCGTAAATAATGAAGATGATCTTGACATGGTGTTGAACACCAAAAAAGCCATGGGGGATAAGCCGGTTATTGTCTGTGTTAAGATGACAGGACCGATGATCGTTAGCGAGTTTGAAAAAGCTGCAGATGCTATTTTGACTATGTTTGGTGATTTGTCTAATGCATTGTTGGAAGTGCTGAGCGGAAATTATGATCCACAGGGTCTGTTGCCCATGCAAATTCCCAGCAATATGAAAACAGTTGAAGAACAGAAGGAAGATGTCCCATTTGATATGGAATGCCATGTAGACTCTGAGGGACACACCTACGACTTTGGATTTGGTATGAATTGGCATGGTGTGATTGAGGATAAACGCGTTATCAAATATGCCCATAAGAGTCAGAAGTAAAGGGCTTCTACCGTAAAACACAGAAAACTGCGGTACAAAGAGAAGTGCTGCGTGGATCATATTGTATAGAGCTCGGTGTCAGAAAAAGGACTCCGGGCTCTTTTTGACGTTGAACCAGAATAGAAGAGCAGAAAAGGAAATTGCGTAGTTGCCTGCTTTGTGATAATATAGACTATATTATAAGACAATCGTAATAGGAGGAATACACAGTGAACTTCACAAAACAGGCAATTACAGAATCTTTTTTGCAGCTTTTGGATGAAAAACCTTTTAGTAAAATCACTGTGAAAGATATTGTCGAACGTTGTGGCATCAATCGCAATACTTTTTATTACCACTATCAGGATATTCCTGCGCTTTTAGAAGAAATTCTGATTTCTCGCATTGATGCATTGGTGGAAAAGCATTGTCAAGTGGGGTCGCTGGAGGATTGTATTGCAATCACTGTGCAATATTTTACGGAGAATAAAAAGTCAGTGATGCACGTTTATCGGTCTCTGCCGCGTGAAATCTTTATTCAACACTTGAATCATTTGCTTATGTATCTGGTCAAGGAATATATCACAAACATTTCCGGCACATTGTCCATTGATCCTGAGGACAGAGATATTATTGTGCGTTACTTCAAGTGTCTGCTGGTTGGCATCTTCCTGGATTGGCTGGATGCAGGAATGAACTATGACCTTTTGGGCGATTCTTTGCGTGTTTGCCATTTGCAGGCAGAGACAGGATTGCAGTTTTTAATCAATACCAGTGAATCAAAAGTTCGCTGCAGTACAGCAGAAGAGCAAAATCTATGTAGAGCAACTAAGTAAAAAAGAAATGTTTCTTCTGTGGGATTGCAATATTGATACATTTATAAGGTCGATACCTGTTATTATAAATATAAAAACAACCGCCTGACAGTTTTTCTGTCAGGCGGTTTATCTCACACCAGTTTTAGTATTCCTTCATAAAAAATATCGTTATTACTTCTTTTTGCGGGACAAAACAACACCTGCACCGGAAACAACAGCCAGAACGCCCAGCAGGTTAATCAGACCGTTTTCGCCAGTCTTAGGAGAAGCAGCCGGTGTAGTTAGCGTGTTGGGAGTGTTGGGAGTGTTGGGAGTGCTGGGAGTGTTGGGAGTGTTGGGAGCAGAAGGTGTAACCTTGCGGCCCATCAGCGCGACGGGGCACAGAGAATTCATGACAACAGTGCCATCCTTGCCAACCTTATGGGCAACAGCGGTATAGCCATTGTCTGTATGTACGGCGTGAGCCAGTACGTATTCCATATCAGATGCACCAAAATCGACATCCGGGTACAACTTAGTCAAGTCAATGCGGACATCCTGCCCCAGAGGGCCATCCTTGACAGAACCGCCTCGCAGCTGCAAGTTGATAAATAAGCGAGAGAAACCAAAATCTTCACGGATCAGTTCTTCTACCTTATGATAAAGTGCATTGTAGGCCTGAGGCTCAGCAGGCTCCTGAACAGCGACAACTTCAACGTTTTCGCCATTCAAAGTGAAAGAAGCCATAGGGGCATTGAAAACAATATCGCCAATGCTGGGGTGGCCAGAAGGTACCTCGTTCGGAGCTTCAGTGGGAGCCGGAGCCTCAGTAGGAGCCGGGGTCGGATCGCCGATGCTACCAGCAGCAAAGGCAGACACTGCAAAAGCCATCGACAGGCACAGGGCTGCAATCAAAGCAGTGATTTTTTTCATATTCATGGGTGTGAATCTCCTTTCAAATAGTGAATAGTGTGAGATATATCTATCATAGCCGGATTAGATTGCGGGCTGATAGAACAGATTGAGAAGAAGTTGGCGAGTTTCTTGCTCATTGGGCAAGTACTCTTCGTAGAATACACCGGATTGAACTGCACCGGGCAGCGTTTGCATCGAAATGTCAGATATATGCATATTCATTACAGAACAGCCAAGCGCTAAAATTTCATTGAATTTTAAATCGGTGTAATAATAATCCTGCATAGCCGAGTAGAGATGTGGAACATGAAGTGGATATTTTTTTAAACCTTGCAGAATCCAGTCTAGAAGGGCATCAACAAAAACTTTTTGCCGTTCCACACGCATTTCACAGCTTCCAAATACATTGGTGTCGCGATATTGAACAAATTGAAGTGCCGAGAGACCATCTAAAAGGACCCACTGACCAGGAGTGTAACCAGTATAAGCGCAATAGTAGGGATCATCCGGAATAGTTATAGCGATACCGCCCATGGCGTCAACCATCTGAACGATAGAATCCATATCCAGAGTGAACCACGCCCCGATTCCTGCATTGTGCAACAGTTTCGAAACGCTGGCAACTGTGCTTCTACTGCACATCTCATGAGTAGAGCCGCCATATGTGTACTGTAGTGCTAAATGGCTGAACATTTCCTGAATGGGTTTACCAGTTTCATCACACCAAGTAATCATTGTTTGTGTGTCGCGAGGAATGGATAATAATGTAATGTGCTGGCTGGATGAATCTAGTACAGCAAGAACAAAGGAATCTGCAACGCCTAAACCATTTGTATACCCAGAAGCTTCACGTTCGTCACTGGTGCCAACACCAATCGCCAAGGCTGTGAAAAGATTTTTGCGTGGTACATAAGCAACACCGTTAGCGATAAATGTGCCATCATCCCGCCAGTACCAAGCATCACCAACAAAGGATTTTCTGCTCCCAGGCTGTCACAATGCCTCTTCTCCTGTGAAAGCATCTCAAAATCCACTTCAACTGCATGGGAATGCATGCATCATGGTCCCTATGTTGACATGAATCAGCTAGGACTTTCTCTGCAAGTGACAGAAAATGATCTCATTTAAGCTTATGGACTAAAGTAAAAAAAAAAAAAAATTACTGAATTTATTGGCTCGTGTAAATGAAAAGTCCAGGAGTAGCCCTGGCTGCGGATGCAGCTGGCTTTGGGGCCTCAGTGGTATCATTAGGGCTTGGCTCCTCTCCACTCTGCATTCTGCTCATTTTGTTTTGGGGGGGTCTCCCTGGGATGGCCCCAGGCAGCCCCACCTCCCTCCTCTAGGTGGCGTGATGGCTTCATTGACTGCAGCAGGTCTGGCTTCTCAG
>JARHYC010000006.1 GCA_029264955.1 Faecalibacterium sp. | reverse complement strand
CCATTCAAATCGTGCTGAGTACCAGCGATACAAGCGGCAATAAGGTACTAGGTATCGATGTTTCCAAATATCAGCCAAATATCAACTGGAAAGAAGTCAAGGAGTCCGGCGTTGAATTTGTTATCATCCGCATGGGCTACCGTGGTTACGGTTCCGGCAAGATTGTTGAGGACCCTTATTTCCGCAAGCATTTGCAGGGGGCAAAGGCTGCAGGCTTGAAGGTAGGTATTTACTTCTTCAGCCAGGCAATCGACGAACAGGAAGCCGTGGAAGAAGCGTCTGCCTGCCTGAATGCGATTGCAGGTCAGCGTCTGGATTATCCCATCTTTTTTGACAGCGAATATTCCACCAGCAGCAAGACTGGTCGTGCAGATGGTCTGAGCAAGGGTGAGCGTACTGCTTGTGCGATTGCTTTCTGCGAAACCATTCGCAACGGCGGCTATGCACCTGGCGTATATGCCTCTTCCAGTTGGTTTAATCATCAGCTGAGCTATTCTGCGCTGACCAATTACACGATTTGGAATGCACATTACGGCGTATCCGCAAGCCCCATCAACTGCCATATTTGGCAGTATACAGGCAATGGTCGTGTAAACGGCGTATACAACAGCAAGGGGCAGCTGACTGCTGTTGACGTAAATATCAGCTATATGGGTTAATTTTCTGCTTAACAAAATAATATAAAAAGCCGCTGCCCGAGTTGGGCAGCGGCTTTTCTATTTCGATTAAGCTTACAGGTCTAGATAATGGCGGACCATTGCCTGTAACAAATCATCACGGTCGATGTGACGGATCAGGTTTCGGGCATTTTTATAGGTGGTAATATAGGTGGGGTCCTCGGACAGGATGTAACCTACGATCTGATTTACCGGGTTATAGCCCTTTTCCTTTAGTGCAGAATAAACTTCCATCAGGGTCTGGTGGATTTCACGTTCCTGATCGTCATGGATCGAAAAAATAGCAGTAGGATCTGTCATCCTAAACACCCCTTTCATGTGTAAAAAACATCATACGTTCATTGTACACGAAACAAAAGAAAACTGCAAGGCGCAAGCGTACGCTTCGCTGCTGCAAACTGGGAAATTAAGCAGTTTTTATAAAAAGATTCGTTTTGGCTTGTTGCTTACAGCGGAATTATCGTGTAAGATGAAAGCAAAACGAGAAGAAAGTGAGCAAAAAGTTATGATTTACGGCATTGGGTGCGACCTGTGCGAGATCACCCGCATGGAAAAAAGTCTTTTGGGCGCACACGGCGAAACCTTTGCTCGCCGAGTGTATGGTTTGCAGGAGCAGGCTGCTTTGAAATTGCCTTGGACCGGAACACCCTTGAAAAGCCATTTCCGCAGTGCCGCGGCTGATTTTGCAGCAAAAGAAGCCTTTTTGAAAGCGGCTGGTCGCGGTATCGGCGGTTTTGATTTGGCAGATATTCAGGCACTGCGGCTGGAGAACGGCGCACCTTATTATGCGCTGTCCGGTAGTGCAAAAGCCTGGCTGGAAGAAAACGGTTTGTGCGCACATTTGACACTGACCCATGAAGGAAACATGGCAATGGCGGTCTGTATTTTAGAAAAACGCTGAGCATCGTCGGAATATCCTGCGGAGAAAATGTCTATACTAACCACACCGAAGAAGATATATGCGGAGGGTTAAGTATGGAAGTACACAGAGGAGAAGTTTTCTATGCAGATCTGTCCCCGGTAGTAGGCTCAGAGCAGGGCGGCGTGCGCCCGGTATTGATTTTGCAGAACGATATCGGTAACCGCCACAGCCCTACAGTGATTGCTGCGGCTATTACATCAAAACTGGATAAAAATAAACTACCGACCCATATCGGGATTCGTGCACAGGATACGGGACTTTCACGCGACAGTATTGTTCTTTTGGAACAGATTCGCACCTTGGATAAGCACCGCTTGCGTGAGCGTGCTGGACGTATCACTGAAACAGATCAGCAACGCGTGGATCAGGCACTGGATGTGAGCCTTGGGCTGCACACGGAGTGAACGAAAAGTGAATCTAAAAACCGTCGCATTGTGATTGGCGACGGTTTTTTGTATGGGGGACATACCTGAGTCATGCAATAAGAGTGATAAGCATCTTTGCACAAGTGTGTGAATAGTGCGAATACATAAATTCTAAAGGATACAGATACAAAGAATTGCACAGATGGGACTTGTTTGGTATAATGAATAAACCTAGGAATGGAGTTCTTTTGCAAAACAAATGTTGGCACGCTACCATTTTCTGTAGCACCGGGAAAGTGGGTGTAAATCCTACACGGTCCCGCCACTGTAAATCCTTTTGGGTGAGTCAGATTGCCGGGCTGACATTTGGTACAGCTCCACGAGAGATGGAGAGGGTACAACGCTGGAAACATATGGTTTCAGGCTGTTCTTCCCCATGCTGCATGCGGAAGAATAGCTTTTCCTAGATAGAAAATTCTTATATAGGAAAAGGAGAAACCAATATGAAAATGCACAAAATTTTATCGTTGATGTTAGCACTGGTGATGGTTTGCAGTGTGATGGCGGGTTGTGGCGAAGCAACCAGCACAGCGCCGGAAAGTGAATCGGGCGCAGCACAAAATACTGTGGACGAAAAAGTAGTACATGCTACGCTAACCGTGACAGGAGCAGATGGAATGGAAAAAGAATTTGCTCTGGAATCCAAAGAGGGTACGACGCTTGCGATGGCGATGTTAGATGCGGGTTTGGTCAGCGAAGCAGAAGCAAAGGCTGGTTTCATTACGATTATTGACGGCGAAGAGGCAAAATGGGATCCAGATAAAGCGTTTTGGAAGTTGTTGGATGGATCGGGCAATATGACTCAGGTGGGTGCCGGAGACATCGTTCTGAAAGAAAACGACAGTTACAGCTTTGTGTATACTGCTGAATAAAAAAAGAAAGCATCCCCAAATGGCGTTACGCCATTTGGGGATGCTTTTATACGAGTGAAAATTATAAGGATTGGCCGGTCATTAGCTTGCTTGCTTTATATACATCGCCGCAGCCCAGCGTCAGTACTAAATCACCCTCGCCGCAGTTTGCTTTGACCCAGTCGGCTGCAGCTTCCAAGCTATCTACTTCGACACTGCCGGGAATCTTAACTGCCAAATCAGAAGTCTTGACACTGCCGTCATCTACTTCACGGCTGCCCAGAATAGGAGTAAGCACAGCAATGTCTGCCAGTTGCAATACACGAGCAAATTCATCCAACAGAGCACGGGTACGGCTGTAAGTGAACGGCTGATGTACAGCAATTACACGCTTGTAACCCATGGAACGTGCGGTTTTCAGCGTAGCTTCCAGCTCGGTGGGGTGATGTGCATAGTCATCCACAACCAGTGCGCCATTGCATTCGCCGTAAATCTCAAAGCGGCGACCTGCGCCCTTAAAGTCCAAAGCTGCAGCGGCACATTCTTCCACCGTCAGACCCAGCGTGCGGCATACAGAGCACATTGCCAGTGCGTTGTAAATATTGTGGCGACCGGGTGCCGACAATGCAATCGAACCAGTGACGGTGCCATGCTCGACCAAGTCGAAAGCAAAGAAGCCGGGCTTGTGTTCGTGTACGTTGATAGCGCGAAAATCCACATCAGCCTGTTTTTCACCAAATGTGATAATCGGATTTTTCAGCGTTGCAGCAACTTCCATCGAGTTGGCGTCATCTGCATTCACGAATACACGGTCCGACGCCATAGCACAGAACGCACCGAAAGCAGCTTTCAGATTTTCCATGGTGCCGTAGTAATCCAGATGGTCGTTGTCCACGTTCAGCAAAATTGCATCCGTGGGTGCCAAGTGCAGGAAGGTGCGGGAAAACTCGCAGGCTTCGATGACAATATTTTCGCCCTTGCCGGCTTTGCCGTAACCGCCGATACGGGGCAGTTTGCCGCCAATCACAGCGCTGGGGTCACGACCTGCCAGCTCCAGTGCAGTAGTAATCATAGAAGTACAGGTGGTTTTGCCGTGGGTACCGGATACGCAGATGCTGCTGGGGTACAGGCGGCTGACATAGCCCAGAAGAACACTACGCTCTACTGTGGGGATCCCCATGGATTCTGCAGCGGCGACTTCCACATTTGTATGAGCGATTGCAGCAGAATACACCACCAGATCTGCACCTTTGACGTTTTCGGGGCTGTGACCAATGGTCACCTTAACACCCATCTTGCGCTCATAACCTAGAATGCTGCCTTCCAGCACATCACTGCCGGAAATTTCGTAGCCCTTGGTTGCCAGAATTTGGATGAGCGGGTACATTCCGCTGCCACCGCAGCCAATAAAATGAATATGTTTTACACCATCCAGCAGGTGGCTGGATTCCGTTATATTTGCCATAGTGTTTGCCTCCATATTACACCATTTGAAGTATAGTTTATCATATCTATTATAGCCATTTGTGTAGACAAAAGAAACCTTTCTCAGGATATTTTGGTGCCGCTTTGGTAGAAAGGCTGACAGCATCATGCTATAATGAAATGCGAAATAAGCAAGACAAGGGGGAACACAGAATGCCGATTCAAATTCCGGAAAAGCCCGCGGCCGCATTGGATGCATTGCACAATGCCGGTATTGGGGCATGGGTCGTAGGTGGCGCTGTGCGGGACAGTCTGCTGGGGCGCAAGGTTTCGGATTGGGATTTGACTGCAGCCTGCCAGCCGGAGGCGCTTTTGGATGCGTTGCCAGAGGCAAAACCCATTGGCGGTGTGTATGGTACGGTATCTTGGCATGGCGTAGAAATCACACCTTGCCGCACAGAGGAAGGCTATACGGATAACCGTCACCCAGATCAAGTAACTTTTGGTGCGGATATTCGTGCGGATTTGGCACGGCGGGATTTTACAGTCAATGCGATTGCATATGATGGAACGATTGCCATTGACCCCTATCATGGGCATCATGATTTGGAAAACCACTTGCTGCGCTGTGTAGGTGAGCCGAAGCGTCGCTTTGCAGAGGATGCATTGCGCATTTTGCGGCTGTATCGTTTCGCTGGTGTGCTGGGTTTTGCGATTGAGCAGGAAACGGAAACTGCTGCACTGGAGTTGGCGCACACGCTGGGGACGGTCAGCGCACCGCGGGTGCGTGGGGAATTGACAAAAGCACTAGCTGGTGCAAGACCTTCCGCATTGATGCCGTTGATTCAGGCAGGAGGATTGTCGGAATTTGCCATTCCGCCGCAGCAGGGTTTGTCGCTGGAACCGCTGGACAAAATGCCGCACAGTGCGCTGTGTCGCTGGTGGGCATTTTTGCGCCTGACGGGTGCGGATGCAAAAGCGGTAGGAAAAGTGTTTGATTTCGGACGAAACTTCATGCGAGACCTTGCCCGCATGGATGCATTATATCTGGCAGGCTGCCCCGAAGACCGTCATGCAATGAAGCTGGCATTGATGGAAGAACTGCCTTTTTCAGCAGCCGAAGCCTTTGCTGCCTTTGCAGCACTGGATGATGCTTTCGCTTGTGCGCCAACACTGTATCGGGAACTGGTAGAAAGCGGTGAACCCTATCAGAAAGCGCATCTGCGCATTACACCCGCTGAACTGTTGGTCGAAGGCGTGCCGGGACGGAAAATCAGTCAGGTGCAGAAATGTCTGGTAAAAGCGGTGGTGGATACCCCGGAATTGAATGTATACCCTACTTTGGCACAGATGGCAAAAGGCTTGAAGAAAGTGCTGTGACGAAGCTGCGTTTTCCACTAAAAGCCTAAAAAGCGTGGAAAAATGCCGCCGCAACCGAAAGTTGCGTGATAGTTGGTAGACGCAACCACCCGTTTTTGATAGGATTTGGGCACCGAATCGGTGAAAATCTAACAAGAACGAGGCAAAGGAGTAAGTTATGAAATTTGGAGTGACACAGTATTTGACCATGCTTTTTGGCATTATATTGTTCGTAGTACCGGCGTGTCTGCTGATTACACTGGCAGTGATGCTTATTCGGGCATTATGGAAATACATCCATAGTGAACCCAAGGGAGAAAAACAAGAGCAAGAAGATGCAGTGAAAAAATCTCTGGGCGAATCCATTAAGGAAAATCGCCAGCGCTGCAACCTGACGCAGGAACAGGTGGCAGAAAAGCTTTCTGTCAGCCGACAGGCAGTTTCCAAATGGGAAAACGGAACCGCAGAACCCAGCACAGCCAATCTGCTGGCATTGGCAGAACTGTTTGGCATTTCGGTGGATACTCTGCTGCACTGCACACAGAATCCGTAAAAAGGAAAAGCCCGACCGGGATTTCGGTCGGGCTTTTCCTTTTATTCTTATGATGAAATGATATTGGGAATGTTACTTTTTAGAACCGCGCTTTCCGTTTTCGTTATATGTGAAGTATCGATTGCGGAACGAGTTGACCCCAATTAAGGCCAGTATCGTTATAAAAATCAGGAGCGTGCCCAGTGGGCTTTCTTTCCAAAGAGATGGAAGCTGTGGGCCCAGACTCAGCAGGATAAAGGCAAAAAGCAGAAGCTGGGGCCAGCTGCGATGCAAGAACTCCAATATTCGGCGTCGCCCAGTGGGCATGTTGGGTACAATCGGGTCTACACGCTCACAGTAGATACAAGCGGTCGGAACATAGGAGGTAGATGCGTAATTGCGCTGTGCGGTATAGCGCACACCATCCAGCGTGAATTCTGGGTACATACTTTCTTTGGTGATGACAAGGTCTAAATTTTGCGCATTGGCATAGGCTCGCAGGGCGTTAGAAAATTCCGCAGAATTGGTAACAGCGTCATCAGGATAAAAGGTAAAACTGTTTTCGTGGAGCGCCTTGTAGACCTTTTTCCAGTCAGAAATCCAGCGCGCGGACAAGCCGCCGCTTTGTTCCGCACGGGACAGGTGTGCATCTACATCCAGTTGATCCAATGGGGCAGTTTCGGTTTCCAGCTGAATACACATTTGGATGGCAGCGCCAATCTGCTTGGTTTGCTGCTCTAATCGTTCTTGCTGGCGGCTGACCGCCTGCGACAGAGATACATCACCCGAAAGAACCATGCGAATTTCTTCCAGTGGCATATCCAGCATCCGTAAAAGGCGAATCACTTTTAAGGTGTGAATGTCAGTTTCGGTGTATTGGCGATATTGATTACTCCAGCTACGGGCGGGATGAATCAGTTTTTGCTTTTCGTAGAAGCGGATGTTTTCGCTGGAGATACCGGTCATCTGTTCGGCTTGCTTGATGCTATAGGATTCTTTCATGGAAATCCCTCCTTTTGCCACCAGAATACACCTTGAACAAGGTCCAAGGTCAAGTGTTTTTACCCCAAATTTGAAAAAAGCCGGTCAGAATGGTAGTCCTGATCGGCTTTTTGTTGCGTTTAAGCGCGTCTGTCACGGATGGCATCCAGAATAGCGTCTGCTGCATCGTCTTTTGTCAACAAGGGCAGTTCGGTTTGCCCGTCCTGCGTCAGCAGTGTGATGATATTGGTATCCACCCCAAAACCGGCCCCAGCAACCTTCAGATTGTTGGCGCAAATCATGTCCAGATTTTTCTTTTTCAGTTTGGCGGCAGAATTTTCCACAAGATGTTCCGTCTCCATGGAAAAACCGCACAAAAATTGACCGGGCTTTTTCTGCGGACCAAGGGTACCCAGAATATCCGGGGTGCGCTCGGTGGCAATGGAAAAGTCACCCGCCTGTTTTTTGATTTTCTGGTCGGATACCTGTGCAGGGCGGTAATCTGCCACGGCGGCAGCCATAATTAAAACGTCGGTATCTGCAAAATGGTCACAGACTGCTTGGTACATATCCTGTGCCGAAACAATCGGCACATCCTCTACAAAAGGAACTGGATTTAGTGCAGTCTGACCATGAATCAAGGTCACGTCTGCACCACGCAGCATAGCGGCACGTGCCAGCGCATAACCCATTTTGCCTGTGGAATGATTGGTCAGGTATCGCACTGGGTCCAGAGCTTCCTGGGTTGCCCCGGCGGTGACGGTGATATGTACTCCAGCCAAATCCTTTTCTTTGGCAATGGTACGATACACATAGTCCAGCAGAACTTCTTCTTTCGGCAGTTTACCACTGCCCACATCTCGGCAAGCCAGCATACCGCAGTCGGACGGGATGATGATAAATCCGTATTTTTCCAGCGTTTTCAGGTTGTCCTGCGTGATGGGATTTTCCAGCATGGCGGTGTTCATAGCGGGCGCAACAATTTTTGGGCATTTTGCCGCCAGAGCAACCGTTGTGAGCATATCGTCCGCAATGCCGTGTGCCAGCTTGGCAATCACATTTGCGGTTGCAGGCGCAATCAGCATTACATCTGCCTTTTTAGCCAGGGAAATGTGCTTCACATCATACTGAAAATTACGGTCGAATGGATCAATACAGCACTTGCGGTGTGTCAAGGTTTCGAAAGTCAGCGGCGTGATGAACTGGGTTGCGTTCTCGGTCATAATCACATCCACGCCTGCACCGGTCTTGCCCAGTGCGCTGGCTACGTTTGCCATTTTATAGGCGGCAATGCCGCCGGTAATGCCCAAGAGCACGTTTTTTCCGCTCAAGTTCATAAAAATCCTGCCTTTCCGGCTGCAAAAATTGCCTGCAACCAACGAAATTAGTATACTTGCTTTCCATGGTGTTTTCAAGTATACGGGGGAGTGCTATAATAAGGAGTATAAAAATGCACCCCAGAAAAGGAGTACTATATGATCCTTGCCATCGATATCGGCAACACCACCGTCGCCCTGGCGGGCATTAAGGACGGACGTGTATGCTTTGTATCGCACATGGAAACCCTGCGCTGCGCTACCGAGGCGGACTATCGCCCCCGGCTGGAAAAGGCATTTTCCGGCGCAAAATATCACCCCGTCCGCTTCGAGGGAGCGGTGCTGGCCAGTGTTGTGCCAACAATCACGCAGGTCGTAGCCCATTGTGTATCAGAATATTGTGATATGGACCCACTGATTATCGGTCCGGAAACAAAAACCGGATTGACCATGGCAGTACCGGAACCAGAAAAGGTTGGCAAAGACCGCATTGTGGATGCGGCTGCAGCTGCAGCGAATTATCCGCTTCCGGTTATTACCGTGGATATGGGTACAGCAACAACCTTTAATGTGATCGATGAGAAAAAAACATTTTTGGGCGGGCTCATCTGCCCGGGGCTGACTACGGGTCTGCGCGCATTGAGCGAGCGCTGTGCCCAGCTGCCACAGGTGCGGTTGAATCCCCCAAAAGCTGCGATTGGAACCAACACCGCAGATTGTATGGTCAATGGTGCGGTATTGGGTGCAGCTGCTATGATTGACGGCATTACCGAACGGGTCGAAGCCCAACTGGGCACAGCGGCGACGGTAGTCGTTACAGGCGGTCTGGCACGATTTGTTGTGCCGCACTGCCGTCGGACTGTGGTATACGAGCCGGAGCTTTTGTTCAAAGGGCTGGCGGCTTTGTATGCGGAGAACCGTCCTACCGGTCCTGTGGCTGGAGAACAGGTGATCCAAAAACGAAAGCGGCGGCACAAAACGCGCCGCCATGAACAACGCGGCAGATAGTTGTCGCCGAGCTCGATATTTTATCGGGCAGTGTTACGTCGTATCCGATTTGAAAGGCGGAACGGCAGTAGGAGGAAAACATGATGCATCAGAACACAAACAAAGTACACCACATGACCCAAGTTGCTTTACTGGTGGCCATTACGCTGGTCATGGCGTATACCCCACTGGGCTATTTCCGTACTCCGCTTTTGAGCGTGAGCTTCTTGACGGTTCCGGTTGCAATCGGTGCAATTTTAATGGGGCCCACAACAGGTGCTATTCTGGGTACTGTATTTGGTTTGACCAGCTTTGCCGATGCTTTTACAGGCGGCGGTATGAAAGCGATGCTGTTGACCATCAATCCGGTGTACTGTTTTATCACTACAGTTTTTGCACGGTTGTTGTGCGGTCTTATCTGTGGTTTGGCATTCTATGGCTTTCATAAATGGCTGCACGGCAGTAAATGGAGCTATATTCTGGCAGCACTGGTGTGCCCGGCAGCAAATACACTGTTTTTTATGGGCGGTATCATGCTGTTTTATTTCAACACCGATTATGTGCAGGGGCTTTGCGCCAACTATGGCGTAGCAAATCCCTTTGCATTGATTGCGGCGATGGTCGGTGTGCAAGGTCTGATCGAACTGGTTGTCTGTGGTACAATCGCTTCTGCCGTTTGTGTGCCGCTGGCAAAATATCTGCGTAAAAAATCGTAATCATTTTATCTATAAAAAAGCCCCGATGTGCGTTCTGTTCGCATCGGGGCTTTTCATATATTATAACAGCCTGCTGCCTGTTTTGGGAACAGGATGTCTTTTCTGCGCATAGGATGAAAAAATGGTGCGGGAGGGCTGTCTTTTGGAAAACAAAAAAACGATTATGGTTTTACAACAGGATGCGCGCTTACAGTCGGTGGCACGTGTGCTGGAACAAGCAGGGTGGTGTATTGTTGAAGAAACCCAAGCGGCAGAAACGTCTGTATGGGTGTTGCCACTGCCACTTTCGGCGGATAGACCGGGCTTAGCAGAACTCTTGCAGCAAGCAGCACCGGGCACGTTGATTTTTGGCGGCCGCATTACGCCGTCCGTATATGATTTGCCACGCGCGAAAGGTGTGGAACTGGTGGATTATTATGCACGACCGGAGCTTGTGGAGTTGAATGCAATCCCTACAGCGGAAGGCTGTATTGCTCTGCTGATGGCGAATAGTAAGCGGACGCTGTGGCAGCAGAAAATTTTGCTGATTGGATTTGGACGTGTATCGCGTGCGTTGGCGGTGCGGCTGATGGCGTTGGGCGCACAGGTGATAGTTGCGGCGAGAAATCCTACCCAGCGTGCTTTTGCGAAAGGGCTGGGGTGTAAAGCAGTACCGCTGGAACAGCTGAATGATCTTACAGGTTATAGCACTGTAGTGAATACAGTTCCTGCAATGCTTCTGGATGAAAGTCGATTGAAAAAACTGCCGCGGGGGAGTCTGATTGTGGATTTGGCAAGCAAACCTGGCGGCACAGATTTTGCGGCAGCAAAACGCTTGGGGCATACTGCGCTGCACGCATTGGCTTTACCGAGTAAGTGTGCACCTGAAACGGCAGGGCAGTTTATTGCGGATACGATTTTGCAGATTTTACAGGAGAGGAGCGAACAGCTTTGACACAACCATCTTTTGCAACAAATGAAACCCAAAAACCAACGGTGGCATTCGGAATATGCGGCAGCTTCTGCACGCTGGACAAAACAGTTCCCGCAATTCAGGCATTACAGAAGCAGGGCTGGAATGTTCAGCCGGTAATAAGTTATGAGGCAGCATCGCAGGATACTCGATTTGGCACAGCGGCATACTGGCGGGAAACTATTGAAAAACTCACGGGTAATTCCATTTTGGATACCCTGGCAGGTGTAGAGCCCTTGGGACCAAAGGGATTGGCAGATGGGATGGTGATTGCCCCGTGTACCGGTACAACACTGGCACGATTGGATATGGGATTGAGCGATACGCCCATTACACTGGCGGCAAAGAGTTTACTGCGCATTCACAGGCCCATTGTGCTGGCGGTTTCCACCAACGATGGCTTGGGGGCATCGGCGCAGCATATTGGTGCATTATTGGTGCGGAGAGATTTTTATTTTGTACCATTTGGGCAGGATGACTGTATCAAGAAGCCGATGAGCCTGAAAGCGGATTTTACCCGGATTTCCGATACCTTATCAGAAGCATTGCATGGCCGCCAGATTCAGCCGATTTTGGCGAAGTAAACATTTTTTGACGAAAATAAACATAGGATTATTCTTTCACTGATCCAATAAGTGTGTTATACTAAACAATGTATGATTATCCGTAGAAACAAAAAAGACAAATGTCGTGTTTTACGGCTTGGATATACAAAAATGATGCAGCGCAAAGGAAAGCCCCCTGCGGCGCAGGTGGCTTTTTTCGTTGCTGAAGAATATAAGTGAGGATCTTTTGGTGAAAAAAATCATAGCAAGTCTGATGGGTGTGATCCTGCTGATGTTGTGCGCCGCCCCGGCCTATGCCGAAGAATTGCCAACAGGAATCACCAGTCTGTCCTATTTTGTGATAGACGCAAAAACAGGTGCGCCCTTGTTTGGAAATAACGAAGATCAGGCGTATGATCCGGCTTCGGTTACAAAGGTTATGACGGTTGGTTTGGCGTGCGAAAAGGCGCAGGGTGACTGGAGTACCCCACTGACTGTAAGCCATGATGATGTGCACAGCTTATGGAATACCGATTCCAGCCATATCGCTTTGCAGGAAGGCGAAGTTGTGGTGTTGGAGGATATGCTTTATGCGGCTATGATCGCCAGCGCAAACGATGCCTGCAATGTATTGGCAGAATATCTCAGTGAGGATGGCACGATTGCTGGCGGCGTAGCCGTAATGAACGCAAAAGCGCAGGAGTTGGGCTTGGAAAATACCCACTTTGCTAACCCGCACGGCATTTCAGAAGAAGGACATTATATTTCGGCGCGGGATTTGGCAACGATCCTGCGTTGGGCACTCCAGCAGCCAGGCTTCTATCAGATTTTTACCCGTGTTGACACCTATTATATGGATCCGACCAATCGACAGGATCAGCAGCGTGCCTTCTGGATGCATGATTATATGCGTCTGAGCGGCAGCAGCCACTATATCCCGGAAATCGTCGGCTCGAAGATGGGCTATACGGATGAAGCACGATATACTTATGTATGTCTGGCAGAAAAAGATGGCAAACAGCTGATTTGCTCTGTGATGAAGAGCAACATGAAGCAGGAAAAATACCTGGATACCGCAGCAATTTTGGATTATGCTTTCCAAAACTATCATAGCGTGGATATCCCGCCGCAGGCAGGTGCTGCGCAGGTAGGGGTTCGCGGTGGCGGTGATATATTTGGTACTGTAAATGCAGATCTTGGCGGGCTGAGTATCTTACTGCATAACAGCCTGACCGAAGAAGCTGTTACTTTGCAAGATACTGACCCGGAATATATCATTGGCGGCGCAATGCCGCAGGCACATTATCAGATTGCCGGCGGCGATCTCCAGATGGACAGTGTGGTGTCCGGCCCGATGACGCTGACTGGTTTGGAAGAGGCCTTTGCACATACACCGGAACAAAAACTGAAGGTGAAAGGTACAGCTGACCGAGTGAAAATAACGACCAGTCTGTTCTGGGTTCTTGTTGCGGTGGCGGCTGTTGCTGTCAGTGTGCTTTGGGGCATAGGACGTCTGCGTACCGGAAGAAAGCAGTTGCGTCATTTTACAAAATAATGTATGATTATAAAATAAATGTAGGGTATGCTGCCGCAGGGGAAAGACAGCATGGAAAGGTAGGATTTCCTTGAGGAAGATGAAAGATTGTGCGGCCTCCTTTTGGCGGTATCGCTATCTGCTGCAAAACTTGGTGAGTCGTGATTTTAAGCTGAAATATCGCCGCAGTGTGCTGGGTGTACTATGGAGCGTTTTGAATCCGCTGATGATGTGCTTGGTGTACTGGGTTGTCTTTGGCAGCTTTTTGGGTCAGGTCCGTGGCGGCGGCATCGACAATTTTATGGCTTATCTGATGATCGGTCAGTTGGCATTCTCCTTTTTCAATGACGCAACCACTGCCGGCATGAGCAGTGTTCTGGGTGCAGCACCGCTGCTGAAAAAGGTTTACATCCCCAAATATATTTTCCCGCTGGAAAAATGCTGCTTTGCTATGGTGAACTGCTTCTTCAGCTTTTTGGCTTTGCTGATGGTGATGATTTTGACCGGTACACCGATGCACTGGAGCGCATTGCTGGCATGGTTCCCGATGGTCACACTCTTTATGTTTACATTGGGCATTGGACTGTTTTTGTCCGCGCTGGTCGTATTTTTCCGTGACGTGATGCATATGTGGACGGTATTTACCACGGCATTGATGTATGTTTCAGCGGTGTTCTATGACCCACATACCATGCTGACCCAGGGTTCGCTGGCTTATTATGTAGTCATGGCAAACCCTCTGTATTGGTACATTACTTCGATGCGTCAAGTCATTTTGTGGGGAAAACCGCTGACGGCGCAGATGTGTCTGATTTGCGGCGGATGGGCTGTGGTGTCCCTAACGCTTGGCGTGCTGGTATTCAGAAAGCTGCAGGACAAATTTGTTCTGCATATCTAAGGGAGGCATAGAAATGGAACCAATCATTCGTGTACAGGACGTTTCCATGCGCTTCAATCTGTCCAGCGAAAAGCATGAAAGCCTGAAAGAATATTTTATGGCACTGGTCAAGGGGCGTCTGCATTATGATGAGTTTTATGCGTTGAAACACGTCAATCTGGAGATTATGCCCGGCGAATTTTATGGTCTGGTGGGTCTGAACGGCAGTGGTAAATCTACGCTGCTGAAAACCATTGCGGGTGTGTATAAGCCCAGCACTGGTTCGGTAACGGTCAATGGTACGATTGCACCGCTGATTGAACTGGGCGCTGGTTTCGATATGGATTTGACCGCGCGGGAAAATATCTATCTCAATGGCACCGTGCTGGGGCATTCACCCAAGTATCTGGATTCCAAGTTCGATGAAATCGTGGAGTTCAGCGAGCTGAAAGACTTTTTGGATGTTCCGCTGAAGAACTATTCCTCCGGTATGGTGGCTCGTTTGGCATTTGCTGTAGCAACTATTACAAAGCCCGATATCCTGATTGCTGACGAAGTACTTTCGGTTGGCGACTTTTTGTTCCAGCAGAAGTGCGAAAAGCGTATGCAGGAGCTGATGAGTGGCGGCACGACGGTGCTGTTTGTTTCCCATTCCATTGAGCAGGTGGAGCGTATGTGTACCAAGGTGGCTTGGCTGAGCCATGGTGAAGTGAAAATGAACGGTGACACGACTATTGTCTGCGATGCATACAAAAAGGCACAGCGCGGCGAAGAATAATACAAACAATGGGCTGGGCAAATGACCGGCCCGTTTTTCGTGTCTGGATTTGAACAAGAGAGGAGCCATCAAAATGGCAGAAAAAAAAGAACAGCAAATCCGCAATGCAGATGCCCCGGTACAGGACAGCGTAGGCGGAATGGTACGTCGGCTCTTGAATCCGGTCCATATTTTTGATTTGGCGAGGCGTACGGTGCGTACTTTGCGTGAGGAAGGTGTGGAGCAGGTGTGCCGCGATGTTCGTTTTCGCATTGCACTGGCGCGGCATCAGGAAATATGGCAGCATCGTGCAGATTTGCCCACACGCCGCCAGCTGAAACTACAGCGGGCAAACCCCATTGCAGACGGACCGGTGGTTAGTATCGTGGTACCACTGTACAATACACCGGAGCGTTACTTAAATGAAATGTTGGAAAGTGTCAAGGCACAGACTTATCCGAACTGGCAGCTGTGCTTGGTGGATGCTTCTCAGCCGAGCCATGAATCAGTACGGCACATTTGCCGCAAAGCGGCTGCCAAAGACTGTCGTATTGTCTATGAAAAGCTGGTGGAAAATCTGGGCATTGCGGGCAACACCAATGCGGGCTTTGCCTTAGCAAAGGGGCAGTGGCTGACGCTGCTGGACCATGATGACACACTATACCCCAATGCACTGTACGAAATGATACAGCTTGCACAGGAAAAAGATGCGGAGATGGTGTATAGCGATGAAATCGTTGTTTCGGACGATGGTAAGGAGCTGGGCGGTTATCATTTCAAACCGGACTACGCACCGGACTATCTGAATGGCTGTAACTACATTACCCATCTGTGTCTGTTCCGACGGGATCTGTTTGTGCGCGCGGGCGGTCGTGAGGACCCCACTTATGACGGCGCACAGGATTATGATTTGATTCTGCGTTTGACGGAGCATTTGAGCAGCCCAGATAAAATCGTTCATTTGCCGAAAGTCATGTATAATTGGCGCGCAGGTGCAGGCTCCACTGCAGAAAATCTAGTGGATGCAAAACCGTATGCCATCGAAGCGGGGCGTCATGCGATTATGGACCATCTAGAACGCATCGGTCGTAAAGCAAAGGTGGAAAGTCAAATCAAGTTTCCCGGTGCGTACCGTGTCCAGTATGCACTGACCGGAACCCCAAAAATCAGCGTTATTATCCCCAACAAGGACCATGTTGATGATTTGAGCCGCTGCTTGGAGAGTTTGTATGCCCGTGCCGGTTATGATAATTTCGAAGTGATTGTGGCAGAAAACAATTCCACTGAACAGGAAACGTTCGACTATTACGAGCAGGCAAAGGAAAAATTTGCAAACTTAAAGATCGTAACCTATCAGGGACGATTTAATTTTTCTGCCATCAACAATACGGCACGCAAAGCAGCAACGGGCGAATATCTGCTGTTACTGAACAACGATATTGAATTACTGACAGACGGTTTTTTGGCCGAAATGCTCAGTTATGCGCAGCGCCCGGATGTGGGTGCAGTCGGCGCAAAGCTATTCTACCCGGATGATACGATTCAGCATGGCGGTGTGCTGTTGGGCATCAATGGCAGTGCCGGACATAGCCATAAATCACACCCCAGAGAGTCCAGTGGCGATTTGTATCGCTTGGTAACTGCACAGAATTATTTGGCAGTTACGGGTGCCTGCCTGCTGGTAAAAGCTGCACTGTATGATGCCTGTGGTGGTTTGGATGAAACGGATTTTGCGGTCGCTTACAATGATATTGATTTCTGCCTGAAGCTGTATGAAATGGGCTATTTGAACGTTTTTACCCCGGAGGCACAGGCTTATCACTATGAGAGTAAGAGCCGTGGTCAGGATACAGGTACTGCAGCCAGTGCAGCAAATCAGGCACGTTTCGCCAAAGAACTGACTGCTTTCCAGACAAAGTGGAACAAGTATCTGCCGGAGGGAGCAGACCCATATTACAATATCCATTTCAACAATAAATTTGAAAATTTCGGTCTGAAATAAGGTCGATGGAGGATGGACATGAATCTGAAAGTAAAACGCCTCCGAGAGCTGGCACGTTATACGGTTACTGTAACAAAAGAAGAAGGCATAGGCCCGATGCTATGCAGGGCAAAAGGCTTTATCAAACGCCGCTTTTTTAATAAAAAGGCTCGTTATCTGCCGGAAAAGGCAATATTGGAACAGCAGCGCCAAGAAACCCAAAACGGCTGGGATTATGATACGATTAGTATTTTAACGCCACTTTATAACACGCCGGAAGACTTTCTGCGGGAATTTCTGGACTCTTTTGCCAACCAGACTGCACCCGGTGGGCAACTTTGTTTGGCAGATGCTTCGGATCAGGAACACGCATATGTGGGGGAAGTGGTAAAATCCTATCAGGAAAAGGGTGTAAACATTGCTTACACTAAGATTGCCAATATGGGAATTTCCGCAAATACAAACGAAGCGGCAAAACTGGCACAGGGTACTTATCTGGCATTGGCAGACCACGATGACATTCTGGCACCGCACGCCATTTATACTATGCAGAAAGCGATTCGCAAGCTGCGAGATGCGGGAAAATCTCCGGATTTCCTGTACAGCGATGAGGCTTTGTTCTCCAAGGATATTCAGCACCCTACGGTGGGGCATTTCAAACCAGATTATGCGCCGGATTACTTGCTGTGCTGCAATTATATCTGCCATTTGGCAGTATTCCGTCGGGATTTGTTCGAGAGTCTGGGTGGCGAACGCCCCGAATGTGATGGCAGTCAGGATCATGATTTGTTCCTGCGTCTGCTGGAAAAGACAGGTGTCGCCTATCATGTGCCGCAGGTGCTATACTATTGGCGTGTACATGCAGCGTCTACCAGCGGCGGTGTAGAAGCAAAACCCTATGTGGCGCTGGCGGCGAAAAAGGCATTGGCAGACCATTTGACGCGCACTGGCGCCCAGGGTGAAGTCATGGACGGGATTTTCCCCAGCACTTACCGCATTCGGTGGAAAATTCAGGACAACCCTAAGGTTAGCATTCTGATTCCAAACAAAGACCACACCGAAGATTTGGAGCAGTGTCTGTCCAGCTTGTATCAGCGTACGACCTACAAGAATTTTGAGGTCGTTGTCATTGAGAATAACTCGACTGATCCCAAAACCTTTTCCTACTACGAAACGGCAAAGAAAAAGTACGAAAACCTGCAGGTTGTGTACTATCCGGATGGCTTTAATTTTTCTGCCATCAACAACTTTGGCCGCAAGGCGGCGAGCGGTGAGTATCTGCTTTTGCTGAACAACGATGTGGAAATTCCAGCTGGCAGCGAAGAATGGTTGACCGAACTGGTGTGTCAGTGCGCGCGACCCAATGGTGCGGCGGTATGCGGTGCGATGCTATACTATCCGGATGGCACCATCCAGCACGCCGGTATTGTGACCGGTCTCGGCGGTTATGCAGGACACAGCCACAAATACCGCCGAAAAGGTGGCAGCGGCTATATGTTCCGTTTGGCGACTGTGCAGGATTTTTCTGCTGTGACAGGTGCATGCCTACTGGTACGCAGTGATGTATATGATGAAATGGGTGGTCTGGATGAAAAGTTCTCGGTTGCATTCAATGACGTGGATTTCTGTCTGCGGGTACGGGATGCCGGTTACCGCATTGTTTGGACGCCTTATGCTGAGCTGATTCATCACGAGAGTATCAGCCGCGGTCTAGATGAAAAAGATGAGGCAAAGAAAAAGCGCTTTGCCGGAGAGCAGCAGCGTTTGTATCAGGTGCATACCAGAGAGGGCATCTTAAACGATCCGTATTACAATCCGAGCCTGACCAAAGATCGGGAAGATTTTTCGGAAAGTGCGGATTTGCGGAATCTGAAGCACCCGGAAAATTAAGTAACTTTTCGACAAAAATACTCGAAAACTTGAAAAGTACGACCAATTCGTTTATAGTATGCAGTATTAAATAGGAGAGGCGAGCCTTCCGCTCGTGAAAAAGCAGAGGAGAATGCATTTATGAAGGAAATGGAACAGCGCATCCTGCAGGATGGCAATGTCCGCGAGGGCAACGTATTGAAAGTAGACACCTTTTTGAATCACCAGTTGGACGTTGAGCTGCTGGATCATGTGGGTGCAGAATTTTATCGGCTGTACAAGGATGCAGGTGTCAATAAGATTTTGACCATCGAGGCTTCTGGCATTGCCATCGCCTGCATGACCGCAAAGTATTTCAATGCTCCTGTTGTGTTTGCAAAGAAGGCAAAAAGCAAGAACCTGGACGGCGAACTGTATACTTCTGTCGTAAAGTCCTTTACTTACGGCAAAGAATATAATGTTACCGTAGCACAAAAGTTCCTGAGCGAAAAAGATACCGTTCTGATTTTGGACGACTTTTTGGCAGATGGCAAGGCACTGGACGGCTTGCTGGATATCTGTAAGCAGGCGGGTGCTAAGGTTGCTGGTGCGGGCATCTGCATCGAAAAAGGGTTCCAGCCCGGCGGCAAACGTCTGCGTGATGCCGGTGTGCGTGTAGAGAGCCTGGCCATCGTAGAGGATATGAACGCAGAAACGGGCGAGGTTCGTTTCCGCGAGCAGTAAGGATTTGTGGAGGCCGCCCATCTTGGGCGGCTTTTGCCGCAAAAGGGGGACACGATATGCACGTTTGGGGGCATTTTAAGACCATTACCCGGCACAAACTACTGGTGATGAAATATTGCTTTGCCTGTGGGCTGTATCAACAAGGGCTTGCCCACGATATGAGTAAATACACCCCAACCGAATTTATTCCGGGATGCCGGTATTATCTTGGGATACGCAGCCCCAATGATGGCGAGCGAAAAGCCAAAGGGTATTCGGCGGCATGGCTGCACCATAAGGGACGTAACAAACATCATGTGGAATACTGGGTGGATTATGTACCCGGTAGTAAGCTGCCAATGGATGGTGTGAAAATTCCGCTGCGCTATGTGTGCGAGTCTGTCTGTGACCGTATTGCAGCCAGCCAAATCTATCAGGGGAATGCGTATCGGGATAGCTCTGCCTGGGAGTATTTTTGCCGCAGCAGTGACCACTATTTGCTCCATCCTGACACACGTGCTATGCTGGAAAAGCTGTTGCAGATGGTACGGGATGAAGGCCAGGACGCAACATTTCGATATATGAAAGATTTGATTAAAAAGGGACAAGAATATTAACTGAATAGAAAGGCAGGAAGTGAAAATGCAGCCTGAAAAGATCATTGATGCTCATGTGCATCTTTTTGGACCGGACCCATGGGCGGATGATTTGGCACACCAGATGGGTCACATTAACACAGAAGAACATCTGCTGGAGCAATTCGATCAGCTGAATATTGTGCATGGTGTGGTGATGGGCAATGCGGACCCGACCCCGGATGCGTATCAGATGAGCGACCGTTTCCATTATTGTGTCGGTCTGGAGGGGCGGCAGCTGCAGCGTCTGGGTGTGGATTGCGTACCCGCTATGGTAGAAGAACACCTGCGCCGTCCGCAATGCTGTGGCATCAAACTGTATCCTGGTTACGATGCGCATTTTATTAGCGACCCGCTGTATCAGCCTTATTACGAGCTGGCAGAAAAGTATAACAAACCCGTTGCGATTCATACGGGTCAGACACAGGGCGGGGAGGGCAAGTTGAAATATTGTCACCCAATGACGCTGGATGATGTGGCAACCGAGCACCCTTATGTGCAGTTTGTGATGTGTCATTTTGGCAATCCGTTCTTGGAGGATGCAGCAGCGGTATTGGAAAAAAATGAAAATATGACAGCAGACATTTCCGGATTTTTAGCGGGCATTGAGGATTTGGATGTGTATTTTGAGGAAAAAAAGCATTATCTGAATATGCTGAAAGGCTGGCTGAGCTATGGCGATTATTGGGATCGAATCCTATTTGGCACGGATTGGCCGGGTGTGAATATGTCCAACTATATGGAGTTCGTCGATCGTCTGATTCCGGATAAATATAAGCAGGAGGTCATGTTTGATAACGCAAATCGCGTATATCAGCTGGGCCTGTAAAAACAAAGCCAATGCTGCCCACATCTATTTATGGGTGTGGGCAGCATTTTGCGTGCGAGAAAAACAGAAAGGCGGAAGTGTAACAGGGACCTTTGTGATGGAGGAGATGCAATCATGACACAATTTTTGGTTCGAAAATTTGTGAAAAATGCAGATGATGTAAAATCCGGTACAGTGCGTACCGCATATGGTCAGTTGGCGGGCATCGTAGGCATCATCTGCAATGTGCTGTTGTTTGCAGGTAAGTTTGCAGTTGGTACGCTGTTTGGTTCGATTGCCATTACGGCAGATGCTATGAACAACCTGTCGGATGCATCCAGTAATGTCATTAGTCTGCTGGGCTTCCGGTTGGGAGCAATAAAACCAGATGAACATCATCCGTATGGTCACGCTCGTTTCGAGTATTTGGCAAGTCTGGCAGTCAGTGTGATGGTTCTTTCTATCGGTTTGGATCTGCTGAAAGAGTCTGTGGGTAAAATCCTGCACCCGGCGGCAGTTGCATTCAGCTGGCTGTCAGTGGCAGTTCTGGTGGCGTCTATTTTGGTCAAGCTTTGGCTGAGTATGTTTAATCAAAAGCTGGGCACTTTGATCGATTCAGATTCTCTGATTGCTACTGCAGCAGATAGTCGTAACGATGTGCTGTCTACGCTGGGCGTCCTGATCGGTACTTTTCTGGTTCGCTGGACGAATATGCCTATGCTGGATGGTATAATGGGCCTTGTAGTAGCTGGTTTGATTTTGTGGTCAGGTTATGGCCTGGTAAAAGAAACCCTCAGCCCATTGCTGGGCGAAACACCGGATCCGGAACTGGTGCGGCATATTCGAAAAAAGGTTATGAGCTACCCGCGTGTTATGGGTACCCACGATTTGATGGTTCACGATTACGGTCCGGGACATCAGTTCGCGACCCTGCATGTAGAGTTCCCGGCTGAGATGAATGTGCTGGATGCACATGATTTGGTGGATGACATCGAGCGGGATTTTCTGAAAGAGGAGAATCTGATGGTCACGATTCACTATGATCCCATCGTGACAGTAGATCCTCGTGTAAAGGAACTCCGCACTTGTTTGACAGAGACACTAAAGAATATTGACCCCGTGTTGTCTTTGCATGACTTGCGGATTGTACCCGGTACGACCCACATCAATGTGTTGTTTGATTTGGTGACACCAGCAGGTTATACAGGGGATAAGGCTGCCATTGTTGCGCAACTCCGTAAAGCGGCACGCGCAATAGATGAGCATTACATATGCGTCATTAAACTGGAACAGGCTTATGTAGGTTGAGCATAAAAAGCCAGTGCGCGTGAAAACATAAAAAGTAATGCCCGATTGAAAAAATCAATCGGGCATTACTTTTTATAAGAAAATCGGCAGAAGAAGCCGAGAGCGCAGTTTGTGGTAAAGGGAAAAATAAAGTGCGGTGTAGCATTTGTTTTGAATCGGGATGCTGTGTTCAAGGCGTTGGAGAGGGGAATGGCTCTCGTTGCAATTTTTGCCGGGTTGTTTTATACTGTACTCTGTATCATTTTGTAATTTTGGGAAAAATAACGTCGGAAAAACCCAATGCTGTTTGCGGTATTTGTTGGTGGGTACGGCGCGGAAGGGATGCGTATTATGGGAAACCTTCGTCTCGCTGCCAGCATCCAAAGCTGGACAGAAACTGTGGATGAAACATTCTATGCAAAAATGCAGGAGCTGGGCTATACCGGACTGGAAGTCATGCCGGAACGTGTGTTTCCGGAAGAGACCTATGCCCATCTGACCGGCGCGACCCTGTTTACAGGATATTTGTATCAGAGCTTCGGTCTAAAGATTGCCGGTTTATCACCGGTTTTGCAAGGGTTAGGCAAGGCGGCAAACAATCCATTCGATCAGGAAAAGCAGGAGGATGCCATCGCAGCTGCTTGTCGGTTTGCGGTATCCTGCCATTGCAATACACTGGTGATGGAATGTGAAACGCTGCCGGAAGAACACTTTTTGAATACCTGCGGTTTACTGGCTTCGCAATATAACTGTACACTGGTATTAGAACCCAGGGCAGGTCTGTCAGTCTTGATGCTGTGCCGCTATGTGAAAATGCTGGGTATTCCGGGGGTGGCGGTGTGCCTGAATGTAGGTGCTATGCTGGCAGAAAACGAAAAGGTTACAGAATTGATAGAGTATCTGCCTTTGATTGGCCATGTGCGCATTTGTGAGCCGAATCTGGGAGAAATTCAGCCCCGCAGCATCCATCGGGAACTGACACTGCTGCTGAAAGGTCTGGGCTATCAGGGATGGATTACAGTGCAGATGAATCCGGTGGATGCGCCAACGACTATAAAGTCGTTGGAATATGTGGCGGAAACTTTTGCGTAAACCGCCTTAGAAAAGATGAAATCGTAAAAGAAAGAGGAACCAATTTGTCGAAAGTTGTAATTATCGGCGCAGGTGCAGCCGGATTGATGGCGGCAGGTGCCGCAGTACGTGCAGGCCATACGGTTACTGTTTTGGAACACACCGATAAGCCCGGCCAGAAAATTCTGGTTACGGGAAAAGGTCGCTGCAACGTGACCAATGATTGTACGACGGAAGAATATTTGAATCACGTGCGTGCAAATCCCCGCTTCTTGTTTTCATCGCTGGCGGCATTTCCGCCGCAGGCTGCTATGGATCTGTTCGAGCAACTGGGTGTTCCGCTGAAAACCGAGCGAGGTCGCCGTGTATTCCCGGTATCGGACCGGGCAGAGGATATTCGTCAGGCACTGTTGTATTATGCGGATGGTGCGCGTATTGTATATGATGGTGCAGAAAAGCTGATTCTGGAGCCGCTGGAAACACTGGAAGAACAGCCCGCTGCATCTCAGAACCCGAAACATCCGAAAAAGGTGAAAAAAGGTCCAACCCTGCGCTGTGCAGGTGTTGAAGGGCATTCCGGCAAGCGCTATATGGCGGATGCGGTTCTGGTGGCGACCGGCGGCAAGAGCTATCCAACCACAGGCAGTACGGGCGACGGCTATCGACTGGCGGAGCAGGCAGGGCATAACATTGTTGAGCCCGTACCAAGCCTGGTCAGTCTGGTATCTTCGGATTTGGACTGCAAAAAGATGATGGGGCTGTCGCTGAAGAATGTGACCCTGACTCTTTTAGAGGATGGCAAACCTATTTTTGCAGAGCAGGGCGAAATGCTGTTCACTCACTTTGGTATCAGCGGACCACTGACCCTGAGTGCGTCCAGCCATTTGGGTGATATGCGTAAGCATAAGTATGTGGCAGAAATCGACCTGAAACCGGCACTGTCGGAACAGCAGCTGTATGACCGCATCACCCGTGATTTTGCGCTGCTCAGCGCACATTCCGCACAGGGGGCGTTGGTAAAGCTGCTGCCGGCAAGTATGCAGCCTGTGATGGTGGAGCGCTGGGGCATCGACCCTGCTACCAAGGCAAACCAAATCACCCGCGAACACAAGCAGCAGTTGGTGGAGCTGTGCAAGCACTGGAAGGTGCATATCTCCAACCGCGGCGATTTGGCACATGCGGTTATTACGGCAGGTGGTGTGGATGTACGCCAAGTAGACCCCAAGACTATGCAGAGTAAAAAAGCACAGGGCTTGTATTTTGCCGGTGAAGTGCTGGACGTAGACGCTTATACAGGCGGATATAACCTGCAGATCGCCTGGTGTACGGCACAGGCGTTCGCACGCGGTTTGTAAATTTAACAGAAACCACAGGAGGAAACGAACTTATGGTATCGGTTGCAATCGACGGCCCGTCCGGTGCGGGCAAATCCAGTTTGGCAAAACGCTTGGCAAAAGAGCTGAGCTATGTGTATGTGGACACGGGCGCAATGTTCCGCGCTATCGGTCTGTACGCACTGCGTCAGGGTGCTGACCCGGCGGATGCACAGGCAGTAACTGCGCTGTTGCCGCAGATTCATTTGACGCTGGCTTCTATCGATGGCGCACAGCATATCTATCTGAACGATGAGGATGTAAGCACCGAAATCCGTCAGGAACAGGTTGGTATGGCGGCTTCTGCCGTGGGTGCAAACCCGGCAGTGCGCAGCTTTTTACTGGAGCAGCAGCGTGCTCTGGCAGAAAGCCAGAATATCCTGATGGATGGCCGTGACATCGGCACTGTTGTGCTGCCCAACGCAACAGTTAAAATTTATCTGACCGCCAGCGCTGAGGCACGTGCCCAGCGCCGCCTGCTGGAATTGCAGGAAAAAGGGCAGGAGACGGAATTTGAGACCGTTTTAGCGGATATCCGTCAGCGTGACTATCAGGACACCCATCGTGAGGCGGCGCCCCTGCGTCAGGCAGAGGATGCCGTTTTAGTAGATACCTCTGAACTGGATTTTGAGCAGAGCTTTGCTCGTATGAAAGAGGTCATTCTGGACAAAATTCATTAAGAAAGAGGTTGTTCGCTTATGTGGTTGTATTACCTGTTACTGCCCGGTGCATGGGTGGTTTGGCACATCGCATTCCGCATTCGAGTATACGGCCGAGAAAATCTTATCAAGGGTCGGGGCTTTATTCTGGCACCAAATCATATATCTGCCATTGACCCGGTGTTTGTAGCAATCAGCCGTTTCTGGGGCAGGCAGATGTGGATTTTTGCAAAAAAAGAACTGTTTCAGATCAACTGGCTGGTCAGCTGGTTTTTGCGCCAGGGCGGTGGAATTGCCGTGCGCGGGAGTAAAGACGATCGTGCTGCCGTGGACAGAATGATCGAAGAATGTAAAAAAGGTCGGGGCCTGATGATTTTCGCGGAGGGAACCCGTGAAAAAGAAAATAAGCTTCTGCCGCCCAAAAGCGGTGCGTTTGTCATTGCATCTGCTGCGCAGGTGGACATGGTTCCCTGCCGCATTATTTACGATACACCCGACGGCAAAATGCATCTGTTCTGCCGGGTGCGGGTGTGCTTTGGTGAAGCCATTCCTGCAAAAGAACTGGTCATGCCGGGTAAGCGAGATATGGCGATACTGCGTGAAAATAAGGCGCGCCTGACCAAGGCATGGGAAGATTTGTACCAAATCTATCATTTCTGACAGGAGGCAATAAATGGAGATCATTCTGGCCAAAACTGCTGGTTTCTGTTTCGGCGTGAACCGTGCGGTCACGCTGACCTATCAGCTTTTGGAACAGGGTAAGAAAATTTCTACCTTGGGCCCGCTGATTCATAATCCTCAGGCAGTTAAAGATTTAGAATCCAAGGGTGCTTACACCGCAAAAGATGTGGCAGATGTGCCCGATGGATATGAGGTTGTTGTGCGCAGCCACGGTGTACCAAGCAGCGTCTACGACGAAATCGCACAGCGAGGCCTGGTATGCCATGACGCAACCTGCCCCTTTGTGGCAAAAATTCACCGTATTGCGGAAGAAGCCGACAAGGTTGGTGCTGTGCTGCTGGTGGCGGGCGATGCAAAGCACCCGGAGGTGCAGGGCATCGTGGGACACACAAAGGGAGAAGTCTTTGTTTTTGACGATTTAGCTACATTAAAGTCGTGGAAAGGTCCAAAAATTGACACGCAACCCCTGTATGTTGTAGCACAAACCACATTTCAGGTTACAAAATGGATGGAATGTGCGGAGTTTTTAAAAAAAGGGTATACAAACGCACGAATTTTTGATACAATATGCAATGCGACGTGGGCGAGGCAACAGGAAGCGGAAGACCTCAGCCAAAAATGCGATCTTGTAATCGTCATTGGCGGTCATCATTCTTCCAATACCCAAAAGCTGCTTGCGGTCGCCGAAAAACACACTCGGGCCTACGCTGTCGAAACAGCGAGCGAAATTCGGCGGGAGTGGTTTCGAAGTGTAAAAACGGCGGGCGTGACAGCCGGGGCTTCAACGCCATCGTCTATTATTGAGGAGGTACTTAACAGTATGAGCGAAATTAATGACAGCATGAGCTTCGAAGAGATGCTTGCAGCAACTGAGGAGAAGCGTGTTCATGCAGGTAGTATTGTGAAAGGAATCGTAACCAGCATTTCCGCTAACGAGATCCAGGTGGATATCGGTGCGAAGCAGACCGGCTTTGTTAAGCTGAGCGAGCTGACCGACGATTCTTCCGCAAAGATCGAGGATCTGGTCAAGGTCGGTGAAGAGCTGGACCTCATCGTCGAGAAGGTTATGGATCAGGACGGCGTTATCCATCTGTCCCGCAAGAAGCTCGCATCTCGCAAGGGCATGGAAGAAATCGCTAAGGCAGCTGAGGCTGGCGAGATCCTGGAAGGCGACGTTACCGAGTTCAACAAGGGCGGCGTTGTCGTTACCATCAAGGGCGTTAAGGTGTTCGTTCCCCGCAGCCAGGCTACTATGCGCCGCGACGAGGACTACACCCAGCTGGTTGGCCAGCACGTCAAGCTGGTCGTTACCGAGTGCAGCGGCCGCAAGATTGTTGGCAGCATCAACAAGGTCACCGCTGAAGCTAATAAGGCTAAGCGTGAAGAGTTCTGGGCAAACGTTGAAGTGGGCAAGAGCTACACTGGCGTTGTCAAGAGCCTGACCAGCTACGGCGCATTTGTGGACATCGGCGGTGTTGACGGCCTGTGCCACATCAGCGAACTGAGCTGGAATCGCATCAAGCACCCCTCTGAGGTTGTTTCCGTTGGCGACAGCATCGAAGTCTACGTTAAGGACATCGATACCGAGAACCATAAGGTCTCTCTGGGCTACAAGAAGACTGAGGACAACCCTTGGGAGAAGCTGAAGAACGAGTATCCCATCGGCAGCACCTTTGAGGCACCCGTTGTTTCCATCACCAAGTTCGGCGCATTTGTTCGCATCCTGCCCGGCGTTGACGGTCTGGTTCACATCAGTGAGATCAGCAACGAGCGCGTGGAGAAGGTCGGCGACGTGCTGAAGGTTGGCGATATGGTCAACGTGAAGCTGCTGGATGTTGACTTCGACAAGAAGCGCATCAGCCTGTCCATGAAGGCTCTGCTGAGCGATGCAGAGGATGCTGAATAAGCACTAACAAGCTACCTAAAAGCCCTCGCCTAAGTTAGGCGAGGGCTTTTTTGCATCCTGTGTTTTCAGTTTTGCGGTACTGTGGTATAATAGTATCACTGAGCTTGAAAAAAGAGGAGAAACGGTATGGAAGCCATTCGTAAATTGTGGAAAAAATACGGAGAGGTACTCCGTTATCTGTTTTTTGGTGTTTTGACTACCCTGCTGAATATTGTTCTGTACAGCTTGTTTCAGATGCTGTTTGGATATGAGGCTGCAAACGGCTGGGCGAATATCCTGAACAATGTGATCTGTATTTTGTTTGCATATGCAACAAACCGCCTTTGGGTGTTTGCAAGCAAAACGCACGGCAAAGAAGCATGGCAGGAGTTTGGCAAGTTTGTCACCTGCCGCTTGGGTACGCTGGTGATCGATACGCTGATTATGTTCGTGGGTGGAAACTGGATCGGACCCATGTTGGTTTCACCCCAGTGGCTGAAGTTGTGGGGTACCGGCGTAAAGGTTGTGTCCAATATAGTTGTGGTTGTGCTGAATTATATATTCAGCAAATTGCTCATATTCAAAAAGTAAACCGAAATAACAGGAGGTCTGTACGATGAAAAAGCATAAAAAAGGTTTTGCATTCCGTTTGACCGGTATGATTCTGGGCTTTACGGCAGTAGCAGTTGCTATTACGGGCATGGTATTCAGTTTGATCGGTTGGCACATGGGTAAGGCGAGCGGCTGCGCAAAGCGATAAGAAATAGGAGATTGACATTATGAATAAAAAAGAAATTATGTCCCGCGTGGATCATACGCTGCTGAAAGCAGATGCAACCTGGGCTCAGATTCAGCAGTTGTGTGACGAAGCAATCGAAAACGGTTGTGCGTCTGTCTGCATTAACACCTGCTATGTAAAGCAGGCAGTCGAGTATATGGCAGGTCGTGTCCCGGTATGCTGCGTAATTGGCTTCCCTCTGGGCGCAATGGATACGGCATCCAAGTGTTTTGAGGCCAAGACGGCTGTGGAAAACGGCGCTGAAGAAGTGGATATGGTCATCAACATCGGTTGGCTGAAGGATGGCCGCTATGAGGATGTTAAGAACGAAATCGCTGCAGTCAAGGCTGCTGTAGGGGATAAGGTTCTGAAGGTCATCATCGAGACCTGTTTGCTGACCGATGAGCAGAAGGAAATCATGTGCGATATCGTGCCGGAAGCCGGTGCGGATTTCATTAAGACCAGCACCGGTTTTTCGACCGGCGGTGCAACCTTCGAGGATATTGAACTGTTTGCACGCTGCGTGAAAGGTCGCTGCAAGATTAAAGCCGCTGGCGGTATTTCCACTGTGGAAGATATGGAAAAGTTCATTGCACTGGGGGCGGACCGTTTGGGTACCAGCCGCGCTGTGAAACTGATGAATGGCGAAGAGGCTAAGGGCTACTAAGATTTCAAGAAGAGCGAAGCGCAGGCTACTGTGCTTCGCTCTTCTTTTGTTGGAACAAGAAAAATGGCGTGGTCATAAAGTTTTTACAAGTGTCGCTGGTTGTCATACTTGGCAGGTAGGAAGCCCCGTGATATACTATAAACTGTATAATTGTCGCTGGCGGGCAGAAAGGAGCTGATACTATGAAACGGTCGTGGAGAGTAGCCACAGCAGTTTTGCTGATGGTTGCTTTGCTGTGTGGTTGTACAGCAAACGGCAGTATGGATGAGCTTCTGCGGGCACCCCAGCTTTCAGTCAATGCAAAGGCAGTACAAAGCGCATTGAATAGTTACTTAGGCGAAACCATTCAGTTGCGCTACCCCAATCGAGGCGATTTTCTGACTCCGTATTTCTTTGGAGATTGGGATGGCGATGGGGAAACCGATGCGGCTGTTTTGTATCAGTCATCGGGGAGTGCCAATGCGCAGCTGGCTCTGTTGCAGCGGGATGAGGAAAACAACTGGAAAGTAGTCAGCACGGTTGAAGGGCTTTCTGCTGTGGTGGATTCTGTGCAGCTGGCAGTGATGCAATCTACCGGGGCAGAACAAATTATGGTGGGTTATGCTACGGCGGGTGATACCTATCTGGCAGTATACAGTCTTCATGAAGGACAACTGGAAACAGTACTGCAACAGCCCTATACACAGTATCTTGTGGAAGAGATTACTGGTGACAAAAAGGACGATTTGATCGTTTTAACGGCGGATGATGCTGGAAAAACACAGGTGCAGGTTTTGATCGGTGATGGAAACGGCTTTACGCGACTGCCTGTCATTGAATTGTCGAATAAGTATTTTTCCGGCTATGCGTCTTTGTCGGCTGGAAAGGGTGCGAAAGACGGCCGCTATTTGGTTCTGGATGGCTGGACCGGTGTAGGTGGACAGGATTTGGCATCGGTGATGTTCCAATATGAACCTGCCAACCAGCGCATGGTAGAAGCCGATTTGGAAGGTACGGAGAATCTGTACGAAACAACTATTCGCTATGCTCCTTGCTTGACCAGTCGGGATTTGGATGGCGATGGTGTGGTGGAAATCCCAACCCAGCCGGAAGAATCCGGCGTTTTGAGTTTGACCAAGGCAAAACGATATTCGTTTGTGCGGTGGATGGACTTTACGACTGTACCATCCGAAAAAAGCTTTGGTCTACTGGATGAGGCATACGGAATTTATATACAGCTGCCGCCCCAATGGGAGGGAAATCTACTGTTGACCGATGGTGAGGAAGATATGGTTGAACTGTATAATCTGGCAGGGGATCGGCTGTTGCTGCGCCTGCGTATTACAGATCAAACCGCGTCGGCAGGCTGGTATACCATTGGTTTGGTGGCATCCCATCAGATTCAGATACAGCTGGGGGATAGTGTGACCAATTTAGAAATAGCAAATATGCGCGGCGGAGTCTATCTGCTGTAACGATTTCCAAAAGGAGAAACGACAACCATGAAGCGTATTTTGGTGGTAGAGGACGAGGCAAGCATTCGAGAAATGGTTGCACTGAATCTGAAGATGCACGGGATGGAAGCCGTGGAGGCGGAAAGCGCAGAACAGGCATTGGAGTTATTGGCGAAGAGCGAACCTTGTGATGCCGCCCTGCTGGATGTGATGCTGCCGGGGATGAACGGTTTTTCTCTGTGCGAAGAGATTCGCAAAAAAGATGATGCCATTGGTATTATCATTGTGAGTGCAAAGGGGCAGGAAATTGATAAGATTCGCGGCCTTTCCCTCGGTGCGGATGACTATATCACAAAGCCGTTTTCTGTGAGTGAACTGCTTGCCCGACTGGATGCGCTGTGCCGACGGGTGACACGTGCACCGGCAGCGGAAAGCGCTGGACACTTGGAATCCGGAGCGTTTGTTCTGGATAAGAGCAGCCGTACCTTTTCAAAAAATGGGCAGTCGATTGATTTGACGCAGGTGGAATTTCAAATCATGGAGCTGTTCTTTGAAAATGTAGGGATAGCGCTGGAGCGAGAAAAAATCCTGAAGGGTGTATGGGGCGAAAATTATTTCGGCGATGTGAAAATCGTGGATGTAAATATTCGCCGGCTGCGTATGAAAATCGAAGAGGAACCATCTAACCCTAAGCACATTCTTACAGTGTGGGGATATGGTTATCGCTGGAATTAACAATCGGCATAAATGGGAAAGGGGGGCTGTCTGATGCGAAGTGGGATTACGCGGCGTTGGCTGAAAGGCAGCCTGCTTACGATTGTGCTGGTGGTTTTGTTGGCAGAGGCAGTCTTTTTGAAGCTATACAGCCAAAGCTGTTACAGCAGCGTGCGCCAGAAAATGCAGATGCAGTTTTCAACGATGATCGGTCAGCTGAATACATATGCCGGAGAAAGCGAAGGCGCAACAGCGCATGCCCGCAGTATGGCGCTGCGCCGTATGGTGGAGCAATTTCAGGAAAAAGATAAATTCGAGTTTATGCTGCTGGATGCGTGGGGCGATGTGATTGCTTCGACCAGTGGTGTTTCGGTTGAGGGGATAGTTGGTACAAAAGACTTTTCCGAAGCGCAGTTGGATGGCTTAAATGGCAGCGCTACCTACAAAACAGATACGGGCGAATGGGTGATGGCATCCTGTATGCTGTTGCCTTACAATACCGAAGATGTGGCGGCCTTGCGTCTGGTGACCAGTCTAACGCTGGTGGATGCCCAAATGCGCCATGTGGTTTTTCTCAGCTTGCTGGTAGTTGCTACAATTTTGGGCGGTGCAGTGGTATCTGGTATGTACTTTGTGCGCAGCATTGTGCAGCCGCTGGGCGATATGGAACGCACCGCAGCCAGCATTGCGGCCGGTGATTTGAGTGTGCGACTGCCAGCCAAGGGCGACAGCCGGGATGAAATCGATCGTTTGAGTGTCTCCATCAATCAGATGGCAGAAGGCTTAGCGGAAACAGAGCGGATTCAAAATGAATTTATCAGTTCGGTATCCCATGAACTGCGCACCCCATTGACCAGTATCAAGGGCTGGATCGAAACACTGGAAATGATTCATGACCCAACGGATGAAAATTACAGTAAGGGGCTTTCCATCATTCGTTCCGAAGCAGATCGGTTGTATAACATGGTGGAAGAACTGTTGGATTTTTCCCGCTTGCAAAATGGTCGCTTACCGGTTGTAATGCAGCCGCTGGATTTAGTAGCGGAAGTTACGGATGCGGTGTTGTTCCTGGAGCCGCGATGTACTCAAAATGGTTTGAATCTGGTATATGACGAACCAGAAGAAACCATCCCGGTTTTCGCAGATCCGGATCGTCTGCGGCAGGTATTCATCAATGTGATGGACAATGCGGTAAAGTATTCTATGATGGGCGGTCGTATCACTGTAAAGGTATGGGCTGGCAAAAAGAAAGCCTTTGTGGAAATCTTTGATCAGGGGCGAGGAATCTCACCGACAGACCTGAGCAATGTGAAATCCAAATTTTATAAAGGAAAGAACGCTGTGTGGGGCAGTGGTATCGGATTGGCTTTGGTGGATGAAATCATGACAGCGCAAAACGGTACACTGGATATTCGCAGTACACTGGGCCGGGGTACGGTCGTTACTCTAGGTTTGCCGCTGTACAAACCGGATAAAAAGCCGCAGGCGGAATAGGAGAATCTGATGAAACAACAAGAAACCTGTAAGTTTAAGACCAGTGTGGGCGGTCAGGCTTTGATGGAAGGCATTATGATGCGCGGACCAGAAAAGATTGCCTGCGCAGTACGCCGCCCGGACGGTACGCTGGATATTACCGAAGAACCCGTCAAACATTATTTCTGGCAGAAAATTCCCTTTGTGCGAGGTACTTGCTCGATGGTGGATAGTCTGATTACCGGCTACCGCTACCTGATGCATTCTGCTCAGGTGAGTATGGGCGATGACTATGAAGAGGAAGAGCCCTCTAAGTTCGAAAGGTGGCTTACCGACCATCTGGGTGAAAAAGCAGAAAACTTTTTCATGATGTGTGCAGCTTTCATGGGTGTTGCGCTGGCGTTGGTTCTATTTGGTGTGCTGCCTACTGCAATTGCAAGCGGTGTGAATTATTTTATTCCGATGGGCCGCTGGGGCAGGACTATTCTGGAGGCACTGTGCAAGGTAAGTATTTTCCTGACTTATATGGTGATGGTCAGCAAGATGAAAGAAATTCATCGCGTGTTCCAGTATCATGGTGCAGAGCATAAAACCATTGCCTGTTACGAAGCCGGTGAGGAGCTGACTGTGGAGAATGTGCGCAAATATACCCGTTTTCATCCCCGCTGCGGTACCAGTTTCCTGGTTTTGATTATCATCATCAGCGTGTTCCTGTATGGTGTTCTGCCTTGGGGGAATGCAGCACTGCGTGTGCTGTATAAACTACTTTTGCTGCCGGTGGTCATGGGGATTGGTTACGAGTTGCTGAAGCTGTGCGGTCGCTGTGATAACTGGCTCACCCGGATCATTCGCGCGCCGGGGCTGTGGGTACAGCGTTTGACTGTTTTTGAGCCGGACGACAGCATGATTGAAGCTGCTATTGCAGCAGTGACCCCTGTTCTGCCGGAAAATCCGGAGGATGGTAAATGGTAAGCTTTGTGGGACTGACCCCGCGGAAAGCGGTACAGGCTGTGACACAGCGCTTGCAGGCAGCTGAATGCCCGGATGCGGACTTTGATGCCTTGCAGCTGGTACGGCTGGTCTTAGGGCGAGAGGTACGTACCTGTGTGCTGCCATTGACCGAACAGCAGGCGGAAATATTGGAAAGTTATACTGCCCGTCGGGAGACCCGGGAGCCGCTGCAGTACATCTGTGGCAGTTGGCCGTTTCTGGATTTTGAGCTGGCGGTAGGGCCAGGTGTGCTTTGCCCCCGTGCGGATACCGAAACCATTCTGGAGAGCTTGCAGACCGTGCTGAAAGAAGCACCCCGCAAGGTACTGGATTTGTGTGCCGGAACCGGTGCATTAGGCATTGGATGCAAACGCTTCTGGCCGTCGGCGCAGGTTACCTGTATAGAAAAAAGCCCGGAGGCATTTCAGTACCTGAAAAAGAATGCGGTACAGGCATTGCGTCCCTTGACTGTGCAGGCGGAACTGGGAGACTTGTTTACCTATTATGAATCGCTTGCGCCGGAAAGTCTGGATGTGCTTTTGTGCAATCCGCCTTATCTGACAGCGGATGAAATGGAAGACTTGCAGCCTGAAGTTGCACAGGAGCCTGCAATGGCACTGGATGGCGGTACGGATGGTCTGATGTTCTATCGTGTGCTGGCACAGCAGTATCTGCGTTCTATGCACCCAGGCGGGTGGATGGCACTGGAAATTGGCTGGGAACAGGCAGAACAGGTGGAACAGTTGCTGCGGGATGCGGGCTGGACAGATGTGCAGACGAAAAAAGATTACGCAGGTAACGACCGCTGTGTTCTGGCACGACGCCCGTTTTGAAAGTCCTCATTATAGGATAAATAATTGGGTATACTAATGTTGTCAAAAAGAGAAAAGTAAAAGAAAAATTCTACAACTAATGGTTGTGTTTTGCAACAAAAACGTGTATAATACCTTTTGTGAGTAAACGAATACGCGCCGCTTCGGCATGGCGCAGGCATAAAGGAGCGAATCGAAAACATGGCAGCAGAGAAAAAGAACGCAGCAAAGGCTGTGGCTGGTAAGCAGGACGCACTGGCAAATGCGCTGGCACAGATTGAAAAGCAGTTCGGCAAAGGCGCTATCATGAAGCTGGGCGATAACGTAGGCATGCAGGTGGATGCAGTTTCCACCGGCAGCTTGGGCTTGGACTTGGCGCTGGGTGTGGGCGGTATGCCTCGTGGCCGTATCATCGAAGTGTATGGTCCGGAATCCAGTGGTAAAACCACACTGGCGCTGCACGTTCTGGCAGAAGCACAGCGTCTGGGCGGCGAAGTTGCTTTTATTGACGTAGAACACGCGCTGGACCCCACCTATGCATCGGCACTGGGTGTAGATATTGATTCTCTGCTGGTAAGCCAGCCGGATACCGGTGAGCAAGCACTGGAAATTACCGAAGCACTGGTGCGTTCCGGCGCAATCGATGCGATCGTCATCGACTCTGTCGCTGCTATGGTACCCCGTGCGGAAATCGAAGGCGAAATGGGCGACAGTCACGTTGGTCTGCACGCTCGTTTGATGAGCCAGGCTCTCCGTAAGTTGACCGGTATCATCGGCAAGACCAACACGGTCTGCATCTTCATCAACCAGCTGCGTGAAAAGGTTGGCGTTGTGTACGGCAACCCGGAAGTCACCACTGGTGGTCGGGCACTGAAATATTACGCTTCTGTGCGTGTGGATGTGCGCCGCGTAGAAGGCTTGAAGGATTCTTCGGGACAGTTCATCGGTAACCGCACTCGCGCAAAGGTCGTCAAGAACAAGGTGGCTCCTCCTTTCCGTGAGGCTGAATTTGACATCATGTTCGGTGAGGGTATTTCCAAGGTGGGCGAAATCTTGGATATGGGTGTCAAGCTGGGTATCCTGCAGAAGAGCGGTGCCTACTTCAGCTACGGCGATATCCGTTTGGGTCAGGGCCGTGATAACGCTAAGAACTTCCTGAAGGAAAACAACGAGATTCGTGCGGATATCGAAGGCCAGATTCGTGCCAATGCAGACAAGCTGCTGCCCCAGCGCAAGGGTGCAAAGACTGCCGCAACTACGGCACCGGATTCGCCGGCGGTTACTCCTGCGGATGCGAATGCGGAACCCGCTGTGAAGGCTCCCGCAAAGACCAGTGAAAGTGAACTGGACATTATGGTGGAGGACTAAACCTTGGCCTGGAGCTATCGAAGAAAACCGGAAGAAAAATGTGCGGAGCGCGCTCCAGCACGGGATAAGGCATTAGAGCTTTTAACGGGACAGGATTTTTCTTGTCAGGGCTTATACGATCGGCTGTGCCGCCGCTTCACGGAAGAAGCGGCGGCTTATGCTGTTTCCGAGATGATACGTCTGCACTATCTGGATGATGCAAGGTATGCGCGTGTGCGGGCGCGTAGCCTGCTGATGCAGCATAAATCCCGCCGTGCGATTGCGGATACGCTGCGGCGCAAAGGGATTGATAGGGAATTGATTGCAGATACCCTGGATGCGCTGTATAATGAACAAGAACCCGGTGTAGACCCAGAGCTGGAAGCTGCGCAGATTTTAGTGCAGCGCCAGTATACACGCCGTTTGGAAGAGGGGCGGCAGGATTTGGTTCTGGCTGCACTGGCAAGACGTGGATTTTCCTATCGCGTAGCCCGGGACGCTGTTGCAAGCGTGACCCGGCAAGCATAAAAACAACAAAGAGGTACAATTATGAAGATCGCCTGTATTTCCCTTGGCTGCCCGAAAAACCAGGTAGACCTGGACGTGATGGTCCATAGCCTGCTGGCCGCCGGACACGAGACTGTGGCAGATATGGCTGAAGCAGATGCTATTTTGGTGAACACCTGCGGCTTTATCGAGAGCGCAAAGACCGAAGCCATCGAAAATATTTTGACCGCCTGCTCTTATAAAGAGGCAAACCCCAACCTGAAAGTTTTGGTTACAGGCTGCCTGGCAGAGCGCTACAAGAGCGACATTGTGAATGAGATTCCTGAAGTGGATGCTGTGGTGGGCTGTGCTTCTAACCCGGCTATCTGCGCTGTGCTGGACCGTGTATGCCATGGTGAGCAGGTAGAAGCATATGGTCCCAAGAAAGAATTCCCTATCGGTGGCAAGCGCGTGATCGGTACGCCGGCACACTATGCTTACCTGAAAATTGCAGAGGGTTGCAACAATCGCTGCCATTACTGCGCAATCCCACTGATTCGTGGTCCGCTGCACAGCCGTGATATGAATGACTGTGTTGCAGAGGCACGCTGGCTGGCTGGCGAAGGCGTACAGGAGCTGATTATAGTTGCACAGGACCCCACCGCTTACGGTGAGGACTGGGGCAAGCCCGGCAGTATTTGTGAACTGCTGGATCAGCTGAATGCCATCGAGGGCATTCGCTGGATTCGTATCCTTTACGCTTACCCCGAGCGAATCACCGACGATTTTATCGCTGCGATGAAGCGTAATAAAAAGGTTCTGCCGTATTTGGATTTGCCTATCCAGCACTGCAACGATACCATTTTGAAGAACATGAACCGCCGCAGCACCCATGACGAACTGGTTCAGGTCATCAACAAGCTGCGCACTGAGATTCCCGGCATTACCCTGCGCACCACACTGATTGCAGGTTTCCCCGGTGAGACGGATGAGCAATTTGAAGAGCTGTGCAATTTCGTAAAGGAAATGCAGTTTGAGCGTTTGGGTTGCTTTGCTTACTCCGCAGAGGAAAACACTGTGGCTGCCCGCATGGAGAATCAGGTCGATGAAGAAGTAAAGCAGAAGCGTGCCGATGTCATTATGGACGTGCAGGTCGGTATTATGGCTGCAAAGCAGGCTGCCCGTGTGGGTCAGACGCTGGAGTGCATCTGCGACGGCATCGACGAGGAAAGCGGTCTCTACCTGCTGCGTACCAAGGCAGACGCTCCTGAAATCGACGGCAATGTATGCGTCAACAGCGAGCAGCCGCTGTATCCGGGTACCTTCTATCAGGTACATATTACGGACAGCGATTTGTATGATTTGTATGGCGAAGTTGTAAAATAAGAGATAACGAAAGCCCATCTGTTTGGCATTACTTGCCAACGGGTGGGCTTTCGTGTATAGTTAGGAGTATGATATATCCAAAACGGAGGAAAGCAAAATGAATTTACCCAATAAGCTCACGTTGGTTCGTATGCTGCTGGTGCCGGTGTTTATGGTATTCACGACGATGTCTCAGTTTGGCACAGCCAGCTTTAATCCTACACTCTATCTGGTGGCAGGTGTTGTATTTGCTGCGGCCAGCTTTACCGATTTTCTGGATGGTTATTTGGCGCGCAAGTGGAATATGGTTACCGATTTCGGTAAGTTTTCCGACCCGCTGGCCGATAAGCTACTGACGACGGTCGCTTTCCTGTACATGATGCGTGACGGCGTGTGCAGCCCGATTGTGCTGGCTATTATTCTGGCGCGCGAATTTTCTGTGTCCGGTCTGCGCATGGTTGCTGCCGGCGCAAAGGATGGTAAGGTCATTGCAGCCAATATGTGGGGCAAGGTCAAGACTGTTTTGCAGATGCTGACCATTATCTTCTATTACTTTGCAATGGGCTTTGCTTCTACCGGCAACGAAGCATTGCTGAGCGGTATTACCCAGGGGCTGTGCTGGCTGGTTGCAATCGTGACTGCAGTATCAGGTCTGAAGTATCTGTGGGATAATCGCAGTTTTATCCAGAACGCAAAGTAAATCATATAGTTTCCCGTAAACTTTCAACAAGAAAGCGGCGCACAGTGCAAAACTGTGCGCCGCTTTTCTTGTTTTGTTTACAGCAGAGGAATTCCAGCCTCTGCGCAAATTTTGTGCGTATCGGCATCCCAAATGCTTGCCTGAACTTCGCCGATATGGCAGCTGCCCAAAAGCAGCATACACAGTCGGCTCTGACCAATACCGCCGCCGATGGCACAGGGCAATTCGCCAGCCAGCAGAGCTTTGTGGAAAGGCAAACTGCGGCGATCATCATGGCCGGAAAGGTGCAGCTGACGGTCCAGACTTTCCGGGTTGACACGAATGCCCATGCTGCTCAGCTCAAAGCTGCAGCCCAGCGTATCATTCCAGAACAGAATATCGCCGTTCAGCTCCCAGTCGTCGTAGTCCGGCGCACGGCTGTCGTGGGGTTTGCCGCTTTTCAGGTTTTGACCAATTTTCATCAGAAACGTGGTGGAGTTGGCACGCACAAATGCATTTTCACGCTCTTTGGGTGTTTTGTCCGGATACAGGTCCTCCAGCTGCTGAGTGGTAATAAAAGTTACATGCGGGCTGTGAAGCGGCAAGCCTTCCAGCTGGGGAAACGTAGCGTGTAAGTTCATTTCAGTGGCGCACACAGCCGCAACAATGGCGCGCACCGTCTGTTTCAAGTATGCTTCGGTCCGGTCTTTTTCTGAGATGACCTTTTCCCAGTCCCACTGGTCCACATAAATAGAGTGGAGATTGTCCAGTTCCTCTTCCCGGCGAATCGCGTTCATGTCGGTATACAAACCTTTACCCTCATGGAAGCCATATTCCTTCAATGCCTGACGTTTCCACTTTGCCAAACTCTGTACCACTTCTGCCTGTGTGCCGGTATCCCGCACATCAAAGGTGACTTTTCGTTCTACGCCGCTCAAATCATCATTCAGACCGGTTCCTGTTTCCAGAAACAGCGGTGCAGATACACGGTGCAGGCTCAACGTAGCACACAGTGTATCTGCAAACAGCCGCTTGATGGTACCGATGGCACGCTGTGTATCGTACAGGTTTAATTTGGGTGTATACCCTTCGGGGATATAAACCTTGCTCATAAAACTTCCTCCCTCATATAATTTTTCTACAAATATGTTACTTTGCCATTATGGCACTTTACTTTGGAAAAGTAAAGTGAAGCACCTAAGTTTACAGAAAAAGCGGCAGCAGAGCGGCTCTGGCTTGACTTGCCCCATGCGGCAAAGTATAATAAATCTGTAAATGCGTTTGGATCGGGTAAAGTACCCGTTTAACCATCCACAGAGAGGGCAGGTCCCCGGCTGAAAGCCTGCCTGGAATCGGTAAACGGCGAAGTGCGCCCGAAAGCACAAAGGGGGAAATCCAAGTATCCCTTTGCGGCAAGGTCCCGTTATCGACCGTTTCGAGTGAGAAAACCGGAGTGGAACCGCGAAATTTTATCGCCTCCGTCTGCCTGTAGGGGCGGGCGGGGCGTTTTTTATTTTCGGTCTTTGGTGATCGTCGGAAAAGGAGAATCTATCATGCAGATCTTTAATACCATGACCCGTAAAAAGGAAGAACTGATCCCGCAGGTGCCGGGTGAGTATCGTATCTATGTATGCGGTCCTACCGTTTACAACTACATCCATATTGGCAATGCACGCCCACTGATCGTGTTCGATACCCTGCGCCGTTATCTGGAATCGCTGGGCAATAAGGTTATCTATGTATCCAACATCACCGATATTGATGATAAGCTGATTGCCAAGGGCCGTGAAGAAGGTACTTCCATGAAGGAAGTTGCACAGCGCTTTGAGGCAGAATATTTGAAGGACGCTGCCGGTCTGAACTGCAAAAAGCCCACAGTGCAGCCCCGTGCTACCGAGCACATTGATGAGATTCTGTCCATTGTGGCAGATCTGATTGAGAGCGGTCATGCATATGTTGCAAAGAACGGTGATGTATACTTCCGTGTAAAGAGTGATCCCAGCTACGGCAAGCTGAGCCATCTGAATCTGGAAGATCTGGAGAGCGGCAACCGCTCTCTGCGCAGCCAGATGGATGACGACCTGAAGGAAGATCCCGCTGACTTTGCGGTTTGGAAGGCTGCAAAGCCCGGTGAACCCGCATGGGAAAGCCCCTACGGCATGGGTCGCCCCGGCTGGCATATCGAGTGCAGCGCAATGAGCCGCACCCATCTGGGAAAAACCATTGACCTGCATTGCGGTGGTCAGGACTTAGTATTCCCGCACCACGAAAATGAGATTGCACAGTCGGAGTGCGCAAATGGCTGCACCTTTGCCCGTTACTGGATGCACAACGGTTTTATCAATGTGGACAACCAGAAGATGTCCAAGAGTCTGCACAACTTCTTCACTGTGCGTGACGTGGCAAATCTGTACGGCTATGAGCCGATTCGCTACTTTATGCTGACGGCAGGTTATCGTATGCCCCTGAACTACACGGTAGAGCTGATCGAGAGCTGCAAGAACAGCTTGGATCGTCTGTACACCTGCCGTGAGAATCTGGACTTTGCGCTGACCAAGGATGCGTTTGGCAGTGATGAAACCTTGATTGAAAAGGCAGCACAGGCACGCACCAAGTTCCGTGCAGCAATGGATGATGACCTGAACACCCCCGATGCCCTGGCATCTATTTTTGATTTGGTCAAGGAGATCAACACGATGAGCCCGGTTGCTACCAAGGCAAGCCTGGAGGCTGCCGGCGCAATGTTCGACGAGCTGACGGGTGTGCTGGGCCTGATGTACAATCGTAAGAAAGACGAAGTTCCGGCAGAAGTGACCGAGCTGGTCGAAAAGCGCGCAGCTGCTAAGAAAGCCAAGGATTGGGCAACAGCAGACGCCATTCGTGCACAGCTGACCGAGCTGGGCTGGGCGGTTAAGGATACCGCACAGGGGCCTCAGCTGAGCAAGCTGTAATCAGGATACGCAACGAAAATCATAAAAAGCCCTGCTCCGGCGGGGCTTTTTATCTGAAAGAGGGGAAGGAGCGCGCAAATGGATATCTCAAAAAAAGCAGAACAGACAGCACGCAATAAGCTATGGCTGATGGTCGCGTTGTCCTTTGTGATCCAGATGGTCCTGGCGGCTGTGACTGAGAGCTACCCTTACGACGCAGGCTGTTTTGAAGCCTGGTCGATGCGTGTGGCAAGTCTGGGGCCAGGCGCCTTTTACAGCCCGGATTATTTCTGTGATTATCCGCCGGGATATATCTTGATGCTGTGGCTGCCAGGTCGGTTGCTGCACCTTTTGCCGCAGGGGGCACAAGCGCTGCGCCGCATGGTAATCGCGCTGTGGCCGTCGCTGGCAACGGCATTTTGCGGTCCGGTGATTTATCATTTTGCACGCAAGCGCACCAACACGGATTGGGCATTGCGCTGCGCCGCCGCTGCAATGTTCTGCCCAGCACTGCTGTTCAACAGCGGCGTATGGGGACAAATTGATGGTGTATTTACGCTGTTGATGCTGTGCTGCTTTGTCATGCTGGAAGAAAAGTGCTGGCTGACAGGTACGCTGTACTTTGGTTTGGCACTGGTCATCAAGCCGCAGGCATTGCTGGCAGGTCCGGCGCTTGCCATCTGCTTCTTGCTGCCGATCCTGTGTGGTAAAGATGTAAAAGAACGGCTGCAAGGTGTAAAAAACGGTGCGCTCGGTGTATTGGCTGCACTGGCACCGGCGGTTAGCTGTGGTGTGCTGTTCTGGGGTGTATCCGGTGTGTTACAGGGGCTGGTAGAAAAGTACTTTACCACCACAACCAGTTACCCCTATGCGACTATCAATGCAGCGAACCTGATGGCAGTTCTGGGTGGCGAGTGGGTATCGCAGGACCAGATGGTGCGGTGGTTTAACATCCCGCTGATGAGTTGGCAGACCTTGGGTACCATGTTTTTGGTACTGGTGACGATTTGGACATTTGTCTGGGCCTATCAGGCATATGGACATGGTAAATTCAGTCCTCTGCTAACAGCGGCGGTATATGTGGTAGCGGTGTTTACCGTGAGCCACCGGATGCACGAACGTTACCTGGTTTTTGCGGCGGTACTACTGGCAGCGGCAGCGGCTCGCTTCGGCAGCCGTAAGCTGTTGGGATTAAGTGGTGGTATCGCATTGGTCAGCCTGTTCAATATGGCGCTGGTGTATTGTACTGTAGGCGGTGAGGATGAGTTCTTGTCCAACACGCTGAACAGCCTGACGCTGCGCAGCATTGGTCTGGCTGAAGTTATTTTGTGCCTGATGCTGATGCGGCTTGCTTGGAAGCTTTGCGCACCGGAAGCGCCGGTGGCGGCAAGCAGCAGACAGGTTCATAGTGATGCGGCGAATAAAGCTGTACATCGGCCCTTGCAGGAGATACCGTACTGGACCAAAAAAGAGGCGCTTTCGCTGGTAGCTTTGACAGTTGTGACCGCTGTGGTCAGTTTTGTGTATCTGGGTGATTTGACCGCCCCACAGACCTGTGTGGATGCAAACGGCGACAATGCATTCCAGTATATCATTGATGTGCCACAGCAGGCGCAGAGCCTTTGGGTGTATGCTGGTATCTCTAACCATAATAATGGTGAATTTATCTTGACAGATGCTGCTGGTGTGGAGCAGGTGAAAATGGAACTGAACCACAGCAGCACCTTTAAGTGGAATCGTTTTGTACTGGATAACGCATCCGGTCCGTATACGGCAACTGTGAAAAATGGTCAGATTTTTGAGCTGTCGTTTCGGGATGCAGATGGTCAGCCGATTGGGGTTACAGCCGAAGAAGGCTGTGCACTGGTGGATGAACAGACACTGGTGCCGAAAAAAATCAGCCAGCTGAACAGCTTCTACTTTGATGAAATCTATCATGCCCGTACCGGCTATGAACATCTGCACAAGATGAATGTCTACGAAACAACCCATCCGCCCATGGGCAAGAATTTTATTGCAATGGGTATTGCGCTGTTTGGTATGACCGGTTTCGGCTGGCGTTTCTTTGGTACGCTGTTTGGTGTACTGATGGTTCCGGCACTGTATGATTTTGTACGCCGACTAACTCGGAAACCGCATTTTGCAGGTTTTGCTGCCGTATTGCTGGCACTGGACTTTATGCGGTTCTCGCAGAGCCGGCTGGCTACCATCGACAGCTATGTGGTACTGTTTATCCTACTTGGCGCAGATATGATGTTATGGTATTGCCAGAGTGTCATGAAAAAAGGCGTAGGTGGTTCCCTCTTACCGATGGCACTGGGTGGTGTTGCCTTTGGCTTTGGCTGTGCATCCAAATGGACCGGCATTTATGCCGGTGCAGGTCTGGCAATCCTGTACTTTGGTGTGCTGTGGCAGCGCGGTTGTGCATTGCTGGAGCAGCCGAACGGCAAAAAAAAGCTGAAGCAGGAAGTTACGTTGGCGATCGCAGGCGGTGTGGTATTCTATGTGGTACTTCCGCTGGCAATTTATCTGCTGAGCTATCTACCTTATGTCCTGCGTGATCCAGGTTTTGGGCTGAAAGAGTGGTGGGGCGCACAGGAGAGTATGCTTTGGTATCATTCTCAGCTGGAAGCAACCCATCCGTTTGCATCGGAGTGGTATACTTGGCTCTTGGATGCACGCCCGGTGTGGTACTATGTGGGTTCAGATCTGCCGGAAAACATGGCAGCCAGCATTGCAGGCTTTGTCAGCCCGGTTTTGATGGTGGTTGGCATGGTTGCGTGGATGCGTCTGGCATATCGGCAGCTGGTAGGAAAGGGCAGCCCGGAGGGTGGTTTTGTCATTGTTGTGACACTGTCGTCGCTGCTGCCGTGGGTTCTGGTCAGTCGGTGTACATTCTTGTATCATTTCTTTCCCTGTGTACCCATGTTGGTAGCTGCGGCTGCGATGCTGCTCTCCCAGTGGGAGGATGAAGGTGAAATGCAGAAGGCACGCTGCTGGAGTGTTGGAATTCTGATTGCAGCGCTGGTGTTGTTTATCTGGTTCTATCCTGTGCTTTCCGGGTTGCCAATTCCAAAATGGTGGGCAGCTTCGATGAAATGGATGCCTAGCTGGGGATTCTATAGCCTGTAATAAAAAGATCCTGCGGAAATTTTTCCGCAGGATCTTTTTATTGGTATAAGTACGATATTCCAGCGTAAAGATAGAACTATGGAAGAAAAATAACAAAAGTGCTTGACAAAGTAAAAGGGGAGCGGTAAAATATGAATGCTCAGAGGTTAGTCGATACTAACCTCTATATTTCAAGTGGATGGTTAGCGCTCGCTAACGATTAAAAGGGGAGGAATAACGTTGATACCGATTTCGATGGCGAAAGCCGGTGACACCGTTACCATAAAGAAAATTACAGGGAAAGATGACGTTCGCCAGCATTTGGCTGAGCTTGGATTCGTTGTGGAAAGTCAGGTTACAGTTGTCAGTGAAATCGCTGGCAATTTAATTCTTCAGGTGAAGGATAGCCGTGTTGCGTTGGATCGAAGCATGGCGAATCGTATTATGTTTTAAGAGGGGAGGAATGGTGAGATGAAAACGTTGAAAGATGTTAAGGTCGGTGAAACCGCTGTTGTCACAAAGCTGAATGGTGCAGGTGCCGTGAAGCGTCGCATTATGGATATGGGTATCACGAAGGGCACCGAAGTTCTGGTTCGAAAGATCGCTCCGCTGGGCGACCCGATGGAACTGAATGTGCGTGGTTATGAGTTGTCTTTGCGGAAAGCAGATGCAGAGATGATCGACGTAGAGTAAAGGTAGTTACTCTATTTACCCGTAGGTTAGCGAATGCTAATGTTTTGAGAGGAGCATTTCAATGAGCATCAAAATTGCACTGGCAGGCAACCCGAACTGCGGTAAAACAACGCTGTTCAATGCCTTGACCGGATCGAATCAGTACGTCGGCAACTGGCCCGGCGTTACAGTGGAAAAGAAAGAGGGCAAGCTGAAGGGGCATAAGGATGTTGTCATCCAGGACCTGCCCGGTATTTACTCTCTGTCCCCCTACACGCTGGAAGAAGTGGTTGCCCGCAGCTATCTGGTCAATGAAAAGCCGGATGTTATCCTGAACATTGTGGATGGTACGAACATCGAGCGTAATCTGTACCTAACTACCCAGTTGATTGAACTGGGCATCCCGGTTGTGGTTGCAGTTAATATGATTGACTTGGTGCGCAAAAATGGCGATAAAATCGACATTCAAAAGCTGGGCAAGGAGCTGGGCTGCGAAGTCGTAGAAATCAGCGCACTGAAGAATGAAGGCGGTATGGCTGCTGCAGAAAAGGCCGTTGCTAAGGCGAAAAGCCATGTGCACAGCGAACTGCCCCATGTGTTTACCGGCAGCGTAGAACACGCATTGGCACACATCGAAGAATCCATTTCGGACAAGGTAGATGCTCGCAATCTGCGCTGGTATGCAATCAAGCTGTTTGAGCATGACGAAAAGGTTCTGGAAGATTTGAAGCTGCCTGCAGATTTGGTAGCACATCTGAACGAGCACATCGCAGACTGCGAAAAAGAGCTGGATGATGATTCTGAAAGCATCATCACCAACCAGCGTTATATGTACATCAGCACCGTAGTAAATAAGGCTGTCAAGAAGAAGGCTGCAAAGCATAGCTTGTCCACCTCGGATAAGATCGACCGTATCGTAACCAACCGATGGTTGGCACTGCCCATCTTCGCAGCCATCATGTTCTTGGTTTATGCAATTGCTATGGGTCCTTGGCCGATTTCCATTGGTCGTATCGGTACTGACTGGGCAAATGATGTTCTGTTTGCCGAATGGGTTCCCACGTTCTTTGAAAACATTCTGGCTGCGCTGGGTGTTTCCGGTTGGCTGCACGGTCTGATTATGGATGGTATCATTGCAGGCGTTGGTGCGGTTCTGGGCTTTGTTCCTCAGATTCTGGTGCTGTTCCTGCTGCTGTCCATTCTGGAAGATGTGGGCTACATGGCTCGTATCGCTTTCATCATGGACCGTATTTTCCGCCGGTTCGGTTTGTCTGGTAAGAGCTTCATCCCCATGCTGGTAGCTACCGGCTGTGGCGTCCCCGGTATCATGGCTTCTCGTACCATCGAGCAGGACCGTGACCGCAAGATGACCATTATGACCACAGGATTCATCCCCTGCAGTGCAAAGATGCCCATTATCGGCTTGTTCGCAGGCGCAATCTTTGGTAACTCTCCTTGGGTTGCAACCTCTGCATTCTTCATTGGTATTGCAGCCGTGGTCATCAGTGGTATTATGCTGAAGAAATTCAAAGCTTTCGCTGGCGATCCGGCTCCCTTCGTTATGGAGCTGCCCGCTTACCATGCACCTTCTGCAAGCAATGTGCTGCGTGCTACCGGCGACCGAGGCCTGTCCTTTATTAAGCGTGCAGGTACCATCATTCTGCTTTCCGCAATCGTACTGTGGTTCCTGCAGGGCTATGGATTTGTAGATGGTGCGCTGGTGGAAGTGGCTGATAACAACTCCTCTCTGCTGGCATCGATTGGTAATGCAATCGGCTGGATTTTCATCCCGCTGGGTTGGGTTGGCGAGATGTCTTGGAAGGCAACCGTTGCAACCTTTACCGGCTTGATTGCAAAAGAAAATGTTGTGAACACCTTTGCAACGTTGTATCACTATGCTGGTGAGCTGTCTGAGGCTGGCGATGAAATCTGGCCTATGGTGGCAGCAGACTTCGGCGCAATCACTGCTTACAGCTTTATGATTTTCCAGCTGCTGTGCGCACCCTGCTTTGCAGCAATCGGCGCAATCAAGCGTGAGATGAACAATGCAAAGTGGACTTGGTTTGCAATTGGCTACATGACCGTGTTTGCATACGTCATTTCTCTGATTGTCTTCCAGTTGGGCGGTTTGTTTACTGGTGAGGCAACCTTTGGTATCTGGACCATCGTTGCAGTTGCACTGCTGGGCGGTTTGATGTATCTGTTGTTCCGCAAGGGTTATCAGGGCAAAGATGAAAAGGCAAACCTGAGCTCTGTGGAAGCAACCCAAAAGTAATACCAGAAAGGACTACTTTATGATCGGAGATGTAATTGTCCTTGCGGTGTTAGCGATTGCTGTCGTATTGGCAGTTCGCTCCATCCGTAAGTCCCGCAAAAAGAGCAGCGGGTGCACAGGCGACTGTGCAAGTTGTGGCTGTGGCCACTGTAAATAAGTTCGTATCCCGGAGTTCCTACCGCGTATTGAGTATGTGAGGAGAAGCGCATACTTGGTACCATCTTCCTCCAGGGAATCCCCATAGATACGGAAACACAAAAAATACCGGCTGCACCAGCAGCCGGTATTTTTATTATGCGGTTTTGAATAAAAAAGCAATTAGATTGGCTCAAAGTCGATTGCGCCATGCTTGCAGATGGGGCAGATAAAGTCTGCAGGCAGCGGGTCCCCCTCGTAAATATAACCGCAGATCTTGCAGCGCCAGCCCTTTTTGTCATCGGTTTTGGGCTGGGGTTTCGGCTTTACATTGGCGTGATAGTAAGCATAGGTCATCGGTGTTGCACCACTTACCTTGAAACCATCCGTCACATCCGCAATAAACATGGTGTGGGTGCCCAAATCTACTGTCTGAACAACTTTGCCGCTAATAACAGCAGTCACACCCTGCGTGGGGTAAAACACACCGTTCTCGCTGTGTGCCACTTCCAGACCAGCCAGCTTATCCGCGTCACGGCCGCTCTGGAAACCAAAACGCTGGAACAAAGCAAAAGGTGCGGTCTGGTCCAGAATAGAAATGTTAAAAATGCCAGTGTGCAGAATCAAATCGTGGGTGTAGTTCTGCTTGTTTACCGTAATAGAGATGCGGTTGGGGGTTGTGGTCACCTGCATGGCAGTATTGATAATACATCCATTCTGCTTCTTGCTTTCCGCGGCAGACAGGACGAACAAACCATAGGTAAGTTGATACATACAAGATAAATCCATAATAGTCTCCCTTCACTAAATAGGAATTGTTATTGTTTATGATATGAATATACTGTTTACTAAGAGAAAAGTCAATCCTATTATGGACACCCAAAGCAGAAATCTTTGTGCATGGATAAAAAATACCCCGCTCAGCCAGCGAAAAACCGGCAGAGCGAGGTGACTTACAAAAGGATGCGAGTTCTACTTATTTTTTAGAAGTGGTAGCAGTATCCATTTCGTCATCGTCGTCATCGTCCAGAGCTTTACGGACTTTGGCAACACCTTTTTTGCAGAGCTTTATCAGTTTCGGAATCTGCTTGGGTCCAAAAATGATGATGACAACGAGCAGAATCAGAAACAACTCAGATGTACCAAGACGCATAACAATAAAATCCCCCTGTGTTTATTTTCACAGGATAGAATAACACAGGAGCATGAACAATATTTGAAGCTTTTGAAAACGATTCGGGTGGGATTATTCCTGTTCCAGCTCTAAAAGGGCTTGTTTTACTTCGGTTCCGTAGGTGTAACCTGTCATCTGACCCTTTGCACCCAGTACTCGGTGGCAGGGCAAAATGATCCACAATGGATTTTGGCGGCAAGCTGCCCCAACGGCACGCGTAGCATTTGGTTTGCCCAAGGCGGCCGCAATTTCCCCATAGGTGCGGGTCTCTCCATACGGGATTTGGTCTAACTGATCCCAGACAGCCAGCTGAAAGGGAGTGCCTTTTGGTGCGATAGGCAAATCAAATTCTGTGCGCAAATGACAGAAGTATTCGTTCAACTGCTGCTCAGCTTCTTCCAGAAGCGCTGTGGGTGCCTTACGACAGGGAATTGCTTCCAGTTCCGGTGATTCGCCACTGCGTAAAGAAACGCGTGTAAGCGCCTCATTTTCCTGGGTCAGCTCAATGGTGCCGAACATACTGTTGATGCGTAAAATGTGCATGGCTTCCTCCTGTCAGCGGCCGTTTTCAGCAAAGATACGGCCTAAATCGGAAAAGATATCGTGTGGGAGCATTCCGTATTGTCCCAAACGTTGGGCGGTACGGTCTGCTGCTGCACCGTGTAGCCATACACCGCATACAGCTGCCTCCAGCGGGGGCAGCTTTTGTGCAATTAGTGCGGCAATCATACCAGTCAAAATATCACCGCTGCCGCCCCGCGAAAGTCCGGGATTTCCCGTTGTATTTACATAAACATCGCCTTCGGGTCCGGCGACCAGCGTGCGGCTGCCCTTCAAAACCACAATGCAATGGTTGGCACGAGCATATCCGGCGGCCACACTTTCCCGGTTAGACTGGATTTCATCCACCGAACGACGCGTCAGGCGTGCCATTTCGCCGGGGTGCGGGGTCAGAATCAAAGGTGCTTTTTGGGGACGCGGCAGGCTGTCCAGGCGTGCAGCCAGATTTAATCCATCTGCGTCCAGAATAACAGGTACTTTGCTCTGTGTAAGCAGAGCGGGCACCAGCGCTTTGGTTTCCGTACACACGCTCAAACCCGGACCAATCGCTAACACAGAGCTGCGGTTTGCCTGCGAGAGAATCATATCCAAATTTGCCGAATCAATGCCGCCTTCGCAGCCTGTTTCGCAAGGCAGCAGGCAGATTTCCGGCAGGCGCAGCAGAACCGTATCTAATACCGGCCGAATCGCTGCGAGTGTAACAATACCAGCACCAGTACGGGCTGCGCCTTCTGCACACAAAGCAGCAGCACCTCGATAACGCTGGCTGCCGGCAACTAACAATACTTTGCCATAGCTGCCTTTGTTGCTTTCGGATTTTCGAACGGGCAGATTTTCCCATACCCGTTCGGCGGTAATCTGTTTGCCCATAAGGATTCCTCCCTTATCAATCGGGTTTGTGTTATACTGAGTCTATGATAACACAACAGGGCACAAGGGGAAAGGCGCAAAGGAGGTTTTGCCGTATGCTGCCGCAGTTGGAACAAATTTTAGCAAAGAGTGAGCATGTTGTCTTTTTTGGCGGCGCCGGGGTTTCTACAGAAAGTGGAATTCCGGATTTCCGCAGTGTGGACGGATTATATCACCAGAAATATGATTATCCGCCGGAAACAATTTTGAGTCATACCTTTTGGGCACAAAACCCCGAGGCGTTCTATCGGTTTTATCGGGAGAAGATGCTGGTAGAAGGCGCAAAGCCAAACGCAGCCCATCGTCGTCTTGCTGCGCTGGAGCAGGCGGGTAAGTTGAGTGCGGTTATAACTCAGAATATTGATGGTTTGCATCAAATGGCGGGCAGCCGTAAGGTGTACGAGCTGCATGGTTCGGTGCATCGGAATTACTGTACGAAATGTGGGAAATTCTATGGCAGCGATGCCATCAAAAAGAGCACTGACGTGCCGCGGTGCGGGTGTGGCGGCATCATTAAGCCGGATGTGGTTTTGTATGAAGAACCGCTGGACCAGCAAACCATGTCAGGTGCCATCCGAGCCATTCGCCGTGCAGATACCTTGATTGTGGGCGGAACCAGTTTGGCGGTATATCCGGCAGCAGGATTGCTGCAATATTTTTGTGGGGATGAATTGGTGGTCATCAATATGCAGCCCACACAGGCAGATAGCCACGCTTCGATGTGTATCGCAAAGCCAATCGGGCAGGTGCTGGATTTGGACACGATGCTGGAAACAGAATAATTTTGCGGTTCGACAGGGTGGGGGCGAATCTGCATCCCTTTCGGCATACAATAGGTCTAATGACAGTATGCAGAAAGGGATGGAAACATGATAACAATGCAAACTACACAAACAATTGCTCCACCTACCGTGCGGCGTATCGGTGCGGAGGATTTTTTTCTTTTAGCGCGTACCAGTGGAGCTTATCGCCCGTATTGGGAGGTTATGCGGATGCTGGCTGTTGGGCAGGCTTGGGGTACAGGACCGATTGGTGAAATGCCGGATAGCGGTATCCTGTTAATGCCGCTGGATGCGGATATTACATGGGCCGCTGCGCTGCGCGAACTGGAAGGTTTAAAACGGGAAAAAGGGTTCTTTCTCACACCGCCCGTAGGCAATATAGAGCATCTGCCGTTTTTGCTGGAGCAGACTGTAGCAGCTGCACGTCGGCGCAGCCCGGGAACGCAGTTGCAGGCAGTAACGGCGTTTGATTTTCAGTTAGAGGAAAGACTACCCTGTTATTTTGATGCAGGGTTTGCACTGCGCGCGGTACGCCCGCTGGCAGGGCTTGCCCCGGAAGCACTGTTGATGACAGGCGAATGGGAGGCGCCGCAAATCTGGATTTCTTTATCGGATGCAACCAATCTTTCTATGCTGCTGGTACGTGGTTGGGCCGCTGTAGAAATGCGGGGTGTGGAATCCGGTAACCTTTTGGGCATGGTACCGCCACAGGCAATCCACGGATGAATAGATATTACAATGCGGTTTCAAGTGAAATATCTCATTTACGGAAATCGTATGGTTGATTAGAAAGGATGTGAAATCTATGAAGATGAAAAAACAATTTGCGGCGTTTCTGGCACTGCTGATGTTGTTTTGTGTGCTGGCTGTGCCAGCTTGGGCAGATATCGGACCAAAACCTACCGTAGATTTGACATTCAAAGGTCTGGAAGGGCAGCAGTATGCAGTTGCCTTAATTTCCAGGCGAGAAGATACGCCAAACCCCTGGATGGGTGACGGATGGGATGCGTACGACCCAGAGGATGGCAAACAGGAAAACTGGCAGGCGTTACATGACTATGTGGACCCTGACGGCTGCAAATTCGGCGGCTACTGGGAAGAGTGCGGGGCAACCCACCATTTCCGATGGGACTACCGTGCTCCCAGCCGCTTCAAAATATTGATTTGGCTGGAAGACACACAAACCTATTTGGTCAGCGAGGAATTGAACCGATATGCGTTTGATGCTTACTTTACGGTGCAATATACGCCTGCGGGAGCATTACAGGTAAAGCGTAGTTACGATTACACTTGGGAATTGATTTCACTGGTTTCCCGTGTGGTGCTGACCATTGCTATCGAACTGGCAATCGCATGGTTGATTGGATGGCGTACCCGGCGGAGCGTGCATATTCTGCTGTGGACCAATGTAGTCACCCAGCTGGGGCTGAACATTGCGTTGAATGTGATCAACTATCTGGAAGGCAGTCTAGCATTTGCATTTAGCTTTTTTGGGCTGGAACTGATTGTCTTTGTAGTAGAAGGTATTGTCTATCAGTACCTGCTGTCCTACAAATCTAAGATGGCGAAAACGTGGCAAGTTTGGTTGTACGCGTTTGGTGCAAATGCAGCGTCGCTGCTGCTGGGTTTTAAGCTGGCACAATGGATTCCGGGCATTTTCTAAGAGTCATATAAAAAGGTGGGCACCCAAAGGCGTCCACCTTTTTGTGTTTTGTTTAGTCGATGGTGGTACGGGTGCGCCCCATACCTAATACTGCGGCAGAAACTTTTTTCCAGCTGTTGCAGCCGCAGATGCCGTCAGCGGTCAGCTTTACAGATTTTTGCCATGCAATCAGGGCACGCTCGGTTCGGCTGCCAAATTTGCCGTCGATTTGGTTACCGGTAGGATAGCCTAGTGTAGATAGCGCATCTTGTAAAATCATTACATAGCATCCACGGCTTCCATAGGATAGCTTAGGGTAACCGCTGGTTGTGCCGCTGCAGGCTACCCTGCCATAGCGGCGATCAAAATGAACCCAAGTAGGTGTCATGGAAAGCGGCTCGACATAGCCCCATGCACCAGTATTTTCTGCTGCCTGATGAATCTTGCGGCGCCGCGTTTCGCCTTGCCCTTGTCCAACGTCAAAGGATACGCCGGCATAGTGCTGGCTGCGTGTGCCGTGGCCACCCTCCCAGATGCGGCGGAAGGCATAACCCACATGAATACCGTTACCATAGCTGCGGCGGGTTAAGTTCCATGCCTCCATGGCTTCCGTTGTGGTCCATAAAGTGTTGCTGCCAGATACACCACGGAACTCTTTTACGGTCAATGTGTTATTGATACTATATGGCATGGGGTCATTTTCGCTCATGTTGTTGTAGGTGTAGATTTGGTTATCAAACCGATCATAAATCAAAAGTCTTGCCATCAGGGTGCCTCCTTATCAATTGGAACGCTCTGCTTTCGTGCGCAGAATACGCCAGGTTTGGTTGTCCACAACGCCGGTGGGATTCAGCCCGTTTTCGGTTTGCAGCTGTTGAATCAGCTCCGTCTGTTCCTGTACAAAGTTGCCGGTCACTTCGGTGTGTGGATAGCTGCATATCTGATTGCCCAGCTGGTCCAGCCAGCGCTGAATTTGCTGGGTACGCGATCCGGCGCTGCCGATGCAGGACGCTTGATACTCCGGCGAAATCATAGAATTTGGCGTGGCGTTGGAAAGCAATGTTAGGCTGAGTGCTTCGGCGGCAATCCATGTGATCTCGTCTGCGATGCCGGTTACAGGCAGATTTTCTAACTCCTGAAAGTTCTTTACAGCTTCTTCCAGTAGAGGCGTATAAGTGTCGGTTAGACCTACGTTTGCAATGGTATCGAAATAATAAGCAATCCGGGTAATCAAGCTGGAGAAGTATAGTACATTGGGACCTTGGTCACCTAGTTTCAGCGGTGTGCCGGGGTAGTCAATTCGGGTGATAGTAACTACAGCACCAGACAGGCGCAGGGTAGAGGCCTGTCGGTACAAGGATTCCCATGTTTGCCGGCCAACAATACCATCCGCTGTCAAGCTGTTGCGGCTCTGAAATGCCCGTACAGACTGTTCCGTAGAGGCACCAAATATGCCATCAATCGAAACGGTAGGAATGGTTGAGTCATAGGCAGCCATGACAAATAGATAATATTGCAGCTCCTTTACGGGGGTTCCGGTGCTGCCGCGACGCAGTACACCCGGATATTCGCCTGGGCGCAGGCTGGGGCTGAGCAGGTTGTTTGCAATGCCGTTGTATACTTCTTGCAGTTTGTTCCAAGTAGTGCGCCCAACGATACCATCGGCTGTCAGGCGGAAGTAGCGTTGGAATCGGGTGACAGCACTCTGCGTGCCGCTGCCATAAATACCATCCACTGAAAGGTTTTCTAAGTCGGGATAGGTAGTGCGGGCGATTTTCAGCCAGAACTGAATCAGTTTTACATTGCTGCCGCGGTCACCCCGGCGGATAGGCGTGCCAGGGTATTGGTTTGGTGTGCCAATATCACTTTCTACGCTTTGATATGCCTTATAGAGCGTAGACCAGGTGGAGGACCCAATGATGCCATCTACCGGTAGACTTGCCAAACGCTGAAATGCCCGAACCGCACGTTCGGTATCCTGCCCGAAGATACCATCTACAGTTAAAGCTGGTAGTTCACGGGTAAAATCAGAGAGGGTATCCAGCCAGAACTGCGCTTGTTCTACCGATTTACCGCGTGAGCCAAGCCGCAGAACTTGACCTTCCCAGCTGCCGCCGGAAAGTGTTCCGTCTTCGGTTTCGCCCTCGCTCGTCAGCTCAGCCAAGTCCTTGACAGACACATAAATGTAACTGATTTTGTACCATGTAGAGCGGCCAACGACACCGTCGGCGCTTAAACCAAACTGTTTTTGAAAAGCCTTTACAGTTTTGGTCATGCTGGCGCCGAAAATGCCGTCCACATTCAGCTTGCCAAAGAAGGGATAGTCTTTTGTAATGCGGTTCAACTGGCGTTGCAAGGTGTAAACTGCTGTGCCGCGGTCTCCTTGGCGAATCGGTCGGCCGGGGTAACTTTGTGGGATGGAGCGGATGTTGTTCGTCCGGATGATTTCGATATTATTGCCATAATAAAATTGCAGAATCTGCAGTGCATTTTTTCCCTTGTTAGCTTGTGTGACGGTGCCCCACTGTTTCATACCAGGGCAGGTAACAGATTTGCCGTCACAGTATTCAGTATAGTAGGGATTTCGTGTACCGATGCGGCGTACATAGGTGTTGAAAATTTGAGCGGTGAGTTTAACCATCACATCAAAGACCGTACGCCCATGTACATAATACTGGTCATAGCTGGTAGAGTTTGTAATGTTAAAGGTATAGCCCTTACTGGGGTACCACTCGGTATAAATTCGGTTCAGCGCAAGGCTGATTTGTGCGTGGATATTTGCGCGTAAGGCTTGCTCTGGCCAAGTGGGATATACTTCGCTGGAGGCGACGTTGGCAATGTAATCCTGAAAGTTTACGGTTACATTTTTTGCACTGACGGCAGGTTTGCCCAGATGAACGGTGATTTTGTTGGGGACAACCACTTCGTCCAGCACAAAAGGTGCTGTACAGTCAGTAATGGGGGCGGGGCCACTACCGCCCATTTGGGTAAAAAGGCCGTGTGGTGGGATGATAATGGGATCGTCTACAATGCGAAAGGTTTCGCCACCGGAGGTAACCAGCTCAATGGGGGCAATCGTTGTTTCACCAGGGAAAATCTGTGCGCCTTCAATGGTAACGGTTCGATAACCGGGCTTTTCTGCGATGATGGTTACCACAGAATAGGGCTGGATGGTGGTGTTGGTGGGGTCTAAGGAGTAGCATTTGTCCGGGGTGTTGATATGAATATCATCTGCTGTTCCCTCAGATCCCGTTGTAAAGCGCCAGGTTTGATTCTGGTCCAATACAGTAATGTTCACATCAGGAATGGGCGCACTGCGCCGCATTGCATAGGTTTGCACGCGAAGAGTTCCATGTGCCATGTGTCAAATCTCCTTTGCTTCAGAATGGTTTTCCCAGTCTATTCTGTTTTTGGCAAAGGTGTGATAAAACAAACCCCCGCCTCAGTTCAAAACCGAAGCGGGGGTTTTTATTTGAAAGAAATTAGTGCTGGATCAGGCTCTTGCCAGTCATCTCAGCAGGCTGAGGAATCTCCATGATTTCCAGCATAGTGGGAACCAAATCGCTCAGGACGCCACCTTCGCGCAGGGTGACATTACCAGCACCTGCAACCAAGCAGGGAACCACATTGGTGGTGTGAGCGGTAAAGGCACTGCCATCCTCGTTCATCATCTTGTCAGCGTTGCCGTGGTCGGCAGTCAGAACAACTGCACCGCCCTTTGCCAGAACAGCGTCAACAACCTTGCCGACAGCGGCGTCAACGGCTTCAACAGCCTTGACTGCTGCATCGAACACACCGGTGTGGCCGACCATATCGCAGTTTGCAAAGTTCAGGATGATAACATCGTACTTATCACTCTCGATGCGCTTGACGCACTCGTCAGCAACAGCAGGTGCACTCATCTCAGGCTGCAGGTCGTAAGTAGCAACCTTAGGGCTGGGGATGACGCAGCGATCTTCGCCTTCGTAGGGAGCTTCTACGCCGCCGTTGAAGAAGAAGGTAACATGTGCGTACTTCTCAGTCTCAGCAATACGCAGCTGGGTCTTGCCCAGCTTGGACAGGTACTCGCCCATGACATTCTTCAGGTCAACCGGGGGATATGCAACTTCGCAGTTGGGCATGGTGGCGTCGTACTGTGCCATGCAGACGTACTGCACAGGCAAGCGACCGCCGCGACGCTCGAAACCAGTGAAAGCATCATCACAGAAGACGCGGGTCATCTGACGAGCACGGTCAGGACGGAAGTTCAGGAACACAACGGTATCGCCAGCCTGAACACGGCCACCCTCACAGGTAATGCAGGGCAGAACGAACTCGTCGGATACGCCTGCTTCATAGCTGGATTTGATGCAAGTCTGCCAGTCAGGAGCAGTCTCGCCTTCACCATATACGAATGCGCTGTAAGCCTTCTCGATACGATCCCAGTTGTTGTCACGATCCATAGCATAATAACGACCTGCAACGGTAGCAATCTTGCCCAGACCGATTTCGTCCATCTTATCCTGAACATTCTGCAGGAAACGCTCGCCATCATGGGGGTCGGTGTCACGGCCGTCGGTGATTGCGTGGACGTAAACTTCCTTAGCGCCCATAGCCTTAGCCATGTCCAGCAGACCGAACAGGTGATCCTGGTGGCTGTGGACGCCGCCGGTACCCATCAGGCCCATGAAGTGAACTGCCTTGCCAGCGTCAATAGCGGCTTTCATGTTCTTGACCAAAACAGGGTTCTTCACCATTTCACCGTCCTGAATGGACTTGGTGATCAGGGTCAGCTGCTGGTATACAATACGGCCTGCGCCGATGTTAGTGTGACCGACTTCGCTGTTACCCATCTGACCGTCAGGCAGACCGACGCTCATGCCAGAAGCACCAATAGTGGTGTAGGGGCAGGTAGCAAACAGCTTGTCCAGGTTGGGCTTGTTGGCAGCGACGATTGCATTGCCATAGGTCTGCTCAGGGACCCAGCCGAAACCGTCCAAAATGCAAAGCATAACAGGTTTTTTAGACATAGAAGAAATCTCCTTTTCAGCATAAAAAGGGCTGCGGTGATATGCGCCGCAGCCCGGGTTTTGCTTAAATCTTAGCCCTTGGTTGCAGCGTCAACGATAACTGCAAAGTCGGGAGCCTTCAGAGAAGCGCCGCCAATCAGACCGCCGTCAACGTCAGGCTTGCTCAGCAGTTCTTCGCAGTTCTTGGGGTTCATGCTGCCACCGTACTGGACGGTAACAGTCTTCGCAACGTCCTCGCCGTACAGCTCGCCAAGTACCTTGCGAATCTGTGCGCAGACTTCCTGAGCCTGATCACTGGTAGCGGTCTTGCCGGTACCAATTGCCCAGATGGGTTCGTAAGCGATGATAACATTAGCCATCTGTGCAGCGGTAACATCGCGCAGAGCAATCTTGGTCTGCATACGGACCAGCTCTTCGGTAACGCCCTCTTCACGCTGCTGCAGGCTTTCGCCAACACAGATGATGACCTTCAGGCCGGCGTTCAAAGCGGCCAGGCTGCGCTTGTTAACAGTCTGATCGGTCTCGCCGAAGTACTGGCGGCGCTCGCTGTGGCCGGTGATGACGTACTCAACGCCCAGGTCAACCAGCATATCAGCACTGATCTCGCCGGTGAATGCGCCGGACTTCTCGAAGTGGACGTTCTCGGCGCCAACCTTAATGTTGGTGCCTTTGGTCATTTCCACTGCGGTTGCCAGAGTGGTGTAGGGGGTGCAGATGACTACGTCGCAGCCTGCGTTCTTCACAGCGGGGATCAGCTCGTTGATCAGAACTTTAGCCTCAGAAGCGGTCTTGTTCATTTTCCAGTTGCCTGCGATAACAGCCTTGCGGTTCTGCTTATCCATAATGATAATGCTCCTTCGTTTTTACAAAATAAAAGCGCGGCGGCGAATGCCGCCGCGCTTGGTAGGCTCAGTGGTGAGAATTATGCGTTCTGGATCACTGCGATGCCGGGCAGTTCCTTGCCCTCCAGGTATTCCAGAGAAGCACCGCCGCCAGTGGAGATGTGGGTCATCTTGTCGCCCAGACCCATCTGCTGAACAGCTGCTGCGCTGTCGCCGCCGCCGATAACGGTCGTTGCGCCAGAGTTGGCCATAGCCTCAGCAACGCTCAGGGTACCAGCAGCCAAGGTCGGGTTCTCGAACACGCCCATGGGTCCGTTCCAGACAACAGTCTTGGAAGCCTTAACAGCTTCAGCGAACAGTGCACGAGTCTTGGGGCCAATGTCGCAGCCCTCGCGGTCAGCGGGAATTGCAGTGATGTCCACAACCTCAGTCTCGACAGGACCGTCGATGGGGTTGGGGAAGTCCTTGATGGTGACAGCATCAACAGGCAGCAGCAGCTTAACGCCCTTCTCTTCTGCCTTAGCCATCATCTCCTTGCAGTAGTCCAGCTTGGAGTCATCGCACAGGCTGACGCCGATTTCGTAGCCCTGTGCCTTGATGAAGGTGTAAGCCATACCGCCGCCGATAATCAGGGTGTCTACCTTCTCCAGGAGGTTGGAGATAACATTCAGCTTATCAGCAACCTTAGCGCCGCCCAGAATAGCGGTGAAGGGACGCTCAGGATCGTTCACGGCATTGCCCAGGTACTTGATTTCCTTTTCCATCAGGTAGCCGACAGCGGTATCCTTGATGTAATCGGTAACACCTGCGGTGGAGCAGTGTGCACGGTGAGAGGAACCGAAAGCATCGTCGACGTAAGCATCTGCCAGAGAAGCCAGATCCTTGCTGAAGGTGTCGATGTTCTTGGTTTCTTCCTTACGGAAACGGGTGTTCTGCAGCAGAACAACATCGCCGTTGTTCATAGCAGCAACAGCAGCCTTTGCGTTTTCGCCTACGACCTCGTCGTCATCAGCAAACACAACGGTCTTGCCCAGCTTTTCGCTCAGGCGGACAGCAACGGGAGCCAAGCTGAATTTAGCCTCGGGGCCGTTCTTGGGTTTGCCCAGGTGGCTGCACAGGATGACCTTAGCACCGTCGTTCACCAGTTTCTGAATGGTGGGCAGTGCTGCGTTGATACGGTTATCATTGGTGATAACGCCGTCCTTCATGGGGACGTTGAAGTCGCAGCGGACCAGTACCTTTTTGCCACAGTAGTTCTGATCGTCAACAGTCTTTTTTCCCAAACCCATAGGTTCGTTCTCCTCTCAATATACAAAAGTTTTCGGATACAAGATAAGGGATGAAACCCTGCAACACATATTATAAACAATTCGGCGCAGTAAAGCAAGAGGGAGTACGTCAAGTAAATAACGAAGCTTGCGTTTGGATTGCGGAATAAAGTAGGCAACCTGCCAAGAGGAGACGGTTTTGACATAAAAAAGCCCCCGCCCAAAGGCGGGAGCCTATCATTCGAAAAGAGAAGATTAGTGGGTCAGCAGGAACATTGCAAGGAACAACACACCGATTACCCAAGTACCGATCTTGATATCCTTAGCCTTGCCGGTGAACAGGTTGATCAGCAGGCTGCTCAGAACACCGAAAGCAATACCGTAGCTGATGGAGTAGGTGTAAACCATCATGCCCATGGTCATGAAAGCAGGAACAGATACGGCGGGGTCGGTCCAGTTGATTTCACGCACGCAGGAAATCATCAGGATACCCACGTAAACCAGAGCAGCAGCTGCTGCGCAGCCGGGAACCAGCATAGCAACAGGGCTCAGGAACAGAGCGATTGCAAAGCAGCCAGCAACAACTAGACTGGTCATACCGGTACGACCGCCTTCGCCAACGCCTGCGCTGGATTCAACGAAGGTGGTAACGGTCGAAGTGCCGCAGACAGCACCAGTGCAGGTTGCAATAGCGTCAGCCAGCATAGCCTGATTCATGTTGGGAACTTCACCCTTCTCGGTCAGCATATCGCCGCGAGCGCAAGCTCCGTACAGGGTGCCCATGGTGTCGAACATATCAACCAGGCAGAAAGCCAAAGCGGTGGTGCAGAAGTTCAGAACCAGGCTTGCGGAGCTGTGAGATGCCAGGTAAGTGCTGAAGTCAAAGCCCTCACGGAAAACGGTCAGGAAAGCTTGGTCGAAGAACTCACCGAAAGCAGCAATGGGGTTCAGGCTCATGGAGCTGAAGAAGCCATCGTAGAAGCCGGGAATGGTCAAACCAAACACATAGTACAGAACAGTGCTGCCCAGGATACCCCAGATAATAGCACCCTTCACATTGCGCTTGCTCATGATAGCAATCAGCATTACGCCGCACAGGAAAACGAACAGAGGCATGATAGATGCCCAGGTTGCGTCACCCAGCAGGTTCATGCTTGCCATGGTAACGCCGGTAGCGGGGCTGGGAATGACCAGACCGGAGTTCTGCATACCGATGAAAGCAATGAACAGACCGATACCAGCGGGGATTGCTTTACGGACACAGTCAGGAATTGCCTCGAAAATAGCCTTGCGCAGGCCGGTAACGGACAGAACGATGAAGATAATGCCGTCCATCAGGACAAACACCAGTGCGTTTGCATAGGTGAAGCCGTAGGTGAAGCAGACCGTGTAGACAAAGAATGCATTCAGGCCCATGCCGGAAGCAAGACCCAAAGGCAGGTTTGCCAGGAAAGCCATTAGCAGAGTGCCAACGACAGCGGAAAGTGCGGTGGAAATGTACATTGCACCATAGCTGACACTGCCAGTTTCGGACAGCATACCAGCGTTGACGACCAGGATGTAAGCCATGGTCATAAAGGTGGTAATGCCGGCAGAAATTTCAGTTCTTACGTCGGTGCCGTGCTCCTTGAGTTTGAAAAGTTTCTCCATGTTTTTTGATTCCTTTCTCTTTCTTCTTTTCGAATTTCCGAAAACAAAAACAACCGGATTGACCGGCCATTTATATTCTATCGGAAAAGTGGACAGCCCACAATGACAAAAGTTTATGAAAAGGAGAAAAGGGTACAGGATGAAATCGTTAAGAATAAACAAAGAAATTGTGAAAATTCGGAGAATTCATTACCGTAAAGTCATACTTTTATAGCGAAGAATCGGGAAATTGCCGAAATTTGTGGAACAACTTGTTAAGGATGACAGAGGATAGATCTTAAACAAAGTGAGTCTAAAAATAAGTGGAAAAACATAGAGATTGGCAAAAGGAAAAAGGAGCTATAAAATCCTTTTCGGAAAAAGTGTGGGGAGAAAAGAGGACGCATATGTGTACAGAAAAAAACAGACAGATCGTAACCGTGATATTGACAGGAATTTTGCTGGCGGCAGCCGGAATGCTATTTTTACCAAAGCTGTTTGGTTTGCGGGAACTGGCAGTCATCAGTGGCAGTATGGCACCGGAAATTCCGACAGGCAGTATGGTATATGTCAGAGATATAAAGCCGGAGAACCTTTGCCTTGGGGATGTGTGTACCTATCGGTTAGCAGACAGCGATGTGTTGGTGACACACCGTGTGATTGGAACGGATATGGAAAACCAGACATTGATTACCAAAGGAGATGCCAACACAATCGCGGATGCAGTGGTTTCTTTTGGGCAGGTAGTGGGACGGGTGGAATTCCATTTGCCGTGCATGGGGCGGATTGCGTTGTGTATGCAAACACCGCTGGGTTTGCTGCTGTTGGGCGGGGTAACTGTGTGGGCGTGTTTGCTGTGTTGGAGACAGAAGAAAGAAATCTAAATGCGGATTTTCTGATAACTTATACCTTAATGATGGTTTAATGCGAAAGAGAGAAAGTTGACAGGAAAAATGCCGCCGGTTACAATGAAAATGAAGGAAAGGGGGGCACATGGAAATGGAAAAATCAATGCGTAGAAACTGTATTTTGTGCATCGTTTGTTTTTGTGCGCTGGTGATGAGTTTGGTAGATGGGATCCTAAATCCTGTTTATCCCGTGAAAGCGGCCATCAAACTGGTACTGTTTTTACTGGTTCCGTTGGTGGGCTACTATCGTTTTGCACCAGATGAATTGTGCTTGATTTTTCGCTCCGGTAAGCGTGCATGGTTTCAGGCAATGCTGTTAGGTGTGGGCGTATATGTTTTGATTGTGGGCGCGTATTTTGTACTGCGGCCTTTTTATGATTTTTCCACCATTACAACACAGCTTGCTGCGGGTGAGGGTGTCCATGCCGGAAATTTTTTGTATGTGGGTACATATATCGCGATTGTCAATTCGCTGCTGGAAGAATTGTTCTTTCGTGGATTTGCATTTTTGACATTGCGGCGTTATCTGAAAACCGGTGTGGCATGCTGTATCAGTGCACTTGCCTTTGCACTATACCATGTGGGTATGACGGTGGGCTGGTTTAGTCCGGTTTTGTTTGCACTGGCTTTGTTGGGCTTATTTGTGGGCGGATGTCTATTTAATGCGCTGGACTGGCGCAGCGAAAGCATCTGGGCATCCTGGATGCTGCACTTTTGCGCAAATGCAGCAATCAATACTGTCGGATGCATTTTGATGGGAATTTTTTGAACTCAAACAAAAATGGTGCGCTTATAGGGCAAATGTATATTTTATGGTTCGGTCCCACTTGACGGAACAGTGAAAATAGAGTATACTTCATAAGAATCATAAAAATGAATATGATGCCCAGTAGCCAAGCGGTAAGGCAGGGGACTTTGACTCCCCCATCGTAGGTTCAACTCCTGCCTGGGCAACTTCTTACAAAAAAGGCACCCTTTCGGTGCCTTTTTTCTTTTGTACAGAAAGGCAAATCGCCATGGAATATGCAGTGCATCCGAAGCAGGAGTAAAGTCAGCGGGCCGTACTGGGAAGAGAAATTGTGCTGTTGTGAGTACTTTCGCTAAAAGGATTGATTGATTCTTTGATGAAAAAGTTTTGCACAGTTTATGGATGAGATGTGGAAAACAAAACTAAATTCTGATACAATCCAGAGATGAAAGCATAAGGCGCAACGCAGGATGAGGAAACCGGATATGGACCCGAACGAAAAAGAAAATAATGTAGAACGAAAAACAGGGCCTGTATGGGATGTAAGACCGCCCAAGGTAAGCCTGTGGATGCGTCTGCTTCAAATTGTATCGGCAGTGCTGGCAGTTGGTGTCGTCATAATTGGCATTGGCACTGCATGGAATCATCGCCCCACATACAGTGCTTTTGCGGCAGCGACACCCTGCCCTACGGCAACTTATAAACCAGTAATCTCCAAGCCAACAGCAACACCGGAGGAATCGGAATCCTCCCAGGAGCCAAGTGCAACGCTGAAGCCGTTGTCGGATGAGGAGATTCAAGCGCTTTTGCTGGAACTGGGCATCACACAGGAAAAGCTGAATATTTTGAATGAAAGTATCGAGGTAGATACTAAGGATATAACCTATGACACCGCTAAAGACTACTTCGGTGAAGAGGATGCAAAGTTAGATTTTGATTTTGATCCGCCCCCGCCGCCCCCGCTAGTAACGCCAGAGCCGACCCAGGAGTCTACGCCAGAACCTACACCTACACCGACTCCCACACTGGGGCCAACTCCGGAACCGGAAATTACGCCGGAACCTACACCGGATGAAGAGGGGGGAATTCCAACAGCAGAACCAACCCCGGAACCTACGCCTACCCCGGACACAACCCCGGAGCCTACGGTGGAACCCACTGCAGTCCCGGTAGAAACACCGCCGACGGATGGTCCGGTCATGCAGGGCATTGGCGATTCGGATTTGATTCGCCGCTATAACGATTGGGATGCGGGCTTGAAGCAGTACACTTGGCAGATGGCAAAGCATTACAATGTGAGTTATGAACTGGTGCTGGCGATTATCTATAATGAAAGTCGCTTTGTGCCGGGTTTGACCCATGTAAACAGCAACGGTACCACAGACTGGGGGCTGATGCAGGTGAACGATGTTTGCTTTGATTTGTTGCGCCGACAGCTGGGCATTCAATCCATGGAAGAACTGCTGGACCCGTATAAATCCATTCAGGCGGGCTGTGCCATTTTGGGCTATCATCGCCGCTATGTGGATAATGAGGAAGACGCGTTGCTGCGCTATCAGGTTGGTGCAGGCAATTATCAGGCATATAAGGAAATAGGAAAAGTTCCTTTGGTGCATACCAAGACGATTGGCTGGCGTGACCAGTTGATTACAGCGGGTGTGTAAGAAAAAGATGTGGCAAAGAGCAGCTCTGCTTTGTATAACCAAAACGGAGCTGCTCTTTGTGCGAAAAGTGCGGCGAAATTTTGATTTTCAGGAAGAAAGCACTACCTGATGTGAAATATTTTGTAAAGTATATTGACTTTTCACAAGTGCAATGTTATACTGCGTTACGGTAAAGCACTATGGCTTTACGGTGTAAGATATTTTCTGAGTTTTCTGTTAGAGGTGCGGAGAAATGGCCAAAAATCTGGAAATGAGTTATCTTCTGGACTTTTATGGCAATGCACTGACGAAAAAACAGCAGGAAATGATGGTGCAGTATTATAACGACGACCTTTCGCTGAGTGAAATCGGCGAAAACTTTGGTATCACCCGCCAAGGCGTTCGGGATGCCATCAAGCACGGTGAAAGCAGTTTGCTGGAGCTGGAAGAAAAGGTCGGTTTTGCTGCCCGCTATCGTCTGGTACAGGATAAGCTCATTGATATGGAACAGATTATCCGCAAGGCGAAGTTTGATATTTCTGGTAAATACGGCGGCTACAATTCCGGCGATTTCGACCGAACGCTGGATCAGCTGCTTTCCATTGTTCGTTCCATCGAAGAAGCTGAGGACTGAGAAAGGAGACCAAATGGCATTCGAATCTCTTTCCGACCGGTTAGCCGGTGTATTCAAAAAACTGAAAAACCACGGCAAGCTCAGCGAGGCGGACGTTAAGGCTGCCATGCGTGAAGTCCGTATGGCTCTTTTGGAAGCCGACGTTAACTTCAAAGTCGCCAAGGACTTCTGTGCCAAGGTATCCGAGCGCGCTATGGGTCAGGAGGTCATGGAGAGCCTGACCCCTGCACAGCAGGTCATCAAGATTGTCAACGAAGAGCTAACCAATTTGATGGGCGGCACCGAAGAGGTTCAGCTGCATATCAAGAATAAGGGGCAGACTGTTGTGATGCTTTGCGGTCTGCAAGGTAATGGTAAAACCACCCATGCAGCAAAGCTGGCAAAGTACTACCGCAAGCAGGGCCGTCGTCCGCTGTTGGTCGCCTGCGACATTTACCGCCCCGCTGCAATCGATCAGCTGGAAGTCGTCGGTAAGCAGGTAGAAGTACCCGTGTTCAGCATGGGTACCAATGAAAAGCCCGCAGTGATTGCCCAGAAGGCGCTGGCACACGCTCGCGACTATGGCAATGATCTGGTGATTCTGGATACCGCCGGCCGCCTGCAGATCGATGAGGTGCTGATGCAGGAACTGGTTGACCTGAAAGAAGCCGTACACGTTGACAGCACGCTGTTGGTCGTGGACGCAATGGCGGGTCAGGACGCAGTCGGCGTAGCAAAGACCTTTAACGAAATGGTCGGCGTGGACGGTGTCATCCTTACCAAGACCGACGGCGATACCCGCGGTGGTGCAGCACTGAGTGTTTTGGCTGTTACCGGCAAGCCGATTCTGTTCCAGGGTGTAGGCGAAAAGCTGGACGACTTGGAGGCATTCCATCCGGCACGCATGGCAAGCCGCATTCTGGGTATGGGCGACGTCTTGAGCCTGATTGAAAAGGCACAGGACAGCGCCGATATGGCTGCTGCGGAAAAGACCGCACAGCGTATGATGGAAAACAAGTTCGACATGAATGATATGTTGGACCAGTTCGCTCAGATCAAAAAGATGGGCGGCGCATCCGCTATGCTGAACATGATGCCCGGCGGTGCAAATATTGACCCCAGCCAGGTGGACGAAAAGATGATGGACCGCGTTGAGGCTATTATCCTGAGTATGACCCCGGCAGAGCGTGAGAATCCTTCCATCATCAATCCCAAGCGCAAGCGCCGCATTGCTGCCGGCAGCGGCACGCGCGTGCAGGATGTTAATCAGCTGCTGAAGCAGTTTGAAATGATGCAGAAGCTGATGAAGCAGATGAAGAAGAGCCCCAAGGGCTTTGCCCGCCGCATGAGTAAATTCGGCGGCATGAAGGGTATGTTCTAATGCCTTTCCGTTTCGTTTCGGTAATAACCCAAAAGCCAGGAGGCCCCAGGGTTTTACAATAAAAAAGCCCCACGGGGCCACACATTTTTTCTATTTATTTTGGAGGTATTTCATTATGGCAGTTAAGATCAGACTGCGCCGCATGGGCGCAAAGAAGGCTCCCTTCTACCGTGTTGTTGTCGCTGACAGCCGCTTCCCCCGCGATGGCCGTTTCATCGAAGAGATCGGCACCTACGATCCCACTCGTGAGCCTTCTGTTGTGAACATCGACGCTGACAAGGCAAAGCAGTGGATCGCTAACGGCGCTCAGCCCACCGACACTGTCCGTGTTCTGCTGAAGAAGTCCAACATTCTGTAATTGAATGGAGGTTAGATCCATGCAGGAACTGTTGTTGGCTGTGGCCAAGGGCCTCGTGGAAGATAAGGACGCTGTTTCCGTAACGGTGGACGCTCCTCGCGAGGACGGTACGATCGTCTATCACCTGAAGGTGACGGAGAACGATATGGGCCGAGTCATTGGCAAACAGGGACGCATCGCAAAGGCTATTCGCGTGGTCATGCGTGCTGCATCCGTGCGCGTCGGAGAAAAGGTCCTGGTCGAGATCGACTGACAGCAAGACGCCCTTTGCCCTGTGCAAAGGGCGTCTTTTATTTTTGTATTAGAAAAAAGTGAGGTACCCCTTATGATTCGTGCTTATCTGGAAGCCGGTAAGCTGGTCACCACCCACGGTGTGCGCGGCGAACTGAAAATGGAGCTGTGGTGCGGCGAAGCTGCGCTGCTCAAGCGCGCAAAGACCCTGTATGGCACTGCCGAAGGCGACAAGCCGGTTGGGGTGCAGTCCCTGCGTCAGCTGCCAAACAATATGGCGATTATCAAGCTGGAGGGGGTGGAAGACATGGATGCAGCCCGTCGTCTGGTGGGCAGTATGCTGTACTTTGACCGAAAGGATGTGCGGCTTGGAAAAGGCGTATGCTTTATTTCCGACCTATTGGGCTGTGAGGTGCAGGATGCAGATACGGGTCGTGTATACGGCACCGTTAAAAGTGTGACCCATCCTGGTCCGCAGGATATTTACACTGTAACTACACCTTCCGGGGAGGAACGTATGTTCCCAGGTGTGCCGGCATTTCTGGTGGATAAGCAGCCGGAAGAAGGCCGTATTCTGATTCGCCCGATTCCGGGTATGTTTGATGATGATGTGATTCTGGATGCACCACAAGCAGGGGAGGAAGCATAATATGGGTATGCGAGTGGATATCGCCACCTTGTTCCCTGAGATGTGCCAGCGTGTTCTGGATGAAAGTATCCTTGGCCGTGCAGCAAAAAGGGGCCATATTGAAACGCACAGCCATCAAATTCGGGACTATACGTTGAATAAACAAAAGCAAACGGACGATTATCCTTATGGTGGCGGTTGCGGCATGGTCATGTATGCCCAACCGATTGCGGATTGCCTGCGTGATATTGCGCGTCAGGTAACCGAGCAGGGACGTCCCAAGCCGCACGTCATATTTATGACGCCGGGCGGTGCAAAGTTTGATGAAGAACACGCCAAGCGTCTGGCACAGTATGACAACCTGACCTTTGTCTGTGGTCATTACGAAGGCATTGATGAACGTGTCATTGATGCATTTGCGGATGAACAGTTGAGCCTGGGCGATTTTGTACTGACCGGCGGTGAGCTGGCTGCCTTAGCAGTAGCGGACAGCGTGCTGCGTTTGCAGCCGGGCGTTTTGGCGGAACAGAAGGGCTATGAGGATGAGAGCTTCTGGGATGGCTTGTTGGAATATCCCCAGTATACCCGCCCGGAAGTCTGGGAAGGCCGTGCAGTACCGCCGATCCTGCTCAGCGGTGATCACGGAAAGGTAGATGCCTGGCGCATGGAACAAAGCAAACGGCGCACCAAAGAGCGTCGACCGGATCTGTGGGAAGCATACGAAAAAGCACATCCTCCGATACCGGAAAAGAAGCGCAAGGGCCGTAAGCGCTCCACCCCCAAAAACGAGATTGTGGAAAACTTTTGTGTTAGCGCACAATCAGATGAAAAATAACTAGAAAAAATGCACAAAGCGCTGGCGGCGTTCATAGACGGATTGGAGAAAGCGACAAAAAAACGATTTTACGCTGTACAACTGCTGTCCAATGAGATAAAATAGACGCAAGGGAGCTGTTAGGCCCCGATTTTCGAGTTGATCGCATCACGATTATACAGATAGGAGCGACTGAGCTATGTACGTGAAGGAAGTTACTGTTGAAAATCAGGTGGGTCTGCACGCCCGTCCTGCTACCTTCTTTATCCAGAAGGCAAATGAGTTTAAGTCCAGCATTTGGGTTGAGAAGGAAGAGCGCCGTGTCAACGCTAAGAGCCTTCTGGGCGTTCTGTCCCTGGGCATTGTAGGTGGCACCAGCATCCGCATTATTGCGGACGGCACTGACGAGCAGGCTGCTGTTGAAGGTCTGGTCAAGCTGGTTGAATCTGGCTTTGCTGGCTAATCAACTGTTTTCAATGGATTTCTACCGCTATTCCAGCATTGGCCGGAGTAGCGGTTTTTTTATACCGAGAATAGCCTGTCAGATCTTGGGGCAGGCTGTTGAGGGAAGCAATCAGCGGTCGAGCCCGCTGGAACCATAAAAGGCGGGAGGGTGCGCCATGACCAAAGCGGAGCTGTATCAAAAAGCCTGTATGCTGCCAATGCTGCCGGGTGTTTATATCATTCGGGATAGGGCAGATACGATTATTTATATCGGTAAAGCAAAGCGGCTGCGCAACCGTGTCAGCCAGTATTTTCGAGAAGGCGTGCCCCACGACAACAAGGTCACGCAGATGATTCGTCATGCCTATACGTTCGATGTCATTATCTGTCAGAGCGAATTTGAAGCACTTGTGTTGGAAGCAAGCCAGATCAAGGCACATACCCCCAAATACAACATCCTGCTGAAAGACGATAAAGGATATAGCTATATCCGCATTTCAAAAGAGGCATGGCCCAGACTTTCCTTTGTTTTGCAAAAAGAGGATGACGGTGCGGAGTATATCGGACCCTATACCTCGTCTTTTGCCGCACGGGAAATGGCGGAAAGTGCAATGGATGCTTTTTTGCTACCCCGATGCAGCCGGCATTTCCCGGAAGATTTCGGCAAAAGTCGACCTTGTCTGAATGCGCACATCGGGAAGTGCATGGGTGTTTGTACTGGAAAAATCAGCCAGCAGGCTTATAACGAAGCCATACAGGGCGCAATCCACCTGATCAAATATGGCAAGAAAGATATTTTGCGTTCGTTGACCCAACGTATGGAAGCGGCATCGGAAAAGTTGGATTTTGAAAACGCCGCTTTGCTGCGAGACCAAATTCGTGCGATTGAAAAGGTTAGTGCTGGGCAGAAAGTTGTGGTTGACCCAGATGTGGAAATGGACGTGTGCGCACTGGCGGGTACACCAAACAGCGTGTGTGCAGCGGTATTGCGATTCCGTCAAGGACGATTGACCGATAAACGGGAATTTCTGTTCCACGATACAGCAGATATTGCGCAGACACGAAACGAATTTTTAGCACGGTATTATCTGGACCATGAGGATGAAAAATTGCCTCGTGTAGTGGCAGTGGATGCGTTGCCGGAAGATGCAGCATCTCTGCATCGATTGTTGGAACAGCGCCGTGGTACACGCGTACAGTTGTATGTGCCCCAGCGCGGTGATGCGGCGCATCTGGTGGAAATGGCACATACCAACGCGGTCGAGCGTTTAGCACGGGAAAGTGGCCGCTATGCGCGGGAACAAAAGACTTTGGATGAGTTGGCACAGTTGCTGGGATTGTCAAAAGCACCAAGAAATATTGAAAGTTATGATATTTCAAACTGGGGAGATGGGACCAGCGTATGTGGCATGGTCACCTTTCGGGATGGAAAACCCTATAAAGCAGGTTACCGCCGCTTTAAGATGCAGACGGTGTTCGGTACGGACGACTACGCCAGCATGGCAGAAACATTAGATCGTCGCTGCAACGAATACGAAAAGTTCGCGGTAGCGGGTGTAACCAGTGAAAACTGGTTTGCCCAGAAGCCGGATCTGATTTTGCTGGACGGCGGTCGAGGTCAGGTCGGTGCAGTGCGGGAAGTTTTGAAAGGTCGTGCAATGGAGGATGTGCCTTTGTACGGTATGGTAAAAGACGATCACCACCGTACACGTGGTATCATTGATGATACAGGACGGGAAATCAGCCTGAATATGAACCGAAGCACCTATGCTTTTGTCAGCAGCATTCAGGATGAAGCGCACCGTTTCGCCAATGCCTACCGTAAGCAGCAGATGAAAAAGAAAAGCTACACATCTGCACTGACAGAGATTCCTGGTGTGGGTCCGGCAACGGCAAAAGTTTTGATGCGCACTTTTGGTACAGTCACAGCAGTGCGAGAGGCAGATGTGGAAACTTTGCAAAAGACGCCGGGTGTGGGGGCAAAAATGGCACATATGATTTTTGCACATTTTCACCCGGAGCAGTGAAAAAACGTTGCTTCTGTTGTGATTTTGTAAAAAGTACGATGACGTGATAAAAATGAATCGTCGGGGTTGACAAATCAAATGAAGGTTGCTTTAATTTATACATTATGGACAGTAAATGGAAAAAGGAGGAATGACCATGCGTGTAATTGCAGGAGACTTCCGCGGTAAACGGTTGGAAACCCTGCCCGGAGAAGATGTGACCCGCCCCACTACAGAGCGTGTTAAAGAGGGGATGTTCAGCAGCATCCATTTTCTGCTTCCGGGCGCACGAGTGTTAGACCTCTTTGCCGGCAGCGGTCAACTGGGGCTGGAAGCAATGAGCCGCGGTGCAGCCCGTTGTGTCTTTTTGGATGAGAGCCGCGAAGCGATTCAGGTCGTGATGAAAAACTGCAAGAATTGCGGTGTTTTCGATCGGTGTCGTGTGAGTTTGGGTGATGCCAGATTGTATTTGGGTTCTTGCCGAGAACAGTTTGATTTGATTTTGATGGACCCGCCCTATCACCACGATACCTGTGCAGCAATGTTGCCACTGGCAGAAAAAGTGCTGGCACCCGGCGGCGTTGTAATTTGTGAAACTGAGCGGGAAGCTGATATGCCTGGCGCAGTAGGCAGCCTGACTCTGGAAAAAAGATACCAGTATGGAACCATCGCCGTATGGCGCTACATGAAGGAGAGAGCAGAATGAATGTAAACGAATTGTTGGATACGATCGAAGACGCTCTGGAAGAGGGGGCCAGCATCCCGCTGTCCGGCGGCAAGCGTGTGGTGGACGTGGATAAGATCCGTGACTATTTGGATGATATCCGTTTGAATCTGCCTGGTGAGATCCGTCAGGCGAAGAATATTGTAAACGATCGTGGTCAGATTCTGGAAGATGCCAAGAAGGAAGCTGACATCATCGTAAAGAAGGCAGAAGAGCGTGCGGCGGTTCTGGTCAGCGATCAGGAAGTACTAAAGCGTGCCGAGCAGCGCGCAGCCGAGGTTATGGCAAATGCACAGTCTGAGGCACGCAGTATGCGCCAGACCGTTACGGATTACTGTGAAAATATGCTAAAGACCACCGAGGAAACCATGTTGGCCAATGCGGGTCAAATCAAAACGGTGCGCACCAATCTGCGTCAGAATGCAAAGGCTGCAGTGAATGGCTGAGGCTGAGGCAATCTGTAAACTTTATAGAAAAAATGAAAAGCGTGTCGTCTTTTGACGGTGCGCTTTTTTTGCTTGCGGAAAATGTGTGAAAGCTGTACGTTCTTTCATGGTTTTCCTGCCTGTTCCTATTGAATTTGAGAGTCTATTTTGGTATCATAAAAACAATGTGGTGGGTAAAAGTGTATCAAAGTGGTGCGTAGAGGGGAAAGTGCCACACAAATCTGCGAAAAAGGAGCGATGGTCATGTTCTTTGGCCGATATGATTTCGTCATGGACACCAAAGGCAGATTGAACTTTCCTGCAAAATTTCGTGAAAATATGGGCGGCGGCAGTTTTGTTGTCATGGAGTGGGTAGATCACTGCTTGTTTGCACTCCCATTTGAAGAAGTAGATAAATTGGCTGAACGGCTGGGCGGCAATGAGCTGATGGACAGTTGGGAGGCTACGGGCGATTTATTCAGTACCGCTTTTGAGGTGGAGCCTGATAAGCAGGGGCGGATCCTGTTGCCGGAAAGCCTGCGCAGATATGCGAGACTGACCAAAAGCGTTACCATTATCGGAAATCGCAATCATGCAGAGATTTGGGATACCGATACATGGAACGAACGGCACAGCACTGTGACCAATGAGGAGCGAATTCGTAAAATGCGGGAGCTCCATATTTAAGCAAGGAATGAGAGGGGACGTTTCCTATGGAAGATAAACAGATGCAGACCGGCTTTGACCCGGCAGATTTTGAGCACGTCCCCGTATTGCTGGAAGAGTGCCTAGCGGGCTTGGCAATCAAGCCGGAAGGTATTTATATGGACGGCACGGCTGGTGGCGCAGGACATTCAAAGCAGATTGCGCTGCGTCTGGACCCAGAAAAAGGCCGTCTGATTTCGATGGATCAGGACCCAGACGCAATCCAGACGGCTACGGCACGGCTGGCAGGTCTGCCCGCACAGGTGGTTGCTACCAATTTCCGCTATGCAAAACAGAAATTGCAGGAGCTAGGTATTCCCGGCATTGATGGTGCTTTGCTGGATTTGGGCGTTTCCAGCCACCAGCTGGATGATGCTGCCCGTGGTTTTTCCTACCGGGCAGATGCACCGCTGGATATGCGTATGAGCCAGGAGGGTATGACTGCTGCTGATCTGTGTAATTTAGAAAGCAGAGAAGAGCTTGCCCGCATCCTGCGGGATTACGGTGAGGAACCGTATGCTTGGCAGATTGCCGGTAAAATCGTGAAAGTCCGTGAAGAAACCCCCGTCATAACCACCATGCAGCTGGCAGATATCATCTCCAGTGCAGTCCCCCCGGCAGAACGCCGTAAAAACAAGAATCCCAGCCGCAGAACCTTTCAGGCGTTGCGTATTGCCGTAAACCATGAACTGGACGCCTTGGATGAAGGCTTAGATGGTATTTTCGATTGTCTGAACCCTGGCGGGCGCCTTTGCGTCATTACCTTCCACAGTTTGGAAGATCGGCTGGTGAAAAACAAGTTCCGTCGTTGGGCAACGGCTTGCACCTGCCCGCCGGAACTGCCTGTGTGCATTTGTGGCGGAAAGGCAAAAGCAAAGCTGATTACCCGTAAGCCCATTGAGGCAAAAGCAGATGAGCTGACCGAGAATCGCCGCAGTCGCAGCGCAAAACTGCGTGTTTTGGAAAAAATTTAAAAATAACTTGAGAAAGGAGAATGATGCACCATGCAGCAGGATGCATATGATTTTGCACTGTTCGAAGACCGCTCTGCGGCGGGCACGATGCAGCAAAACCAAGTTCCGAATCTCCGTGCGGAGAAAGGCGGCAAAACAAAGCCGAGTAAAATGAAAAAAAATGTAATGAACGTATGGATTGTGATGATGGCTGCCGTTCTGATTTCTCTGACGATTTTACTGGTGCAGAGTAAGGCGACGCTGACAGAGCTGAATACTCAGGTCCGCCAGGTACAGCGAGAGATCACCGATGCAAAGAGCCAATATAATTACCTGAACAGCGAGTTGGGCAAGCGTACCGAGATGTCTCGTATCGAAGATATTGCAAAGCAGCTCGGATTGATGAAGGTAAATGACAGCCAGATCACATATGTGCGTCTGGAAGAAGACAGCGTGATCACAGGCGGGGAAAATCAGGTAGGCCGCTTGGCAGAGTTATTTCAATCGGGACTTTTGAGTGTTATGGAAACGCTTGACCCCTAAGTTGCGCCCGACTCAAAATCATCGCAGGCTATGTGCGCCACAAAAAAATTTTCGAAAAGCGTGCTGCGGCACGCTTTTTCGATTTCCGGACCCTACGGAGAAGAGAGGACATTGTAATGCCCCAGCTAAAACGAGTGAAAAAGAGAAAAATAAAGAACGATGCGTATGGCAGAATCAATCCCAAGCTGCGCAACATCGGGTGGCTGCTTGCTTCCCTTGCGATTGTAGGCGGATTTTCCTACTTAAGCTATCGTTTGTTTCAGATTCAGATTGTCAATGGCGATTACTATCGTCAGATGGCGAGTGCACAACAGATGAAAGACAGTACTATTGAAGCAGAACGCGGCATGATTTATGACGCTACCGGTAAGGTGCTAGCTTCCAGCAGCATTGTATGGGATATCTCCTGTGACCCCAAAAACAGTAAGGGGCTTTCCAAGGAAACCGGCGAGGATACGGGTGAGTTTGTATTGGTGGAAAGTGTCTGCACAGAGGTAAGTACGGGAATTTCTAAAATTCTGGTTGCCAATGACGGCTCGGATGGTGCTGCGGTGGATACCGCCAGCGAAGAATACCTCAAGGTGTACGAAAAAGTATACGGTGCGTTTTCCCGTATCGATACACAGTATCGTATTCTGGCATCCAAGGTGGATTTGCCGGTAAGTGACGCTGTGCGTACCTTTGTAAAGAGCTATAATGAGGCCCATAAAAAGGAAGGCATCAGTATTGTAATCGGTATCACAAAAACCTATAAGCGAAATTACCCTTATGGTGCTTTTGCTGCGGCAACCATTGGCTTTTGCAATGCAGACGGTTCCGGTGCATATGGTTTGGAGAAATCCTACGATGCTGCACTGGCGGGTGTGGATGGTCGTAGCTTAGCAGTCAAGGATGCAAACGGAAATGTCATTGACACGGATAAGGCAGTGGAATATGAACCGCAGCATGGATATAATGTAATATCCACGCTGGACAGCAACGTTCAGGAAGTGGTGGAACGCTACCTGAACGAAGCAGTTAAGGCAAACAGTGTGTCCAACCGCGGTGCGGCTTTGGTCATGAATGTGAATACCGGTGCAATTCTTGCTATGGCGACAAAACCAGATTTTGACCCCAATGACCCGAATATGATATATGATCCGGAGTATATGGCGGCTATGGTAAAAGCGGAACCCGAGCTCTATCAGGCATGGGAAAAGGACGAAAACGGTAAGTATGTGCTGGATGCCCAAGGAAATAAAATTCCGGATGAAGATTTTGACTATACCGGTACTTACCGTGAAATGCAGCGCAAAAATAAAGCAATTACCGAGCTTTACTACCCGGGAAGTGTTTTCAAAACTATTGTTGCGGCTGCCGGCTTGGATTCCGGCGCAATCACCGACCAGACCAGCTTTACCTGTAAGGGCGCATATACCGTCGCAGACCGCACTTACCACTGTGCAAGCCGAAAAGCGCACGGTACGCTGAATTTGTGGGATGCCCTACGGCACAGCTGTAACCTGTACTTCATTCAGGCCGCGGAGCGACTGAGTGCAGATCAATTCTTCGACTATTTTAAGGCATTTGGTTTTACCGAGAACACTGGCATCGATCTGCCCTACGAAACCTCCTATATGCAGTACTACAAAAAGGAACAGTTGGGTCCTGTCGAGCTGGCTTCTTCTGCATTTGGTCAGTCTATGAAGATTACTCCGCTGCAGATGTGTGTGGCGATGGCTGCCTGCGTCAATGGCGGTTATCTGGTACAGCCTTACATGGTCAGTGAAATCACGGATATGTCGGGCAATACCATCCAGAAGACAGATGCTCATGTGAAGCGTCAGGTGCTGAGCGAAAGTGTCAGTAAGAAATTGAGCAGTATTCTGGAATACGAAGTCGGCGATGCCGATAATGCCGGCGGCGGTCATCGTGCATTCGTTGCAGGATATCGCGTTGGCGGCAAGTCCGGTACCAGTGAACAGCTGGATATGGATAAGCGCATCTCGGACGGTGACTACAAAAAGGTTGCTTCCTTCTGTGCGACCTTCCCCAGCGACGATCCGGAATACATGGTTTACATCATGCTGGATGACCCCAACAATGCAAGTTCAGACTATTCTTCTGTTCTGGCTGCGCCGGTTGTGGGTAATATTATCAGCGAAATCGCACCGTATCTGGGTGTCCCCACCAGTGGCGACGATTTGAAGAGCAAGACCGTCAAGGTGCCGAACCTAGTCGGTCAGGAATGGGGCAATGCGCAGGTTGAGCTGAACCGTGCAGGTCTGAAACATCGTCTGGTAACAGGTGAAAATGACGCTACGGCGGCGCTTGTCACTTATCAATACCCGGCAGCAAAAACAGAAGTTTCCGGTGGTACAACGGTTTATCTGTATGTTGCAGGAACGCAGCCTGCAAGCGTAACCGTGCCGGATGTAAAGGGACGTTCCGTAGAATTTGCCCAGCAGATGCTGTCTGCCGCAGGTTTGAATTACCTGATGCAAGGCGATACCGCCGGCGTGGTAACAGAGCAAAGCGTATCTGCCGGGACAACCGTGGAAATGGGTACAGTTGTGACGATACAAGGTGGTGCGGCTGCACCGCCGGACACACCAGATTCTACGGATAGTTCACAAGCACCTTCACAATAATGCAATCCAGAAAGGAAGATGGAGCAAATGCAGCCGATTTCTGCAAAAATTCTGCTGGCAGGCCTTGCGCCCGAAAGCTGGTTGTCTGATACAAAAATTAACCTAGTTACCACGGATAGCCGACAGATTCAGCCAGGATGTGTGTTTGTTGCATTCCCTGGCGCAAAGTTTGACGGACACGACTTTGCCTGTCGGGCAGTGGAACAGGGTGCAGCCTATGTGGTTGTCAATCATCCGGTGGATGGTTTGGCAGCGGAAAAAATGATTCTCTGTCCAGATAGCTACCGCGCAATGATGACGATCGGAGCAAATTATCGCAGCCAGTTTTCCCCCAAACTAGTGGGAATTACCGGTAGTGTGGGTAAGACCACAACGAAGGAGTTTTGCTATGCGGTGTTGTCCGCTTTTGGCAATACTATTAAGACGGAGGGGAACCAGAATAATGAATTGGGTATGCCCAATACACTGCTGCGTGTGGAAGACAGTACGCAGTTTGCCGCTGTGGAAATGGGCATGAGCAATCGAGGCGAAATCAGCCGTTTGAGTCGTGCTGCTCGACCGGATGCGGGCATTATCACTTGCATCGGTGTATCCCATATGGAAAATCTGGGCAGTCGGGAGAATATTCTGGCAGCCAAACTGGAAATCTGCGATGGTTTGACAGACGGTGCGCCACTGGTTCTGAATGGAGATGATCCTTATCTGCGCAGCGCACAGCTGCCTGTCCATGTAAAGCCGGTCTGGTTCAGCTTGAATGAAGGAGCGGCCGAGGTAACTGTATCGGAGATTCGCCAGCAAGGCAATGATACTTTCTTTATCCTGAATGACACGGAAAATGGTACGTTTGCTGTTCGGATTCCTACCATTGGCAAGCATAATATTGCAAATGCATTGGCTGCATACTGTGTGGCTACGCGCCTGGGCCTGGACGCCGCAACTGCTGCGGATGCGCTGGCCGATTTCCGCCAGACGGGTATGCGTCAGCACATGGTAGAGTGCGATGGGGTAACGGTAATCGAAGATTGCTATAACGCAAATCCGGACAGCATGAAGGCTGCACTGGAAATGTTTGCGACGTACACCTGCAAGCGCCGATTTGCACTGCTTGGTGATATGTTGGAACTGGGAACCATCAGCGAAAGCGCGCACACCACGCTGGGCAAGCAAGCTGCAGAAAATAAGGTGGATTTCCTGATTGCTTACGGCGATGCCTGCAAAGCTACGGTGGATGCCGCAAAGGCGGTTGGTTTGCGGGCGGTACATACTGCCAGTTACCGTGAGATTGCGGACCTTTTATTGGAAAATGTAAAGCCAGGTGATGCTATTCTAGTTAAGGGTAGCCGTGGTATGGCATTGGAAAAGGCGCTTGCGCTGTTTTATGCGGAATGGCCGCAGCGATAAGCACACTTTTTATGGAAAGGAAATAGAATGGCACGATACGCTTTGATGGTGGCTGCACTGTTGGGATTTTTGGTAACGGCTGCCGTAGAAAACATCATGCTGCCCATGTTGCGGCAATGGCAGATGCGACGAATGACGGCACAGCCGATTCTGCGCCGCAATCAGCCGGAAACGCCTACAATGGGTGGATTTGCTGTGGTTTTTGGCACGATTGCAGCTGTAACGGTAGCCTGGCTGGGTTTATCAGTGATGGAACCCCGGCTGATGGATGGATATCAGCGTCAGGTTTTGGTTACCAGTGTGCTGACGGGGTTTGCGTTTGCACTGGTAGGCATCTGGGATGATATGCGCGGCTATCTGCGCAAGGATCACCGCCCGCTGCCATGGCTGTGGCGTATTGCGCTGGAAGCATTTCTGGCACTGGGATTTTTGGGCGTTTTGCACTTGATTGATGCGTTGCCTACCGGTACAGTTGTTCCGTTTGTTGGTTATGTGGATTTTGGAGGCTGGTATATCCCGCTGACGGGGTTTGCGTTGGTAGCGCTAGTGGAAACAGCGCATATGTCTGCCGGTGAAGTGGGTGTATGCAGCATGAACGGCTTTTTTGCGTGTCTGGTTTGCAGTGCGGTTGCTGCGCTGCAAAATCATTTGCAGATGTCGCTGTATGCAACTGCGCTTAGTGGCGCATTGCTGGCATACTTATTGTGGGGATTTCCGCCGGCAAAGCTGCTTTTGGGTCGCAGTGGAAGCACCTTTATTGCAGCGAGTATTGGTGCGATTTCCGTTTCTATGGGCTGGGGCGGTTTGCTGCTCTTACTGGGCGGGGTTTACTGGCTGGAAGGCATTGCCTATGTTTTACAGGGACTAAGCTACCGCCTGCGCAAACGTCCGCTGTTTAAGATTCTGCCGATTCAGGCTGCAATGGCTGAGGCAGGTTGGGAGCAGGTTCGTATTATAGGAACGATGGGTTTGGCTGCATTTACATTTGCGGTGCTGGCACTGTTGCAAGTGTTGTCTGCTACCGCATGAAAAAGGTGCAAACTGTTTAAGTAAAGGAAAAATACATGGCATACCGAAACACAAAGCAATCGAGTCTTCCGCCGCTGGGGCTAAAACAATACTACCCGGTGGGCTTTATTGTCAATCTGCTAATTATTGTGGCGTTTGGCCTTTTAATGCTGTTTTCAGCCAGCTATACCACAGGATATCTACGTTTTGGCGATAGCTATCACTTTATCCGCAGTCAGCTGATTTTTGCAGTACTGGGTCTTGGAATCATGCTGGTCATGGCGCAGTTTGACTATCATAAGTATGATCGCTGGGCTTGGTGGGGGTATGCTGCAAGTTTGATCCTATTGTGTATCGTGTTGACCTGCGAGCCCATCAGTGGTTGCCGCCGTTGGTTGCACTGGAGACAGAAGCCATTACGTTATTTGCCTAGCATTCAGGTATCGGAAATTGTAAAGTTTGTCATCATTCTGACTGCAGCATGGATCATTATTCGTTACCGGAAGCGCCGCAATACCTTCTGGTATGGTCTGGTAATGCCGATGCTGCCGCTGATTCCGGTACTGGCACTGCTGTACTTGGAACCGCACCTGTCCGGTATGGTTCTGATGATTATGATTGTTGGTTCCATGATGCTGCTGGGAGGCAATGCAATTCTATGGATTGCAGGGTTCGGCGTTGCGGGGCTGACTTTTGTACTTCTATTTCCAGACAAGTTTCATAACCTTACCGCCTATGCTGGGGATCGCATTGCAGGATGGACATCGGTATTTGAAGATATGCTTTGGCAAACCCAGCAAAGTTTGCTTGCTATTGGCAGCGGTGGTATGACGGGTCTGGGAATCGGCAACAGCATGGAGAAGCAGTTGTGGCTGCCGGAATGCACCAATGACTTTATCTTCAGTGTTCTGTGCGAGGAGTTGGGCTTTCTGGGTGCAATGGTTGTAATCCTGTTATTTGTGGGTCTGATTTTCCAGGGACTGTACATTGCATACAATGCATCCGATTTGTATGGTACACTGCTTGCGCTGGGTATTACGGCACAGATTACTTGGCAGGTGTTCTTTAATATCGCAGTTGTAACCAATACGGTGCCCAACACGGGAATCAGTCTGCCATTTTTCTCTTCCGGCGGTACCAGTTTGGTGCTGCTTTTGGCAGAGATGGGTGTTATGATAAATATTGCCCGTCAGGGCAAGCGCGCGCAGCTGCAGCGAAAAGCTGCCAAGGAAGCTGCACAGCAAAAAGAAACAAAGGAGAATTGAGATGCGTGTACTGATTGCTGCCGGCGGCACTGCCGGACATATCAATCCTGCACTGGCGATTGCTGGCGCACTGAAAGAGGCTGACCCGACTGCAGAAATCCATTTTGCGGGGCGTGAGTGTGGTATGGAAAATAAGCTGGTTACCAAAGCTGGCTATCCGTTCCACTCCATTGAAATTACTGGTTTTCAGCGTCAGCTCAGTTTGCAGAATATTCGCCGTAATGCCATCACGATGTGGAATTTGATTCAGTCTGCCCCCAAGGCTAAGAAGATGATGAAGGAAATCAAGCCGGATTTGGTGATTGGCTGTGGTGGTTATGTGTCTGGCCCGGTAGTGCGCTGTGCCGCAAAGATGGGCATTAAGACGGCAATTCATGAGCAGAATGCATTCCCAGGTGTGACCAACAAGCTGTTGGCTCCGGATGTGGATGTGGTGTTTGCTGCGGTGGAAGGTGCAGTGGATAAGCTGAAAGCACCTGAAAAAACGATGGTAGTCGGTAACCCGGTACGTCCTGCGGTGCTGGCAGCAGCGGCAAATCGTATGGAAAACCGCGCAAAACTGGGCGCAGGCAACCGCCCTGTGATTTTGTCCTTTGGCGGCAGTTTGGGCGCACGCCGCATCAATGAAAGTGTAGCAGCTTTGTGCGCATGGGAGCAGCACACGAATCAGAATGTGCTGCACATTCATGCAACCGGTCGCTACGGTGTAAATCTGTTCGATGGCTTGGCGACTCAGATGAATTTCGCTGTCGGCGAAAAGCTGATTGTGAAGGAGTACATTGATAATATGCCGGATTTGCTTAGCGCAGCCGATTTGATTATCAGTCGAGCCGGTGCATTGACGCTGGCAGAGTTGGCAGCAGCAGGTCGTGCTGCAATCTTGATTCCCAGTCCGAACGTAGCAGAGAATCACCAGTACTTTAATGCACTGGAGCTGGAAAAGGCAGGCGCCGCTGTCGTCATTGAGGAAAAAAATCTGACGGATGCACGTCTGATTGAAACCGTGCAGAAGCTGCTGGAGAATCCGGATAAGCTGGTGGAAATGGGCCACAATGCCCGCACACAGGCAGTGGACGACAGCTTGGAGCGCATTACCCAGCGTTTGCTGAAGTTGGTGCAGGAACCGTAATACGGTTCGGATGATAAAGAGAGAGGAGGCGGAGCTATGACGACACGCAAAAAGAAAGCAATGAAAAAGAAACAGGCGCAGCGCACCGCACAGCGACGAAGTGCTCCGCAGCAAGCAGCCGGGCGGCAGCGGTATCCTGCAGCAAGACCGCCCCTTGCAAGCCGACCGGGGCACGCACCGGCGTATGACCAGGATGCTGGGCAAAGCGCAGCAAACGATGCGCAAGGTGTCGCAAAAAAGAAGCGTGTTCGCCGCAAAAAAGAACATGTTCGGATTACTCAGGCGGAGATGCGCCGTCGTCGTTTGCGTCGACGAATACTGGCAGTGATTTTGCTGTTATTGGCAGTAACGGCAGGCATTTTGCTGTCGGTGACATTGCTGTTCCGCGTTAGTGCTTTTGAGTTTCAGGACCCTTCCGGTACAGTAACAACTGATATCGGTGAATACACCAAAGAAGAAATCCTGCAAACGCTGGAGGTCAAGCAAGGAGATAACTTGTTCTCATTTGCAACGAATCAGCAGGAAGAATTATTGAACGTCCATTTCCCGCTGTTAGAAAATGTGGAGATCCGGCGCCGTATGCCAGGTACAGTAGTACTGCGTGTACAGCCTGCACAGGAGAGCTTCTGTATTCAGACGTCTACGGGTTGGCTCATATTGTCCCGACAATGCAAGGTGATGGCAATGTCGGGGACGCAGCCTGCACTTCCGCTGCTGATTGGCCCGGTCCAGACAGTGCCGCAGGTTGGTCAAACGCTGTCGCTGGGCACGCCGGAAGTGCAGGATACAGCGGAAACGCCTGAGGAATCTGCGCTTTCGACCGTAGTGCCGCCGGAACAAACTGCACTGGTTCAAATGCTGGCTGCTTTGGAGCAGCACGGTATTCTGGATCAGGTAACCCATTTGGATGTGACAGACCCAGAACAGGTCTATTTCGGATATCAGGACCGAATCCGCGTGACGCTGGGCACGCTGAACCAACTGGATTACAAGTTGAAATTTGCAGTGCATTTGCTGCAAAATGAAAAAGGCAACGGCCTGACGGAAACGGACCGAGGCGTTTTGGATATGAGTATTATTCGCAGCGACGGTTCCATTCGACCGACCTTTAAGCAGAGTGATCCAGAGCTGACCGACCGCGTGGCGGAAAATACAGATGGAACAGACGATGCGGCTTCGGATACACAGACAGACGGACAATCCGGTGATGTACCTGATAAAAATGTGGACGATACATCGGCAGATGAACCAACCCCGGAACCGCAGGCTGAGCCGTCGGCACAGGATGCAGCCAAGCCTGAATAAAAAATCACAGAAGCTGCTGCGAGGATCGACGAAACCCGCAGCCGGAATGGAGTGTACGCAATATGAAACTTTCTCAGCTGATACAGGGCGTCTCCTGCACTACTGTACAGGGCAGCACAGATGTGGAAATCAACGATATTATTTATGACAGCCGGAAAGCGGCCCCAGGGCAGTTGTTTGTTTGTATCGTTGGCACCCAGCGGGACAGCCATGACTATGCAGCAGACTGCGCTGCAAAGGGTGTCAGCGCACTGGTGATTCAGCATGATATTGATTTGACGGACATGCCGGATGTAACGGTGCTGAAAGTGGAAAACAGCCGCTATGCAATGGCTGTGATGAGTGCGAACCTGTTCGGTCAGCCAGCGCGCCAGCTGACGATGATCGGTATAACCGGTACCAAAGGTAAAACTACGACTACGCATATGCTGAAGGGTGTGCTGGAAGCTGCGGGCCGCAAGGTCGGCATGATTGGGACCAACGGCGTATACTATATGGGCAAGCATCGTCCGACTGCAAATACGACCCCCGAAAGCTATGAGCTGCAAAAGCTATTCCGTGAATTTGTGGATGCGGGCTGCGATACGGCTTTAATGGAGGTGTCCAGTCAGGGGGTGATGATGGATCGCGTGGCAGGAATTCACTACGATGTAGGCGTATTCACAAATCTGTCCCCCGACCATATTGGCCCCGGCGAGCACGCAAGCTTTGAGGAGTACCGCAGCTGGAAAGCACAGCTGTTCCGTCGCTGCGATGTAGGCGTAGTCAATGTGGATGACGAGAACACACCTGCGCTGTTGGAAGGTCATACCTGCAAGTTGGTAACCTATGGTTGCAAGAACCCGGCGGATTGGAAGGCAGAAGCGTATCGGTTGATGCGTTCCAGCGATTTCCTGGGCGTCACGTTCCCGGTAACGGGTGAAGGTGAAACCGTGCAGTTGGATGTGAATATGCCGGGTGAGTTCAGTGTATATAATGCACTGGCTGCATGGGGTGTAGGAAAAGTGCTGCATCTGCCGGATGAAGCAATCTGTGCGGGGCTGGCAAAGTGCTCGGTTCAGGGGCGTGTGGAGTTGGTGCCGGTAAGCAAAAAGTTTACCGTTTTACTGGATTACGCACATAATGAGGTGTCTACTGAGAGCCTTCTGAAAACCCTGCGCAGTTATCAGCCGCACCGTTTGGTCGTACTGTTTGGCTGCGGTGGTAACCGCAGTAAGCTGCGTCGCTATGGTATGGGTGAAATTTGTGCCAAGATGGCAGATTTCTCGATTGTGACGGAAGACAATAACCGTTTCGAAGCGGTGGAAGATATCATAGCAGATATACGTCAAGGCATACACAAGGGTAACCCGAATGCGGAATATGTGGAAATTCCGGATCGTCTGGATGCACTGCATTACGCATTGGATCATGCCCAGGAAGGCGATTTGATCGCTGTGATTGGTAAGGGACACGAAACTTACCGTGACCGCATGGGGGTGAAAACACCTTTCTGCGAGCGAGAGCTTCTGCTGGAATACGCTGAACAAATCGGTCTGAAATAAGCATATAAAAAGCCTGTCGGATTGAGTCTACAATCCGACAGGCTTTTTGCGTTATCACAACAAAAAAGCATCTGCCAAATAGCAGATGCAAAATCCAAGAAAAGAAAACGAGATGGACCATAAGCCGGGTTCTGTATTGATCGACGATCTATCTACGCCATACCATTGCTGGCAGGCTTTAGCCACCTTCGAGGCGCGCGGGCCGCGCTTTGTGCCCCATATAGGTGTTGCTTCCGGTAGGGTTTACAAAGCCGAGCAGTCTCCTGCCCGCTGGTGAGCTCTTACCTCGCCGTTTCAGCCTTACCGCGTAAACGCGGCGGTTTGTTTTCTGTTGCACTTTCCCTAAGGTCACCCTCGGCTGCCGTTAGCAGTTACCGTTGCCCTGTGAAGCCCGGACTTTCCTCAGAGCGGTCAAAGCCGCCCCGCCGCCGAATGTTCCACTCGTTTCCTCTCACAAGTATAACATGCCCCATGTGAATTTGCAAGATACAGGAATTTTTGATATAATATTACGGATTTCTTTCAAAAAGGTGGGTCTGGTATGTGGCTGGAATTTCCGGTGCCGCCGCAGTGCGATGGAATAGAACTGCGTAAGTTTTTATACCAGTGCGCCGTTTCCACAGATTTAGCGCGTGCGGTGAAATACCGTGGAGATGGCTTTTTTGTGGATGGACGATCCTCTTTTACCAATGTGCGATTGGCAGCCGGACAGATTGTACGCTTTGCGCTTCCGCCGGAGGAAAAGCCCGCAGTTGAACCGCAGCCGGAAATCCCACTGAATGTGGTATATCAGGATGCATTTGCGTTGGTGATTGAAAAGCCGGCAGGCATTCCGGTACATCCCACACTGAATTATGCGGAGGACACACTGGCCAATGCATATGCTGCATGGGCACAAAGTCATGGTGAAAGCGGCGTGTTTCGTCCGATAAACCGTTTGGATAAAAATACCAGCGGATTGCTGTTGGCGGCGCGAAATATGTATGCGGCAAGCCTTTTGGCCGGTCATGTGCAGAAGACATATTTTGCGCTGGCAGAAGGGGAGATGCCTTTGGGTGCGGGGGTGTTTGATGGTCCGATCGGTCGCGCGGAAGGCAGTATCGTGACCCGATGTGTTACTCTGACGGGGAAACCCAGCCGTACCGAGTATTCTGTTGTAGAGGTGAAAAATGGCATCAGCCTGGCGGAGTGTCACCCAATTACAGGCAGGACGCACCAGATTCGGGTCCACTTTGCCCATGCGGGGCATCCGTTGGCAGGAGATGATTTGTATGGCGGAAGCACAGAAAGAATTCACCGCCATGCACTCCATTGTGGAAAAATGGAGTGCATGGTACCAAAACACACCTTGTGTGAAGATACTGTGCGCATTGCCATTCCACTGCAATGGGAGAATATCGTGGTAGAAAGTCCACTTCCGCCGGATATGTGTAATATTTGCAGGTGTGAAAATTAGCGGAAATGTGTGGCAATTTACTTGCCCGATGTAGGGATTATAGTATAATATGAAAATAGTGCGCTGGATTCTTGTGAAATCTGCACACGGTGAAACGATTAAAAACGCGCGATTGATTCGCATAACAGGAGAAACGGAAAGGAGGCAGATCGGATTTGTCGGAAAATATGACACCTCTGAAAAAGCCCACCTGGCGCGACAGACTGCATGAGCTGAAAGTAGCGATGCAGCGTCACCTGGTTATAGGAAAACATAAACTTCATAAGAAACGCCAGGCTGGCGCAAATGCGTCGGTTCGCTGGCTGCGTGCACGACCAATTTATCATCGTATCGGCCATATGTTGTACGATATGGGCTTCCAGGCTGAATATTTGGTCGTTCGTACCGGTCGCAGCATTCGATTTGCTGCGCACCAACTGGTTCACGGAAGTGCGCATTTGGCACACCGAATAAAAAGAGGTCTGCGCCGGATGGGGTACTTCCTGTGGGAAGAAATCTTGTCCGCACCGGTGGTGTTTGTGCGCGGTATTTGGCGCATTGCACGCAACGCCGTTTGGGTTGCGAAGACATACGGCATTCGCCATGCATGCAAGCAGGTTTTTGCAAACCTGCGCAACGGCGTTAAGCTGTATGGTAATCTGGTGCCGCGCACCATGGCGTATGTGATACCGGTAGTGGTAGCGTTTTTTTGCTGGGGATTTGTAGAAAACCAGCTGGCACAGGATTATGTGTTGGCTGTTCAGGTTAAGGGGCAAGACGTGGGCTTTGTAGCCAGCGAAAAAGTTTTTGAATCCGCAAAAGATTCGGTGAATGAGCGAATCAATTATGCGGCAACCAATCAGACCAGTTGGGATATTACCCCAAGTTATACCGTAGCAGCAGTAAATGATCAGCAGGAGTTGCTGAACGAAACTGCCATGGCGGATGCGATCCTGCAAACCTCGGAGGATGAAATCCAGGAAGGCACAGCGCTGTACATTGATGGTGAATTGCGCCGCGTTACCACGGACGGCACAACACTGAAAGATCATATCCAGCAGATGAAAGCTCCATACGAAACCGGAGAAGAGGGTGTGACCGTAAGCTTCAATCACGAAGTAGAGCTGGAAGATGGTATTTACTTTAACGATAGTTTTTCGGACGTGAATGAAGTAATGAACTACCTCAGCTCGGATGAGGTCAAGCAGGAGCTATATACACTGGTACCCGGCGATAGTATCAGCCTGATTGCATCCAAAAATGGTTTGACACAGGCAGAGCTGTATGAGCTGAACCCCGGCTTGAAACAGGATAGCAAGCTGTTTCCTGGCGATCAGCTGATTGTACAGAAACAGGAAACTGTGCTGGAAATTCGCGTGAATAAGAAGATTTCCTACAAGGAAGAAATCCCGTTCTCAACCACTACGTCTACCTCAGAAAATTACGATTTCGGTACCGTGAAAACCTTGGTGGAAGGGCAAAACGGCGAACAGAAAATCACTGCAATGCAGACATATGATGCAAATGGTAACATCCTGCATACGGAAATTCTGTCTACGGAAATTTTGCGCGAACCCGTTACCAAGGAAGTGGTCAAGGGCACACGCCTGAAGTCGGGTTCGATTGGTAAGGTAGGCAATGGTACGATGATGTGGCCTGTGCCGAATTATCGCTATTGTGCACGTTGGGCAACGGGCAGACACCGCGGTGTTGATATCAACGGACCTGTAGGTACGCCTATTTATGCGGCAGATTCCGGTGTGGTTGTTAAGGCTGGTATGAACCGTGCAGGCGCAGGTAACAGCTATGGCCTGTCTATAATTATTGATCATGGTAATGGCATGAAGACGGTCTATGCACACTGTAGTGCTTTGTATGTAAGCGCTGGTCAGTCGGTCAGCCAGGGACAGCATATTGCCAATATCGGTATGACGGGACGCACAACAGGACCGCATCTGCATTTTGAAATTCGAAACAGCAGCGGAATTATTCCTCCGCAGAATGTGTTCCACGGTAAATAAAATGTCAATTCATCCCCTGCACCTTGTCGTGCAGGGGATTTTGTATTACAATAAAAACAGAAAAGTCCTACTAACTTACTATAGGAACAAATTATATCACAATAAAGGAGAGATGTTTTATGTCTACCCCTCATATCTGCGCCGCACAGGGCGATTTTGCAAAGACCGTTTTGATGCCAGGTGATCCACTACGCGCAAAGTTTATTGCTGAAACTTTTTTGGAGGACGCTCGTCTGGTAACGGACGTACGCGGTATGCTGGGCTATACTGGCACATACCATGGTAAGCCGGTGAGCGTGATGGGCAGTGGCATGGGTATGCCCTCCATTGGTATTTACTCCTATGAGCTGTACAAGTTCTACGATGTAGAAAATATCATTCGCATCGGCTCTGCTGGCAGCTATACTGAAAAGGCAAAGCTGTTTGATGTAGTTCTGGCTGCCGGTGCGGTTTCCGAGTCTAACTATGCGGCGGTGCAGTCCGGCTATGCCGAGCATATCACCATGCCCAGTACGGAACTGAATGCACGTCTGCGCGCTTCTGCACAGCGTCAGGGCATTGAACTGATCGAAGGAAATATCCATTCTTCCGATGTGTTCTATCGCCAGGATGATGGCAACCAGCACCCCAATTACTGGGAGAAGCTGCGTGATGAGCAGGGCTGCGTAGCAGTAGAGATGGAAAGTTTTGCGCTGTTTGCCAATGCAGCTGTGCTGGGCAAGAATGCAGCCTGCCTGGTGACAATTTCGGATAGTTTTGTCACGACGGAAATCACCACCCCGGAACAGCGCCAGACCAGCTTTACCCAGATGATGAAGGTAGCACTAGGTTCTGTGGAGGAATAATCATGACGCACCTGACACCGGAGCAAAAATTGGATTTGATTCGACAGGCATTTGCCGCACGGGAAAACGCAGTGGCGCCGTACAGCCATTTTATGGTTGGAGCTGCTCTTTTAGGAGAAAATGGTGTCGTATATACGGGATGTAATATTGAAAATGCCGCATATACGCCGACCAACTGCGCAGAGCGTACGGCATTGTTCAAAGCAGTCAGTGAAGGTGTAACCAAATTCACAGATATTGCTCTTGTTGGTGCAAAACAGGGCGAGGTGAATACTTTGGTTACAGCACCTTGCGGTGTGTGTCGTCAGGCACTGTATGAGTTCTGCGGCCCGGATTTGAATGTCATTATGGCAAAGAACGAAAATGATTATATCGAGATGTCTTTGGGCGAGCTTTTGCCGTATGGCTTTGGCGGCGCAAACATCCTGTAAGAAAATCTGTAACTATTTGTAGCCGCCTATCGGCTTGCGCAACGATTGCCCGTGCGATATACTGTCAGCGGGCAAAACGCAAACTGCGTATTTCAGAAAGCCTTTGGTCGAATTATTTGAGATCCGACCCGTAAATAAAAATAATAGATAAAAGGAGTTATCGATTATGAAGAAGATTTCTCGTCGTTCCTTCCTGCTGGCTACCGGCACTATGACCCTGGCTGCTGCACTGACCGCTTGCGGTGGTGATGACAGCAACAATGGCCAGTCTGGCGCATCCAATGGTGAAAACACCGGCGATTACAAGGTTGCAATGGTTACCGACTACGGCGATATCACTGACCAGTCCTTCAACCAGACCACTTGGGAAGCTTGCATCAAGTTCGGTAAGGAAAATAACGTTGATGTTAAGTACTACAAGCCCACTACCAACGATACCGCTGGCCGCGCACAGCAGGTCGAGCTGGCTATCGCTGAAGGCTACAACGTAATTGTTATGCCCGGCTATGCATTCGCAGGCACTATCGTTACGGTTGCTTCTGAGTACCCTGAAGTTAAGTTCATCGCTCTGGACGTGGGCCTGGGTGATCTGCTGAGCGAGGGTGTTGCAGCCGCTGGCCAGGAATATGACTTCAACCCGGATAACTGGAAGCTGGAAGATTACGTCAGCATGGACAATGTCTACTGCGCAATCTATCAGGAAGAGCTGTGCGGCTATATGGCTGGCTATGCAGCTGTTAAGTTGGGCTACACCAAGCTGGGCTTCCTGGGTGGCATGCCTGTGCCTGCTGTTCAGCGTTACGGCTACGGCTTTGTGCAGGGCGCTGATGCTGCAGCTGTTGAGCTGGGCAATGCGCCTGAAATCAAGTTCGTTTACGGCAATCAGTTCCACGGCGATGCTGACATCACCGCTCGTATGAGCACCTGGTACAATGCAGGTACCGAAGTTGTCTTCGCTTGCGGCGGCGGTATCTACACTTCTGCTGTTGACGCAGCTAAGGAAGTTGCAGGTGCAAAGCTGATCGGTGTTGACGTTGACCAGGCTGCTGTTATCGCTAACTACGCAGCCGGTGAGGATGGCGACGCTGCAAAGTGGGCAGATATGACCGTTACTTCTGCTATGAAGGGTCTGGCTCCCACTACTATCGATACGCTGGTTGACGTTATCATCAACGGCAACTGGGACAAGTACGTTGGCAAGATTGCTAACCTGGGTCTGGTCAATGGCGATGATCCGGCTGCAAACTATGTCCAGCTGGCTGACAGCACTCAGTATGAGGACGGCAAGTTCACTGCTGAGGACTACAAGGCACTGGTCAAGAAGATGTTTGACGGCGAAGTTAAGGTTTCCAACGACGTTACTACGGAGCCCACAGTTACTGCAGTTAAGGTTGATTACGAAGGCAACATCAAGTAATTAGATTATCTCCAAAGGATATAAGGGGGCACGCAGGATGCGTGCTCCCTTTTTTGTGTGGAAATTGTAGACAACTGCCGAAAAAGCGGCATGTTTCTTTTGAAAACATACGCAGTTTGTGATATACTAAAACTAATTGAAATGTCCCGGCAGGGCGGTGCGGTTAGGCCTCCCAACGGCACTGGCGGCTTTGCTCCGGGCGTGAAAAAAGGAGGTACGTATTTTGGAAAATTACGCAGTGGAGATGCTGCACATCACCAAGCGTTTTCCGGGTATTGTGGCAAACGATGACATCACGATCCAACTGAAAAAAGGCGAGATCCACGCGCTGCTGGGGGAGAATGGTGCCGGAAAATCCACGCTGATGAGTGTCCTGTTCGGTCTGTATACGCCGGAAGAAGGCGAAATCCGAAAAGATGGCGAGAAAGTTGTAATCAGGGACCCCAATGATGCAAATGCATTGGGGATCGGTATGGTGCATCAGCACTTTAAGCTGGTGGAATGTTTTTCAGTTCTGGAAAACATCATTTTGGGTGTGGAGCCTTGCAAAAACGGTTTTCTGAAAAAAGATCAGGCTCGTAAAAAGGTCATGGAACTTTCGGAGAAGTATGGCCTGAGTGTCAATCCGGATGCATTGATCGAGGATATCTCTGTGGGTATGCAGCAACGTACAGAAATTTTGAAGATGCTGTATCGCGACAATGAAATCCTGATTTTTGACGAACCAACTGCTGTGCTGACTCCACAGGAAATTCAGGAACTGCTGCAGATTATGAAAAATCTGGCAGCTGAGGGCAAATCGATCCTGTTCATTTCTCATAAGCTGAATGAAATCATGCAGGTTGCAGATCGCTGCTCGGTTTTGCGCAAGGGTAAGTATATCGGAACGGTAAATATTGCAGATACCACTCCTGCGGAACTGAGCCGCATGATGGTTGGTCGTGATGTTGATTTCGTGGTGCATAAAGAAGACGCAAAGCCGGAAATGCCTGTTCTGGAGGTCGATAAGCTGACGGTTGCATCTAAGGTGCATAAGAACAATGCGGTCAAGAATGTCAGCTTCCAGGTGCGTGCCGGTGAAATTGTATGTATTGCCGGTATCGACGGCAACGGACAGACCGAGCTGGTTTATGGCATTTCCGGCCTGGAAAAGCCGGTTTCTGGTACGGTTTCCCTGTGCGGTAAGGATGTTACCCACACGCCGATTCGTCAGCGTTCTATTATGGGTATGAGCCATATTCCGGAGGATCGTCATAAGCACGGTATGGTGCTGGATTATTCGCTGGAAGATAACCTGATTCTGCAAAATTATTTTGAACCGCGCTTTACCAAGTTCGGGTTCCTGCGTCGAAACAATATCCGTGCTTATGCACAGCGTTTGATCGAGCAGTATGATGTGCGCAGCGGTCAGGGCCCGGTTACTATGGCACGCAGTATGTCTGGTGGTAACCAGCAGAAGGCGATTATCGCACGCGAAATTGACCGTGATCCGAAGCTGCTGATTGCTGTGCAGCCGACCCGTGGTCTGGACGTAGGTGCAATCGAGTATATTCATCGACAGATCGTGGCAGAGCGTGACGCTGGCAAAGCGGTTCTGCTGGTGAGTTTGGAGCTGGATGAAGTGATGAGTCTGGCTGACCGTATCTTAGTTATGTACGAAGGCGAGATCGTAGGCGAACTGGATCCCAAGACGACTACGGTAGAAGAGTTGGGTCTGTATATGGCAGGCGCAAAGAGAAAGGAGGCACAGCAGTGAACAAAGAAAAACAAACGCTGAAGCTGCTCCGTAAGGATGGTTTTCAGACACTGCTGGCATCGCTGCTCTGCATTCTGGGCGGCTTGTTTATCGGCTATTTGGTTTTGCTGATGATCGAACCCAGTGGTGCAGCGGAAGCGATCAAAGCTGTGGTACAAAATTTCTGGCGGTATCCTAACCAGAAATTGCAGATGAAATATTTGGGACAGACTCTGGTACGTACAGCACCGCTGCTGATGTGTGCGCTTTCGGTACTGTTTGCTTACAAGGTCGGTATGTTTAATATCGGCGCAGCCGGTCAGTATGTGGCGGGTGCTTGCGCTTGCCTGTATGCAGCACTGAAATGGAATCTGCCCTGGTATCTGTGTGTCCTGATTGCTATGGCGGCAGGCGCACTGCTGGGCGGTCTGTCTGGCTTATTAAAGACGGCTTGCAATGTGAACGTGGTTATTTCCGGCATCATGCTGAACTGGATCGCATTGTATATGACGAATTTGATCCTGCTGCAAGTCAAGAATCCTACCAGCCCATACACCAAGCAGGTACGTGGCAGCAACCCCTCCGCACTGCTGCCCAGCATGGGCCTGGAAAAGCTGTTCAGCAATGAAAAGAGCGTGACTATCGCAATCCCGCTGGCTATTGTTATGGCGCTGGTGGTTTGGGTCGTTCTAAACAAAACCAAGTTTGGTTATGAGCTGAAGGCTACCGGTCTGAACTATAACGCAGCAAAATATTGTGGTATGCGTGAAAATCGGAATATTATTCTGACGATGATGATTTCCGGTGCGCTGGCAGGCATGGGCGCTGCAATGCTGTACCTGACCGGTATCGAAGAGTGGGAAACCACCATTTCTTCTGTGCCGCTGATGGGCTTTAACGGTATTGCCGTTGCATTCCTGGGTGGCTTGAGCCCCATCGGTTCGATTCTGTCCGCATTCTTTATCCAGCACATTACTTCTGGCGGCGGCAATGTGGATCTGCAGTATTACTGTTCTCAGATTTCCAGCCTGATTGCCAGCCTGATTATCTTTATGTGCGCATTTGTGGCCTTCTTCAAGTTCTTTATGCAGGAGAAGATCCGCAAGCATGATGAGAAGCTGTCTGCGGCGCAGGCAGCAGCTGCTAAGGAAGGAGGCGGCAAGGAATGACACTTCTGATACAATATACCCTTTTGTTCGCCTCGGTTCTGCTGTTGGTTGCTTTGGGCGGCTGCTTCTCGGAGCGCAGTGGTATCATTAACATTGGTCTGGAAGGTATCATGGTCATTGGTGCGCTGGGCGGTGCTTTGTGCATGAAATTTATGCCCGTGTCGCTGGGGGCTCCGATTATCATCCTTACGACCCTGCTGGTGAGTGCAGCATTCGGTATGATTTTTAGCTTGCTGCTTGCCGTGGCTGCTATCAACTTCAAGGCGGATCAGACAATCACTGGTACGGCTATGAATATGCTGGCTACCGCAGCAGCTACCGTTGCAGTAAAGGCTATGAACACAGCAATGTCCGGCGGTAATGATGTTTCCTCTGAAATCGCTTATACTGCAGCTCGTGAGATGTTCATGATTCGTATTGGTGATTTCACCCTGAACTGGTTTATGATTGTGGCTGTTGCCGCACTGGTGATTTCCTGGGTCGTGTTGTACAAGACCCGCTTTGGTCTGCGCCTGATGGCTTGCGGTGAGCATCCCCAGGCTGCGGATTCTGTTGGTATCAATGTTTACAAGATGCGCTATGCAGGTGTACTGATTTCCGGTGCACTGGGTGGTCTGGGTGGTATCGTGTATATCACCGCAGGCGTCAACGCCTGGAAATTTGAAAACGGCGTGGCAGGCTTTGGTTTCCTGGCACTGGCTGTTATGATTTTCGGTGCATGGCAGCCGGGTAAGATTGCGCTGGCAGCATTGCTGTTTGGCTTCTTCCGCGCTTTGGGTAATGTGTATTCCGGCTTCGATCTACTGGTAGCACTGAATATGCCCAGCGTAGTATACAATATGCTGCCGTACATCATCTCGCTGGTGGTGCTGGCATTTACTTCTCGTAAGTCTCGTGCACCCAAGGCGGAGGGTGTACCATACGATAAGGGCTCCCGCTAAAACAAAGAAAACAAGCTCCTCCGCCACCGCGGGGGAGTTTGCCTTTTGTGAAAAAAGAGAATACTGATTTGTGTGGAAAAGGATGATGTAAGCATCTGATGACACAAAATAGACTCGAAATGATACGGATGAGCCCCCAATACCGGTATAATTATTTTGCCGGTAAGTCCTGTAAATAAAGGAGAACCCGTAATGCCCCAAATGAAATTTTGCCCCCAATGTCTTTCGTCGATGCCCGTCGCATCGGTGATTTGTCCGTTCTGCGGCAGACGAATGATCAATCAAAATCCCAACGGTACACTGCCATACGGCACGGTATTGATGGATCGCTATACCATTGGCGAGTTTATTTCGAATGACGGCGAGGGTGTGCTGTACCAAGCTGTGGATCAGCAGGGTCCGGTGCGTGTAACAATTAAAGAATACTTGCCTGTTACATTAGCCGAAGACCGCGATGAAACCGGCGCTCTGCACTCCAAGCCGGGCTGTGAAGTGCTTTACAAAACAACGCGGATGGATTTTGTTGACTTGTATAAAGAGTTGATGAAAATCACACCAAGCACCGGTTTGGAAACGGTTTTGAACGTAGTGGAAACCAATAATACTGCCTATGCGATTTTGGAAAATCCGGGGGGAATGCCGCTGAACGAATACCTGCAAATGAAGGGAACACATATTCCACCGGCAGAAGCGCGCAGTATGCTGTTGCCAGTATTTGAAGGTGTTTCGGCAATGCATCAGGCAGGATTGCTGCATCGAGGAATCAGTCCCAACACGATTCGGGTACAGGAAAACGGAAAAGCGCGTCTTTCCGGTTACGCAACTTTAGGTTTGCGCACATTGGGGAGCCCGCTGCATGCACATTTGTATGAGGGATACTCGGCACCAGAACAGTATGATAAGGCGGAGTTTGAGGGGCGTTATACAGACTCGTATGCGCTGGCAGCCGTCTTTTATCGCATGGTGACAGGTCAGGCACCGCTGCCTGCGGTGCAGCGTCGTGTAGCAGATACCAATCCGCTTGCACGAAATTTAGACCCGAACCTGCCGGCATGGTTGTCTCAGATTTTGGAACAGGCGCTGGCGCTGAATCCGAAAAATCGTATCCAGACAGTCAACACGCTGATGAGCAGTTTGACTAGTCCTACCGCTGCACAAGCTGTGCAGAAAGATAATAAAAAGAAGGAACGCCATAAGTATCAGTTTATGGGCATCTTAAGTGGTGTGCTCATTTTCAGCTGCTTTTTGGCAGTGCTCGTTTTTTGGGGCTGGACAAAAATCGGTGGAGCAGAACCTGCTCCGACCGCAACACCAGAACCGACGGCGACCCCGGCAAAGAAAGAATATGTGCCGGATTTTGTGGGTATGACTTGGTCGCAGATTCAGTCCAGCGGGCAGTATACAGGACATTTCCGGTTCTCTTTGCAGGAAGAATACAGCGAAGATGTGCCTGCCGGCACAATTATTCGCCAAAACCCGGAAGCCAATACTACAATCACGGAAAATAGTGCCCGTATGATTACGCTTTACGTCAGCAAGGGTCCGGAGAATGTGGTGCTGCATAATGTGGTGGGCTTTACACAGGAAAGTGCTGTTGCGGAACTGCAAAAACAAGGTTTGACGGCGCGCTGTGTGATGCAGGCGAATGACGGCAGTTACGTTACAGGTTGTGTTATCAAGACGGACCCTGCTGCCAGTGAAGAAGTTGCACCGGGTAGCGAAGTAATTGTTTATATCGCAGCGGAACCGCATCAGGATGTGAAGAATGAAGAGCAAATTGCAATGATGCAAGCCACACCGCAGCCAACCCCAGAAGCACAACAGTAAAAAACTGTTGTTGAGAACAGTACAGAAAATAAAAAGAGTGTGTCCATTCGGACACACTCTTTTTTATTTGTGGCAGATCAGTAGCAGATGCCCTGTGCCATCATAGCTTCAGCAACTTTTAGGAAACCTGCGCAGTTTGCGCCGACCATCAGGTTGCCGGTAGAGCCTGCCTCTACGCTGGCATCATAGCTTGCATGGAAGATGCCATTCATAATCTCTTGCAGTTTGCTGTCGACTTCTTCAAAAGTCCAGCTTAGGCGCTCGGAGTTTTGGCTCATTTCCAAGCCAGAAGTAGCTACACCGCCTGCGTTAGCAGCCTTAGCGGGTCCGTACAGAATACCATTTTCCAGATAGATAGAGATTGCTTCTGCGGTGCTGGGCATATTTGCACCCTCGCACACAACAGTGCAGCCGCCCTTGACCAGAGCAAGCGCGCCGTCGGCATCAATTTCGTTCTGGGTAGCGCAAGGCAGGGCAATGTCGCAAGGAGTCTCCCAGACCTTGCTGCAATCTGGCACATAAGTTGCATTCGGATGGCTCTGGGTGTACTCACTGATGCGACCGCGACGAACTTCCTTCAGATCCTTAATATAATCCAGGTCGATGCCGTTGGGGTCATACACATAGCCAGAAGAGTCGCTCATGGTGATAACAGTGCCGCCTAACTGGGTTGCCTTTTCTGCGGCATAAATTGCTACGTTTCCACTGCCGGAAATGACGATCTTCTTGCCGGCGAAGCTGTCGTTGCGCATACACTTCAGCGCTTCGGCAGTAAAGTAGCACAGACCGTAACCGGTTGCCTGCTTGCGAGCCAGACTGCCGCCGTAGGTTAGACCCTTGCCGGTCATCATGCCGCCCTGGAAGCTGTTGGTCAGACGGCGGTACTGGCCGAACATATAGCCGACTTCGCGTGCGCCAACGCCAATGTCACCAGCAGGACAGTCGACAAACTGACCGATGTGGCGGGACAGCTCTGTCATAAAGCTTTGGCAGAAACGCATGACTTCCATGTCGCTCTTGCCCTTAGGGTCAAAGTCAGAACCACCCTTGCCGCCGCCCATGGGTAGGGTAGTCAGGCTGTTTTTGAAAATCTGCTCAAAGCCCAAAAACTTCAGGATGCTCTGGTTGACAGAGGGATGAAAGCGCAGACCGCCCTTGTAAGGACCAATGGCACTGTTGAACTGAACGCGATAACCACGGTTTACATGAACATTGCCGTTGTCATCTACCCAAGGCACACGGAATGTGATAATGCGTTCTGGCTCAACCAGGCGCTCAATCAGACCAGCTTTTTCGTATTCAGGGTGCTTTTCCACCAGAGGCTGGATGCTTTCCAGAACTTCACGCACAGCCTGCAAATATTCGGGTTCATGTGCATTGCGGACTGCCAGATCCTCGTACACCCGATTCAAATATGCATTTTTAATCATAGGTAATTACCTTCCCTTCCTGTGTTGGAATGCTGACCGCCGATATAGCGGCTAAGCGATTAAAAATATTATACGTTTCTTTCTGCCGGCTTACAATAGGAAAGTAAAAAATCTAGTTATCATTGCCAAAAGCAATAAAAAAGTCCTGCCCCGAAAATCGGGACAGGACAAAAGATTACTTCAGCAGCTTTTCGACTGCATCAGCAGCGCCAGCCAGAGGAGACGCTGCATAAGTCTCGACCATACCGGCGTCAGCCAGTTCAGCCAGCTTGGGATCGATGGGCATCTTTGCCAGCACGGACAAATCGTGCTTGGCAGCAACTTCATCGATGTGGCTCTCGCCAAAGATATTGATGTGCTTACCACAATCCGGGCAGACAACATAGCTCATGTTCTCGACGATGCCTAGCATGGGGATGTTCATCATCTTAGCCATGTTCACAGCCTTGGCTACGATCATGCTAACCAGTTCCTGAGGGCTGGTGACCACAATAATGCCATCAACGGGTAGGCTCTGGAATACGGTCAGGGGCACATCACCAGTTCCCGGAGGCATATCCACAAACAAGAAGTCTACGTCCTTCCAGACAACGTCGGTCCAGAACTGCTCAACGGCACCGGCAATCACGGGACCACGCCATACAACGGGATCCTCCTCGTTTTCGACCAGCAGGTTGATGCTCATGACATCAATGCCGGAGCGGCTCTTCAAAGGCCAGCAGCCTTTGTCATCGGCGGTAGCACGGCCGTGTACGCCCAGCAGTTTGGGGACGGACGGGCCGGTGATATCAGCATCCAGCACACCGGTATTGTAGCCGCGACGACGCATTTCCACAGCCATCATAACGCTGGTCATGCTCTTGCCGACACCGCCTTTACCGGAAACGACGCCGATTACTTTTTTGATGCTGCTGTTGGGGTTTGCTGCCTTGCGCAGGCTCTGCTTACGCTCAGAGCAGCTCTGACTGCAGCTACTGCAGTCATGATTGCATTCGCTCATAGTAAATTGTTCCTTTCTAATAGAATAAACTGCAGGGCAAGCCTGACAGGGATAAACCTAGCATAGTATAGCACGTTTACGGACGGTTGACAAATGGACCAAGAGAAAAGGAACTGAAGAGAAAAGTGGACAGGCTGAAATTGGAGCAAGAAAGCGAAGGAGGTGCACATGAAGAGATTGTCTATTTGACGTATGTGCGAATAAAAGTAAGGAGATGAAAAAAGGAAATCAGAAAAAATAAAAAAATGGTTGACAAAAGCTGAGTATGTGAGTATAATAAACATCGTCGCCGCAAGAGTGGTGGCAAAGTGAATAAGCGGATGTGGCGGAATTGGCAGACGCGTTAGATTCAGGTTCTAATGGCCGCGAGGTTGTGGAGGTTCAAGTCCTCTCATCCGCACCAAAGGCATCGATCGAAAGATCGATGCCTTTTTTGTTTTGCACAAGCAAAGTGACGAAAGGTACACCGGGAAAATCCTGTGGATTATACCGGAATCGTTGACAAAAGCACCCCAGTGGGCTAAACTTTTCGTATGCCTTTGTTTTATCATATATGTAAGGGGCAGATTGTGCCGGGTGAAAATCCGACAGTTTTCAACACGGTGCGGCAGCCAGCCGCGCACGAAAAAAGGAGAAAGCATTATTATGGAACATCGTGAAAAGACCCTCGATATGATCGTCAATCTGTGCAAGAACCGCGGCTATGTATTCCCTGGTTCTGAGATTTACGGCGGTCTGGCCAACAGCTGGGACTACGGCCCCCTGGGCGTTGAATTCAAAAACAACGTGAAGAAAGCATGGCTGAAGAAATTTGTACAGGAAAGCCCCTACAACGTGGGTCTGGATGCAGCTATTCTGATGAACCCGGAAACCTGGAAAACCACCGGTCATGTGGCTAGCTTTAGTGATCCTCTGCTGGACTGCAAAGCCTGCAAGAGCCGTCACCGTGCCGACAAGCTGATCGGCGACGTACACCCTGACGTGAATGTGGATGCGATGAGCTTTGACGAGATGGACGCTTTTATCGCAGAGCATGAAGACGTTGTCTGCCCCATCTGCGGCAAGCACGACTTTACCCCCATCCGTAAGTTTAATCTGATGTTCAAGACGGCAATCGGCGTTACTGAGGACAGCAGCTCTACTTGCTACCTGCGCCCCGAAACCGCACAGGGCATTTTTGTCAACTTTGCCAACATTCAGCGCACGACCCGCCGCAAGCTGCCCTTCGGCGTGTGTCAGGTTGGTAAGGCATTCCGTAACGAAATCACCCCGGGTAACTTTACTTTCCGTACCCGTGAGTTTGAGCAGATGGAGTGCGAGTTCTTCTGCAAACCCGGTACCGATCTGGAGTGGTTCGCATACTGGAAGGATTATTGCTTCAACTGGCTGAAGAGTCTGGGCATCAAGGAAGAACACCTGCGTCTGCGTGACCACGAGCCCGCAGAGTTGGCTTTCTACTCCCGTGCGACTACTGACATTGAGTATGCCTTCCCGTTCACTGAGTGGGGCGAGCTTTGGGGTGTGGCTGACCGTACCAATTACGACCTGACCCGCCATCAGGAAGCTTCCGGCAAGAGCCTGGAGTATTTTGACCCCGAAACCAATGAGCACTATATTCCTTACGTCATCGAGCCTTCTCTGGGCTGTGACCGTGTTGCTCTGGCATTCCTGTGCGAGGCATATGATGAGGAGCACATGGTGGACGCAAAAGGTAAGGAAGATGTGCGTGTTGTTATGCACCTGCATCCGGCTTTGGCTCCCTTCAAGTGCGCTGTTCTGCCTCTGAGCAAGAAGCTGGGCGGCAAGGCTATGGAGATCCGCAACGAGCTGAGCAAGTATTTCATGGTTGACTATGACGACGCTGGTTCTATCGGCAAGCGTTATCGCCGTGAGGACGAAATCGGTACTCCGTTCTGCATCACTGTCGACTTCGATACCGTGGGTGATGAAGCTAAGGGTATTGAGGCGGACAACTGCGTTACCGTCCGTAACCGTGATACCATGGAGCAGGTTCGTATGCCCATCAGCGAGCTGAAAAACTACATCGAAGAGCAGATTCAGTTCTAATCTGGTTTATACAGTAAAGTAAAAATCCCGGCAGACATAGTTCTGCTGGGATTTTTTCGTGTAAAATAAAATTTTTGCCGGGGTTGACCCTTTCCTTTTGCAGGAGTATAATCAAATTATAAATAGCATATGCCATAAATAAAGGGGGATGCAGATTGCCGAGACCCAGAAAATGCAGACGTGTATGCGGATTGCCAGAGAATCGTGGTTTTGTACCGGAAACGGTTGGTGCAGAAACGGCAGTCGTGCTGAACGTGGATGAATACGAGACGCTGCGCCTAATTGACCGAGAAGGGCTTTCCCAAGAAGAGTGCGGTGGTTACATGGATATTGCGCGGGCTACCGTGCAGCAAATTTACCAGAGTGCTCGTAAAAAAGTTGCGGATGCACTGGTGGAAGGACGACCGCTGCATATTGATGGCGGCAATTATCGCTTGTGCGATGGGGATGAAAAGCCTTGCTGCTGCAAAAATTGCTGGCGGAAGTATATACAGAACGCACAAAAACAACAGGAGGAACGCAAAATGAAGATTATGATTCCGCTCGATGAAGATAAAAAGAGCGTTTGCCCCGCTTTTGCACGCGCACCGTATTTTTTATGCGGTGACGAAAGCGGCGCAGAAGTTTTGGAAAATCCTGCTGCCGGTGCACAGGGTGGTGCAGGTTTGCAGGCTGCACAGTTCGTGGTAGATCAGGCAGCAACCGCTGTAGTAACCATGCGCTGCGGTCAGAATGCGGCAGATATTTTCAAAGCAGCAGAAATTAAAATTTATGAAGCAGATCGTGCCAAGGATGCAAATGCAAATTTGGCAGCTTGTCTGGAGGATATGCTGGCGGAACTGACCCACTTCCATGCCGGCTATCACGGTATCCGATGAAGATTGCAGTACTAAGCGGAAAAGGCGGCGCAGGCAAAACCTTTGTGGCGGCGAATCTGGCAGCGGCAGCGGGTCCTGCCGTATATGTGGACTGCGATGTGGAGGAGCCGAACGGGCGGTTGTTCTGGCAACCAGAAGAGGTCAGCTGCACTGCGGTAAATACAAAGTTGCCCAGCTTTGACAGCGAAAAGTGCATTGGCTGCCGAAAATGTGTGAACTTCTGTCGATTCCATGCGCTGGTTTTTTTGAAAAATAAGCCGATGTTGTTCCCAGAGGTTTGCCATAGCTGCGGTGGTTGCGATTTGGTGTGTCCAGCCGGTGCGGTTACCGAACAGGACAAAGAAGTAGGACACTTGGAAATCGGTAAGCGTGGCGAAGTATCTGTGGTAACAGGTGTTTTGAACCCAGGTGAAGCCAGCGGTGTACCGGTTATTTCTGCGGCATTGGAACAGGGTAAAAAGCTGGGGCAAACTGTGATTGTGGACTGCCCGCCGGGCAGCGCCTGTCCCGTTGTGGAAAGCGTTTCCAAGGCAGACCGCTGTGTACTGGTGGCAGAACCAACCGCATTTGGTTTTGATAATTTCTGTATGGTATATGAACTGGTTCGCCTGTTGGGCAAGCCCTGTGGTGTGGTCATCAATAAGATGGATGCGCCGTATCCGCCGCTGGAAGATTTCTGTAAAGAACAGAATTTGCGGATTTTGGCACGAATTCCGTATGATCCCAAGGTGGCAGCCAGTGTAGCGGATGGAGAAATTTTGGCACTCCAAGATGCCGATACCATGGAGCTGTTCCGCCAGATTCTGGATCAGATAGGGGGGACCGTTCAGTGAAACAATTGTTGATTTTGAGCGGTAAAGGTGGTACAGGAAAAACCACTACAGCAGCGGCATTTGCGCATTTTTCCGGCGCAAAAGCGTTAGCAGACTGCGATGTGGATGCACCGAATCTGCATCTGGTGACGGATTTGAATACCGAGCCGGAAATCTCTGATTTTATCGGAGCAGAAAAAGCTGAAATCGATCCGGAAGTCTGTATGGGCTGTGGAATGTGTTCTCAGTTTTGCCGCTTTGGTGCAATCCGCCGGGAAGGCATTGTTTGCTCAGTAGACTCGTATGCCTGTGAAGGCTGCGGCGTCTGTGCCTATGTTTGCCCAGTGAAAGCGATAACTTTGAAGCCGGATTTGGCAGGTACAAAACAGCTGTATCGAGGGGAGAATATATTTTCTACTGCTCGGCTGAAAATGGGACGCGGTAATTCCGGTAAGCTGGTAACGGAAGTAAAACTGGCGCTGCTGAAAAATGCACCGGATTGTGACCTTGCCATCGTGGATGGTTCGCCGGGTATTGGCTGTCCGGTAATTGCATCGGTCAGCGGTATGGATATGGTGCTGGTGGTGGCAGAGGCCTCGAAGTCTGGAATCAGCGACTTACAGCGGTTGATGGAAACGGCTGCAACCTTTCAGACAAAGCTGGCAGTATGCGTAAACAAGTGGGATGTCAGTCCGACGCATACCAGCGAAATTGAAGCGTATTGCGCAGAGCATAACATTCCCTTTGTGGGGAAAATCCCATACGACAAGACCGCATCCAAGGCGATTAACGCAAGGCACAGCCTTGCAGAATATCCTTGTGAAGCAAGTGATGCGCTGTATCAGGTATATTGCCGTACAATGGAACTGCTGGAAATCCCGGCGAAAGAGCGAGTATGAGCGCTCTCTGATATTGACAAACGGCAGGGAGTTCTGCCGCGGAATAAACACACAAAAAAGGAGAATATAATGATGAAAATCGTAGTAGCAGCAATGGGCGAGCAGGTAGCACAGCATTTTGGTCACTGTGAGAACTTTATCTTCTTCGAAACCGAAGAAGGTAAGATCCTGAACGTGGAAAGTGTACCCAACCCCGGTCACCGTCCTGGTTTCCTGCCCAACTTTCTGGCAGACCGTGACGCAAAGGTCATCATTGCCGGTGGTATGGGCGGCGGTGCTGTGGATATCTTCAATGAACGCGGCGTGGAAGTGATTGTTGGTGCAACCGGTGATGCACGTCAGGCTGTTGAAGCTTACCTGAAGGGTGAGCTGGTCAGCACCGGTTCTGTCTGCCATGCACACGAGCACGCAGACGAGTGCGGCAATCACTAATTCTTGTGTGACAAAGTCACATTCAAATCTAAGTTGACACGGTATAATGTTAGCAAGTAATAAGTATTCCTATTTAGAGCGGCGATACCATCTATCTCGAAATTGAATAGAGTGCTCTCGAAGCCTAATATAATGCAAAACAGATAAAGGAGAAAGTAATTATGGAAAAATGGAAATGCACTGTTTGCGGTTATATTCATGAAGGTTCCCTGCCGGCAGATTTTGTTTGCCCCAAGTGCAAGCAGCCCGCAAGCGTCTTTGTAAAGGTGGAAGAGGCAGGAAAGAAAAATCCTTACGCTGGCACTAAGACGGAGAAGAACCTGTGGGAGGCTTTCGCAGGTGAGTCTATGGCACGCAACAAGTATACTTACTTTGCATCCGTTGCAAAGAAGGCTGGTTACGAGCAGATTGCAGCACTGTTCTTGCAGACGGCTAACAACGAGAAAGAACACGCAAAGCTGTGGTTCAAGGCTCTGGGCGAGCTGGGGGATACCGCTGAAAATCTGCTGCACGCAGCAGAAGGTGAAAATGCTGAGTGGACCGATATGTACGACCGTATGGCAAAAGAAGCGGATGAAGAAGGTTTCCATGAGCTGGCTGAGCGTTTCCGCGGTGTGGGCGCAATTGAAAAGACCCACGAGGAGCGCTACCGTGCTCTGCTGAAGAACGTGGAGACCAAGGCTGTATTTGAAAAGAGCGGCGTTACCATTTGGGAGTGCCGTAACTGCGGCCATATCGTAGTCGGCACAAAGGCTCCGGATGTGTGCCCCGTTTGCAATCATCCGCAGGCTTACTTCGAAGTGCATAACGAGAATTACTAATATAAAATGTACCCCACCCCGGCCGCACTTTGCTGCTGGGGTTAAAGGGGTTTAACCGGAACGGCTGAAAAGAAGAGAGGTTCTGCAATATGTTGGATCGAAATGTAGCAGCGTTACTCAACCAGCAGGTAAATAAGGAATTCTATTCCGCTTACTTGTATCTGGACTTTTCCAATTACTATTATGACCAGGGGCTGGATGGATTCGGGAATTGGTACAAAGTGCAGGCACAGGAAGAACGTGATCATGCAATGCTGTTCATGCAGTATCTGCAAAATAATGGTGAACGTGTGGTGCTGGAGGCAATCGAAAAGCCCAATGTGGAAATGACCAGCCCTAAGATTGTTCTGGAAGAAGGTTTACGACATGAGAACTATGTTACGAGCCTGATTCATACAGTCTATGATGCCGCATACAGCTGCAAGGATTTCCGAACGATGCAGTTCTTGGATTGGTTTGTGAAGGAGCAGGGTGAGGAAGAAACCAACGCAGAGAACCTGATCAAAAAGTATTCTTTGTTCGGTGAGGATCCGCGCAGCTTGTATCTGCTAGACAGCGAGCTGGCAAACCGTGTCTACACAGCACCTTCGCTGGTATTGTAAAGCATAAAGAATCCGGGTATGATAAAAAGCATACCCGGATTTTTGTTTTTCTGTGATTTTGTCACTGAAAAAGGTGTATTCCTAGTGGCATACTGGGAATATCGAAGGCAGGGGAGACTCTGCCAATTTATTGTAATAGGAGTGTCTATGCAGTATTTTATCGCATTTCTGGAGGGCATCATTACATTTGTTTCGCCCTGTCTTTTGCCGATGCTACCGATTTATGTATCCTACTTTGCAGGCGGAGAATCCCGCACTACGAAACGAACCTTGACAACTGCCTGTGGCTTTGTGCTGGGTTTTACTACGGTTTTTGTTGCGCTGGGGGCGCTGGCGGGTACGCTGGGCAGCTTTTTGAAAATGCATCAGACCGCAGTGAATCTGGTGTCGGGCGGTGTAGTCATTTTGTTTGGTCTGCACTTTCTGGGATTGTTTGAACTGGACTTTTTCCGCGGCAGCAATCGCACGATGGATACCAGTAACCTGAGATTTTTCTCTGCGGTGCTGTTTGGTGTGATTTTTTCGCTGGGTTGGACACCTTGTGTAGGTGCTTTCTTAGGCTCTGCACTCATGATGGCATCTCAGCAGGGACAGGTTTTGAGCGGTATGCTGATGCTGCTAGTTTACTCAATGGGCCTGGGTGTTCCTTTCCTACTCAGTGCAGTATTGATCGATCAGCTGAAAAATACCTTTGACTGGATCAAACAGCATTACACAATCATCAATCGAATCAGCGGCAGCTTTTTAATTCTGGTGGGTATCATGATGGCTACCGGTACGATGGGGCGGCTGATGGCATGGTTGAGCTTGACCTAAGGAGGCTTTATGGAGAACAAGAAGAAATTAACTTTTCTGGCAGTTGGTCTGCTTATCCTTCTGCTGGTAGCAGGTGTCGCATATAAAAAACTGGGCGCAAATTTTTCCGGTGGAAATCAGCTTGCGGCGCGCCCTACTGCCCCGCCGGACGGTCAGGGGGAAGAGCCAGAGAAAATCCAGGCGCTGGATTTTACGGTGTATGATGCAGATGGCAGCGAAGTACATCTATCAGATTATTTCGGCAAGCCGATTGTATTGAACTTCTGGGCAAGTTGGTGCGGTCCCTGTAAGAGTGAAATGCCGGCATTCGATCAGGCAAATAAAGATTTGAACGGCGAAGTTCAGTTTCTGATGATCAATATGACCGATGGCAATCGTGAAACCGTAGAAACCGCACAGGCATTTATCAAAAAGAATGGTTACGATTTGCCGGTATTCTTTGATACCAGCATGGATGCTGCTTATACCTATGGTGCGTATGCACTGCCAACGAGCTTCTTTATCGATGCAGATGGCTATGTGATTGCAAACGCACAAGGTGCAATCGATGCCGAGACATTGCAGAGAGGCATTGATATGATTTACACTCCGGCTGAATAAACTACAAACCATGAACAAAAGAACTGCCCCGCAGAGTAATTCTGCGGGGCAGTTCTTTTGTTTAGTTGGAACGATTGTTAGGTTAGATGCGGGTATCCCACAGACCGCAGAAGCTGTCGATGGGATCAATACCAGTGAATGCTTCCTTACCAGACAGCAGCTTTTCCACCAGAGCGGTCAAAGTTGCGGCGTTGGAATCGTATGCATTGATATAGGTGCGCAGCATGGGCACATCAGCCAGCATGGTGGGTGCATTCACGCTGATGCCGATAGTGGGTACATCGTGGACGTACCAGGGAATTTCGCCGCCGCCCTTGGTCATGCCAAATGCAGGGCGACCGTTGCTGACATCGAACAAAGTGATGACCAAATCCTGCTGAGCCTTAAAGTCGGCCATAGCAACTTTACCTGCGTGGTACATATCATTTGCACCAACGGGCTTGCCTTCAGCGGTCAGACGTTTTACGCGATCCAGAGGTCCTTCGTAAACAAAGGCATCGAAGCCCTTAGCGCACAGCGCATCGCACAGATTCTGGGCAGGGGTAGGTTTAGCAGGCATTCCCTTGGCAGCCAGCTCCATCAGCTTTTCCATGGGGCCGTCGGCACCCTTGACGTACACAATCATGATCTTCTTGTACTTTTCCGGGGTGACGGGAAGAACGTTTTCATCTTTGTACTTGACCAAGGTGATAGCTTTGTCTGCGATTTCAGCAGTCATATCCTTGTATGCCTGCTTGCCTACGGTTTCTTTTACAGTTTCCGCAGGCAGAACCAGCTCTTCACGGGTCTTCTTGTTCAGACCCAGCTTTGCCTTCAGGCCCAGGATACGGGTCAGAGCTTCAGCCATGCGGGCTTCGGTAATCTTGCCGGTGCGGTAAGCATTCAGCATGATGTTGAAGTCCTCGGTGGGATCGTTGAAGAACAGATACATATCGCAGCCTGCATTGATTGCTGCAACCACCATTTCCTCGTGCGGCATACGGTCGGTCATGCCAACCATATGAGATGCATCGGTGACAACCATGCCGTTAAAGCCCAGCTCATCACGCAGCAGACCAGTCATGATTTCAGGGCACAAGGTAGCGGGCATCATTTCATCATAGGTGATGCCGGGATTAATCTCCTGCATATAAGCGGGCATCATGATATGACCACCCATGATGCCATCCAGACCACCGTCAATCAGAGTCTTGTAGACCTTGCCGTAAGTTTCCATCCATTGCTTCTTACCGAAGTTATTGATGTTGTTGCTCAGGTGTGCATCGCGGAAGTCCTGACCGTTGCCGGGGAAGTGCTTTGCCACGCTGGCAAAACCGGGCAGCGAGTGGACACCGTCCATATAAGCCTTACTCATCTCAGCGACACGGTCCACATCACTGCCGAAGCAGCGCTGAACAACTTCGGTGTTCTGCCAGTTGTAATGAATGTCGCAGACGGGGGCAAAAGCCATGTTGTTGCCCATGGAAGCAGCTTCTTCATTGCCCAGACGAGCCATTTCGTAAGCATACTTTGCATCGTTGGTTGCAGCAACCTTGATGCCCTTGGCAATATAGGTACCGTCTACGCCGGTACCGTTGCCGCCGGCCTCGGTGTTGCAAGCGATGAACAGGGGAATCTTAGCATTTTCCTGCAGGACATTGACCTGATGCTGAACCTGTGCGCAGGGGATACCGTTGTAGCGGTAACCGCCGATGTGGAATTTCTCCAGCTGGGACTTCAGTGCGTCGTCCTCAGCCTTTGCACCGTGGTCGAAGAATAACTGGCCGACCTTTTCTTCATCAGTCATGCTGGCGATGGTCTGCTGTACCCACGCGATGTCTTCATCAGACAGGCAGTAGGGCTTTGCTCTCAAATCTACCATAATGTGAATCTCCTTTTACAATAATTGCGGACAGAGAGAATTCTCTATCAAAAAAGCAAAAATTTCACTGATTATCAGTATACTGTATTGTTGAATGTAAATCCAGATACGAATTTATGACAATCCGCCGCAGGACCGCAAAAAAGTACAGAAAGAAAATGGGGTTGAAAGTTTTTTGGTCATGGGGGTCTGCGATCCGCCTAGGCGGAGATCATATACTATATAACCATTTTGAAAAAAAGTTTCAGAGGATTGGAATTTGGAAAGAAATTCGTGACATCGCATATTTACAGTATTTGACAAACAGTCCTAAAGTGGTGCTGACGATGCGTGCGATCTAGTTTTACTTGGCTGAGATTAAGCCGTAAGGGAAGAAGAAACGGAACTGAAAAAGGCAGAGAAAGTGTATGAAGTTGGAACGGTCGTGGACGATGTATATCGCCCCAGCTTGGCGCTGATTCCCTATGAGGACTTTTTGTCGGGCAATCCAGCTTATCAGGTTATTCAGTTTTCGTGCGATTTGGATTTCCAGAAGTGGTGATAAGAAACCAGTGGAATCATAATAAAGAAAATCCCTGCTTGGGAATGCATCCAAGCAGGGATTTTTTGCACAGCAAAGTAAAAAATGGTGGAAAATAAAGCGCGCATTACCAATAATGCACACAGGAGTAGATAAAACAGATACCGGCTAAAGCAAGAACGCCCAGCGAAATATACAGCAAAGTAGGCCCCATTTTCTGGTTGAGATATTCTGTGGTTTTTTCGTTATCAATGTAGACGGTTACACAGCCGTTGTCATGAATGTGATACAAAATGGGGACACAGTCATTCAGGGAGTAATGGTATGATTTAGGATAGTGGCAAGGACATTTGTCTTCATATGTCTGACCATTGTGCTGGAACTGAATATAAAAATATGTGTAGCGGGGATCTGAAGCGTAGTGGGAAAGGATGCCTTCACCTTTTAGCAGCTCAATATCTTTTGTGTCTTGTAGGACCTTTTGCATAAAACGGTAGATGCCATATAGGATAGCGGACAATACCAGAAAAAACAGCCATGCAAATTCTGATACATACATAGAAAAGCCCTCCTCATAATTCCAATATATGATGGACGAAAATGTGTGTTGGATCAAAGACAGACACAGGATTTTGTCTGCATTACAACATTCAAAAAATTGGGCGGCAATAAAATCTGAACAAAATTTGAATAAATAAAAAAGAAACTTGACAAATGTGTTAGCATAGGCTAATATACTATCCGGGTTAGTTCGGGCTAACTGTTGAAAAAGATTCAATCTGATTTTAATATAGGAAATTCGATTATGATGAAATTAACGGATGCATCCGCAGGAAAAATGTACAGGATTCAAGCGATCCAGACTGAAAATGCAGACTTGGATGGTCTGCTTTTTCTGCTGGGCTGCCGAAACGGTGAGACAATTGTAGTGGAATCGCATTGGGGTGACAGTAGTGTGATTTCGGTACAAGGCAACAGCTTTAATATCGAGCGTCAGTTGACGGATGGTATTTTGATTTCGGCCTAAATAGTACTTGTGCCGACCGCTGCATCTGAAAAAGCGGTCAGTTTTTTGGTTTTGGGATGTTGGATAGAATCCCGAGGAATCAGAAAGGAGAAAGCATATGTCTGAAGAGTTGATTGTTCGTCATTGTTCTCCCACACTGGCAGGGTTGAAAGCCGGAAGTTTATTTTCCTGCCGTTGCACATCTAAACCGGAGTTAACGTTGCAAATCCGTGATTTGAACAAAAAACTGGTTCCGAAAGGATTACGGATTTTGCCGCTTCGCGTTTGGAATGGTCGCGCGCTGATTTATGTTTGCCGGCTTAGCGGGCTGGCAAAGGACTTTAGTGATGCGCAGGCACAGCAGTTGCTGGAAAGTCTTGGTTATCAACCGGAAGAAACCAACCAGTGCATTTTTCATCTGATTCAGCGGCTGAAATCCGCACAGGAGTTCCCACATGAGGTGGGATTGTTTTTAGGATACCCACCGGCTGATGTTTGTGCATTTATTGAAAATAAAGCTTGCAATCAAAAATGTGTTGGATGTTGGAAGGTTTACGGTGACGAAGAAAAAGCCAAGCAGACCTTTGCCCAATACGAGGAATGCACAGAGCGTTACTGCCAGCAGTGGAAAAATGGTGAGAGCATCGAACATTTGACCAAAGCGGGCTGAGGCACAGTCGGCATAAAGGGGGATATAGCATGAAAGACCGTAGGTCAACAGAGGATTATCTGAAAACCATCTATATTTTGTCGCAGTCGCAGGAGGTACACGCCTGCCAGATCGGCAAAAGCATGGATCTTTCCCGCGCAACTGTGAGTGTAGCGCTGAAACGGCTTGCGGATGAAGGATATGTACGGGTTGATAAAGAAAATGTCATATGCTTGACAGAACAGGGATTACAAGTTGCACAACGGACTTGTGATAAATATCAGTTGCTGAAATCATTTCTGATGCGGCTGGGTGTGGAAGAAGTCAATGCTACACAGGATGCCTGCAAAATGGAGCATGATTTAAGCAGCGAAAGCTACGCGGCGCTGAAACAGTTTATGCGTAGTCAAAATGAAACCAAAATGGGGGAGTGGTATCAAGTATGATGATAAACAAACGACTGATTCACACAGTCGAAGAAAGTAAAAAATATGTTGCAGCAAATGTGGCATTCCAGTGGGTGGCCTTGCTGGCAAACATCAGTATGATGGCAGCGATTGCGCTGTTCTTACAGCAAATTTATCAGGGAACAGCGGACGGCGCCGCCTTTGGGCGTACAGCACTGATTGTCGCTGTAATGGTTCTGCTGCGTTTTGTGTGTACCACTGCGTCGGGGCGGATGGCATATCTGTCCTCTCGCACGGTAAAACAGCGTCTGCGTGAACTGATTTATCGTAAACTGCTGCGGCTGGGCAATTCATATCGGGAACAGGTGCAGACCAGTGCCGTGGTTCAGATGACTACCGAGGGCGTGGAACAGCTGGAAACCTATTTTGGTGCCTATCTGCCCCAGTTCTTTTACGCCATGTTGGCACCGCTGACACTGTTTTCTGTACTAGCTTTTGTGAATTTGCCTTCGGCAGTGGTATTGCTGCTGTGTGTGCCACTGATTCCGGTTACCATTGCAGCCATCCAGACATGGGCAAAAAAGCTGCTGGGTAAGTACTGGAGTCAGTACACTGCTATGGGCGATACCTTCCTGGAAAACCTGCAGGGGTTGACTACCCTGAAAATCTATCAGACGGATGGTTACAAGCAGGATGACATGAACGACCAGGCAGAGAAGTTCCGTAAGATTACCATGAAAGTTCTGACTATGCAGTTGAACTCCATCACCATTATGGACTTGATCGCATACGGCGGTGCAGCACTGGGCGCAATTTTGGCTGTCACGCAGTTCCGTGCGGGCCATGTGAATTTGGCAGAGTGCCTATTGATTTTGCTTTTGGCAGCAGATTTCTTTCTGCCCATGCGTATGCTGGGTTCTTTCTTCCACATTGCAATGAACGGCATGGCGGCATCGGATAAAATCTTTAACCTGCTGGATATGCCGGAACCGGAAAACCGCACCAAAGCAGTTCCGGAAAATCATACTGTGGAATGCAAGGATCTGCGTTTCTCCTACGATGGCGAGCGTGAAATTCTGCATGGCGTAGATGTGACTTTCCCACAGGGCAGTTTCAGTGCAGTTGTAGGCGAAAGCGGCTGTGGAAAATCTACACTGGCTGCGATTCTGATGGGGCGCAATCGTGGTTATACCGGTACTGTGACGGTAGGCGGTGTGCCGCTGGCAGACATCGCAGAAGAAAGCCTGATGCGTTCCTTTACTTATGTAAGCCACCAGAGTTATCTGTTCAGCGGTACGGTTCGTGAAAATTTGCTGATGGCTTGCCCGGATGCAACCGATGCACAGCTATGGGGTGCGCTGGAAAAGGTAAATTTGGCAGATTTTCTGCGCAGTGAGCAGGGGTTGGATACGGTGCTGCTGGCGAAGGCAAGCAATTTGTCTGGCGGACAGTGCCAGCGTTTGGCTTTGGCACGCGCTTTGCTACACGATAGCCCGGTATATATTTTCGACGAAGCAACCTCCAACATTGATGTGGAAAGCGAAAACGACATGATGCGTGAGATTCGTCGGCTGGCAAAGACCAAGACGGTGATTCTGATTTCCCACCGTCTGGCAAATGTGGAAGACGCGGACAATATTTATGTGATGGATCACGGCAATGTGACCGAATCTGGCACGCATGAAAGCCTGTTGGCAAAGAATGGCGCTTATGCAACGCTGTGGAATACCCAGCACGAGCTGGAAGAATACACGAAAGGAGCCGCAAAATGAAAAGAAGTAATCCGCAAATCGTGATGCGGCTGAGCGGTCTGGTAAAACCGCTGACCGGATATATGATCCTGGCAATCCTAATGGGCTTGGTGGGAAATCTTTGCGCAAGTTTTATTACCATCTTTGGTGGTATGGCTGTTCTGAATGTGCTGGGTTTGTATGCAGGTTTGAGTTTGGCAGTCTTGTTTGGCTGCCTGATTGTGTTCGCACTGGTACGAGGATTCTTGCGCTATGCGGAACAGGCCTGCAACCACTTTATCGCGTTTAAGCTGCTGGCACTGCTGCGTGACCGTGTGTTTACCGCACTGCGCCGTCTGACCCCGGCAAAGCTGGACGGTCGTGACAAGGGCGATTTGATCAGCCTGATTACGGCAGATATTGAGCTGCTGGAAGTTTTCTATGCACATACCATTTCACCCGTCTGCATTGCAACGCTGTTCACGGTGGTGATGGTGTTGTTTATTGGCTCCTATCATTGGGCTTTAGGTCTGCTGGCTTTGGTGGCTTATCTGACTGTTGGCGTGCTGATTCCCGTTGTTACCTCCAAGATTGGTGGCGAAGACGGTTTGAAGTTCCGCAAGAGCTCCGGCGCACTGGCTGGCTTTGTGCTGGACAGCCTGCGAGGACTGCCGGAAATCATCCAGTATGGTCAGGGTGAAGATCGTGTGCAGCGTATGAATGCAATGACCGAACAGTTGTCTCAGCGAGAGCAGCGCATGAAGCGCACCGCAAGCTGGAATACGGCTGTCACTAATCTGGCAATCCTGCTGTTCGATTTAGCTATGCTGTTCGTTTCTGCCAAGCTGTGCGGTTTTGCCGGCACTCTGGTTCCCACTCTGGCACTGATGAGTTCCTTTGGTCCTGTAGTTGCGCTGGCAGCACTGGGCGCAACGCTGCAGAACACTTTTGCAGCAGGTAACCGTGTGCTGGACATTCTGGATGAAAGCCCGGTGGTCGAAGAAGTTACTGGTAAGGAAGCGGTTTCTTTTGAAGGTGCAAAGGCGGACCATGTGAGCTTTGCTTACGATGGGGAGAACATCCTGACGGACTTCTCTCTGGATATTCCCAAGAATAAAATCGTTGGTATCGTTGGCAAGAGCGGCAGCGGTAAATCTACGCTGTTGAAACTGCTGATGCGTTTCTGGCAGGTACAGCAGGGCGAAGTACAGGTATCCGGCCGCAGTGTGGACCAAATCAATACCACAAACCTGCGCGACATGGAAAGCTTTGTTACTCAGGAAACCTATTTGTTCCACGATACGATTCGTAATAACCTGCGTGTTGCCAAGTGGGATGCGACAGACGAAGAATTGGTTGCGGCCTGCAAGAAAGCGTCGGTACATGATTTCATCTGCAAGCTGCCTAACGGTTATGATACACAGGTAGATGAACTGGGCGATTCACTTTCCGGTGGCGAACGTCAGCGTCTGGGTCTGGCAAGAGCCTTCCTGCATGACGCGCCGTTTATGCTGTTGGATGAACCTACCAGCAATCTGGACAGCTTGAATGAAGCAGTGATTTTGAAGTCTTTGCATCAGTCCTGCAAGGATAAGACGGTGGTGCTGGTATCGCACCGACGCTCCACCATGGGTATTGCAGACATTGTTTGCACGGTAGAACAGGGGAGAAACAGCTAATGAATGTAGAGAGCAAACGTCAGCGGGAAAAAGAAACTGTATCTTTTATGATTGCACTATACTGTCGCAAAAAGCATGGCTGTAAAGAGCTGTGCCCGGAGTGTGCAGAACTGGATGCCTATGCACGCATGCGCAGCGATAAGTGTCCTTTTATGGAAACGAAGACGTTTTGCTCAAATTGCAAAGTACATTGCTATAAACCCGAAATGAGAGAAAAAATTCGGGAAGTGATGCGCTTTTCCGGTCCTCGGATGCTGTTCCATCACCCTGTGATGGCAATTCGCCATGTTGTAGAATCTCAAAAAGAAAAGAAGCGATTGGAGAAAGATACATGAACATCAAAAAGCTGATCTATGTGGCAGTAGGCTGCCTTGGTCTTGGCCTGGGTGCGCTGGGTGCGGTATTGCCGATTCTGCCTTCCTTCCCCTTTTTGATGCTGGCAGCATATTGCTTTGCCCGCAGCTCGGAAAAACTGCATAACTGGTTTATCGGCACGCGTCTGTACAAGGAGAATCTGGAAAGCTATGTGGCGGGTCAGGGGATGACTCGCCGGGTAAAGATTCGCATTATGGTTATGGTCACATTGCTGATGTCGGTGGGCTTTATTATGATGCACGCCGTACCGATTGGACGAATCGTACTGGGGTGTGTATGGGTATTCCATATGGTGTACTTTATCTTTGGCATTAAGACAAAACCTGAAGACTAAAAGCATAACAAACAGCCTGGCGAAATTATTTCGCTGGGCTGTTGTGTTCTTCACAAAGTTTTTGCTTGCTGTGGAAAATGGCGGAATGATATAATATCGCTATCAAAGAAAAGTATGGAACAGGAGGATTTTTGTATGTATCAGATTCGTAATTTCGCAGATAACGACGATGTGAAGGTATTGGATTCGCTGGGAGCATTTACCGTGGTGGAATACCAGCGCGATTTGAGCGTTATGCCGGGAGATGCACAGTTGGCTTACTACTGCAATGAAATGAATGTGCGTAAGCGTCAGGTCCTCTGCGATTTGAAGAAGGCAAACATCACCACGCAGGCTGGTGCAATGCAGTGGATGGCGGGTAATGTAAACGCAACCACTGGCGTAAAAGGTGTAGGAGATTTGTTTGGCAAAGCACTGCGCGGCAGTGTGACTGGTGAATCTGCCATCAAACCAGAATATACCGGTGATGGCACGCTGGTGCTGGAACCTACCTACAAACATATCCTACTGGTGGATGTTGCAGACTGGAATGGTTCTATCGTATTGGATGATGGTTTGTTCTTGGCTTGCGAGTCCAGTTTGAAGCATAAGCTGGTTGCACGTTCTAATTTCTCTTCGGCGGTAGCAGGCAATGAGGGGCTTTTCAATATGGGCATTCAGGGCAGCGGCGTGCTGTGTCTGGAATCGCTTTGCCCAAAGGAAGAACTCATTGAGATCGAATTGGAAAATGATGTACTGAAGATTGACGGCAATATGGCGATTGCATGGAGCGGCAGCCTGAACTTTACCGTGGAGCGTTCGGGCAAAAGTCTGATTGGTTCGGCGGCATCCGGTGAAGGTCTGGTCAATGTATATCGTGGTACGGGCAAAGTGTTGCTGGCACCAATCACGGAAGGCAGAGTGTAAAGTAAAAAAGCAAACAAAGAACGAAACTGAATTTGTACACGCCAGATCAGGAAGCGTTTCCCCGATAGCACGAGGAAAGAAATATGATTGGTGATTTTGTGGGCGCGACGTTTCCATAGATTTTGCTAGGGTTATTTCTGGCAATCAGTGGTTCGCTTATGCGCAAAAAATAAGGTCCATTTTATTGGGCGGTTATATAACAAGAAACGGAGTGTGTCGGATTTCGATACACTCCGTTTTTGATTTCGCCGTTTGCTCAATTGATTCCTCATATGGTGTCAATATTTGGTATGGCTCTTTTCGTTTGCTGGAAAATATCGAATTGGATGCGGAGATGTATGTTTTATTGGAAAGGCGGGTAAACTGAAAAGCAGAAGAAAGTAGGGGGGACTTTATATGTCACATCATATGAAAAAAGGCTGGTTGATTGGATTGATTACGGCTGCAATTCTGTTGAGTATGGGTGGCTGCTATGATCAGAGCGAGGAAACGCCGCAGCCGTCCGCCAGCCCAATGACACCAGCAAATGCCGAGCAGGTGAGCTGGGAAGAAAATGTCGTACTGAAAAATATGGAATTATAACAAGATGTGGTAAGTATCCCCTCGGCGGGAGAATCCGGCACATCTATTGACAATACGCGGAAAAAACATTAAAATGTTCTGGTATAAATGCGCTGAGAAAGAGTGTGCAAAGATACAGCTTTTCAGAGAGCCGACGGCAGGTGAAAGTCGGTAAAGCGAACTTTGCACTGTCACTTTTGAGCAGGAGTGGTGAAATAAGTAGCCGCTTTCGGGTTTGCCCTACGTTATTGGGGCAGTCAAGGGGCAGTCGTTTGGCTGCAATTTGGGTGGTACCGCGGTTTTTTACGAGCCGTCCCATGGAATGTATGTCCGTGGGGCGGCTTTTTTTGTTGCCCCGCAAAATCAGGGAGGATTATCAATATGAAAGAACTGGCAAAACAGTACGATCCGAGCCAGGTAGAAGACAGAATCTATCAGTTCTGGCTGGATGGCGGCTATTTCCACACACAGGCAGACTCCAAGAAGAAGCCCTATACCATCGTGATGCCGCCGCCGAACGTTACCGGACAGCTGCATATGGGTCACGCTGTGGACAACACAATGCAGGATATCCTGATTCGCTCCAAGCGTATGCAGGGGTATGCAGCACTGTGGGTGCCCGGCACCGACCATGCTTCGATTGCAACCGAGGCCAAGGTTGTCGAGGCAATGGCAAAGGAAGGTCTGACCAAGGATATGCTGGGTCGTGACGGTTTTCTGGAACGTGCATGGGATTGGAAGAATACCTATGGCAACCGTATTGTCAATCAGCTGAAGAAGCTGGGCTCCAGCTGCGACTGGGAGCGTGAGCGCTTTACCATGGACGAGGGCTGCTCTGACGCTGTTAAGGAAGTTTTTGTCCGCCTGTACAAAGAGGGAAAGATTTACCGCGGCAATCGTCTGGTCAACTGGTGCCCTCACTGCAATACCTCGATCTCTGATGCGGAAGTCGAGCATGAGGAGCAGGATGGCAACTTTTGGCATCTGCTGTACCCGGTTCAGGAAACCGGCGAAATGCTGGAGCTGGCTACCACTCGTCCCGAAACGATGTTGGGTGATACCGCAGTTGCAATCAATAGCGAAGATCCCCGCTATGCACACCTGCACGGCTGCCATGTTGTGCTGCCACTGCTGAATAAGGTGATTCCTATTGTCTGCGACGAACATGCTGACATGACCAAGGGCACTGGCGTTGTTAAGATTACCCCTGCCCACGATCCCAACGACTTCGAAGTTGGTCAGCGCCATAATCTGCCTGTTGTGCGTGTATTCACTTACGACGGTCACATGACCGGCGCTGCAGACAAGGCTACTGCAGATGAACTGTTTGCAAGTGGCCGCGCAACTGTCGGCGAGCCGGAAGTGCTGGATTGCGGCAAGTATGCCGGCATGACTACTATGGAAGCCCGTAAGGCAATTGTGGCTGATTTGGAAGCAGGCGGTTTCCTGAAGGAAATTGAGCCGCTGAAGCACGAAGTAGGTACTTGCTATCGTTGCCACCACACCATCGAGCCCATGATTTCCAAGCAGTGGTTTGTCAAGATGGAAGAAATGGCAAAGCCTGCTATCGAGAGTGTCGAGAAGGGCGAAATCAAGTTTGTTCCTGAGCGCTTCACCAAGAATTACATGAACTGGATGAAGAACACCCGTGACTGGTGTGTCAGCCGTCAGCTGTGGTGGGGGCACCAGATTCCTGCATGGTACTGCGCAGACTGTGGCGAGACCATCGTTGCAAAGGATGCACCTCATGTTTGTCCCAAGTGTGGCAGCCAGAATCTGACCCAGGACCCGGATACGTTGGATACTTGGTTCTCCAGCGCACTGTGGCCGTTTAGCACGCTGGGCTGGCCCAATGAGGACAGTGAGGATTTGAAGTACTTCTATCCCACCAATACGCTGGTTACTGGTTACGACATCATTGGCTTCTGGGTAAGCCGTATGATTTTCTCCGGTCTGGCTTATACGGGTAAGGCACCCTTTAACACGGTCTGCATCCACGGTATCGTCCGTGACAGCCAGGGCCGCAAGATGTCCAAGAGCTTGGGCAATGGCATTGATCCGTTGGAAGTTATTGCAGAGTACGGTGCTGACGCACTGCGCTTTATGCTGGTGGACGGCTCTACCCCGGGCAACGATATGCGTTACTCTGAGGATAAGGTCAAGGCTGCCCGCAACTTTGCAAACAAGCTGTGGAATGCAACCCGCTACGTTCTGATGAACCTGCCCGAGGACTTCGAGCCGGGTCTGCCCGCAGAAGAACTGCTGGATATGAGCGACAAGTGGATTCTGACCAAGCTGAACCAGGTTGCTGCCGCTGTGACCGAGAACCTGGAGCACTACGAGATGGGTCTGGCTGCGGCAAAGATCAACAGCTTTATCTGGGAAGTGTACTGCGACTGGTATATTGAAATTACCAAGAGCCGCCTGAACAGTGGTGACGAAGCACAGGCTGACGCAGCACGCAAGGTGCTGGTCTATGTGCTGGATAAGGCACTGAAACTGCTGCATCCCTTTATGCCGTTCATTACCGAGGAGCTGTATCAGGCTCTGCCCGGCAGCGGCGAAACCATCATGACGCAGGAATGGCCCGTGGTGGATGAAGCACATAACTGGCCCACTGAGGAAGAGGACTTCAACAAAGTTATGGACTACATCAAGGCTGTGCGTGCTGTGCGTACTGACATGAATGTCCATCCCGCAAAGAAGACCAGCATGATCATTGAAACCGCAGACGCTGCTCCCTTTGAAAAGAGTAATGTCTACCTGGCAAAATTTGCATTTGCTACCGATGTGACCTTTACGGAAAAGTATGAGGGCAGCACCGACGGTATGGTGCAGGTTTCCACCAACGCAGCACGCGGCTTTATCCCCATGATGGAACTGATCGACCGGGATAAGGAGCTGGCTCGCCTGAACAAAGAAAAGGCAAAGGCTGAAAAGGAGCTGGCTATGTTCCAGAATCAGCTGAATAACCCCAAGTTCGTTGAGCGCGCACCGGCTGCCCTGGTTGATGAAGTGCGTGCAAAGGAAGCACGCAGCCGTGACAAGCTGAACAATATCGAAGAAAGCATCCGCGCTTTGGGCTAATCGATCATGGTAAGTTGCAGGCGGGCGGCGAGGTATCATCCCGCCGCTCGTCTGTTTTCTGTTTTGAAAGGAGCTTTGGGTGCAACAAAAAATAATACGAAATCCCTGGCCCCACTGGGCAAAAGCGGTCAGCTTTACCTTTCTGGTGCTGATCGTTGCATTCGTGTTTTCCAATTCGTTGGAAATTGCGACAGAATCATCCCAAAAAAGCGGCTCTCTGCTCACACTGCTGTTGAACAGACTGCCATTTCTTCAAGGTTGGTTTACAGAACACATTTTACGCAAGCTGGGGCACTTTGCGGAGTATACCCTAGTGGGTATGGTTTTGATGCTGTGTTTGCGCAGCTGCACAGTGCGGCTCTGGGCAAATATAACGAAACCAATTCTGGGCGGTGTACTGATTGCATTAACAGATGAAACCATTCAGCTGTTTGTTGCAGGACGTAGTGGGCAAATCAGTGATGTGTGGCTGGATAGCTCTGGTGTGTGTACAGGGCTGCTGGTGATGGGAGGCATTCTTCTGATTCTGGAAAGATATTTTGCGCATCGGCGCAGGGATACAAGAGGTACTGTATGAATCTGACACAAGTGAATGAATATTTCTTTTCCTGCCCGGCGGGTGTACCTTATGGGCGAACCGAAGCACAACCAGCTTTTGATTTGGTAGGCAGTGCATCCAGTAAAGTGCAGTATATTGGTGTTGCAGGTACAACGGGCAAAACTGGTGTAACCCAGATGATTGCCGGTATCCTCAAAGAAGCTGGCTTTTCCTGTGGTGCTTATACAGTGGGGACGCTGCCTTTACAGCAACGTATTCAAATCAACGGCAAGGCAGTGACTGCGAAACGACTGGGGTCTACTACGGCAAAGCTGGAAAAGCTGACGGAGAAACCGGCTCGTACCATTGCAGAACTCGCAGCAGCTTGTGACTGCTTTGAAAAAGAAGGCTGCAAATTTGCTGTCGTGGAACTGAGCGATGCCATGTTGGCAGAGTTCTTTGCTGAAATGCCGGTGTGTGCAGTGACGCAGATTGGTGACGATGGCTCTGGATTTTCGATAGAGCGTCTGGCACATTCCGCAGCGGCAATGATGCGCAAGGGCTGCACTGTGGTTACGACCCCAGCGCAGGAGAAAAAAGCCATCAGTGAGCTGGTAGTATGTGCTGCGAAGGCAGAGTGCGAGCTGAAAGTGCCGGAAATGGAAGATCTGGAGCTGGGCGGTGGTAGACGGCTACTGCGTACTATTGATTACGGTGGATATACATTCCTGCTGCCGCACATTGGTGCAGCCGCAGCAGAGAATGCTGCCATTGCAGTAGAAGTTGCACTGGCATTGTGGCGTAAGGGGTACGATATTCCCGACGAAGCGATTTTGGAGGGCTTGCCCCAGATCAGCGGCGAATGTGGTGTTCATTTCCTGCGCCAGCGCCCCAAAATTGTAGCAGCACCGTGCCACAAGCCGGTACAGGCAGTGATGCTGGCGAAACTGCTGCTGGCATCCAAGGTGGACCGTATTTCTGTGGTAGCAGGTCTGAGCGACTGCATGGACCCAGAAGCGTTCTTTACGGCACTGGAAACTGGTTTTATTCCGGAAGAAAATCAGGATGAAAAGACCAAGATGGCTGGTATGAGCGATAACCCCATTGATAAGGTGTATTTGGTTACTCCTGACGATGAGAACGCCGTCCCGGCGGAAGAAGCGGAAGTGGAAGCTCGCTTCCACTTTGATACGGAAATTTGTCAAACTTTGGCAGACGCAATGGAGAAAGCAAAAGCAGATTGTGCAGAGGTAATGCTGGTATTGGGCGGCGAACCAATTTGTCGTGCAGCAGCAAAGCTGATGAAGTGATACTTCTGAAATAAGAATAGAATACTGCTTGAATAAAATGCCTACGGTGGAAGGAGTGAAATCCTGTGCTGTGGGCGTTTTTTATTTTCTATGCATACAGAAAATTGGAAATTTTATACAGGCGACGAATTGTTCTAAATTATGCATGAAAAGACCCGTACACTAATGGAAGTGTACGGGTTTTCTATGTGAAAAAGAAAGGAGAATACACAAATGGCGAAAGTTCGGTTTCAATCTGCCGGGGAAACATTGTATGCCTACCTAGCGGGAGAGATTGATCATGATAGTGCGCAGAGTTTGCGTCAACAAATCGAACAGCGTGTAGATCAATGTATGCCTACATTGTTGGTAATTGATATGGCAGGTATTTGTTTTATGGATTCATCCGGCGTGGGGCTGATTTTAGGAAGGCAAAGACAGATGCAGGCTAACGGTGGAACTTTGCGCGTGGATGCACCGCCGGTACAAATTCAGAAAATTTTGCGGTTGGCACATATTGCATATCAGGAGGTTGGACGATGAAAGCGGAAAACAAAACGAAAATCACATTCCCATCACATAGTGCAAACGAAGCATTTGCACGTGGTGCGACAGCGGCTTTTTTGGCACGGTATGATCCCACCGTACCGCAGTTGGCAGATATCAAAACGGCAGTGTCAGAAGCTGTAACCAATTGCATTGTACATGCCTATCCGGAAACCATGGGGCAAGTCACAATGATACTTTCCATGTATCCAGGCCGAAAGCTGCGGATTGTGATTGCAGATCAGGGAATTGGTATTTCTGATGTGGCGAAAGCAATGGAACCTTTATATACAACAGGAAACCCGGAGGAACGATCCGGATTGGGCTTTGCGGTAATGCAGAGTTTTATGGATACTGTGAAGGTGAGTTCCCGGTCGGGACGAGGAACTCGTGTAGTTATGACCAAGGTTCTGACAGAACGAAGCTGATGCCTACATATCTTATATAAGGAGAAGATACTATGACAGCAGCAAAAGAAGATCGGGACACATTCATACAGAATAATCTGGGACTGGTGCATGCTTGCGCGGGACGGTTTCGTGGCAGAGGGATTGAGTATGATGATTTGTATGGCGCTGGCTGCGTAGGGTTGATCAAGGCCTGCGATGGGTTTGATACCGAGCGCGGTGTATGCTTTTCTACCTATGCGGTTCCTGTTATATTAGGTGAAATCAAAAAGCTGTTTCGAGATGGCGGAAGTGTAAAGGTAAGCCGCTCTCTGAAAGAACTGGGGCTGAAAATCAATGCTCTGCGGGAGCGTACAATGAAACAGACGGGTGCAGAGCCAGGTGTAGAATGGCTGGCGGAACAGTTGGATAGTGATCCGGATACTGTGGCACTTGCCATTCAGGCATCTATGCCGGCAATCAGTCTTACTCCGGAGGATGATGAGGATGAAGGGAGACAATGGGACATCCCGGTGGATTCGCCAGAGGAAGCCTTGGCAGATCGAATTGGATTGGAAACCGTAATAGCACAACTGCCACAAGAAGATCAATTGCTGTTAAGGCTGCGGTTCTTCCAGGAACTAACACAAACGGAAACAGCAAAACAACTAAATACAACACAGGTGCAGATTTCTAGAAGAGAACGAAAACTGCTGGCACAAATGAGAGTTAGCCTATTAGGTGAGGATGTAGGGCACAAAGAGAAAAAGAAACGAAAAATGAATGAGAGCAAAATATCGATGTGACGATAATAATGGTTGCCTTATAAAGAAAAATGCAATTTATTGAAAAAAGTTCGAAAAAAGTGTTGACATCTGGGAGAAAACGAGTATAATAATATCACGTCAGCCGGACACGGCCGACGGCCCGCTGAAAAGCGGACGGCTTCAAAAAATAATTCAAAAAAATGCTTGACAAACGAAGCACGCTGAGTTATAATAAACGAGCTGTCCACGAGACAAGCGGACACACAGGACCTTGAAAATTGAACAATATCGAAAGCTTGACAGGAACCATTTTCGTGTTGGAAAAACACGTAAAACAATTCCAAAAAA
>JARHYC010000001.1:0-27500 GCA_029264955.1 Faecalibacterium sp. | reverse complement strand
GCTTTCAAAAATAAGTCAACACTTTTTGCACACTTTTTTCGTTCTTTTACTGTCTTTGACACTTTATCTAGTTTTATCCAAAAATTAAACAAACTAACTAACAAAAGTGCAACACAAACCTCTTCCTTTTTTGTTTTCCAGTTTCATTGAACAGTGTTCTAGTTCTTCTTCTCCCATATATAGCAATTTTCATCCATGGTCATCGTTACCGAGATCCACTTTTCTCCTCTTACATTATATATAAGCGAAAATAATGTTGTAACTGGCGACTTTGCCCAGCAAGAAGTATCTCAAAAACAGGTCCTGACAAAGTCAGTACAATTTTCGCATTGGCTTTTGGCGTTAACGCCGAATCTACCAAAAACACAATATCTAGTATTGACTTACCATCTCATATACCATATCATTGTATCCGGACACAATGCGCCTGGAATCACATTGCATTGTTTCGGGTGCCCGATACATATATTTGCTGTATGGAGGTTTGCATATGAAAATTATTAAACGTAGCGGTGCCGAAGTTGTTTTCGACATTACTAAGATCATTACCGCTGTTAATAAGGCCAATAATGCTGTTGCTGAAAGCGTACGTTTGACCAAGTCCCAAATTGAACAGATTGCCGATAAGGTAGAGCGTCAGTGCCTGGATATGAACCGTGCTGTCAGCGTAGAGGAAATACAAGATCTGGTCGAGGATCAGATTATGGCTGCCCGTGCTTTTGAAGTAGCACGTCACTATATCACCTATCGTTATGTACAGAGCCTAAAGCGTCAGAGCAATACTACCGATGAGCAGATTCTGTCTCTGATCGAGTGCAATAATGAAGAAGTCAAGCAGGAGAATGCGAATAAGAACCCTACCGTCAATAGTGTTCAGCGCGACTATATGGCAGGTGAAGTTTCCAAGGATCTGACTAACCGTCTTCTGCTGGATCCGGAGATTGTGCGTGCGCATAAGGAAGGTATCATTCACTTCCACGATGCTGACTACTTCGCACAGCATATGCACAACTGCGATCTGATCAACCTGGATGATATGCTGCAGAATGGTACCGTCATTTCTGGTACCTATATTGAAAAACCACACAGCTTCTCTACCGCCTGCAATATCGCTACCCAGATCATTGCACAAGTTGCTTCCAACCAGTATGGCGGTCAGAGCATCAGCTTGACCCACCTGGCGCCGTTCGTGGATGTTTCCCGTAAGAAAATCGCCAACGAAGTGGAGCAGGAGTTTGAGGGGCTGGATGTTCCCGCCGATCGCAAAAAGCAGATTGTCGAGCAGCGCCTACGCCGCGAAATTAACCGTGGTGTTCAGACCATCCAGTATCAGGTTGTCACGCTCATGACCACCAATGGTCAGGCCCCCTTCATCACTGTGTTCATGTATCTGAACGAAGCTCGCAATGAGCAGGAGAAGAAAGATCTGGCAATTATTATCGAGGAAACTATTCGTCAGCGTTACCAGGGCGTTAAAAACGAGGACGGTGTCTGGATTACCCCTGCATTCCCCAAACTAATTTATGTATTGGAAGAGGACAATATCCATCCCGACTCCCCTTATTATTACTTGACCGAGCTGAGCGCAAAGTGCACTGCAAAGCGTCTGGTTCCTGACTATATCAGTGAAAAGAAGATGAAGGAGCTGAAGGTCGACAAAAACGGCGAAGGTCACTGCTACACCTGCATGGGCTGCCGCAGCTTCCTGACCCCTTATGTGGACGAAAACGGCAAGCCCAAGTATTACGGCCGCTTTAATCAGGGCGTTGTCACCATCAACTTGGTGGACGCTGCACTGTCTTCTGGCGGCGACTTTGATAAATTCTGGAGCATCTTTGAGGAGCGTCTCGAATTGTGCCATCGCGCATTGCAGGCACGCCATAACCGCTTGGTTGGCACCCTGAGTGATGCTGCCCCCATTCTGTGGCAATACGGCGCACTGGCTCGCCTGAAAAAGGGTGAGCCCATTGACAAACTGCTGTATGGTGGTTACTCCACTATCAGCTTGGGCTATGCCGGCCTATATGAATGTGTAAAGTACATGACCGGCAAGAGCCACACTGATCAATCCGCTAAACCTTTCGCATTGCAGGTCATGCAGAAGATGAATGACAAGTGTCAGGCATGGAAAGAAGCCGAAAACATCGACTACTCTCTGTATGGCACACCGCTGGAGTCCACCACTTACAAGTTTGCCCGCTGCCTGCAGAACCGCTTTGGCATCATCCCCGGTATCACGGATAAGAACTATATCACCAACAGCTACCATGTCCATGTTTCCGAACAAATTGATGCTTTTACCAAACTGAAATTTGAAAGCGAATTCCAGACCCTCAGCCCTGGTGGTGCTATCAGCTATGTGGAAGTTCCCAATATGCAGGACAATCTGGAGGCTGTTCTGAGTCTGCTGCAATTTATTTATGATAACATCATGTATGCAGAGCTGAACACCAAGAGCGATTACTGCCAGTGCTGCGGCTACGACGGCGAAATCCGTATCGTAGAGGATGACTCCAAACTGGTTTGGGAGTGCCCAAATTGCCACAACCGCGATCAGAACAAGCTGAATGTTGCACGCCGCACCTGCGGCTATATCGGAACTCAGTTCTGGAACCAGGGTCGTACCCAGGAAATCCGTGACCGCGTGCTGCATCTGTAATCTGCTTACATTATATAGAAATCATAAAATGATAAGCCCACACTGTAACAGGTGTGGGCTTATACATGGAAAGGCTTGTGTGATCCATCATGAATTACGCCAATATCAAATATTGCGATATCTCCAATGGCCCCGGTGTTCGTACCAGCCTGTTTGTATCCGGCTGTACGCACAAATGCAAAAACTGCTTTAATGTGGTTGCCTGGGATTTTCATTACGGCAGCCCCTTTACGGAGGAAGTCCGCCAGAAAATCATGGATAGCTGCCGTGCTTCTTATGTATCCGGCATCTCGCTGCTGGGCGGCGAGCCCATGGAGCCGGAAAATCAGCCTGCGCTACTGGACTTTCTGCGTACATTCAAGGCTGCTTATCCCGATAAGACCGTTTGGTGCTATTCCGGTTATACCTGGGAGCAACTCACCGGAAAAGCACCTGCACGCTGCCGCTGCGAAAGCACAGATACTATGCTTTCCCTGCTGGATGTACTGGTAGATGGCGAATTTGTACAGGACCTGTACGATATCACCTTACGTTTCCGTGGCAGCAGCAATCAGCGTCTGATTGACGTACCCGCTTCGCTGACCAGCGGCGTAGTTACTCCTTGGATCGACAAACCTGTATTCAGTACCCATTCCATGGATGTCTGACCGTAACCGGATAAAAAAGAGCGACTAAAAAGTTAAAGTGCACCCCTTGTTAGATCGAATACCGTCTAACAAGGGGTGCACTTCATTTTTTCTGCTTTTTTATTTTATGTATTTTCGGTAAATTGTCGTACCAGACTGACAATATCCTGCCCATACGCATTTACTTTGGCTTCCGGAAATCCCGGTATGGATACCAGCTGGTCCGGTGTCAGCGGTTTGCGCTGGGCAATATCGCGTGCGATTGCATCGGTGTAAATCAAAAAGGCAGGTACCTTTTTCCGATTTGCCAAACGCTTGCGCAACTGGAACAATGCCGCCACCAGTTTTTCGTCGGCTTCCTGCTGTGCATCCCGTGCCGCCTTCGCCGCCGGGGTTGGTTTGGGACGTTTCGCCAATCTCTGATGATATTCCCGCAGCCTTGCCTTTTGCTCACAGGTACCGCAATGGTTACAGTCTGCCGCGGTGCGTTCACCAAAGTATTTCAGGATGAAATTACGCAGACAGTCATTGGTTGTGGAGTAGAACGTCATCCACTTCAATCGTTCTTCTGCCTTTGCTGCCGCAGCTGCCCGTTGTTCTGCATCGGTGCCGTTATCGTTATCTCGCTCCTGTTCAATGAACCAGCGAATCGTACGCACATCGCTGCCGGAATATAATAAGGTACAGCGCGCCGGATCTCCATCTCGTCCAGCACGTCCTGCTTCCTGATAATAGCTCTCCAAATCACCCGGCATATTATAATGTATCACAAAGCGTACATTGGGTTTATCAATTCCCATACCAAATGCATTGGTCGCCACAATAATTTGCACCCGATCATATAGGAAATCCTCCTGCGTCTGTCGGCGCTGTTCACCAGGCAGTCTGGCATGATATGCTGCCGCAGAAAATCCACGATTCCGCAAATATTCGGTGGTTTCCTCTACCTGTTTCACTGTATTGCAGTAGATGATACCACTATTACCTTTTTCCTGGCGCAACAACTTTACCACCGCTTCCGGCTTTTCGCTGGGCAGACTTTGTTCCACCGAAAAAAACAAATTGGGGCGATCAAAGCTGGCGGTCTGAATCAGTGGATCTTCCAGCTTCAGATTTTCCTGAATATCCTTTTTTACCTTCTCCGTCGCCGTAGCGGTAAATGCACCCACGACTGGGCGAAACGGCAACCGTTTGATGAAATCTTCAATGTTCAGATAACTGGGGCGAAAATCCTGTCCCCACTGGCTGATACAGTGCGCCTCATCTACCACAACCATGGAAACCGGCTGGCAGGTACACAACCGCCGAAATCCCGGCATTTCCAATCGTTCGGGTGCTACATATATAATTTTGTACCAGCCATCGCAGGCACGCTGCAACATCAATGCTTTTTGCCGATCGTTCAGGCTGCTGTTTAGATAGGCAGCTTTCACACCAACCGACACCAGTGCCCGCACCTGATCCTGCATTAGGCTGACCAACGGCGATACCACAATCGTGATACCCGGCAGCAGCAGTGCCGGGATTTGATAACAGATGGATTTACCGGCTCCCGTAGGCATAACTGCCAGTACATCCCGCCCGGATACCAGTGCATCTGCAACCACTTCCTGCCCGGGACGAAAAGAATCGTAGCCGAATATTTTTTTCAGCATCTGAATCGTTTTTTCCATAGTTTCCGCCTTTTTCTGTAATATCAAAATCAGTATACCATAAAAGCCCTGCTGTGCCAAAATTCCCTGAGTTGACGGAACACATCTGCGCATAGTATACTTACACAAGAGTACTACCTTCGCATCAACGTGCGTTTAATGAAAATGGAATCCCATTGTCTTGAATTAACTTCCGGCGAAAGAAAGGATTTTTATGGAAAAGCTCATTACTTTTACCGTCCCCTGTTATAATTCGGCAGCCTATATGCGCCATTGTGTTGATACCCTGCTCACCGCAGGCGAACGTGCCGAAATCATTTTGGTCGATGATGGTTCCGTCAAGGACGAGACCCCCGCCATTTGCGATGAATATGCCGAAAAGTATCCTACCATCGTGCGCGCCATCCATCAGGAAAATGGCGGTCATGGTGAAGGTGTCAACCAGGGTATTCGCAATGCAAAGGGTCTATTCTTCAAAGTGGTTGACAGTGACGACTGGGTCGATACCGACGCACTGGCTAAGGTGCTGGATAAGCTTCAGGAATTCGTAGACAAGGGCACCCAGCTGGATTTGATGCTCTGCAACTATGTGTACGAGCACGTCGAGGATAACTCCCAACATACCGTGCGCTACACCAACGTGTTCCCTCAGAATCGTGTTTTCTCCTGGAAGAATACCCGCCCCTTCCGTCCGGACCAGAATATTCTGATGCACTCTGTCATCTACCGCACGCAGGTCCTGCGGGATTGCGGCGTTGTGCTGCCTAAGCACACCTTCTATGTAGATAATATTTTTGTGTACCAGCCTTTGCCCTATGTGAAGACCATGTATTACATGAACTTGGATTTGTATCGCTACTTTATCGGTCGTGAGGATCAGAGCGTCAACGAAAAAGTCATGGTCACCCGTGTTGATCAGCAGGTACGGGTCACTCGTCATATGATCGACTGCCAAAATCTCAATGACCTGCCTGCCGACCAGCGCAAGCTGCGCAACTATATGCTGAACTACCTATCTATGATGATGGCAATCAGCAATATTTTCCTGATTTTGGACGGCTCCAAAGAAGCCCACATTAAAAAGTATGAACTGTGGCGCTATCTGTATCAGCATGTGGACAAAAACATCTACCGCCGCATCCGCTATTTGAGCGTTGGCGGCTTGACCAACCTAAAGGGCAAGATGGGCGACAAAATCAGTCTGGGCGGCTATCGTGTCGCGCAGCATCTGTTCAAATTCAACTGATTCTCATGCCGCCGGGGGATAGCCTCGGCGGCTTTTGTTTTGCAAAAGGAGCCTTGATCTAAATGCCGAAGTTTATCATACCCGCCAATATTCAGCAAATGTCTGAAGCAGTCTCTCTCGCAGCAAAACAAAACCAACCAATTCACATTCAAAACCAACCTTCCTCCGCTCTATCTGTCGGTGACGGATTGGTTTTGGATTTGACTGCCTTAAATCGTATCGGACCTGTTATGGGAAACGCCACCAGCGGTTACGTGATTCAGGCAGAAGCAGGTGTCACCTACCAGAAACTATCCGTACAGCTTTCCGCACAAAAATTAGCTTTCGCATCTGCCCTCTCTAATCCCACCACGCTAGGCGGTATATTTTGTGGACCTTCTGGTTTTGCGCTTGCAAACTGTGTGCTAGGGATCACACTGATTCAGGCTGATGGTACTCCCCTCACCCTTGGTCGGGGGCAATGCTATTTTGACCAAACCGGTTGTACTCTGCCCGATGGTCGTCGTTTGGAACTTGGTTCTCTGCCTAATTCTAGCAATATCCCCTGTTTGCCTGCCCCCGGTAGGGATTTATTGGATTTATTTGCCGGTAGCCGCGGCACTTTGGGCATTGTTGCACTGCTCGTCCTGCAACCGCTTCCTATAGACAGCGCACAATTGGTTCCGCAAATGGAACTGGAAAAAGCATCCCAACCTCTTTCTGAAACGCAACGGAACATCATCACACAGGTTCGCCAGTTCTTTGACCCGTACCAGCTCCTGCTGAACAATGCTTTTACCTTATGATAAAAAGCATCTCTGTTTCTGATTTTTACAAGAAAAAAGCGCTTTCTGTTTCTTCTAAACAGAAAGCGCTTTTCTTTTTATCTCAGCGATGAATCCACTCAGCGCAGTACAATCTCGCCGTTTTCTGCATCGACTGTCAGGCTGCTGCCCATCGCGATGTGACCAGAAACAATCTGCTCTGCGACCAGATCTTCCACATTCTTGCGAATCACACGGCGCAGGTCGCGGGCACCGAAGCGACCATTCTCTGCCTTTTCGGTCAGCAGATTTAGCGCTGCATCGGTGTACTGGTAGGAAATCCCCTTCTGGTCCATACCGGTGCGGTATTCTTCCATCATCAGTGCTGCAATCTTGCGCATGACCTCCTGGCTCAGCGGATGGAAGCAAATCACTTCATCCACACGGCCCAAAAATTCCGGACGCAGGAACTCACGCAAAGCCTTCATAACCTTTTCTTTGCTTGCCTCTGCAGCAGAAGAGTTAAAACCTAAACCGCTGCTGGTCTGCTCCGAAGAACCGGCATTGCTGGTCATACAAATGACCGTATTCGAGAAATCTACTGTGCGGCCCTGCGCATCGTTGATTTTGCCCTCATCCAGAATCTGCAGCAGTACATTCATTACGTCGGGGTGTGCCTTTTCGATTTCATCGAACAATACAACGCTGTACGGGCGGCGGCGTACCTTTTCGGTCAGCTGACCGGCCTCCTCATAACCCACATAACCCGGAGGCGAACCCAGCATACGGGATACCGCATACTTTTCCATATATTCACTCATATCCAGGCGAATCAGAGGTTCCGGGCCATCAAACAACTGGCCTGCCAGCTGCTTGACCAATTCGGTTTTGCCCACGCCTGTGGGCCCAACAAAGATAAAGCTGGCCGGGCGATGGCGCCCGGACAAATCCGCACGGGTACGTTTGATTGCCTGCGCTACCAGATGCACCGCTTCCTCCTGACCAATCACCTTTTCTTTCAGGCGATCTTCCAGATTCTGCAGCTTTGCAAACTCGCTCTCCTGAATTTTCACCGAGGGAATACCCGTCCACAGCTCAATGACCTTCGCCACATCTGCCATGGAAACCGAAATATCTTCCACCTGCTTTTCCAGCTGGGGCAGCGTTTCCTGCAGGCGTGCAATTTCCGTGCGCACCGCCGCCACACGCTCATAATCAATCGGCTCGTCGGTGTCTGCCATGGTCAGCTCTGTTTCTTCCGCCAGCAGTGCATCGCAGCGGCTGCGATTTTCCAAATACTCGCTGATGATCGGGTGTGCCAGATTGCAGCAAGCGCAGGCTTCATCCAGCAGGTCAATTGCCTTGTCCGGCAAGAAACGGTCGGTGATATAACGTTCTGATAGATTCACAGCTGCGGCAACGATTCCTGCAGGCACCTGTACATGGTGGTATTCCTCATAATACTTCTTGATGCCATTGATGACAGCAATCGTATCGGAAATACTGGATTCTTCCACGCGCACCGGCTGGAAGCGACGTTCCAAAGCCTGGTCCTTCTCGATATACTTGCGGTACTCGCTGAAGGTTGTTGCTCCAATCACCTGAATTTCGCCACGGGACAAAGCCGGTTTCAGGATATTTCCGGCATTCATGGCGCCTTCACTCTCACCAGCAGAAGTAATGGTATGGATCTCATCAATGAACAGAATCACATTGCCGGCGGCCTTTACCTCGCCCAGCAAACCTTTCAGTCGCTGTTCAAACTGACCACGGAACTGGGTACCTGCAACCAGGGCAGTCATATCCAGCAGGTAAATTTCTTTTTTGCTCAGGCAGGCAGGCACTTTGCCGTCTGCAATGCGCTGGGCAATACCTTCTGCAATCGCCGTTTTACCCACACCCGCTTCGCCAATCAGGCAGGGATTATTTTTCTGGCGGCGTGCCAGAATCTGAATGGTACGGTAAATTTCCTTATCACGACCGATGATATTATCCATCTTACCTGCACGGGCTTTTTCGGTCAGATTTTCGCAGTAGGTGTCCAGGAATTTCCGCTTGGAGCGCTTCTTTCCGTTTTTCGACTCTTTTTCTTTTGCCTTTGCGGTACCAAAGCCAAACGGAAGCGTAGCATTTGAGCCGGCAGGCAGTTCATCATTGTTATCCTCGACAAGCTCCAGCGCTTCACTGGAATCTTCGCCAGCATCACTCATGCCAGCCATACCCATCAGTGCAGAGAATGGATTTTCGCTATTCTCCATCTCCTGCATCATATTTTCCATGTGCTCTTCCATGGTGTCCAAATCCTGCTCAGACATACCAAACTGGCGGATCAAATCCTCCACCGGCTTGATGTGCAGCTCACGGGCACAATGCAGGCAGTACCCTTCCGGGCTTCCGGTGGAAGTTCCATCGCCCCGCTGGATAAAGATCACCGCAGGGCGTTTCTTACAGCGCGAACAAAGCATCTAAAAATCCTTTCTCAATCAAACCGTAAACGGATTGATTGTGTTAAAAATACGATAGAATATACTGCCTGTCAGCAGTGTATCGTCCAGATACGGCAAACGACCACCAGTAATGGTAATCAATACCCAAACAGCACACAGCAGCAGGAACAAATACAACAAACCAACTGCACCGCCAGCTACAAAGCCCATGCTCTTGTTGGCAGTGCCAATCAGGGGAATTCCATTGATGCAGGTCAAAGTATGCGCCACTACGCTAACCGCCATGCGCAGCATCACGAAAATCAAAAAGAACAAAACTGCTGCAATAATCGGCACCAGCAGCGGTGTAATCAACTGATCCATCAGTGTATCAGCCAATGTGCCCAGATTAGAGGAAAATGCAGCTTCCAACTGATCCTTAACAGGTTCCACCACCGACTGAATCAAGCTCTGGGGCAAAAAGCCTTCCAGCTCTGCCACCAGTGCATTCAAATCCACGTTGCCGCCGGACGCTAGCTTTTCCAGTACACGAACCCGCATTCCGGGTGCAAACCACTGCACAAAAATCTGCGGTGCCAACCAGGCGGAACCCAACTTTGCACCAATCAAACTGCCCAGCGTACCGCCGCACTCTACCAAAGATGCCAAAAGCCCTTTCTTGGCATAGCGTCTTGCGACAACCAGTACCAGCACCAGACAAATCAAATCGAAGATCAACGACGATACCACAATATTTTCCATTTTATGTAACCTCCTCTGTTACTTTCCCAGTTCCGGATCCACACATTGCTGCACAGTTCCGCCCTGGAACAGTAAAACACCCGTTTTTGTGGATAACAACCCTTGCGGCCGCAAATTGCAGGATATATGCCATGCATAATTGCCTTCCAGCGTATAACAAATTACATTGGCATCCGTATACAGATAGATACCGGTTTTTGTTAGTGTAATACCGCGGCCTACTTCAACCGGCCACATGGCCGTTTCTTTCATATTTTTATCCAGCAGAATGATTTCAGAGGCTGCTCCATTGTTCAACAGCAGCGCCATGCGTCCGTTGGGCAGCATACTGAAATCTGTCAGAGTACGACCATTCAAATCGAACTGGGCTACAGCCCCCTTTTTCTCTTGATATGCAACGATCCCATTGTTGTATGCCACAAGCAGTGTATCGCCTAGCCATTGCGCCGACAGCGGGATTCCATTTTCATGGGTATCCACCAGAACTTTTTCCTGCTTGCTGCGGTCCAGCAAATACACTCGGCTGACTGTTTTTCCGTCTACGGCAGAAAGCGTCACGGTCGCCAGCTTTTTTTCGTTGGGTGCGAATGCCAAACACATGGGCATCCCCTCATTGGAAGTTAACTTCCACGTCAAGGGCTTTTCCATGCTGCTGGGGTATACCAGCATCTGTGCAGTGTAGCTGGGGTCTTCTGTCACAACAGCAAGGCTGCCATCGGCACCCATTTCACATAATAAAATGCCGCCTGTATAGCTTTGGGTGTACAGATTTTTGCTGCGGCTTTCCACACGCAGTTCTGTGCCTCCCCGATTGTACAAGACAAATCGGGTATCGCCTGCAGAAATTGCAGGTCGTGCATAACCCGCTTGGATACTGCGCATTCGCACACCCTGGTCGGTATAGAATACACAATTTTCTTGTCCCAGCGCCACAAAACCGCCTGTCATATTTTGCCACTGATATAGCTCGCCGATACCAGTATCCTGCGGAAATCCCGGTCCACGTATGGTACCAATGCGCAGTGTTTCCACCAGATCCCCGGCAGAAATCAGCATCGTACTGTTGCGGGCAATCAGCCATACCAGCAGTACTGCCAACAGAATCGCCCAAAACATCAGCTTCCGAATTTTCTGTTTTTTTCTTCGTACACGAACTTCGCTCAAATCCTCCACCTTGTGTCCTCTGGAGGGTTGACGCATCGCTCGGCCGCGCCTTTTTTCTCTTCGCATGATTCTCCTCTTCGGTTAAACGGTGGTTTCATCGTACTCTACTTGATATAAAAATAGACCTTTTGCCGGCATTGTGGGGCCAGCCTTACTGCGGTCACAGGCATCCAAAGCCACTGTCACCTGGTCAGGTGTCATACGGCCATTGCCCACTTCTACCAATGTACCCGCCAGAATCCGTACCATATTATACAAATATCCGTCCGCTGTCACAGAAATTGTCACAATGTCCCCCTCTCGCACAACGTGACAGTCTGTGATGGTGCGTACTGTGTCACCATGCGCCGCAGCACTGCTGCCAGCGGCACAAAATGTGGTAAAATCGCGGGTTCCCTCACAACGTTTTGCCGCTTCATTCATAGCACCCACATCTAAAAGTTTTGGAACCCTTACCGTATAGCGGCAGTCAAAGGGGGATTCAATCGCACTGTTTCGGATGCGGTAATGATAGGTTTTGTTGTGTGCCGCATACCGGGCGTGAAAATCATCCGGCACAACCTGCGCCGAAAGCACCCGAATATCCGGCGGCAGCTTTGTGTTGATAGCGATGGGTATTTTTTCCACAGGAATGCGGCAATCAGTGGAAAAGTTCAATGCAAACGCCAGTGCGTGTACGCCCGCATCGGTACGGCTGCAACCTTTGATATCCGGGCGATTTCCCAGAACTTCCTCCATCGCATCCTGAAATACCTGTGCCACCGAAACGCCGTTGTTCTGCACCTGAAAGCCGCAGTAATTGGTTCCGTCATACGCTATTCGCAGCAGAACATTCATGGCCATCGCTCCCTTTTCACACAATGATTTTACTTAAAAGCCCGGAACAAAAAACCGGGTGCTGAATACCACCGCAAAGCACAACAGGCACAGTACAGTAGTTTCCATATCCCGCTTGGTAAAGCGCAGTACCTTCAGGCGGGTACGACCTGTACCACCACGGTAGCAGCGGCACTCCATTGCCATTGCCAGTTCGTCTGCACGGCGGAAAGCCGAAATAAACAGCGGAATCAGCACAGGCACCAGAGCCGTAACACGATCTTTTAGGCTGCCGTTATCCAGCATTGCTCCACGCGCTTTCTGCGCATTCATGATCTTATCCGTTTCCTCGATCAGGGTCGGGATAAAGCGCAGTGCAATGGTCATCATCATCGCCAGTTCATGCACAGGGACGTGCAGCACAGCCAGCGGACGCAGCAGCTGCTCAATGGCATCGGTCAGCACGATGGGGCTGGTGGTATAAGTCAGCAGGCTGGTACCTGCAATCAATGCCACAACACGGCACGCCATCAAAATTGCATAGCGGATGCCTTCGGTATAAATGGAAATGAACCAAAAATGCACCAGCGGGTCCCCCTCACCGGTGATAAAGAACAGGTTCAGAACCGAAGTAAAAATAATGATTGGCACGATAGGCTTCAAACTCTTGGCGATCAGCTTAAAGGGAATCTGTGCCATGCGGTACATCAAGCCCAGCAGAACAAAGTTCAACAGCAGCCCCAGCGGATTCGATGCCATAAACAGCAGAACGATAAACAGAATCGTCATGATGATTTTAGCGCGGGGGTCGTAGGTATGAATCCGGCTTGTACCGGGGAAGTGCTGACCAATTGTAATATCACGCAGCATTATTCAGCGCCCCCTTCCTGTTTTTCTGCGGGGATGCGCAAATCCTCGCCCGCCTCACAGCGTGCCTTCGCCTTCACAATGGTTTTGACTGCATATGGAATGGTGTATACATCTGTAGGAATATCCAGCCCCATCTGGCGCAGCCGCAGGAAAATCTTTGTCACCTGCGGCACCGACAGACCGATTTTCAGCAGCTCATCTGCACGGGCAAACACATTTTCCACTGTGTCGTACATTGCAATGTGCTTCTGGTCCATCACCAATACCTTGTCGGCATAGTTGGCAATGTCCTCCATGCTGTGGCTGACCAGCAGTACCGTGGTGCCCGTCTTCTTGTGATATTCCTTCACCTGGCTGAGAATCTGCTCTCGACCCTCCGGGTCCAAACCCGCTGCCGGCTCGTCCAGCACCAAAATGCGCGGCTCCATTGCCATCACACCTGCTACGGCAACACGGCGTTTCTGACCACCGGACAGCTCAAATGGGCTGCGCTCCAGCAGTGCTTTGTCCAAACCGACAAACTCCGCAGCTTCATGCACACGACGGTCGATTTCCTTTTCATCCAGACCCATATTCTTGGGACCGAACGCGATATCCTTGTAGCAGGTTTCTTCAAACAGCTGATACTCCGGATACTGGAATACCAGACCTACTTTGAAACGCACATTACGAATCTTGGAAGGGTCTGCCCAAATATCCTGACCGTCAATCAAAATTTTACCCTCGGTGGGGCGGTTCAAGCCGTTCATGTGAGAAATCAGCGTGGATTTACCGCTGCCTGTGGAACCGATAATGCCTACGAAGTCGCCTTCCTCTACGGTAAAGCTCACATTTTCCAGTGCCGTAGTGGCATCCGGCATACCGGGGTTATAGGTGTAAGTCAGGTTTTCTACCCGAATGATTGCATTTTTCTTTTCTGCAACGATGGTTTCGCTCACTGTGCATCGCTCCCTTCTGTCAGAAGGGCGTACAATGCCTGTGCGCACTCCTCCGTATCAATAATACCCTCGGGCAACTGCAGGCCCGCCTTGACCAGCTCATCCCGCAGGTCAGCTGCCTGGGGTACATCCAGATTCAGGCTGCGCACCTTGTCGGTCTGGCTAAATACCTCTTTGGGGGTACCTTCCATCACGATTTTGCCGTGGCTCATCACCACAACACGGTCTGCCTGTGCAGCTTCTTCCATATAGTGAGTAATTGCTGCTACCGTGATACCGTACTTTTTGTTCAGTGTGTGGATGGTGCGCATGACTTTATCTCGACCAATGGGGTCCAGCATTGCGGTAGCTTCATCCAAAATCAGGCAGTCCGGGTTCATCGCGATCACACCTGCAATAGCGACACGCTGTTTCTGGCCGCCGGACAGCTTGTGGGGTGCCTTTTCCCGATATTTGTAAATGCCTGCCATCTCCATGGACTGGTCAATGCGGGAACGGATTTCCTCCGAAGGAACGCCCAGATTTTCCAGCGCAAACGCTACGTCTTCTTCTACGACAGTAGCCACGATCTGGTTGTCCGGGTTCTGGAATACCATTCCCACCTTCTGGCGAATATCATACAGATAATCGTCATTGGCAGTATCCATGCCCTCCACCGTCACTGTACCTTTTTCCGGCAGCAGAATGGCGTTGAAGTGCTTTGCCAGTGTGGATTTACCGCAGCCGTTGGCTCCCAGCACTGCGACAAATTCACCCTTCTTTACATTCATCGACACACCATTCAGTGCGTACTGGTTGTTTTCATCATCGTACCGAAAGGTAATGTTTTCTGCATTCAACATTGCTTCCATTTTATTTCTCTTTTCTAGTAGCACACCCACCTTGTACATGGGTTGCACCCTGTTTCGGTTGATTTGCTTGTTTGTATCTTAACGGCGAATTGTGAATAATTCCACCGCTAAAGCATGATATAGGTTTTAGTCCTCTGCCTCCCAGATTGCGGTCGCACCGCAAGGCACCACACCGCCGGTAGCGGAAACCGGCAGACCGATTTCGTCACAACTAGTCTTTCCGCCGAACTTGGGCTGAATGGTGGTTTTCAGGATGTACTCCATAACCGCCGGGCTCAAACCGGTAGTATAGCTGTTAACCGCAAAGAACAGCGGGTCATCCGTGAGCACACCGGCGCACAGGGACATCAAATCATAGATGCTGTCCTCCAGCTTCCAGATTTCGCCGCCCGGCCCGCGACCGTAGCTGGGCGGGTCCATAATGACAGCATCATAGAAACTGCCGCGGCGGATTTCGCGGGCTACAAACTTAGCACAGTCATCCACAATCCAGCGGATGGGGCGGTCTGCCAGCTGGCTGGCTGCCGCATTTTCCTTACCCCACTGGACAATCCCCTTGCTGGCATCCACATGGCAGACAGATGCACCTGCCGCTGCACAAGCCAACGTTGCGCCGCCCGTGTAGCCGAACAGATTCAGCACACGAATGGGGCGACCTGCATTGCGGATTTTCTTGGCATACCAAGCCCAGTTGACCGCCTGTTCCGGGAAAACACCGGTGTGCTTAAAGCCAGTGGGGCTGACTACCAAGGTCAGCTTATCCTCGCCCTCACCGCAGGTGATATTCCACTTTTCTTTCAGTGGACGGCGGTATTCCCACTCGCCGCCGCCCTTTGTGGAGCGGTGATATACCGCATCCGCCTTTTTCCAAAGGGGGGACTGTTCCGGTGATTTCCAAACAACCTGCGGGTCGGGGCGAACCAGCAGGGTCTTCCCCCAGCGTTCCAAACGATTGCCGCAAGTGGCATCAATCAATTCATAATCTTTCCAGCTGTCTGCAGGACGCATAGACGGCTCCTTTCCTATTGTGCGCGTATTTCAAAAGTTCAAATCTCAAAATAAAGTCTGCTGGCCATTTTCTTCCGGACTGGCGTTGCGGAGCGATTCTGGCTCCTTCATACCCAGATGTTCATATGCCAGTCTGGTTACGCATCGGCCCCGGGGCGTGCGGGTCAAAAATCCGTTCTGCATCAGATACGGTTCGCACAAATCCTCCAGCGTGACAGCTTCTTCCCCCAACGCGGCAGCCAATGTTTCCAAGCCAACCGGACCGCCGTTGTACATTTCGATGATGGCACGCAGTACACTGCGATCCAGCTGGTCCAAGCCTTCATCGTCAATATCCATGCGCTTCAGTGCCAGCAATGCGGTATCCTGATCGATCACGCCGTCGCTCAGCACGGTAGCGAAGTCACGCACACGCTTTAAGGTTCGGTTTGCCACACGGGGCGTACCACGGCTGCGCCTTGCCAGTTCCATGGCACCTTCCGGCGTGATGGGCTGTTCCAAAATGCCTGCGCTTCGGGTAATAATCCGTGCCAACTCATCCGGACTGTACAGCTCCAACTTGAGCAGCACACCGAAACGGTCACGCAATGGCCCCGTCAACTGACCTGCACGGGTGGTTGCACCAATCAGCGTAAAGCGGGGCAGATTGATGCGTATGCTCTGCGCACTGGGCCCCTTGCCAATCATAATATCCAGCGCAAAATCTTCCAGCGCAGGATACAGTACTTCCTCCACCTGACGGCTCAGGCGATGAATTTCGTCAATAAACAGCACATCGCCTTCCTGCAAGTTGGTCAGCAGCGCAGCCAAATCACCAGGCTTTTCAATAGCAGGACCACTGGTCACGCGCATCTGCACACCCATTTCGGCAGCAACAATGCCGGCCATTGTGGTTTTGCCCAAACCCGGAGGGCCATACAGCAAAATATGGTCCATGGGTTCGCCGCGGCGGCGGGCTGCTTCCAGATAAATACGCAGATTTTCCTTTGCCTTTTCCTGCCCCACATAATCTTCCAACCGATGGGGGCGCAGGTTATTTTCTTCCGAGTCCAACGGGCCGGGTGTCGGCTGCATCATCTGTGCACCAAACAATGCCTGTTGATCTGTCATAGCTTATCTCCTTCCCGTCATGCTGCTGCGCAGTGCCAGACGAATGATTTCTTCCACCGGCAGGCTTTCGTCCACCTTGGACACCATCAGCGCAGCATCGCTCTGGCTATATCCCAAGCTAACCAGTGCAGCGATTGCCTGGCTTGCTCCGGCAGCAGGTGCTGCCGCGGCCGCGGATACATCCGACAGCGTAACACCATCCACCAGACCTTTGCCCACTTTATCTTTCAATTCCAGCGTAATGCGCTGTGCCAGCTTCGGGCCAACGCCATTCGCTGCGGTCAATGCCTTATGATCGCCAGCAGAAATTGCCAAAGCAATACGGTCCGGTTCCAGCGCATTCAAAAGCGCAATACCCACCTTGGGGCCAACACCGGATACACCCGTCAGCATTTCAAAACAGGATTTCTGTGCTTCACTGGCAAAGCCAAACAGGCTTACATCATTTTCCGTCACATTCATCACGGTATACAGGGTTACTTCTTTCCCAACTGGAGGCAGCGCAGCCGATACATTGGTCGGCACCTGAGCCAGATAGCCTACCCCTCCACAAGAAATGACCACAGAATCCGTATTCTTTTTCAGGACTGTTCCGTTCAGGCAGTAGATCATAAACCTGCACTCCTTCTCTTAAAAATCAAATGGGGCCAACCCGGCGGGGCTGGAAGTTTTGCAGCTGATTGCGCGAGGTATGACAATACGTAATTGCCATCGCCAATGCGTCCGCCGTATCATCTGGCTTGGGGACTTTATCCAAATGCAGCATGATGCGGGTCATTTCCTGCACTTGCTTTTTCACGGCTTTGCCATAACCCGTCACCGCCAGCTTTACCTGCATGGGGGTGAATTCTTCAATGGGCAGTCCGCCCTGCGCCGCAGCCAGCAGAATCACACCACGCGCTTCGGCTACGCCGATCACCGTAGTCTGGTTATGCTGATAAAACAGCTTTTCGATTGCCATTACTTCCGGCTGATAGGTCTGAATAACCTGGCCGATGCCGTCATATACCTGACGCAGCCGCTGTTCAAATGGGACGCCGACCTCAGTCGTCACCGCACCAAATGCAACAGGGGTAAACCGGTTGCCTGTGTAGTCGATCACACCCCAGCCGACGATTGCATAACCGGGGTCAATGCCCAAAACTCTCATCTTATCTATTCCTCTCCATTGTAACTAAATTAGTATACCATAAGCTGCCCTATACAGCAATGAATCCAGCCAAGGTACAGCAAATTCACCACAAAAAATCCACCTTTTTTCTGGTGAAAATCGCTTATCGGAAAATGCCTCTTGTTTTGCCTTTCTTTTTCGGAAAATTTCATCTGCAGGCAGCTGCACAAACAGGCTTTTCCTTGTCTGCCACATTCGCCCGCCAAATGTTTTTTCAAAAAACTGAAATAATTTTGAAAAAAGGCTTGCTTTTTGTAAAAGCTTATGGTATATTGATTGAGCTGATTCGCGCAGCAGAACAAAACAGAATATGGACGGTTAGCTCAGCTGGTAGAGCGTCTGCTTGACGTGCAGGATGTCAGGGGTTCGAGTCCCTTACCGTCCACCATGAAAGGATACATCGTAAGATGTATCCTTTTTGTTTTGTTTGTCGCTGAATGGAAAGATTTTTTGTTTCCTCCATATTTCCCGCACAAGTTTGAAATCACTCACAAAAAACCGCCGTAGAGCAGTTTTTCATTAAAAAAGCACACACAACGCTTTCTTTTCTTACACTCCGTACCATATTGAGCATAGAACAAAAATACAGCTTATTTTCTCCATCTCTTTTCTGCAAACTCCATACGGAAGCACTTTTCCTTTTACTTCATTTTATTTGAACTTTTCGCACATTTTGCAGATGGTTTACCAGTCTTTTCTAAATGGAAAAAGCAGCCTGTTTCCGCTAAATGACAGTATTTTTTTATTTTACTCTCCAGATGGTCAAAGGTGATTTTTTCCACACTCTTTTCCGATTTATACGCTCTTTGCAACATGTATACTAGTGTACCGAACATATCATCGCCTTTTCCATCCATAGTGCAACATTTATACATATTCATTCCAGAAATAAACTCAACTTCCCATGGGCAAAAACTGGTTCCGCCATTATAATATAGACGAGCCTAAAAAGGTCCAACCATGTCGATACCGCATTTACTGCGGCAATCGTGTTGATAGAAATAGAGGTGTTTCGTTGTGAAAAAACTGATTCTGGTCACCAGCCCCCCGGCTTGCGGCAAGACTTTCATCTCCAAGCAGCTGGCTGCTGCGCTTAAGCACATCGTATACCTGGACAAGGATACTCTGATTCCGCTGTCCAAGCAGATTTTTGCGGTTGCCAATCAGCCCTATAATCGCAGCAGCGATTTCTTTGAGAAATACATCCGCGATTTGGAGTATGTTGTCACGCTGGATCTGGCTATGGAAGCTTTGCAGTATGAGGACTTGGTCCTGATCAACGCACCTTTCACTCGTGAAATCCGTGATTTGGAGTACATCAACAACCTGCGCAAGACCCTCGCCACCAAAGGTGCCGAGCTGGCTGTGATTTGGGTTGAAACCCGTCCCGAAGTTTGCCACCAGCGTATGATCAACCGTGCAAGCGACCGTGATACCTGGAAGCTGGAGCACTGGGACGAATATATCTCCCGCATCAACTTCACGCCTCCTACCGATCTTCAGTTGCCAAACCAGCGGGATTCCCTACTGATTTTCCACAACTCTTCTGATGAGGAGTATCAGGCAAGCATGAAGGAAATCGTTGACATTCTGGAAAGCGAAGTTTCCAACAGCTAATTTCTTGTATCGTAACAAAAAGCAAGCCCCCTGATTGCATCCGCAGTCAGGGGGCTTTTCGTTTATTCTGTTTTATTCAGCATGCTCTTGCGTCGGCTCAGGCAGCTTTTTCAAAAGGAGCAGCAACAGTGCTGTACTAGTGAGTGTCCCAACTGCCAAAGCAAGCAACCAAGCAAGCGGATTTTCCATCAAGGGCACTACAAAAATACCGCCATGTGGCACTGGACTGCCACAGCCCCACAAAATCGACAAAGCCGCTGCTATAGCTGCACCAGTGATAAAACTGAGACGTGTCGCGTGCGGATCACGATTTGCCAGCGGCAAAGCAGCCTCGCTGATAAAGCTCAATCCCATGAGCACATTGGTACGCGCCTCTATGCGTTCCTGTTTGGTAAACTTATTCTTTCCCATCCATGCGGCCAAACCTGTTGCCAGCGGCGGTACCATACCTGCCGCAATCGCTGCCGCCATCAAATCCATTTGCTGTGTAGTCAACATTAAAACTGCAATCATATATGCGATTTTATTGATGGGACCACCCAGATCTGCTGCCATCATACCACCCAGCACGGCACCCAGCAAACATGCTGCCCACATCGGGACCGCTTGCCAGCCACCATACAGCGCACTAAAAACGATGGTAGCGGGAATATTCAGAACCAGCATAATCAGACCGGCAATTCCAATGCCCAGTACCGGATAAGGCAGTATTGGCTTCAGGCTGGAAAACACCATGGGCACCTTGCGGAACCATCTCTGCACCAGACGTGCCACTGCACCGGAAACGAATCCAGCCAGAACGCTACCCACGAATCCGGGCATACACCAACCAACGAGGCTGGCACCCATTTGGCTCAATGCTCCGACTGCTGAGCCAATTGTTAAGCCTACTTCGCCAGCCATTGACTTTGCAATATAAGCGGACAGCACGATCAAAACCATTGTGTTGGCCGCCATACCCAGCTGATACAACGGCACTCCTGCAACTTCCGGCAAAAAGTTTGCCAATGTGCCTAACACGCCTGCTGCTACCAGCAGCGGTAAAATCTTGGACATCCCGTTCATCAGATGACGATACAGCCGCATCACACGCGTTTCTGTCCTTACCGTTTCTTGGCCGTGATCTTCTTCCAGTGTGTAAAGCGGTGCATCTCCTGCCGCCGCCTGACAGAGCAATTCCTTTGTATCCGTGATTGCCTTAGATACCGGAACGCAAATCACTGGACGACCTGCAAATCGATCCATCTCCACTGCGCGATCTGCAGCAATCAAAATACCTTTGCAAGCAGCAATCTCCTGTCGGGTCAATTCATTATGCACACCGGCAGCACCGTTGGTTTCTACTTTCAGTGCGATTCCTAATTCATGTGCAGTCTGCTCCAAAGCTTGCGCCGCCATGTAGGTGTGTGCAATACCCGTTGGACAGGCAGTGACGGCCAAAACATCATATTTACCGGCTGCCGCTGCAATTTCTGCTTTGCGCTGCATCTGTCGTTTGCCCTCTTCCATCAGCACAGTTTCACCCTCACGGATAATTTGCAAAAAGTTTTCCGCATCCGTTGCATCGCACAGTCGATTTGCCAAATTCGGCATCAATAGTAATCGGGACAATCGTGCCAATACACGCACATGGTCATCATCTGTTCCGGCAGGTGTCAAAATCATAAAGACCAGTCGTACCGGCTTGCCATCCAGCGCATCATATTCCACACCGTTTGGCACCGTTACGGCACCGACTACCGTACGGTCCACTACATCGCTCTTACAGTGCGGAATTGCAATGCCATCCCCCACGCCGGTGGTGCACTGTTCCTCACGCTCCAGCACAGCAGCCAGACAGGTTTCCAGATCGCGTACTACGCCGCTTCGGGCTAAATCTTCTGTCATTGCGGCCAGTAAATCCCGTTTCTCTTTTGCGGCAAGGCGTAAATGGATATTTTCTTCTTTTAATAATGCTGCGATTTGCATAAAAGTCCTCCGATCATCCCGCAGAAAGTCAGTGTGTTCTGCCGGATTTCGACAGGTTTTCACTTTTGGGTGTCTTTCAGTATAACACATCCCGTGTTACGATTGAACTGTCCTTACACATTATGTTACACTTATTTTACAGCAATATTTTGTTCTTTCGGAAAGGTATTTTACTATGGTCGAGCATTTTCATACAACAATTCCGATACTGAGCGGTGATATTCCTCGCTCTGTGTATGTATATTTACCATCGGATTATCCTGATCATCACAACGCTTATCCCGTTTTATACCTATTTGACGGACAAGAAGTCTTTTCGCAGCAAGATGCACGTTTTGGGTCTGGTTTTCACTTGGATACCTTTCTTGATGCAAATCACATTCCCTTGATCGTGGTGGCTGTCGCATGCAACGCAGATGTTGTCGGAGCACGACTGGATGAGTATTCCCCTTTTGATTTTTCCCACAAGGTGCTTGGCAACCACATCGGCAAAGGCAAACAGACTATGGACTGGTACGTCCACACCTTAAAACCAAACATCGACAACTTATACCGCACACTGCCGGACCGGGCGCACACCTATATCATGGGCTGCTCTATGGGCGGATTGATGAGCCTGTATGCACTGTTAGAATACAACCATGTATTTCATGGTGCCGCTGCACTCAGTCCTTCGCTCTGGGTTGCCCCGGCACCCATGCGTGCTTTGATTCGCACAGCGCACATCGACCCGGATACGATTCTGTATATGGATTGCGGGCAAATCGAAATGAAGCAGCAGCGTAGCCTGGAGCAGCTTTTCCCCGATTTTTCCAAAGCATTGGAAAACCGCGGTGTATTATTAACGCATCGCATTGTCCCGAGTGGAAAACACAGCAGTGAAAGCTGGAAACGCCAGCTCCCGTTTGTCTTATTCACGCTACTGTATACAGAATCATTTTAATCTCCCCCTGCGGTTGACAAGTTTTTTCTGTGGCTGTACTATAAAGCATCAACACAACAAGGAGGATTCCCCCCATGAAATCCATCGTTAATACTGAAAAAGCACCTGGCGCAATCGGTCCTTACGCTCAGGCAGTTACTACCGGTAATCTCATTTTTGTATCTGGTCAGCTTCCGCTGGACCCTGCAACCGGCACTTTTCCGGAAGGCATCGCAGCGCAGACCCGTCAATCTCTGACCAATGCAAAAAATATTCTGGAGGCTGCCGGCAGCAACATGGACAACGTGGTTAAGACAACTGTATTTTTGTCCGACATCGCCAACTTCAGTGCTATGAACGAAGTTTACGGCACCTTCTTCACTGCGGGTAACTACCCTGCCCGCTCCGCGTTCGAGGTAGCCTGCCTGCCCAAGAATGCACTGGTGGAAATCGAGATCATTGCTACGGTTTGATTTTTCCCATCCCTTTCAACGGAACAAAAAGGAGCGGCTTCACAGCCGCTCCTTTTTCTATCTTTTATCCTTCCGGCACCTTGTAAATTGCCGTATCTTCTGTTTCAAAAACAGGCTCAGCACCAACAAACGGCGCGGGGCGCAGCCATTTTGTAACAACCAGATAATCGATACCTTCCTGCTGTGCCATGGCAAACGCAGTTTCTGCATCTTCGCATGCAAACATAACGTCGTTCACCTGCTCCAGCTGACGGCGCATTTCGTCGTAATCGTGACCGTAAGTCAAACCATACAGCCAGCCTTCCACATAAGCCTGACGCCCGCTCATTGCCGTCAAATAGTGCCAAATACCTTCCTTTGCATAATAAGGGTCTCGTGCGTTACGGTTGGTTGCAAACATTTCATCCGGTTTCAGATTTTCACGCAGCCACATCGCGGTTTCTTCATCCGCCGCCGTCACTGTCTGCGGACCACGGGGATATTCCGGGCGCACTCCCAGCGTATGACGTGCCGCTTCGAAGCCGTTATATCCGTACGGTGCCAGCGTGATCACCGTTGCCGCCAAACAGGCACAAGCCAACACACCAGCACCCCAGCGCAGCGGCTTGCATTTTTTCAGCAGTGGTTCGATATCCAGTGCACAGAACCACATAAACAGCAGTGATGCCAGCAGAAAATACGCTTGAGAAGCCGCGTAGTGATAGTAGATGTAGTATGCCATCAAGCCGCCAATCGCAGCGGCATTCACTACCAGACGCCCAAAGGAAAGTTCTTGGCGATGGATTGCACTGCACACCACGCTGATTAACCACAGTACTGCACCCAAAGGCAGACTGCGCAGCACATCTAAGCACAAATCCTTCGGAGTCTGCCATACGGACAGAATCAAATTTTTCTGGGCAAACTGATACACAAAGTGCCAGCACAAGGCAAAGAAACCGCCGCCAATTCCTGCCATCAGCAGACCTCTGCGGTAAAAGCAGTGCTGGAACACCAAACCAAAAACAACACTTGCCAACAGTGCACAGGTCAGCAGCATACTGTATAAGTTTTTGGACATAAGCAAAGTCAAAGTCGAAAGCGCAAATGCCACATAGAAACGCGGTGAAACGGTTTCATCTTTTTCTGCGCGGAAAATATAAATCAGTACCGCACAAGTCAAACCTGTAGCGGTTGCCAGACCGTTCATATCCAGCATAATGTCCAGCGCAATACGGGACCGCCAGCCATTCAGGAACAGAACTGCAAAAGGCATCACTGCTGCCTGTTTTTCCGATGCACCGTAAGTGCGTGCTGCGGCATACAGGCCCACCACCAAAAACAGCAGCAGGAACGGGTAGGTGTAAAAACAGGTTGCCTCATACGGCAGTATACCGGAGAACATCGCGCCAAAACCGGAAATCGCATCCCCCAGATAATGGTAGCTCAGCTGAGATCCATACAGCTGAATATCCATAAATGGTGAACCTAACTGCACTGCACCTGCGTTAGCGGTACGCCACAGCATATCCTGCGGGTAAACCATGTTGCCCGCCATACTCGCTTTGGAAAACGACAGTACGCCTTGGAAGGTAAAGATAAATAACGCGCCTGCAAAAGCCAGTAACAGCAAAGACCACTCCGGACGCATCTTCCATTGGATGCGAGGCTTACTTTCCCGCAGCGATTCCGCCCAGATCCACAACTGCCAAACGGTCAAGGGCAACAGTGGAATCAGCATTCCCCACAACGGCAGAGCGGTTATGCGACCAAAAGATATATAAGCAAGGAACAAAACGCCAAGCCCCAGCGAAAAGGACATTACTGTTTTTTCTGCGCGTGTCAGCTGCGGCAGCAGCAGTTCGGTCACACGCACACCCGGCAGAAAAATCAGGCAGAACACAATGCCATACCATACACAGCGGAAAATGCTTCCGCCCGCCAGCGGAATCGCCGCAAAATAGATCATCCCTGCTGCAATCAGCAGCGCAATACTGATGCGCTGCAGCCACAGGTTGACCTTATCCTTTCTGACTTGATTCATCTTTCATATACCTACTCTATTCATTGGATAGCTGTAAACTACAAATTCATTTCGTTCTAGTTGAAATATACAAAAAAAAGCCCGTTTACAACAACGCGTAAACGAGCTTTTTTTGGCGGAGTAAGAGAGATTTGAACTCTCGCGCCGGTTTCCCGACCTACGCCCTTAGCAGGGGCGCCTCTTCGACCTCTTGAGTATTACTCCAGAGCAAAGTGATTAAAATAATTCACTTTTTAATAAATGGCGGAGAGAGTGGGATTCGAACCCACGGAGGTTTGACCCTCGGCAGTTTTCAAGACTGCTTCCTTAAACCACTCGGACATCTCTCCAGAGTGGATCATGGTGCCGCCTGCACCAGATGCGATACAAATATTATCACACAATTCATCCAGCGTCAAGTCTTTTTCCAAAAAAAGTCTCCCGCCTTGCGCTTTTTTCTTATGCCACCCACAATTTCGGTGTTTCCTGCGCCAGCTCTGTACGCTGGCTGATCGGCTGCTGATTTCGGCGCATCTGCTGTGCCGCACGCTTTGCCTGCCGTGCTGCACGTTCCATATGCTGAATTTCATTCCATGCTGCATGGATTGCAGCTGCTAGGCTCAAACAGATCACCAAACACGCCAAACGATTCATTTCCCCGATGGCAAATGCCCCCGCAAACAGCAATTCTGCCACCAGCATCAGGGGAATCCCTAAATTCAGCACTGCATACTTTACCATGTTTTTCATGTTTGTTCCTCCCGATATGCCCGACCAGGTCGCAAATACAACTGTTTGTTGTTTTCTTCTGCCTTATGATAATACAACCATTCGTTGTTGTCAACTGTATTTTTACAACTTTCGACCGTTTCTTTCTTTGCCTTCCTTTACAATTACATCTTTTAGTTGTATACTATTAAGTAACAAATTAGGACAGGAGCTTGTACCTATGGAATTTTCAAAACAGCTGCGCGCTGCGCGCAAGGCAGCCCATCTCAGCCAAACCGAGCTGGCTACCAGCCTGGGTGTTACGCAACAGGCTGTTGGTAAATGGGAAAACGGCAAATCTTCGCCGGACCCTTCCACTCTGGCGCGTATTGCCGCTTTGCTGCACACGACCACCGATGCGCTTTTGGGCCTGCATTGTGAAAATGAAACCACGCGCGCTGCGGAGGATCGATTCTTCGGCGGCTATCAGGAAAGCCTGATCCCTGTAATTGGCACTGTCAAAGCCGGATACGGTGCACTTGCCTTTGAAGAAGACTACGGTCAGGAATACGCACGCGTCAAAGATCCCGCCAACTATTTTTATTTGGTAGTCAAGGGTGACAGCATGGAGCCCCGCATTCTGGATGGTGACCTTGCACTGGTGCATCGCCAAAACACACTGGAAAACGGCGATTTGGGCGTTTTCGTTTATGGTTCTGAGGGCGAAGGCACCCTGAAAAAATATGTTCAGCGTGGGAACACTATTATTTTACAGCCCTTTAACCATAATTATGACGACTTGGTCATAAAAGGTGAAGAATTGAACTCGCTGTATATTGCCGGCAAGGTAGTGGAAACAAAGGCAAAGTGGTAATTGTATTCGCCAAAAAACAAATCTCTTCGAGCAGCTCAAAATCGGGCTACTCTTTTTGCTTGTTTTTTTACCACGCGTGCCCAAAAATAACGGGAACAGGAAAAAATATTTCGAATGTTTTGTAAATTATCTATTTCTCCCCCTTGCTAAAAACTGCGTTTATGCTATACTGTCCTTTAGTTTGCAGCGGCAACTGCCTCCTGCAATAAGTATCATCGACCCAACGGGTCACAAATAAAAGGAGTTTGCAAAATGGTTCGCATTACCATGGAAGACGGCGGCGTAATTGATATCGAGCTGGATACCGAGGCTGCCCCCATTACCTGTGAGAACTTTCTGAAGCTGGTCAAGTCTGGTTTTTATGACGGTCTGACCTTCCACCGTGTCATCCCCGGATTCATGATCCAGGGTGGCTGCCCTCTGGGCACTGGTACCGGTGGTCCCGGCTGGACCATTAAGGGCGAGTTCGCTGCAAACGGTGTAAATAACCCCATCAAGCACACCCGCGGTGTTGTTAGCATGGCTCGTTCTATGGATCCTAACAGCGCAGGCAGCCAGTTCTTCATCATGCATCATAACGCATCCCACCTGGATGGTCAGTACGCTGCTTTCGGCCACGTTGTTGCTGGCATGGAGGAAGTAGACAAGATTGCTTCTGTCGTAACTGACTGGAACGACAAGCCCCGCATTCCTGTGCGTATGGCAAAGGTCGAGGAAATCTAATCTCTCGACCCCCAATCGATTCGAACAAAAAAGCGCGCCGCAGAGTTTTCTGCAGTGCGCTTTTTTCTATATCATTTTCTCTGCTGCCCGCAAAAGGGATTCTTTGGCTTTTGCCTTATCGCCAAAATGTCTGCCACTTTGCGGCAAACTCTTCCAGCGGTGTAATGATGG
>JARHYC010000031.1 GCA_029264955.1 Faecalibacterium sp. | reverse complement strand
AACGCATCGCCGTACGACGTGTTACCTGCTGAATCATATCCAGCGTGACATATTTGACATTATCTTGGATTGCCGCCGCTGTCACTGCAAATTCCAATCCACCCAACGCCTTGCGCATATCACCACCAGCACTCTGTGCCAGATATTGCAGGGCTTCTTCTTCTATCTGAATGGAAATGCCATCGTCTTTTTCCATCTTTGCGATGGCAATTCGTAATCCCTGCGCAATGTCTGCTGCCCGCAGGCTCTTGAATTCAAAAACCGTGCAGCGGGACAGCAGCGCACTATAAATGTAAAAGTATGGATTTTCTGTTGTTGATGCAATCAGTGTTACACTGCCATTTTCAATGCACTCCAAGAGGCTCTGCTGCTGTTTTTTATTCAAATACTGAATCTCGTCCAGATACAGCAGAATACCTTCTGAACCAGACAGTGTTCCGATATCATTCAAAACAGCTTTGATATCGCCGGTTCCGCAGGAAGTACCATTTAGTTTATGCAGTGTCATACCACTGTTCTCTGCAATGATGCGCGCCACAGTGGTCTTACCCACACCGGACGGACCATAGAAAATCATATTAGGGACCGTCCCGCCTTCCACCGTCTGACGAAACACCTTACCCGGAGCCAGAAGATGCTGCTGCCCGCACACATCTGATAAGGTCCGTGGGCGAAGCCGGTTTGCCAAGGGATCTCTCATATTCTCTACCCCTTTCTTATAAATACTGTACTATTATAATACCTTTCTGTTTATGAAACAAGGTGAGAAATCCATTGTTCTTTTCTACTGAATTTGCTATAATGAGAAAAATTCTCATTATAGCGGAGGGACTGTATGACAACAGCAAAAAAGACCACCCGTGTTTCACCTGTAAAGAAAAAACTAGCGTTGGAAGTAATTCAGCGTTTGAAAGATGCCTACCCGGAAGCCACCTGCACATTAGATTATTCCCACGCCTGGCAGCTGCTGGTCAGCGTTCGGCTGGCGGCACAATGTACCGATGCGCGCGTCAACGTCGTCGTAGAGGATTTGTTCGCCAAGTACCCCAGCGTTGCTGCGCTGGCTGCCGCCGAGCCGGAAGACATCGAAGCTATTGTAAAGCCCTGTGGCCTGGGACATTCCAAGGCGCGCGATATTTCCGCTTGTATGCGGGTGTTGCGTGACCAATATGACTGCCACGTTCCCGATACGTTCGACGAACTACTGGCATTACCCGGTGTAGGCCGCAAGAGCGCCAACCTGATTATGGGCGATGTATTCGGAAAACCCGCCATCGTGACTGACACCCACTGTATTCGCCTATGCAATCTGATTGGTTTGGTGGATAATATCAAAGAACCTGCACGGGTAGAGCGGGCGCTTTGGAAAATCATTCCCCCAGAAGAAGGCAATGATTTATGCCATCGTTTTGTCCTGCATGGTCGCGCCGTCTGTGTTGCACGTCGCCCGGATTGTGCAAACTGCTGTCTGGCTGATATTTGCAAAACCGGTAAGACAGCTGTTCCCGTCAAAAACAAACCAGATGAATCTTCGGTTTCATGTGTCCATTTTATTTGAATGACGGAAAGATTCCTATGCTTTCCCTTGACTTTACTGAAATCCTGCCTATAATAAAACAAGACATAAAAACAGGGGCGCCGAGAGGCTGAGATCTGCTTGCAGAGTACCCTTTAACCTGATCCGGGTAATGCCGGCGTAGGAAGTTTGCTGTATTTGATTTGTACATACAAACTTTTATGCGCCTGTGTCCTTTGGATGCAGGCGCATTTTTCTTGGTTTTGTGTCAAAAAAGAAAGGAAGTTATTCTATGAAAACTCGCAACTCCACAACCCGCAGTCTGGTCGAAGGTGCACTGATGATCGCACTGTCTACCATTCTGAGCTACATCACCATTTTCAATCTGCCCCATGGCGGCGGAATCACGCTGGTGAGTATGCTGCCCCTGATTATCATGAGCTACCGCAATGGTACTCGCTGGGGTCTGTTTACTGCTTTTGTACACAGCCTGCTGCAGCTGATGCAAGGTCTGGATAACGTCGCATATTGCCAGACTTTGATTGCACAGATTGGCTGCATCCTGCTGGACTACATTCTGGCATTCACTGCTCTGGGTCTTGCCAATGCACTGGGCAGCAAGTTCCGCTCCGGCTATGCAAAAATCGCAGTTGGCACCGTTGGCGCTTGCCTGTTGCGCTTTGTGTGCAGCTTCCTGTCCGGCTATATCGTTTGGAAGGATTACAGCTATGCTTTTGAATGGCTGAACAACTTCAGCTGGGGCGCATGGGCAACCCAGACTCTGGGCGAAAACGCTCTGTGCTGGTTCTACAGCTTCGCTTACAACGCTTTCTATATGCTGCCGGAAACTATCCTGACCGTAGCCGTTGCTCTGATTTTGTACCGCACCGCTCCCAAAATCTTCAATTTGGACAAGGTCGAAAAATAAATTTTGAAAAAACCTGCTGTCTTGTAAATCGGGCAGCAGGTTTTTATTTCGACAAATTGTGAATTTTTAATCAACTTTACGAAAGTGCCGACTTTTTTAGTTAAAAAGCGAAAAGAACGCCGATTGATTTTGCAGATTTTGTGATATATAATAGAACTATCGTGAGTTACACAAAAAAGGAGAGTTGCCAGTATGTTTAAAATCGTGGAGAAAACCGCATTAAACCCCACGGTGACGAAAATGGTGATCGAAGCCCCATTGATTGCCAAGAAAGCACTGCCGGGTCAATTTATCATTGTGCGTCCGTTTGAAGACAGCGAACGTATTCCCCTGACCGTCGCAGGCTATGACCGTGAAGCAGGTACTGTCACTATCATTTTCCAGATTGTTGGCGGCACCACTATGGAGCTGGATCGCTTGGATGCCGGCGAGTATGTGCATGATTTCGTTGGTCCTCTGGGCCGCGCCACCGAAACTGAAGGCATGAAAAAGGTCTGCATCGTTGGCGGCGGCGTTGGCTGTGCAATCGCACTGCCAGTCGCTCAGAAACTGCACGAGGAAGGCTGCGAGGTCCATAGCATCATTGGTTTCCGCAACAAGGATCTGCTGATTCTGGAAGACGAGTTTAAGGCTTGCAGCGATGAACTGCGCGTTATGACAGATGACGGCAGCTATGGCACTAAGGGTCTGGTAACCAACGCTTTGGAAGAGTTGGTACAGGCTGGTAACACCTACGACCGCGTCATTACTATTGGACCTCTGATCATGATGAAGTTCGTTGTTAAGACCTGCCAGAAATACGGTTTGAAGAGCATTGTTTCCATGAACCCTATCATGATTGATGGCACCGGTATGTGCGGCGGCTGCCGCCTGACTGTTGGCGGAGAAACCAAGTTTGCCTGCGTTGACGGTCCTGATTTTGATGGTGACCTGGTTGATTTTGACGAAGCAATGAAGCGTGGCAGCATGTATCATGATTTTGAGGCACACGCACGCAAAGCAAGCTGTAACTTGTTTAAGAAAGAGGGAGTATAACATGGCATTCAATATGGATCCGAAGAAATGCCCCATGCCCACCCAAGACCCCAATATTCGCAACAAAAACTTTGACGAGGTCGCTTTGGGTTATACCGAAGAAATGGCAATCAATGAGGCAAAACGCTGCATTCACTGCAAGAATAAGCCCTGCGTTTCCGGCTGCCCGGTCGGCATTAATATCCCTGACTTCATCGCTCAGGTAGCAGAGGGCGATTTTGAAGCTGCTTACCAGATCATTGCGCAGTCTTCTGCTCTGCCAGCTGTCTGCGGTCGTGTTTGCCCCCAGGAGAGCCAGTGTGAAGGCAAATGCACCCGCGGCATTAAGAACGAGCCGGTTGCGATCGGTCGTCTGGAGCGTTTCGTCGCTGACTGGCATCGTGAGCACAACAATGTTCCCCCGGTAGTTCCCGCTTTCAACGGCCACAAGGTTGCCATCATCGGTGCAGGCCCTGCTGGCTTGACCGCTGCTGGTGATCTGTCCAAGTTGGGCTACAAGGTTACCGTTTTCGAAGCACTGCACGTTGCTGGCGGTGTTTTGATGTATGGCATCCCTGAGTTCCGTCTGCCCAAGGCTATCGTACAGAATGAAATCAATGGTCTGAAGAAGATGGGCGTTGACTTCGAGTGCAACATGGTCATCGGCAAGGTCCTGACCATTGACGAACTGATGGGCGAATATGGCTTTGAGGCCGTATTCGTAGGTTCCGGTGCCGGTCTGCCCCGCTTCATGAATATTCCCGGCGAGAGCTTGAACGGCGTCTACTCCGCAAATGAGTTTCTGACTCGTTCTAACTTGATGAAGGCTTATCGCACTGACAGTAAGACCCCTATCGCCGTTGGCAAGAGTGTTGCCATCGTTGGCGGCGGCAACGTCGCTATGGATGCTGCTCGCAGCGCAAAGCGTCTGGGCGCAGAGAATGTTTACATCGTATATCGCCGCGGCATGGCTGAGCTGCCGGCACGTCATGAAGAAGTCGAACACGCCGAAGAAGAAGGGATTATCTTTAAGACACTGTGCAACCCTACCGCTATTGTCGGTGACGAAAATGGTTGGGTAAAGGGTATGAACTGCGTTGAGATGGAACTTGGTGAGCCGGATGAATCCGGTCGCCGTCGCCCCATCGTCAAAGAAGGCAGCGACTTCGTACTGGATGTAGAAACCGTTATCATGTCTCTGGGCACCAGCCCCAATCCGTTGATTCGCTCGACCACTCCTGGTTTGGAAACCAACCGCTGGGGCTGCATTGTAACCAACGGTGACGATGGTTTGACCAGCCGCGAAGGTGTATACGCAGGCGGCGACGCAGTTACCGGTGCGGCCACCGTTATTCTGGCTATGGGCGCCGGTAAGGCTGCTGCAAAGGCAATCGACGAGTATATTCGCAGCAAGTAATCTCGTTTTGTTTCATAAAGGGACACATCCACAAAAGGATGTGTCCCTTTTTTGTATAAATTGCAACTTTTCTCTTGATTTTTCTTTACAAAGTGATAAAATTATCCCTTGTATGTATTTTGCATTTTTATTTTATGTTTTGAGAATTGTATGAAATGAACGGAGAACTTTATGGAACAAGAAAAACGCGTAAATATGATTGACGGTCCCTTCCTGCGAAAAATCATTTTTTTCGCTGTCCCCTTGGCAGCTGCCAGCGTTTTGCAGTTGTTGTTCAACGCTGCTGACATTATCGTTGTTGGCCGATATGCAGGTGATTTTGCATTGGCCGCTGTTAGCTCTACCAGCAGCTTAGTTACCCTGTTGGTCAATGTTTTCATGGGTCTGTCTATCGGTTGTAATGTGGTGTCTGCACGCTTTTTGGGTGCAAATGACGACCTTGGCACCTCGCAAACCGTCCACACTTCTATTTTCATTAGCTTAGTTGGCGGTGTTATCATGGGCGTATTCGGCTTTTTTGCTGCAAACCCCATGCTGAAGCTAATGGCCTGCCCCCCGGAAGTCATTGACTTGGCAACGCTTTATCTGAAAATTTATTTTGTAGGTATGCCGGTAATGTCTCTGTACAACTTTGGCTCCGCACTGCTGCGCAGCATCGGCGACACCAAACGTCCCTTGATTTGTCTGGCAATTTCCGGTATTTTAAACGTGGTACTGAACCTGCTGTTCGTTATCAAATTCCATATGAGCGTTGCAGGTGTTGCACTGGCAACGATTATCAGTCAGGCAGTGTCTGCTGTAATGGTTCTTCTCATTTTGATGAAGGATCAGGGCCCCCTGCACTTGGATCTGCACAAGCTGCGTATGCATTTTCCCGTTTTTCGTCAGATTGCAGCCGTTGGTCTGCCGGCCGGCCTACAGGGCATGGTGTTCAGCGTTTCTAACGTCGTTATCCAGTCTGCCATCAACGGCTTTGGTCCCATTGTGATGGCTGGTAATGGCGCCGCAAGCAACATCGAAGGCTTCATTTATGTAGCTATGAACTCTTGCCATCAAGCTTGTGTTACCTTCACCAGCCAGAACGTTGGTGCACGCCGCTTTAAGAACATCACACATATTATGCTCACTTGCGAAGGTCTGGTCCTGATGATTGGTGCCATCATGGGTACCATGTCGTATGTATTTGGACATCAGCTGTTGGGATTTTACTCCGCTGACCCTGCTGTTATTGAAGCAGGTTTGGCGCGGTTGGCTATTGTTGGCGTAACCTACGCAACCTGTGGCTGCATGGATACGATGGTTGGCTCTCTGCGTGGTATGGGCTCCTCTGTTATGCCTATGATCATCAGCCTGCTGGGCAGCTGTGTGCTGCGTTTGATTTATGTGGCTACTATTTTCCAGATGAATCCCACTCCCTCCACCCTGTACCTGTGCTACCCCATCACCTGGGGCGTCACTCTGCTTGCTAACGTTATCTATTTCATTTACTATCGCCGCAAAATCGAAAAGATCGCATAAAACGAATGCCGGAGAAGTGCATCTTCTCCGGCATTTGTTTTATGATTCACTTATGTATATAAAGCGAGGTCCATGGTAGTTCTCTCGATCTACATGTTCAAACCACATCGAAGCCGGACGAACCCAAATTGCCCGTTCGCCATACTGTGGCTGATAAATCACCATCATTTCTTCTGTTTCGCTGTTCTTTGCATGGCCCAGAACACGATATTCGTTCCCCTTAAAATGACGATACAGTCCCGGCAGCGGCAGCATTGTGCAGCTGAGTAAATATCGGTCATGGGTCCCATACATGGTACGACGACCGCTGATTTGGAATCCGCAATCCTGCATATTTTTTAGGCTGTACTGATTTTTAGGGCTGACCGTGCATCCCATTCCGATAATTTCCGGTTTGCGCCACTGGCAGAACACTTTAACCAGACGCTGCTGCAAACCGTTTCCTCGCCAAATCGGATCTACAATCACGGTATCAGCATTTGCCCAAAGCGCCTTGTCGCTTTCCGGTACACCCAGATAATTGGCATAGTTCTTGCTGCCAACCCCATCATAATGCACAATCGCCAACGCAATCGGCATATCATCTACCCACACAGCAATTGTCAGATGATTTGTGATGTTATCCAGCATTTCTTCTTTTCCGTTTGGGATAAACTGGTCCGGGTCTGCCATGCTCTTACAAACACGATCCTGCAATGCAAATAGTTCTTCCAGTTCTTCTGGAACTGCTTTTCGAACCGATGCAGTAACTTCGATGGGCTGACCATCTTTCTTTGTCAAAATCCACTCCATAAAAGCCTCTCTTTTCTACATTTTTTGAGATTTTATTCTTCAGATAGCATATCAAAAAAAGTCAAATCATGCTATACTATATGCAGTTCTATTCCATGTTCGGAGGAAAAAAGATTGAAAAATAATATTATCGAACCGACCTGCCGTCTGGGCGGTGCCGTAATCAGTGACCGCATTGTGGCTGATATACTAGAATCCATGCGCAGCGGTGAGCTGTCACAGGTGGAGCGTCTGCCTGCTGAAGTGGATTTGGCAGAATCCATGGGTGTCAGCCGAACCGTAATCCGTGACGCTTTGAGCGAGCTGGAGCGTGAAGGCTACATCGAGCGCGTGCGCGGTATCGGCACAGTGGTAAATCGTGAGGTGCTTCGTCTGCGAAGCCGTTTGGACCAGAAACTGGAATATTATCCCCTGATCCGCAGCTTTGGCAGCTACCCACACGCCGATAGCTTTCAGTTTTTCTCGGATGTCGCCGATGCCGATACCGCAGAGCTTCTGAATATTCCTGTGGGCGCCCCGCTGCTGTGTATCAAAAAACGCGTGCTTGCGGACACAAAACCTGTGATTTACTCTATCAACTATTTGCCGAAATCTCTGTTCGGCAATCGAGACATCAGTCGGATCGATTTGACCCCCTCTGTCTTTGAAGTTCTGGAAAAAGAATGTGGTCAGCAGCCTGCCAGTACTGTTGCGCATATCCGTGCCAGCTATGGCGATGAATCCATTCGTTCTTCCATGCGTCTGGCACCAGATGATGCTTTACTTTTGTTGGACGAGGTATGTTATAATCGGCTCTGTAAGCCGATTATGCGTTCCTTTAGTTATTATACAAACTTTTTTGATTTTTCGATTCTTCGCAAGATGCTGTAAGAAAACTGGGAGGTACCTTTTTTATGCGTCATCTAATCGATCCCTTGGACTTGAACGAGTCCGAAATGCAAGATCTGCTGGAGCTGGCATCCCGTATCCGTGAGGATCCGGCAGCTTATCAGGAGGTTGCTGCTCACAAAAAGCTGGCTACCTTATTCTATGAGCCCAGCACCCGCACTCGCCTTTCCTTCGAGGCTGCTATGCTGAATTTGGGCGGTCATGTCCTTGGCTTTCCCAGTGATAATGTGTCCAGCGCGTCTAAGGGTGAAAGTGTAGCGGACACCATTCGCGTGGTATCCTGCTATGCCGATATTGCTGCCATGCGTCACCCCAAGGAAGGCGCACCGCTGCGTGCAAGCCAGTACTCTCGTATTCCTGTCATCAATGCAGGTGACGGCGGTCACCAGCATCCCACCCAGACCTTCACCGACCTGCTGACCATCCTGACCCGTCATGGCCGTCTAGACAACCTGACCATCGGTCTATGCGGCGACTTGAAGTTTGGTCGTACCGTGCACTCTCTGATTAAGACCATGGCTCGCCGCAAAAACATCAAGTTCATCCTGATCAGCCCCGATGAGCTGCGGGTACCGGACTACATCATCAAGGACGTGCTGGTTGCAAACAACATTCCGTTTGAAGAAACTGCAAGCCTGGAAGACGCTATGCCCCAGCTGGATATTCTGTATATGACGCGTGTGCAGAAGGAGCGTTTCTTCAATGAGGAAGATTACGTTCGCCTGAAGAACAGCTACATCCTCACCAAGGAAAAGATGGAAGCAGCAAGGCCCGATATGGCAGTTCTGCATCCCCTGCCCCGTGTAAATGAAATCGCCCTGGATGTGGACGATGATCCCCGCGCTGCTTATTTTGAGCAGGCTCAGAATGGCGTTTATGTCCGTATGGCATTGATTATGATGCTGCTGGGTCTGACTGACCCCAAAACCGGTAAGGAGGTTTCCCTGTGCTGAACATTGATGAAATTCAGAATGGTATTGTAATTGACCACATTAAACCCGGCACTGCCATTGGTTTGATGGAACTGTTGGGTCTGACCCAAAACCATAACGTAACGGTTGCTCTGATTCAGAACGCACGTAGCCAGAAGAGCACAACTGGAAAGAAGGATATCATTAAGGTCGAAGGGGATTACAGCTGGCTGAACCTGAATGTAATGGCTTACATCGATCCTGATATCACCTTTACCATTATTGAGAATGGCCATGTCGTTCGCAAGGAAAAACCCCAGCGCCCCAAGCGTTTGGTAAATATTATCAAATGCAACAATCCCCGCTGCATCTCCAGTGCAGAGGAATCCTGCGACCACATCTTTGAGCTGAGCAGTAACGGCAAATACCGTTGTATTTACTGCGAGCAGGAACTGCAGTTCCAGCCCAAGTAAGTTTGTTCCAATAAAAGTGCCCCGACAAATTGTCGGGGCACTTTTATTGTCATATTAAAACGCCTGTTGGTGTATCTGCTGCATCGCTGCTTTTTCCAACCTGCTGACCTGTGCCTGGCTGATGCCAACTTCATCAGCAACTTCGGTCTGGGTCTTTCCGTTCAAGTAGCGAAGCTCAATGATTCGCTTTTCTCGCGGTGACAACTTTTCAACCGCTTCTCGAAACAGCATCGTGTCGATCCAGTTTTCTTCGCCGTCATTGTCTCCAACCTGATCCATTACATACAAAGCATCTCCCCCCTCTCCGTAGGTAGGCTCATATAGACTAATTGGTTCTGCTGCGGATTCCAGCGCTAATGTTACAGTGCGCCGCGGCAAACCCAGCATCTCACTGATTTCGGTAATGCTCGGCTCTCGGCCAAGTGATTTTTCCAGCTGTTCTTTTGCCTGCATAGCACGACAGGCTACATCCCGCATAGAGCGACTAACCCGAATGGTGTTATTATCTCGTAAAAAGCGTTTGATTTCCCCAATAATCATAGGGACACCATAGGTCGAAAAACGCACGTTCATAGACGGATCAAAGTTGTCGATTGCTTTAATAAGCCCGATGCAACCCACTTGAAATAAATCATCTACGTTTTCTCCCCGATCCGCAAAGCGTTGCACCACGCTTAGCACAAGCCGCAGATTCCCTTCTACCATCTGTTTGCGTGCCGTCTGGTCACCCTTTTGTACAGCAAGCAGAAGTTTGCGTTTTTCAATTTCAGATAAAATCGGAAGTTTTGACGTATCTACGCCACAGATTTCAACTTTATTATACATTTTCACACTCCAGATTCCTTTCTTTATCCGGAGTATGACCTACTTGTGCTAAGTATTATGCAAAAGAACTACTGGGAAATCTCTCCTTTTTTACAGCTCCGCTTCCAACTGGCGACGGAGCAGCAAAATAATTTTCTTCTCTAATCGGGAAATATAGCTCTGTGAAATCCCGATTTCATCTGCTACTTCTTTTTGTGTGCGCTCATGTCCATCCAGCAAACCATATCGCATTTCCATGATCTGCTGTTCCCTGGGGTTCAGCCGTGAAATTGCCTGCCGCAGTGCCTGATGTTCTACCGCCTGTTCCAGTTGTTGCCCCACCATATCCGGGTCACTACCCAGAATGTCAGATAAAAGCAGTTCGTTTCCATCGCTGTCTACGTTCAAAGGCTCATCAATACTTGCATCCTGTCTCCGATTGGACGCTTTCCGCAGATACATCAAAATCTCGTTTTCGATGCATCTGCTGGCATAGGTTGCCAGTTTGATTTTCTTTTCCAGCGAAAACGTATTCACGGCTTTAATCAGTCCAATAGTGCCAATAGAAATAATATCATCCATGGCTACTCCGCTAGATTCAAATTTTTTTGCGATATATACCACTAAACGCAGATTATGCACCACCAAGCGATTCCGTGCATCTTCATCGCCTTGTGCCAGCTTTTCGCAGCACTCTAATTCGTCTGCAACCGACAGCGGCGGCGGAAGAGTCTGAGTACCTGATATGTAATTGACTTCTCGGCCGAACACCACATTCCGCAAAAATTGTTTCAGATGCTTTAGTTTATCCCACAGTTTCATGTTGTTCCTCCTTATTCTGTTTATGAAATCGTTTTTTATTTTGCAGTCTCTGCTCCAAATCCGCACCAAAAAGTGCCTCACATCGTTTATCCGCAGAATCCTGCATGGTAAATGCAAGTAAAATCGGCTGTCTCTCTTTTGCGATTTTCACATAGGCAGGCAGTGCCGGAAGCATCACCTGTCCTCCGATTGTACTACACGCCAGTAAACGAAAATGATACTGTGACACTTGCGGAATTTCTGAGGCAAACATTGCATCTACTCCTTGCTGTATTGCCATTGGCAACCTATTTTTAACAGCTGGATAATAGAGTAAAATCACATCTTTACCGGTCAGCGGATCAACAACGGTCAAACCGGTATCGCAGTAGGCAGATACCTGCAGCTGCCAGCCTGCTCCCGCCAGATCCAATGTGCAAAAGGTTTTGAATCCGCCCAACAGATAGCGAATCACAGAAAACAAAAGATACAACCCAAGCGACGATCCCAGTAAAACCATCGGCGAAATCTGGAAATAGCAGCACAGATTATTGCTTTCTGCCCATGAAACACCCCGTACACAAGCAGAGGAAACCCCGCCCGCCAACAACAAATTCATCAACACGTACCAAATGCCCTGCCGTGTAAACGCCCGAATACCCTTCCAGGGAAATGCAATTCCGACAATCAGCGCTGCGCTCCCGATCTGGTACAAAATCTGCAGCAAAAAAGGAAACGGTGGCAGCAGTATTATCAAGCTAGCCCCCGCAGCTGCAGCCCCTGCCAGAACCAGCCGCCCCCATTTTACGCTCTGTCCGCAGAGAATTGCGCAGGCTGCTAACAACACCACCGCAATCCAACCGTTGGTCAATAGCAGCACATCCAGATAAATTACGGTGTGCACCGCGCCACCCCCCTCTTTTATCATACGCAAATCCCCTGTGAAAATATGTCAAAAAAGCCACTGACTGTAAATGTTACAACCAGTGGCTTTCTTCGTTTTTATTTACTTAAATTCTACAACTGTTACGCCGCTTTCGCCCTCGCCATACTGACCCAGACGGAAACTCTTGACCTGCCGGTGTCCACGCAGGTACTTATGAATTGCTGTGCGCAAAGCACCGGTTCCGTTGCCGTGAATCAGATAGACCATAGACTGTCCATTCATCAGTGCCTGATCAATAAACATATCCGCTTCATGCAGAGCTTCATCTACCGTGTAGCCCAGCAGATTCAGCTCCATCTTGGCGGATCGCTTCACACGTTCTACACGACCGCCATTGCCGCGCGCATCACCGGTATTACGGGAATATCGCTTCTGCGCCTTGGTCATCGCTTTCGGCGCATTCTTTGCCAGCTTTTCCGGCTGTTTCAGATTACTTAGAGGAACCTTAGTTTTCATGATACCAGCACGCACCAGCACTTCGCCGTTTTTATCTGGAAGCGCCATAACGATTGCCAGCTGATCCATATCTGCAATGCAGACTTCCTGACCGATGCGAACCTCTTTCAGGGGTACAAACGCAGCAACTTTCTTTGCCTTGGGCTGTGCACCAGCCATGAGTTTTTCGGTTTCTTTCTTTGCGATTTCGCGGGCACGTACTGCACGCTGCTGGGCAGACAGTTTTTCATTTTTTTGCAGCTGACGCAGTTCATCTGTTAAGTCGTATGCCTGACGCTCTACGTTCTGAATCAGATTGCGTGCTTTTTCGCGCGCAACCTCCAGTTCCAGTTCGCCCTGTTCAATCAGTGCATCGCGCTTCTTTTCTGCACTTTCCAGCTGGTGGGCAGCTTCATATTTTAGAGATTCAATTTCTGCCTGACTTTCCTTCAGCTGTAGTTTCAAGTCATCCAACTGGCTCAGTACCGCATCCAAACGCTTATCATCTGTAGACATATGCTTGCGTGCCAGATCAATAATATCCGCTGGGATACCCAGTTTTTCGCTAATCAGGAATGCGTTCGATTTACCCGGCACACCCACACTCAGTTTATAGGTGGGACGCAGGGTTTCCACGTTAAATTCACAGCTAGCATTTACCACACCCGGCGTTTCCAGTGCAAACACCTTCAGTTCCGCATAGTGCGTCGTCGCCAAAATCAATGCACCGCTGCGGCGCAGGCTTTCAATAATCGCTATTGCCAGTGCTGCACCTTCGCCTGGGTCGGTACCGGCGCCCAACTCGTCCAGCAATACCAGACGACCACGACCTGCCAGACGCAGAATTTCCGCAACCTTGGTCATGTGACCAGAGAAAGTAGAAAGGCTCTGCTCGATGCTTTGTTCATCGCCGATATCCACCAGGAAATCCTGAAATACACAAACCTGACTATTCTCCGATGCCGGAATCAAAAATCCGCACTGTGCCATTGCACACAACAGACCTGCGGTTTTCATGCTTACCGTTTTACCGCCGGTATTCGGGCCAGTAACGATTAGGGTATCGTATTCCTCACCCAGAGAAATGTCCACAGGAACACACTTGCTCTTATCAATCAGCGGATGGCGGGCACGTTCCAAATGGAAGCTGTATTTCGCCGAAACCTGCGGCATAAAGGATCCCTGCTCCAATGCCAGTTTTGCCTTTGCCAGCAGCACATCAATATCCAGCATTGCCGCATAGCTGTACCGAAATTGAGGTTCGATCTGTGCTACCTGACTGGACAATGCAGTCAAGATGCGTTCGATTTCCTGTGTTTCCTTCGCACGGTACTGCAAGATGCGGGCATTCGCTTCGACAACTGCCTGCGGTTCTACAAACACCGTTGCACCCGTAGAAGACACATCGTGAATAACACCCTGCACTTCGCCGCGATATTCGCTCTTAACAGGCACAACAAAACGACCATTTCTCATGGAAACCACAGTTTCCTGCAAATATTTCACTGAAGTGGTGTTGTGTATAAAGTTTTCCAGCTTATCGCGGATGCCGTTTTCCGTCTTGCGAATTTCCTTGCGAATATCCAGCAAGGTCTTGCTGGCAGTATCCGCCATCTGGTCTGGTGCCAGAATGGAATCCGAAATTTGCTTTTCCAAACCCGGCTGTGGGCTGAGCGAATAGAACAAATCATCTGTCGGCAGCATTTCATGATCGCTGGTATGGTACCAGTTGCTCAAATTCTGGAAGTTGCGCAGTGCGCCTGCTACCTCCAACAACTCCCCCATCGACAGCACACCGCCCTTTACGGCACGGGATGCGATTGTGTCAACGCCTTCTACACCGCCAAATCGGGGCGAACCCTGTTGGATCAGCAAAGTATTGATCGCGTTTGTCATTTCCAATGCATAGCGAACCTCGTCCACGTCCACCTGTGGAGTCAGTTCCCGCATGGTGCGTGCTGCCTCACGGCAGACACAGTAATCTGCTGCCTTTGCAATAATCTTATCCAACTCTAATGTTTTCAGACAAGCACTCTGCATAGTTTATTTTCCCTTTTTATTCTAAAACCGATTTCAAAAATGAATAACTCTTTGGTACGCTTTCCAGATGGGTCAGCACATATCGTTCTGCTGTTGCGTCTAGCAGTTTGCTGCTGTGCTCTGCCAAACGGAATGCAAAAATTTTTTTATCGTCTGCCAGACAAATATGTCGCATAGCATACAATGCCCCAGGGTCCAGATTGGGCTTATGTCCTTCTCTTGCGGCACAATCACGACAAAGTAATTTTCCATCCAGTGGGTCAAGGAAAAAATCCTTTCCGTCATACAAACCGCATCCTTTGCACATCAAAAGCTGCGGCAGATAACCGCATACGCTGCACACACGCATTTCATATACCGATTTAACCTGCTTGAGCGGAATCGAGCCCTTTTCTGCCATATACAGACTATTCAGCAAAAGCCGCAACACAGTATCTGCCTCTTCCTGCGTGGGCATCAGCATGATTGCAATTTCGCTCATATACATGGCAAGGCTCATTGCCTCCACTGAACGGGATAACTCGTGGAACACTGTTTTGATTTGTGCTTCGTCTACGGTGTACATATTTTTACCAGGATATAGGGTAAACTCGGAATAGCAAAAAAGCCCGCAGGCACTGAAAAGTTTATTTTTCAGCCGCAGGCTTCCCTTTGCGATGGCAGAAATCACACCATATCTCGGCGTTAGTATCGTCAATATGCGATCCGCTTCTTTGTACTTTACTTCCCGCAGAACAAGCCCGGAGGTAACCACTGGATCAATCATACTACCCTTCCTAATCAGCTTTTTTTCTTGTCCTGCTTAAATCCAAAGCTATTCAACAGATACTCATTGTCACGCCAGTCCGCTTTGACCTTGACCCAGCACTGCAGATTGACACGGCAGCCCAAGAAGTCCTCACAGTCCAGGCGTGCTGCGCTGGCAATCTTCTTCAGCATACTGCCGCCCTTGCCAATGACCATACCCTTGTGGCTTTCACGCTCACAGTAAATGTTTACGTCAATATCAATAATATCCTGATTCGGGCGCTCCTTAAAACGCTCGACCACAACAGCCAGACCGTGCGGGATTTCATCACGCATGAACAGCAGAGCCTTTTCGCGAATCATCTCTGCTACCAGCTCTTTTTCCGGCATATCTGTGTAGGAGTCCTCATCGAAATAGTGGGGGCCCTTCTGTGCATATTCTCCCAAAACCTGGAACAGCTCTTCGCAATCCTTATTTTCGCGCACACTGATGGCATAGACGTTCTTAAAGCGACCCAGTGCCTTTAGCTCCTGACGGCGTGCTTCCAGATCTTCCGGATTCTTCACCAGATCCAGCTTATTGATAACCGCAATCGCAGGACCACGAATTGCAGAAATCAGCTCCTGTTCTGCCTCGTTCAGTGCGCCGTATGGCTCGAACAACATCATGGTTACATCCACATCAGACACAGCATCCGTGGAAGTTTTATCCATGCGCTTACCCAGTTTCGTGCGGGCCCGGTGTACACCGGGAGTATCCATCAGCACATACTGAATCGGACCTTTGGTGATGACACCTGTAATACGGGTACGGGTTGTCTGCGGCTTGGAAGTGACGATTGCCACTTTTTCACCCACCAGCAAATTAGTCAGGCTGGATTTACCCACGTTGGGTCGACCTACCACAGCAACAAAAACCGAGGACGTATCATACTGATTCAGATTGTTCTTTTCCACAATATACCTCTGCCTTTATTCTTCCGCGCCGTAGCTGATCGTGCGGGACAAACCCAACTGCGTCAGAACTGCTTCTTCCTTTTCACGCATACGCACAGCCTCTATGCCGCCGTTTTCGTGATCGTAGCCCAGCAGGTGCAGCATAGAATGCACCGTCAGGAACGCAACCTCACGCTGCAGCGGATGACCATACAGTTCTGCCTGCTCCATTGCGCGCTCCATGCTGATGACAATATCACCCAGCATCTTGCAGCCGTTACTTTCATCCACATCATAGACGCCGTTTTCGCCCAGAGGAAAGCTCAGCACATCAGTGGGCATCGGCTTATTACGATATTCATTGTTCAGCTCTGCAATCTTTGCGTTATCCACAAACGTAACGCTGATTTCAGCGGGATCTTCAAACTTTTCATGCTCCAAAACGGCATTGCAGGCACGGCGAATCAAAATTCGCAGGCCCGCCGGCACTTTTACTGTTTTCTGATCATTGGTGATCATAACCTTGTTCGACATCTTTTTTTACCTCATTTTTCTGTTCATCGCGGTTCTCTTCTGCGCGCTCATAAGCCTTAACGATTTCCTGCACCAAGCGGTGCCTTACAACATCCTTTTCAGAGAAACGAATCTGTGCGATGCCTTCCACATCCTGTAAGACTTCCAGTGCATCTACCAGACCGCTGCGCATCTTATGCGGCAAATCGATCTGGGTCACATCGCCGGTTACTACCACACGAGAGCCGTTACCCATACGCGTTAGGAACATTTTCATCTGTTCGGGTGTGGTGTTTTGTGCCTCGTCCAAAATAATAAAGGAATCATCCAGCGTACGACCGCGCATATAAGCCAGCGGTGCCACTTCAATCACCTGTTTTTCGACCAGACGCTCAAACACTTCTGCCCCCAGCATATCAAACAGCCCATCATACAACGGGCGTAGATAGGGGTCCACCTTCTGCTGCAGATCTCCGGGCAGAAAGCCCAACTTTTCGCCCGCTTCCACAGCCGGTCGCGTCAGGATGATCCGCTCCACATCCTTGCTTTTCAGTGCCTTTACTGCCATTGCTACCGCCAAATAGGTTTTGCCGGTACCCGCCGGGCCTACGCCAAACGTAACCGCGTTTTTGCTGATTGCCTGCAAGTAGGCTTTCTGCCCCAGTGTTTTGGGACGAATCGGTCGCCCCTTTGCGGTGACTGCAACAAAATCTTCGGTCAACTCCCGTACACGTTTTTCAGCACCTTCGCGCGCCAGCCCAATACAGTAACTGACAGTTTGCTCCTCTAGCGGTGTATGATTCTCCAAAAGAAGAATCATGCCATCAATTGCACGGGCCGCATACGAAACATTTTCCGGTTCGCCGGAAAGTTTCAGCACTGTGCCACGGCAAACTGCTGTAACGTCAAATTCCTTCTCCAGCAAACGAATATTCCGATCCGCTCTTCCAAAAACAGACGCCGCAATCTCCAAGCTGTTCAGTTCAATTTTACGTTCTGCCATAGCTTTCCTCCATTGATTGCTCTATCTTATTGTATCACAAATTTTCGCAAAAGAAACTGTTTATTTTACACAAAATCAATTATTTGTTGTCGGCAACTATTTCATGCATATATCAGCTTCGATTTTTGCACGGTATTTATAGTGTAAAATTTCATTTTCCATCGAAAAAGATTCTTGCTCTTCTATGATTTTTGTGTCGCTCCATTGTTTATACATTTCGTCCAGACATTGCTTTTTTGCTTTCGCTTTCGCCAAAGTTTCAGTAAATATGCCAGAGCTGTCCTCCATCAACAGCATATTTTCTTCTGTCCATGTCCCCGGCAATGGCAATTCACCCAGCATAAGCGGATAATGTCGTAGTATTCCCATAGTCGATTGCTCCTGCTCATTTTCCCCAAAATGCCGATTTCCGATTTGCAGGCTATGGCTGGTCTGCATTTTCATGCGGGGACGCTGGATATCATATTGCAGTGGTTGGTCACATTCCGTTTCCCACACAAAGCTCGCCACCACACGACCTGCCGCCTGACCGGGAACCGGGTTCCCATCCCGATCCGGTTTATCTGTCGCAATGAGAACCTGACCCGGTATAACCACATCACCGGGTTTTATCATTGCGGTTCCGGATTCAACAGATACCGATACAATTTCTCCTGCTGTTTTTGCAATAATATCTGTGCCCTGTGCTGTAAAAATAGACGGTATTGGTTCCGCCGGAGCAGTCTCAACCGATAACCGACCTTTTTCAAAGTTCAAGCTTGCCCATCCGAAGCCAATCTGCTTTCGAACCAATTCCGTTTCCCCTAAAGACAGTAAATCTTCTGTTGAGCGCACCCCTTCATAGATTCCTACTTGGCGCAAAACAGTTTCTGCCCGCTTTTTCTGTACGGAATCCATATTCGGAAACTGAACGTGCCAAATGTATTGTTGGCTGATCAGCAGACAAACTTCGAAACACGCGATGCCCAGCCAAATTCCCTTTCGCTGCAATCCCTTCTTCAGAAAAAAATAGATTCCATTCCGTTGCAAAATCTTGCTGATTCCACCATATTTTCTTGCCGCCTGTGCAACCATTCGATACTGGCCGGCCCGACAAGTGAATTGAATTCCTTTATTTTCCCGTTGCAGCCCACGCGGGTCCACATTTGCCTGCATCAATTCCCGTAAAAAATCTTGCACATCTACGTTTTTAACACTGCACTTCACCCATGCCCATTTCATCATATTGTCTGCCTTTGTCACCTTTCAAAATAAGAAAAAGAGACCTGATGAAACTTGCCCTTCACCAATACCCGGCTCTTTTCCAGTGCTGTTACGGTTAAACTCTCACCCACTACAGTTACATATCCATTGCTTGTTTCTACGCACAGCTTGTCTTCTTCCAGCAGAACCACGCGTCTGAAGTTTTCCAGCTCCATCGAAGTCCCGCTCCAGTACATTGCCTCTTTTTGATAGAAACCGTGCGGTATCTGCAAGAGCCAGCTTTTAGAAACTCGCTTCTTTTTCTCTTTCGCCACGACCTTGCCCCCTTCGCTATTCTGTAAAAGGCATAACTGCGCTTCTCTCCTATATATATTTGACAGGAGGTGTCTGTTATGATTTCTCGGCGTGATCTTCCCCGCATCGGTATTGCATTTTTATTTTTATTATCTGTATTCTTTCTGTTTCATGAACCTACACTGGTCAAAGATGCCATTCAAAAAAGCCTGACGCTCTGCACCGGACCACTGCTCACTTCCCTATTTCCCTTTTTGATTTTGTCGAATCTGTTGCTTGTTTGTAACACGCATCAATATTTGGGTCGTTTTTTCTGTTTACCTGCAAAGCTGGTTGGAATCCATAACCCCGGCGCCGGCAGTCCGCTTTTAATGGGTTATACCGGCGGTTTTGCACCCGCCGCAGTAACACTCCGAAACCTATACACCAGCCACGCATTGTCTGCGCAGGAATGTACCGCTTTGCTTCCCATCTGCCTTTGCCCCGGTCCTGCCTTTGTAGTTGTTACAGTAGGCGGTTTCTTCCACAATCGCCAGCTAGGATGGATTCTATATTTTTCTCAGATTTTCGCCTGCCTGGGCTGTGGATTGCTCTATCACTTCTTCCATCATATCGACCGAACAGAATCTACTGTTTCCTCATCATCTGTTACCAATGCCACAGCACCCTCTTTTCCCGATGCAATTTCCAATGCAACGATGGCTTATGTGAAGCTTTGTGGATGCATTCTGTTTTTTGGCTTTCTTTCCGCCTGTCTTTCTCACTATCTGCCACAACCATTTTGTAATCTAGTATCTTTCTGTATGGAGATCAGTTCCGGCTGTTTATACGCTGCGCAAATTGCACCGAATGGGATTTATCTTTGCTGCTGCATCATCAGCCTACTGGGTCTTTCCGCATGGATTCAGCTTCGCGCTTTGCTGCCCAAGGAAATTTCTCTGAAGCCTTTTTTGCTGCTGCGTCCGCTTCACATGGTTTTGTCTATGCTTTTCACGCGATTCATGCTGCGCTATCTGCCTGTCACGGATGTATACAACAGTCTTGCACCTGACATTTTATTACGAAATCGGGTATCCCCGTTCTATGCCATCCTGCTGTTTTTTCTGCTGTGTCGGCTTGCAGCGTTGCTGTCTAAGCTGCCCGATTTGAAAAAACAACATTCTATGGTATAATAGTAAACACTGAGAAAGGAGTAGCGTATGGCTCTGTTTGGAAGAAAATCCGGCAAACCCGGCACAACAATTTCTCCTGCCTGTGCATATTGTACATATGGTCAGTACACCGCCGATCATCGCATGATTCTTTGCGAAAAAAACGGCGTTGTTTCCCCCACTTATCAGTGCCGACGGTACCAATACGACCCACTGGCACGTATCCCCAAACGGCAGCCGAAACTGCCCACTTTTTCTGCGGAAGATTTTTCTCTAGACTAATATTTTTGTGATCTGCATTTTAGTCATTGACAAATGATTCCAAACCCGCTATAATTACAACTGCTGTTGAAGTGCTACTGTGGCTCAGCTGGTAGAGCAGCTCACTCGTAATGAGCAGGTCGTCCGTTCAAATCGGATCAGTAGCTCCAAAAGACCGGAACATTTTGTGTTCCGGTCTTTTTGTTGTATATAAACCCGCATAGCATTGCAGTTCTTTTCGGCAACCCATTGCATTGTCCAGATATTTTCAAAATTCTCAAAGCAAAAGCCGAGCTGAAAATTCAGCTCGGCTTTTCAATTCATACGTTCTCTTTACTCTTGCTTTTTCGTTTTACGTTTTTGAGTTGCTTCACAATACACTTTTCCCAGCGTATCCAAAGTCAAAAACAATACCAGCGGGACCGTAAACAGATAAAACAGTTCTCCATTCGAATAGCCCATCATCTGAGCTGCACTCTGATCATTTAACTGGATATCCGAAACTTTTATCATTACAGACGGCACAACGCCCAAGTCAATACGAACCTGACGCGTTCCAAACGGATAATCAAACACATAATATCCGTTTTTGATTTTGGCATACATCATTTTTTGTATACCAAATGCGCCATCTGCGGTTTTGTTATAAAACGACACAAACTCACCGGGATTCTGTAGGAATTCGCATTTAATTTTAATGGTCTTTACATTTCCATTGAAAATCAGCTGAGAATCATCTGTCTGTGTAATTACAGTTTCATCATCCACAATTTCAACGCCTACCGGCTCAAAATCCCGAATCTGCAACGCACGCTTTTCGTACAAACCTACCTGATATGCGATAAACTGACCTGCACCCATCAAAAGATGTAACAGAACCGTCACTGCCAATGTCAGAAGGTAGAACCGAACCAGCATTTTTTCTGGTTTTTTCTGCCAAAGATTCCAAAATGACTTTACTTTTTCACGCATTCTGTTACCTCCTGCAAAGGAACATCGTCATAGCAGCTTGCTACTTTGTACAATTTTCCGTTGGTCATCCCATCAGAGAAAAGCGACCCATACGATTCTCTAAACTCCTTGTCCGCATCAATCACATAAACATAATCAAAGCACGCTCTCATCAGCTGCATGAAGTAATCCGGTGATGCTATATTGTAATATGGCCTATTTTCATCGAAATCCTCGCGGAAATTAATAGAGAAATCCATACCAACCTGTGCGGTATCGATCCCTGCATTATTGGGCAGGAAACTGTACTGATAACGCATATATGCCTGCTCATCCAAATCCTTATAAACCAGGTAAATTCTATCATCCGCATCGAGTATTTCTTTCACCGGTTCCAGTGTCTGCTCTACACGCATTTCATCTGCATATGCATTTTGCGGTGCATCCAAAATGGTATAATCCAATCCCATTTTTGCAATGCTGCCCATCGTCACCAACAGAATCCCACTCAAAACAAGTTGCTTGACCAATGTCTTTGTAAGCGGTGCTGCCATCGCTAAGACAAAAATAGCAATCATCCACGCAAAGTAATAACTTTGCATATAGCGCGGATATTCTACCATTTCGCCGCTCCACAGGTGAATCTGATATGCCACGATGCGGCTGTAAACAAAGCATCCTGCTGTCAGGCCAATATTGACAGCCAACAGACCTAGTCTGTCCTCTTCTTTTGCACCTTTTGCCGCCAACAGACCGAGTAGGAATAAACCTACAATCAAAACTACATCTCTGCCAAAAATAGTTTCGTGGTTATTTTGGAAGTGATCTGTCATATTCCACAATGTTTTGTGGTACAAGTCATTACCCATATGCGGGAACAGAATACTGATCAGCGCGCTCTTTTCCTTTATTTCTGCCTCATCAGCAACCTCTGTTTCTTCCAGCATTTCCGTTCCTTGCACATTTTCTGCAACGACTTTTTCCTGTGTTGGTACAGTTGCTTCTTTCCGCAGCGAAATGCCAAAGATTCCAACACCCACCAACGGAATTAGTAGCAACGCCAAGCATGCAACACATGCCTTCTTAAGATTTTTCGCCACCTTTTTCATGGAGAAAAGCGGAAAGCATACAACGACACATACTGCCAGCAAAACGAAAAAGACACCTACACGTTTGATGGTTGCCAAATATACCAACGGCAGTAACCACCATGGCTTTTTGCTGTCCGCCAAATACAAGCCAATCACGGCAGCAAAAAGTATCGCAATATTAAAATCCGCCATCGAAGTTCCGTATGCATATGACAGACTGCTATAATCCGGCATTGGTGCATGAGTCCTCGACATAAACGGTGTGAGAAAAAGAACAAAATAACTTGCGACCGCTACCACATGATTCTTTGTTTTTTCATAAATCACGCGCGCGATCATACTAAATACTGCAAAGTACAGCAACGCATAGGAAAGCAGCAAGATATGCTCTGCAAATTCATGGGTAAAGAAACTGAAAAAATAATTGATAACCGCATTCCCCGCGGGATAGCTGTCATATTTTTGATACGGATTGAGTCCCACTGTATGCAAATGATGGGTCAGTTTCAAATACTTTGCTGATGGCCCCCAAAAGACCAATTCATCCCAATAGTACAATCGAGGTTGTTGAAGTGTAAAAATAACAGCAAACAGCGCACTGGAAATCCAGTTCAATCCCATATAGATATCCACCTGCTCCTTGACTGCTGCAAGCGTTCCTCTTTTGCCTTTTTTCACCAGATAGAACACACTAAAGCCGATCAACAAGAAAAATAAAACCGCCGCCGCAGGTCGTATCGCATCTGCCAACGCAGCAAGATACAAAATATTCAATGACGCCATCAGCAAAACCAAATATGTGACCGCACCACTCTTTTTCATATAATCTGCCATTGCAATACTGGCGCAGCTCAAAATCGCAACAGGTATTAAAGCAACCATATTCCCTCCACCTTCTAAATCTGTCGTTTTATACAATCCAAGGACAGGATCTTACTTTTTAGAAATGACATCCGCTGTCCTCAGTATAGAGATTTCAATCCAACTTTTCCGTCTTAAATCTCATAAAAAATCCAGTATAATTTTATTAAGTAAACACGGTTTCTTCGGCAATGTCAAGCTATCTGCTTTTCCCTGTACAGCCTATTGCATCCTGTCGATCTTCTTGCCCCATCATGCACTTTTGCTTTTTGTGCCCTCTCGCCGCCTTTTCAACATTTTCCCATTTTCATTTCCTTACATTTTCATTTTCTCACCGACAAAAAGCCCATTTTTATACATTTCGGCGTCTATATTTTGTTACTTTACCCGAAACAAAAGTCTGTCTTTTTTCAGAACGATTGACGAATGCATTGTCAGCGACTATCATGAGCTTGTATGATTCAACGCTCCGACAAGGAGGTTTTTATGGGCGGATTTTATGGTGTTGCATCTCAAAACGATTGTGTGATGGATTTGTTCTTCGGAACAGACTATCACTCTCATTTAGGCACAAAGCGCGGCGGCCTGGCTGTTTATGATGAGGACGGTTTTCACCGCGCAATTCACAATATTCAAAACTCACCTTTCCGTACAAAGTTTGAGCGCGATGTAGAAGACCTGCATGGTCATCTGGGTATCGGCTGCATCTCTGACTTTGAACCGCAGCCCCTTCTGGTTAATTCTCGTTTGGGCAGCTATGCGATCACTACGGTTGGTCGTATCACCAACTCAGACGAACTCGTCAACAAGTTTTTCCAGGAAGGCCATGCTCATTTTCTGGAAATGAGCGGCAAGCAAATCAATCCCACTGAAATCGTTGCAGCTCTGATTGACCAGAAAGACAGCTTTGTCGAAGGACTACTGTATGCACAGGAAAAAATCCAGGGCTCCATGTCGATTCTGTTGCTGACAGAAAAAGGTATTTACGCAGCACGCGACCGTCTGGGGCGCACCCCTATTATTATGGGTAAAAAAGAGGGTGCTTACTGCGTTTCTTTCGAAAGCTTCGCATTCCTGAATCTGGGATATACCCAGTGCAAGGAACTTGGCCCTGCTGAAATTATCTTCATGACACCGGACAAGTACGAAGTCGTTTCTCCCGCCCGCAAGGAAATGAAGATTTGCACCTTCCTGTGGTCTTACTATGGTTATCCCACTTCTACATATGAGGGCGTGAACGTTGAGCAGATGCGCTATAACTGCGGTCGTCTGCTAGCTAAGCGTGATGATGTCACCGTTGACAGCGTTGCTGGTGTGCCCGATTCCGGCGTACCGCACGCAATTGGCTATTCAAATGAAAAACACATTCCCTTCACTCGTCCGTTCATCAAGTATACGCCTACTTGGCCTCGCTCCTTTATGCCGACCAGCCAGGATCAACGCAACATGATTGCCCGCATGAAGTTGATTCCTGTTTCTCAGTTGATTGATAATAAGCGTCTGTTGCTGATTGACGATTCTATTGTACGCGGTACACAGCTGCGTGAAACCGCTGATTTCCTATATCAGAGCAACGCAAAGGAAGTTCATGCACGCCCTGCTTGCCCGCCGATTATGTTTGGCTGCAAGTATTTGAATTTCTCCCGTTCTACTTCTCCGCTGGATTTGATTTCCCGTCGTGTCATTTTGGAGCGCGAGGGCAAAGACCCCAGCCAAGAAGTGTTATTTGATTATGCAAACCCTGACAGCAAGAACTACGACGCTATGTTGGAAGGTATCCGCAGCCAGCTGGGCTTTACCACGCTGCGCTATCACCGTCTGGATGATCTGATCGAATCCGTTGGTCTGGAGCCTTGCAAGCTCTGCACCTACTGCTGGAACGGCAAAGAGTAAGTTCTAACAGAAACATCGAAGCCTGACTCGATAAATTTGAGTCAGGCTTTTTTCTGCTTGATTGCTTTGTCATCCACGCTCATATAGCATTCTCATGCTAAACGTATCGCACCATCTTCTCGCACTTGCATTACATCGCAGCAACCGGAAACAAATACAGCTTCCATGCGGTGGATATATTTCGGTAAAAGAGCCTTCGGTACAAATGCCTGAATTGTCCCAGCAAATCCACTTCCCTGCATCCGGTAAGCTCCATGCCCTTGCAATACACTTTGTGATACTGCCAACGCCAGCGAAATAGGCTGTTCTGCTGTGTGGCAGAATGTATTTTGATTATATTGACAAATCGAATGCTCACTTTCCTGAATACGCTGTAAAAAGGACGACACATCTCCGACAGACAAATCCCGATACGCCTGTTCGGATCGACGGCACTCCTGATAAAAATGGAGTGCACGCAAGGCAGCTCGATCACCGCAAACTTTTCGAATATGCGGCAGTTTCGCCCATAGCTCCTTTTCGCTGGCTTGCCGTAGCTTTTTGCAGCCCAGCACCTTTGCTACAGACTCCATCTCTTCGCGAACCAGCGAGAATTCTTCTGTCAGTTCGCTATGGCTGCCACCAGTATCTGTAATACATAATACTATGTCCTGTGTAAGCTCCGGACACTTGATTTTAGAGATAGTCGGTTTGCCTTCCCGTTCCATATCTACACAAATGATACCACCTGTGGCACAGGTCAGCGGGTCTAATACGCCGCTCGGCTTTCCGAAATACGTATTTTCCGCATACTGACCGATCTGCGCAATCTGCAAAGGTGAAAATCGCATTTCATTGTACAAATCGTTCCAGATTGTTCCCATCATTGTTTCAAACGCAGCCGAACTAGACAGCCCCGATCCACGCAGCACATCGCTGGTGGTATAAGCATCAAACCCGCCGATTTTTCCGCCTTGCTGCCTTATTGCACAACCAATTCCGCGAATCAAACTGGCAGAATGGGTGTGTTCTGCACTTTGTCGATCTTTCAATCGCAAATCCACAATGTCCAACTTATCAAAGCCATACGATTTTACGCGAACCACATCATTGTCTCGTGCCGCCGCCACTGCGATAATATCGCGTTCTACCGCCGCAGCCAAACCGATTCCCATTTGATGATCGGTATGGTTGCCGCATAGTTCCGTTCGCCCCGGAACCGAATAAATCCGTACATCCTGTGCAGCACCAAAATAACGGTCAAACTGATGCAACGCAGCGGCATATCGCCGCTTTTGCCGCTGCAGTGCCGATTGCCCATATAAATGTACAAGTGTTTTGTCTAAACCACCTTGCTGGATACTTTGTAAAAGATCTTTACTGGAAGCCATTTGAATCGCCCTCCGCCTTTACAATACCATTTCTGTGTTTTTGTCGACTGCTTTTTATATGGATATAGGCTTATAGTATAACATTTTGGAGTTAAATGCAATCATCTTTAATTTTATATGTACTTTTGTTGAATTTACTGATATACTAATCTAGTAACCTGATTGGGAGAGGATGTTATATCATGGCTGAAGTTTACAAACAAGCGTTTAAGCAAAATTACACGGATAATGTTGAGTTGTCTATTTTTAATTGTGGTGTGGAAAAGTGCGTTTCCGCACATACCTGGGGTCCCGGTATCCGCGACCACTATCTGATTCACCTGGTCCTATCCGGTAAAGGCACCTTCAAGGTAAATGGTGAGCAATGGAACTTGCAGGCGGGTGATCTGTTTTTAATCAAACCCAGCCAGTTGATTGTATACACTGCAGATGCAGAAGACCCCTGGGAATACTGCTGGGTTGGCTTTAATGGTGCCTGCGCCAACAAACTGACTACACAGCTTCCGTTTACAGATTTAGCGCCTATTCACCACGCCAAGAATGGTTCTGCCTTGAAAGAAGCAATTCTGAACATTTACAAGGCTCGTGGATTGGAACCACAGGATGAAGCTGCTATGGTAGGTTATCTGTATCTATTCATTGCTGAACTGATGAAGGAAACCCGTGACAGCGAGCCCCACGCCACCAGTTCTGCAAGCCAGTACGTGCTCAACGCAATCAAGTACATTCAGTTTCATTATTCCCACGATATTTCCATTAACGATGTTGCCAAGAGCGTCGGCGTATCCCGTAGCCATCTGTACCGTGTATTTATGAGCAATGTTGGCAAAAGCCCCATTGACTATCTGACCGAATACCGCATCAATGAAGCCTGCAATTTGCTGCGCAACTCGACGCTTTCCATTGCGGAAGTTGCCGTATCTGTTGGTTTCTTCGATCAATTCTATTTCTCCCGTGTGTTCAAAAAAGCTGTCGGTATGCCTCCGAGTAAATATGTAGCAACCTTTGCACACGCAGATGCCGAAAATGATCCGACCTCTCCGCCGGAGGATGAGCAAAAATGAAAAAGGCAATCCAACGCATTCTCTTTTCATTGTGTTTGTTATTACTGGCGTTTTGGATTTTGCGGCAATGGTTGTCGCTTTCTAACGCAGACAATACTGCACAAGTTGCTCTTCTCTATACAGATATCGCATCCTATGCGCTGAACTATGATGACGTTGCGCAGGAGTTGACCGAGCAGGGCATTTCAGCTCATGCAACTACCGTTGAAGATTGGCAAAACGAAGCGATCCAAGCGATTACAAATGGTGCATCTTTCGTAATTTTGGGCACAGACACTGCGCCAGAAAACAACGATTTACTTACTTGTGCCGAACAGCATCAGGCTTCGGTAATCTTTGTGGGCCATTATCCCGGTGAAGATTATCTGGCAAGCTATGATAAAGCATATTTTGTTGGTTCCCGTTTGGAATATGCCAGCGAGTTGGCTGGTGAGGCAATGGCGCGCGTATTCAAGAATCAGAAAATCGTGGACCGTAACGAAAACCTGCTGTTAGACTATTTGATTGCTTTCGATTTGCCCGAACACCAGCTTTTTTCTGACACTTTAGAAGAATGCGAGCATCATGGTGTATATGTGCAGAATTGTTTTCCGCCTATACTCAAGCCGGAGCCTGACGAAACCGATATGATTCCGCCTGACACCTCTGCCAGTTGGACCGACTGCACCACTGCACCGGAAATGATTTTGTGCGGTAATTTTCATGATTTGGAAAAAGCGGTTACTTGGGTGAATGAACACAAGTGGCAGGATGTATCTTACGCTGCTTTTATGAACCATATTGAGGAAGTGGAAAAAGCTGCCGATATGGGCTGCAGCATCATGGTATATTACGATACCAAGTATATCAGTGATACCGTTGCGCAGTTGACGCAAGCGCTAATGCAGCATCAATCTATCATAGATACCCTGCACTTTGCATCAGACGAAACAGGAGCTTTTTGGATTCCGTATCAGTTACGCACCGATGCCCAGCATATTTCCGACGCATCTGCTGAATCATCTGAAAGTTCCACTTCAACAGACCTTGCAGATACGAACGCTGCATAATCATATAGGAGAAATCATGTCAGTAAAAAAGAACGATATTATCCCATTAACAATTCACGGTCTTTCCAGCGACGGAAACGGCGTGGGTCGTTATGAAAATCAGGCAATTTTTGTTCCCGCTACAGTCCCCGGCGATGAAATTCATGCACGCATTGTGAAAGACTGCAAAAGCTATGCTTTTGGCATTGTAGAAAGTCTGAACAAGCCTGCGGCAGACCGTATTGACGTAGATTGCCCTGTCGCAGCCCCCTGCGGTGGATGCTGTTTCCGGCATCTGTCTTACGAGGCCGAACTGGCTGCAAAAAAAGATTTTGTAGAAAGTGCTTTTTCACGGCTGGGCGGTCTGTCACTTCCGATTTCCGATACACTTCCCTCTCCGCAGGTAGAACGCTATCGCAATAAGGCACAGTTCCCGGTTGGAAAAGATAAAGATGGGAAATGCTGCACCGGCTTTTACGCAAACCGTACACACCGCATCGTTTCCTGTGACGATTGCAAACTCCAGCCGACTGTTTTTAACCAGATTGCCGCTTTCCTGTGCGAAGCATTTGATCGTTTTTCTATCCCGCCTTACGATGAAACTACACACACCGGTTTGATTCGTCATATTTTCCTGCGTCAGGGTGCACACAGCGGACAGATTCTCCTATGCCTGGTTGGTGCCAGCAAGAAAGCGCCGAACCTGAAGCCGTTGATGGAGGAACTGCTTGCAAAATTCCCGGAAATCAAGACAATTCTGTGGAATATCAATACCAAAAACACCAACGTGATCCTGGGTCAGGAAAATAAAATCCTGTACGGTCCCGGTTATATTGAAGATACGCTGTGCAATGTCCCTATTCAGTTGGGTCCCATGTCTTTCTATCAGGTAAACACCCCGGCTGCAGAAATGCTCTATCAGACCGCCGCACAAATGGCTCAGCTCAAACCGACTGATTTGGTGCTGGATTTGTATTGTGGTATGGGTACCATCGGTCTTTCTATGGTAGAGCAATGTAAGAAATTGGTTGGTGTAGAAATTGTTCCGGAAGCCATTTCCGCAGCAAACGAAAACGCTGCCCGCATGGGTACCGAAATTGCACAACGTTGCCGTTTCCTTTGTGCCGATGCTGGTCATGCTGCGCAGCAGCTTTCGGAAGAGGGGTTGCACCCGGATATCATTCTGGTCGATCCTCCCCGCAAAGGCTGCGATCAGAATACGTTAGACGCAATTTGTGATATGGCTCCGCGCACAATTGTTATGATCAGTTGCAACCCCGCTACAGCTGCACGTGATACGCGCTACCTGGCAGAACGCGGCTATATCCCCGGTGAAGTTCATCCCGTAGATCTCTTCCCTCGCACAAAACATGTTGAGACGGTAATCGCCCTGACCAAACGATAAGGCATTCTACGTCTCTACCAAGTTTCGTTCATTGGTTTCGGATTATTTTTTCACTTTGTATTGTTATTTTCTTCGTTTTTAGAAGAATCCAAATGCCGTCGAATGTGATTACTAAATACAATCCACCTCTTAATCATATCCATACAAAAGAACCAACCAATCAAGCCCTTCTTGAACGGTCGGTTCTTTTTTTACTGTTGTTTCATCCTTTTGCTTCACAAATTTTTTTAGGAATCAACTCCCGATGACTCTTTTCTGCAAATCACCGTTCAGTCTGTCTGCGTAATCTTTTCATACATAATGCCGCACTTGCTGCTTGTTGATGCAGATCATATTTCACGGCAGTTTGTTGTGTGGTAACTACATTCTTCCAAAGAATTTTTGTATGCGGAACGCACCTTTGTAAATACTTTTTCTTGCAAAGAACTCACGATGGTGTAACACTGCAAATCCCACATTATGCGCAAAATATATCATATCTATTTTATATGAAATTATCGTATCAGAAAAAATCTTGTGTTATAATACAGTTAGACTTTTTAGCAACGCACGCTTTTCTTTACAGGAAACGGAAGCAGCATAAATAAGCCTGCTGTTTGTACAAACAGCTTTCATGCAATAGAAAGATATAGAAAGGCATCTTATGACTTCACTAAAAGTATTTTCCCTGATTGGATTATTACTCTATTTTGCACTGCTTTTGTGGGCAGTTACAAAAGAAAAAAAGAACCATACCGTTTTGGACTATTTCTTCGCCGGTCGCTCTCTACCATTTTGGGCGCTTTCAATCACTTTTATTGCATCCTGGTGGGGTGCAGGCTCGGCTATCTCGACTGCAGATTTAGCCTTTACCGATGGTTTGGGCGCTTTCTGGTATTACGGCGTACCTGTTTTGCTTTCAACCTTTTTGATGATGCTTTGCGCCGCTGGTATTCGTCGTGTCGGTTACCTAACGCAAGGACATATGATGGAAGCCCGTTACTCCAAAACCGTAGCTCGCTTTTTGTCCCTGTTGGTTTTGATTTTCATGGTATTTAATGCTGCCGCACAAATGGTCGGTGTCGGTGACTTCTTTGGTTCTTATTTAGGGCTTCCGTATGAAGTTGCCGTTTTGGTAGGTACCGGCATTGTACTAATTTATTCCATGTTCGGTGGATTCCGCGGCGTCGTTCTTACCGACATTATTCAGTTCGTTCTGCTCTTGTTATCGGCACTGGTGGTTTTCGGTGTTGGTTTCAGTCATGCAGGCGGTCTGGAAGGCATCCGCGCTGCGGCGCAGGCAGCTGGAAAACCGGACTTTTTAAGTTTTTCTGCCGGCGCATCGAAATACAGTATGTATGTTATCACCTTTGGCTGCGCATGGATGATTCAGGCAAATGTATGGCAGCGCATCTCTGCAGCACGCTCTGACAGTGATGCACGCAAAATGACAATCATGAGTTTTTTTGCTTATATTCCACTGTACTTGATTGTTGTACTCACCGGCATGGCAGGTATTGTGCTGTACCCCGAACTGCCCCAGGGTGGTATTGTTATTGCGCTGGTCATGGATTATATGACACCGCTTTTGGGTGCTATTGTATTTATCGGCATTTCTGCTGCAATCATGTCCACCATGGATTCCCTGCTGAACACCGCATCCATGACATTGGTACTGGATCTGTTGCCCAATGAACCAGACGAAGATAAGCAGCTGGCACGCTCCCGTAAAACGACCCTCGCTGTAACCGTAGTCGCTTTGGTGATTGCTTTAGGTGTGCGTTCCATTTTACAGATTTCCTGGATGGCATCGGATATTATCACAACTGGTGTGTTTGTACCCTTGGTTCTGGGATTTTTCTGGCGGCGTGGCAATCGTCATGGTGCGCTAGCCTCCATTGTAACTGGTTTTGTTTATTGCGTTTACAACCTTGCCATCGGCTTTGGTTTGCCCCTTCCTTCTTTTTGGGAACCCCAATCTGCACAGCAGGTCATTTTAGGGGTAACGCTCTCTTTGATTGTTTATGTGGTGGTAAGTTTCCTTACACCGCCTGAAACAGAAAAGGCAGATGCCTTTTTAGCGAAGGCAGGTCTTTGTAAAAAGAAATAGTCCAATCGTATTTTTCAGCAAAAAGGCGGAACATTCAGTTCCGCCTTTTTGTTTATTGAAGTATTCACACTTCTAGAAATATATGAGCTTAAATGACACAAACGAAGAATTGGACATCCATCCACAGCACTTGTCTTCAGCGTGCATCAAAAAAAAAGAACAGTTTACATAACCGTAAACTGTTCTTGCTTGGTGGAGATAAGCGGGATCGAACCGCTGACCTCCTGCATGCCATGCAGGCGCTCTCCCAGCTGAGCTATACCCCCATAATTGTTTTGCAACTGTACAGTATAATATCATTTTACCTATACGCTGTCAATAGGATTTTTCATATATTTTCTAAAAAACAATCATTCTCCCTTCTTTCTTCCCCACCGAACAAAAGAATTGCTCACCACCATTCGATTATACAAGATAAATTAATCTCTGTATTACGAAACTTGTGCAAAAACTATTTCTGTATCTTTCAAACTTTGTATGCTATGGAATTTATTCCATGACGCCACCCTATTTTCACGAAAAAAAGATCTTGTTTTTCATCAAAACCTAAATTTTGTTTATTTACTATATAAAAAAAAGGAATATAATGGATATATTGCGGGGTTGACAGACGCTACTACCCTGCATTTTCACCATTTACTATGCACTGCAATTCTACATATATGCTTGATTTCCATGTATGAAGTGCCATTGGGAATCTCAGCTTCTGGTTATTGATTCTCATCATATGTATCGTCTGCCTATAAATCACTTATCATGTAATATACGCGAAACTGGAGAGTTCTATGAGTATGCAAGTAGGAATCGACATTGGTTCCACAACCGTCAAGGTGGTCGTATTAGACGGAGACCAAATTTTATATCAAACTTACCGCCGCCACATGGCACAGGTTCGAAAAGCTGCACTGGAGGCTTTATCGGATGCGCGGGAGTTTTTGAAAGATGAGCCTTTCTATGTTGCCATTTCCGGTTCTGCCGGACTTGGTGTAGCAGAATGCGCCGATATTGACTTCGTACAGGAGGTTTTTGCCACCTACGAAACAGTGCGCAAGTTAGAGCCTGACGCCGATGTTGTAGTCGAATTGGGCGGCGAGGACGCAAAAATCATTTTCCTCAGTGGCGGTCTGGAAGAGCGCATGAATGGCAGCTGTGCTGGTGGTACAGGTGCTTTCATTGATCAAATGGCTTCCCTTTTGGACGTCACAGGTGATGAACTGGATGCACTCAGTCTGCAATGCCAAAAAATCTATCCGATTGCATCTCGCTGCGGCGTCTTTGCCAAAACTGACATTCAGCCCCTTTTGAACCAGGGTGCAAACAAGGCTGACATTGCCGCCAGCATTTTCCAGGCGGTGGTAGATCAAACCATCACCGGTCTTTCTCAGGGGCGTGAAATCAAAGGAAAGGTTCTTTTCCTTGGCGGTCCCTTGCACTACTACAAGGGTCTGCAAAGGCGTTTTGCTGAGACGCTGCATCTGGATGAGCAGCATGCCATTTTCCCGGAATATGGTCGTTTTTCCGTAGCTATTGGTGCGGCACTGTATGCGCCGGCAAGCGGTAAAACCGTTACGTTTGCCGAGCTGGAACAGCGTTTGTCTGACACCAGCCGCCAAATCAAAACGACCAACTATTTGGAACCGCTGTTTAAAGACAACACCGAATATGAGGCTTTCGTCAATCGTCATAAAAAGGCTTCTACCCCTTGGCGGGACATTCGTGATTATACTGGCGATGCTTATCTGGGTATCGACTGCGGCAGTACCACAACCAAGCTAACGCTGATCGATGCGGACTGTGCAGTGCTGTATCACTATTACAGCTCCAACCGTGGTAACCCAGTAGAGATCGTTCGTCAGCAGCTCCAAAAGATTTACGAGCTTTGCGGCGACCGCGTCCATATCTGCAGCGCAGTTTCCACTGGATACGGCGAGGATTTGATCAAGAATGCTTTCCATTTAGATGAGGGCATCGTGGAAACCATGGCGCATTTTACTGCCGCCCGCCACTTTGCGCCCAATGTGGATTTCATTCTGGACATTGGAGGCCAGGATATTAAGTGCTTCAAAATCAAAGATAACGCTATCGATAGCATTATGCTGAACGAAGCCTGCTCTTCCGGCTGCGGTTCCTTTATTGAAACTTTCGCAAAGTCCATGGGCTACACCGCAGAGGAATTTGCCCATCTGGGTCTTTTCTCCAAGCATCCGGTTGATTTGGGTTCCCGCTGCACGGTGTTTATGAATTCCTCGGTAAAGCAGGCACAAAAGGATGGTGCCAGCGTGGAAGATATTTCCGCCGGGCTTTCGATCAGCGTTGTAAAAAACGTATTGTACAAAGTCATCCGAACCCGCAGCGCCAGCGATTTGGGCGAAAACATTGTGGTGCAGGGCGGCACTTTCCTGAATGATGCCGTTCTGCGCAGCTTTGAGCGCGAACTGGGGCATCCTGTAATTCGCCCTCAAATTGCAGGTTTGATGGGTGCGTACGGCGCTGCCATTTACGGCAAGCGCCTAGGTCTTGCCCAAAGCGCAATGCTATCTGCCGAACAGCTGAAACATTTTGTACATGAATCCCGCCCTGTAGTGTGCAAAGGCTGCACCAATCACTGTAATCTGACCATCAACACCTTCTCAGACGGCAAGCGTTTTATTTCCGGCAATCGCTGTGAAAAGCCATTGGGTTTGGCCCGCCAGGCCCTGCCGGATATGTACCAGTACAAGCTGAACAAGATACTTGCGCTTCAAGGTGTCCCCGGCAAACGTGGTAAAATCGGTTTGCCGCTGGGCTTAAATATGTACGAAAACATTCATTTCTGGCACACATTCTTTACTTCTCTGGGTTACGAAGTGGTTTTGTCGGACTTGTCCTCCCGCAATTTGTACCGCAAGGGTCAGCATACTATCCCGTCTGATACTGCCTGCTACCCAGCAAAGCTGATGCATGGTCATATCGAAAATCTGCTGGAAAAGGGTGTGCCTACCATTTTCTATCCCTGCCAGTCCTACAACTTCAATGAAAAAAAGGGTGACAACTGCTATAACTGCCCGGTCGTTGCTTATTATCCCGAACTGCTGGCGGGCAATGTTTCCGCATTGCATCAGGTTCAGTTCTGGTATCCGTATGTGAGCATGAACGACCCGAAATGGTTTACAAAGCAGGCTTACGAATTTTTAAGCCAGAAAGACTCCACCATTACAAAAAAAGAAGTGCGGGAAGCCGCCAAAGCAGCTTACCACAACTACGAGCTGCAAAAAGAAGACAACAAGCGCATGGGTCGTCAAGCGATTGAAAAAGCACGGGAAATGGGCGTTGGCATCATTGTGCTGGCTGGTCGTCCCTACCATATTGACCCGGAAATCAACCACGGTGTCAACAGCCTGATTACTTCTTTGGGCTGGGCTGTTATTTCCGAGGACTGCGTGGCAGATTTGGTAGAGCCTGCAAAGGTCAACGTATTGAACCAATGGACTTATCATTCCCGCCTGTACAATGCCGCCAAATTTGTGACGCAGAACAAAGATATGGAGCTGGTACAGTTGGTATCCTTTGGCTGTGGTATTGACGCCATTACAACTGACGAGGTTTCCAGTATTTTATCCAATGGCGGCAAGCTGTACACGGAGCTGAAAATCGACGAAATCAACAATCTAGGCGCTGTAAAAATCCGATTGCGCAGTCTGATCGGTGCCGTTCGAGAAAGAGAGGTGGAACAGTCTTATGAATCCGCAAACAAATAATCTACAGGCGAAGCCTCTGTTCACGAAGGAAATGCGGAAGACGCATACAATTCTTGTGCCGACTATGCTTCCGATTCACTTTCAGATTCTGGGCGACGTTCTTGAAACCTACGGTTACAAAGTAAAAGTTCTGGCAAATACCGGCAATCAAGTCATCCGCGAAGGTCTGAAAAACGTACATAATGATACCTGCTACCCTGCCCAGTTGGTTATCGGTCAGATGATTGATGCACTGGAACATAACAAAGATTTGGATCTGGATAAAGTCGCTTTGTTCATCACACAGACAGGTGGTGGTTGCCGTGCATCCAACTATCTCTATCTGCTGCGAAAAGCACTGGATAAAAGCGGTTATGAAAATATTCCTGTTATCGCAGGCAGCTTTTTGAAAAACGATATGTGCCCCGGCTTTTCTCTGCCGAAATCCATGCTGCTGCAAGCTTTGTACGGCGTATTCTGCGGCGATTTAATTATGCTGTTGCATAACCAGTGCCTCCCCTATGAGGTGGAAGCAGGTGCTTCACAAAAGGCCGTCGAGGATTCGATTCGCATTGCGGACGAGCTGTTCATGCATCATAAGCTGCTCACTTGGGGTCAGGTTTCTCGCTTGATGAAAGAGATCATTCAGCGTTTCGACCACATCGAACGCCGCAAAGAAGAAAAAATCAAGGTAGGCATCGTTGGCGAAATCTACGTCAAGTATTCGCCGCTGGGCAACAACAATCTGGAAGAGTTCCTCTTGCAGGAAGGCTGTGAAGTGGTTTCTCCTGGCTTGATGGACTTCCTACTGTACTGTCTGGTCAACACCCAGTATGACCGCCAGTATTATGGTATGGGGCGCCTAAAAGCATTCTGCATCAAGCCCGTTCTGCAGTTTTTGATGCAGAAGAAGCGCCAAATGATTCAGCTGATTCAGGAAAACAGCAGCTTTACGCCTCCTTGCCCCTTTGAGGTGACTATGGCCTCTGCAGACGGCTATATCGGTCATGGCGTAAAAATGGGTGAAGGTTGGCTGTTGACCGCTGAAATGGTTGAATTGATTCAGCACGCACACGTCAATAACATCATCTGCACCCAGCCGTTTGGCTGCCTGCCCAATCATATTGCTGGCAAAGGCGTCATGCGCACCATTAAAGAGAAAAACCCGCAGGCAAATATTGTTGCTGTGGATTATGACTCCAGTTCTTCTGCTGTAAACCAGCAAAATCGCATCAAGCTAATGCTGGCAAATGCACGCCTGACACAGCAGAAAGATAACTCCTCGGCAGATTGATTTTACATTGCATTGGTGACGTCCAGCTTTTGCTGGGTGTCACTTTTTATTATCTCTCAGCTGTTTTCTGCCAAGCCTTTGTTTATCTGGTATAAGCGCTGCCCTTGTCAGAATACAAAATCGGGTGTAAAATGCTTGTTACACGCTATACTGTGGCTCAGCCGCTTTACGATGGGAGAAACACTATGGAAATTATCATTCGCCAGGCGATTCTACATATTCTGGACTCCACTACCGACCAGCCCGACTTTTCCGAATGCCCTATGGAGCTTAGCCCGGACAAGGCAGCGTATCTGCAAACCTGCATTGAACGGATGCTGGCAACCGACGAAGCCCGTGTCTGCCGCCTGACCGAAAATTCCGCTTTCCGCATGGAACTAGAGCAGAACAAGGATTTCATTGACTTGTCCCGCCGCATTGCCGGTGTGATGTTTGATTTCATGCATGCACACCCCAGCATCCCCTCTGCCGATTTGGCTGTCGTGGACTATGACTGCGAGGGCGAAGGCTATCTGGCCGTTTTGAAGCTGAACTATAAGAGCGGCTACACGCACATTACCGAGCAGGTACAGGATGGACCGTTGCAGCATAGCATTATGCATCAGCGTGTCTGCCTACCTTCCCCCACGGTGAAAATCGAGGAAGGCGCCTTGATTCGTTATCGTGATGGCGCTGTACGTCTAGTAGAAAAAAAGTATGATCTGGACGGCAAAAAGGATTTCTACTTGTCTCCTGTCATCTTTGAATGCACGCAGGAACTGACCGAAAAGAAAAAGCTGGAAGTCATTCAGAAAGCTGCCACACAGGCTGTACAGGATGCTTACACCGAAGAACCCCACGCTGCCGAACAGGTCGCTGTAATTTTGTCTAATCAGGCAGCCGTACAGGACAATGTGATTTCCGTACAGGCTGTGAAAGAGCAAATCGAGGAGATGTATCCCCTCGCAGCGATTCCCTTTGAAACCGCTGTGGAAGAAGCGCAGGTGGATATTGCCGAACCGGTCAAAGTAACCCCTGCACGCATTCGCCGTTTGGAAAGCCGCTGTTTGAAAACTGCCAGCGGTATCGAAATCAAAATCCCGGCGGAACTGATTGCTGCTGACAGCGCAGTCGAATTTATTCATGGCGACGACGGCAGCTTATCCATGCTGATCAAAGACGTGATTCTGTAAACTTATCCTATATACAAAACCAAAAAGAGCAGGCAGAGTGTAAAATCTCTGCCTGCTCTTTTTATGTTATGCTCAAAAATAGAATAAATCCTCAAACTTTTTATCCAACGCAATACATAATATTAGGGCTAATTTTGCTGTGGGGTTGAATTGCCCCGTTTCAATAGAACTGATGGTATTTCTCGAAACGCCTACCATTTGCGCTAATTGGCTTTGCGATAGCTTCTTTTCGCTTCGGGCTTCTTTTAAGTTGTTTTTTAGAACTAATTTTTCATCCATAATTTGCAAGCAGCCTTTTACAAGATTTTAGTTAAATATGCGATCAGCAGTACTACCGCACAAGTTCCCCAAAGCAGTCCAACGAATAACAGGTGTTTTTCTCTCTGTCGAATCCATTTATACATATACTGACCGCACATGATAGCACAATATACCGCGTACACATCCTGATATGGCTGGTCACATATACTTTTTACGACCATTAAGCCCAGACAGACAAACACACCAACCAGCATTCCGATACTGTTGCTTTTTTGCAAGATATCCAGCTCCATTTCATCCAACTGGCTCGCGTTTCGCTTTTGGGCTTTTTTCAAGATTTCGTCTTTTGTCATATAGAATCGCTCCTCTCTATTGCCAAGTTTGCTTTGCATTTTTATTATAATAATACCAAGTTTACTTGTCAATACAAATTGAAGCAAAATATAAAATAAAAATCGACAGCACCCCTCTAAAAGGATGCTGTCGATCATCATTTTATAAGTGCCGACCTGGAAGGCAGTTTTTTTCATTTCAGTCATCATCCTCGCTGGGTGCAGTCAAGGCATCCAGCAGCAACTGATAGATTTCGCTGCCGCGCAGAACGAAACGCTTTTTTACCATTTCCGCCGTCAATCGGTCCGGCATCATCAGCTCCAGACTAAAATCCTGCTTGCGGACACCAGCAATGGAGCAGCGAATCGACCACCCCGCCGGAGTTTCTTGCACCTCTGCATGGTACTCTGCCGACTTCTGGTTCCAGACCTGAGCACGGATTGCCGCTTTGATTGCTGCAATCCGCACGCTGCGCGGAAGGTCATCTTCCAGCTCTAAAGCAACTTTTGCACCCGTTGCTGTAATGCTGTACGCTTCGCCCTGCTTTTTCACCAATTTACGCTCGACTACGTCGGATAAGCCATCACAAAACTCAAAGTAATTGACCAACTGCTCTTCCAACAGCGCGGTTTCTATTTCCTGCCGAGTCAATGGTCCGGCATTTTTTATCAAATAGCACAGCAATAAACGAATCTGTGTGCTGCTCGTTAGTCCGCCGGGTTTGACACCAGCGGTAAAAACGTTGCTTTCTGCCATCGTTCCTTCCCCCTTTACAACTGGATCCGGTATTTACTCTTCTATTATAAAGGGTTCTTACCAAAGTTACAAGACTACGGCAGAGAAGTCTGTCTCAATCTTTTTGCCGCTTTCCGGCGTGGAGTAGACCCACTGATCAATTTGTCCGTCAGTCTGGGTATAGCGCAAATCGAAGCGAATCTTCTTTTCCAGATTTCGATTCACAATCACCAGTTTAATTTTCATCTTTTCCGGCAAAATGTTCTTGATGTATACGCTCACAGGCTGACCGGGCTGCAATGCCGGGCAGGATTCCGCAAGGCCTGCCAGATTGGGCGCAAGCTCGATAAACGTACCATAGCTTTCCACACTGCGCACGATCCCCACTACCGTTTCACCAATTGAGAAGTTCGCGGCATTTTCTGCCCAAGTACCAAGCAGTTCCCGCAGAGTTAAGACAAATCGATCCTGTGCATCCCGACTCTTAATCACACAATAGATATGCTGCCCTACCGCTACACGGTCCAACGGCGAGGAAATGCGGCTTACCGACAGGCAGTCAATGGGCAGCAGAGCATTGATGCCACAGCCTACATCACAAAATGCGCCAAACGGCTCCACATGGGTCACCACGGCTTCTACCACATCACCAGGGCGCAGGTGATTCAAATAAACCTCACGGCATCTGCGCTGTGCATCTGCACGGGAAAGTAACAGCTGCTGTTCACCTTTCGCCCCCTGTTGGAAACCCAAGATCACAAAACAAGTTGCGCGGCCCACGCGCGTCAGAACCGCAATATCCCGCACGCTGCCGGTGTCTGCACCTTCTGCACACTGAGCAAAAGGCATTACACCCTGATAATTTCCAATTCGGAAGCGAAGTTGGCGCTGGGCATCAAAGGCCAGCGCTGTAGCCTGTACGATTTCTCCCGAAAGGATTGCCGCTTTAATTTGCTCCAGACTAAAATGCTCCGCGCTGCGATAACTGTCTTCCATACGAAATTCCTGCATGATTGTTCCTCTCTTCCTGCTTTTTCCCGACCGCTGATACGGCACGGTATACTGCATATATATGTGCTTTCATCCGGTTCTATTGCTTTGCCTTTGTTTTTTCTTCTGCGCCTGAGGTAAAAAGCCGTTTTTCTCTTTTAACCGCTCCCGGTCTGTGCTATAATTCTATTGTATGCGTTTCATTGTTAGCGCATATAAATTTGTATTGTGCAGAAAGGATTGCGAACCATGGATATCCACGTTGGCGATACCATTCAAACCAAGAAAAGCCACCCTTGCGGGGCTAACAGCTTCTCCGTCCTGCGTGTCGGCATGGACTTTCGTATCCGCTGCAACGGATGCGGCCATGAAATCATGCTGCCTCGCGCTAAAATCGAAAAGAACATCAAAAAAGTGATTCCCTCCGAAAATGCCGAACTGAAATAGCGCTTTTCTCTGTTTGCCTTTATCACAAAACAAGGAGAATCGTTATGTTTGAGCAAATGCACGCAATCAGCAACCGTTACGATGAACTTTCCATTCGGCTTTCCCAGCCGGAGACCATTGCGGACTCCCGTCTGTTTTGCCGCTTGATGAAAGAATACCGCGATTTAACGCCGCTGGTGGAAGCATACCGGGCGTATGCTACCGCACAAGACCATCTGGAGCAGGCTCTTGCCTTGTTGGCTGAGACTTCTGACCCGGATTTCAAATCCATCATACAGCAGGAAATCTGCGAAAACCGTCAAAGCACGGCACATTGGGAACAAGAATTAAAACTTCTTCTATTGCCCAAAGATGCCGGCGATGGAAAAAACGTCATTTTGGAGATTCGTTCGGGAGCCGGCGGTGAAGAAGCTGCACTGTTCGCTCACAGTTTGCTGCGTATGTACACTATGTACGCGCAGGACCACAACTGGAATCTGGAGATTCTCTCCATCAACGAAACCGAGCTGGGCGGCACCAAAGAAGCTGTGTGCAGCATTGACGGCGAAAATGTATACAACCGCCTGAAATTCGAGAGCGGTGTACATCGTGTGCAACGTGTACCGGAAACCGAAACACAGGGTCGTGTGCATACTTCGACTGCAACAGTTTCCGTGATGCCGCAGGCGGATGAAGTAGACTTTGATCTGGACCCGAAGGATTTGCGCATTGATGTGTTCCGTTCTTCTGGTGCTGGTGGTCAGAAAGTCAATAAAACATCCAGTGCTATTCGTGTCACACACCTGCCTACCGGTACCGTGGTAGAGTGCCAAAACGAGCGCAGTCAGTTTCAGAATAAAGACAAGGCTCTGGAAATCCTGCGCAGCCGTCTTCTGTCACAAAAGCAGGCAGAGCAGCAAAACCAAATCAATGCGACGCGCTCCAGCCAAGTAGGCTCCGGCGACCGCAGTGAAAAAATCCGTACCTACAATTTCCCGCAAGATCGCATGACCGACCATCGGATTGGTCTGACGCTGCATAATTTGGAAAGTGTATTAGACGGAAGATTAGACCCCATTATCGATCAGCTGGCTACCCGGGAACAGCAAGAAAAGCTAAAGCAGTCTGGGCAAGTCAACTCCTCGCTGGTATAAAACACAGGAGTAACGCAAACTATGAACACCATTTTTTGTAATGCAGATACGGCCAACATCGAACAGGCAGCCCAACTTTTGCGGCAAGGTGAAATTGTCGGTCTGCCCACCGAAACCGTTTACGGCATTGCGGCAGACGCACGCAATGGAGAAGCTGTATCGAAAATTTTTGTGGCAAAAGGGCGCCCGCAGGATAATCCCTTGATTGTACATATCGCAGATATGTCCATGCTGGACGGTCTGGTCAGCAAAGTACCTGAGCGTGCGCAACTGCTGGCCGCCGCCTTCTGGCCCGGTCCGCTTACTATCATTATGCCTCGCGGTAAAGAAGTTGCCGCGGAATGCTGTGCCGGTTTGGATTCTGTCGGCATTCGTATGCCCAGCCACCCGGTGGTGCGCGCAGTCATTCAGGCAAGCGGCTGTGCTTTGGCTGCACCTTCTGCAAATCTGTCCGGCAGCCCTAGCCCCACCACAGCGCGTGATGTTCTAGCCGACATGGATGGTCGACTGCCCATGATTGTCGATGGCGGTGATTGTCAGGTTGGCGTGGAATCCACTGTTATTTCCATTATCGGCGAGCACCCTGTTCTGCTACGCCCGGGTCATATTACGCTGGAGCAGCTGGAAGCTGCACTGGGCGAAGAAGTCATTATTTCCGGCGCCATTCTGGAAAAGCTGAAGGACGGCGAGGTTGCACGCAGCCCCGGAATGAAATATAAGCACTACGCACCGAAAGCCGACATTACCATTCTGAAAGGCAGCTTCGACCAGTATAAAGCCTATGTGGAAGCGCACCGTGACGAAAATCCCGCCTGCCTGTGCTTCACCGGTGAGGATGAAAAGCTGGACTTCCCTTGTATCTGCTACGGAAAAGAGGGAGATGGTAACGATCAGGCGTTCCATCTGTTCCGCTGCCTGCGCGCTTTGGATGAGCAGGGCGACGGTGTTGTATATGCACGCTGCCCAGCAGTAGACGGTGCTTCGATGGCGGTGTATAATCGTCTTATCCGCGCAGCAGCTTTCCGGGTTATTGAGTTATGAGAACCATCGGTATTACCGGACGCTCCGGCTGCGGAAAATCTACGGTTTCCGCCTACCTGACACAGCTTGGCTATCCTTTGGCTGACACGGATCAAATCGCGAGGGAAATCATGGCTCCGGGATCTCCTTGTCTGCAGCAACTGGCGGATGCCTTTGGCGCCGACATTTTGAATCCAGACGGCACCTTGCAGCGGCATCTGCTGGCGAATCGCGCTTTTGCTACCCCAGAGGGTACAAAGCTGCTGACCAGCATCACCCACCCAGAAATTTTGCAGCGCACCCTCGCGATGCGGGACACAGCTGCGCAAAAAGGCGCTTCCTTATTTTTCATGGATGGTGCTGTACTGGTCGGCAGTATATTTGAAGCCTACTGTGATACACTGATTCTGGTCACCGCACCGTTTCAAACATCCGTGGAGCGCATCTGCCGCCGGGACGGAATCAGTCCGGAAATGGCACAGCGCCGCTTAAATGCGCAGACACCCGAAGCAACATTGCGGGCAAAAGCATCCTACATTTTAGAAAACAACCATACCCCTGAAGATCTGATTCAGCAGGTACAGAACCTTCTGCCCCTGCTGTGAAAGGAGTCCGATGCGAAAAAAACTGATTGCTTTGTTTCTCATTGCGCTACTTGTATTTCTCGGTATGGCATATGCCCCGACAATTAAACAGCGCATCTTGGAACAACTCTACCCCACCCCTTACAAAGATATTGTAACGGAATATGCCGCTCAGTATAACTTAGATCCGCTTTTGGTATATTCTTTCATCAAAACTGAAAGTAGCTTTGACCCACAGGCGCAATCCAATGTAGATGCGCGCGGGCTCATGCAAATTACAGAAATTACCTTTGACTGGCTCAAACCTCGTGTTGGTGCCGAAGAATCGGTGGTCTTTGAAGATTTGTATGATCCTGAAACCTGTATTCAGTTCGGCACTTATTATCTCAGCCGAAGCCTCGACCGTTATAATGGCGATATTGCTACGGCAGCCGCTTCTTATCACAGTGGCTGGGGAACGGTAGATAAACTTTTGGCTGACGAAGCCTATTCCAAGGATGGCAAGACGCTCGACGTTTTTCCATATACACAAATGAATCATTATGTGGCCAAAATCTCTCGCGCTTATGCGAAATATCAAGAGATTTATCGCCCGGAAGGAGAATAACTTATGTCTGAAAAAAACATGGAAACCCTTTCCAAAGAGTTGCTGTTCAAGCCGGAATATCCCACTGACAAGAACAAGGCTCTGTTGGAAGAAGCAAACGCTTTCTGTGAAGGTTACAAGAAGTTCCTGGACAACGGCAAAACCGAACGTGAAGTTGCTGAAATCAGCGAAAAGATGCTAATTGAGGCAGGCTACCAGCTGTTCGATGATGCTGCAACCTACAAGCCCGGTGACAAGATTTACTTCATCAACCGCGCTAAGTGCGTTGTTGCTGCTACTATCGGTTCTGAGAGCATGGAGAAAGGCTTCCGCCTGAATATTGCTCATATCGATGTCCCCCGCTTGGATCTGAAGCCGAATCCCCTGTATGAGCAGGATCACTTCAGCCTGCTGAAGACTCACTACTACGGCGGCATCCGCAAGTATCAGTGGGGTACCATGCCTCTGGCTATCCATGGCGTGTTCTGCAAGCCCAACGGTGAGACCATTAAGGTCTGCATCGGCGAGGACGAGAGCGACCCCGTATTCTGCATCACCGATCTGCTGCCTCACTTGGGCGCTGAGCAGAACGAGCGTAAGCTGTCCGAGGGCATCAAGGGCGAAGAACTGAACGTTGTCATTGGCAGCGAGTGCGTCACCGACGAATCCGTTAAGGAAGGTGTCAAACTGAACACCATGATTCTGCTGAACCAGAAGTACGGCATCGTTGAGCGTGATTTCAACCGCGCTGAAATCGAAATCGTTCCTGCTGGTAAGGCTCGCGATGTTGGCTTTGACCGCGCTCTGATCGGCGCATACGGTCAGGATGACCGCGTTGAAGCTTACCCCGCACTGATGGCTGAAATTGCTTGCAAGAACCCCACCTTCACCACTGTCTGCGTTCTGACAGATAAGGAAGAGATCGGCAGCGAAGGCGTCACCGGTATGCAGAGCGATTACGCTTTCCACTTCCTGCAGCAACTGTGCCGTATGCAGGGTGCTGATTACATCCGCGCTTGCCAGGCAAGTAAGTGCCTGTCTGCAGACGTTACCGCAGCTTACGACCCCACCTGGAACAGTGCTTTCGAAGCTGCCAATGCTACTTATGCAGGTCGCGGCGTTGCTTTCGCTAAGTACACTGGTTCTCGCGGCAAGGGCGGCACCAGCGACGCTTGTGCAGAGCTGGTTGCTTATGTAACCGGTCTGTGTGACGAAGCTGACATCGCATGGCAGATCGGCGAAATGGGCCGTATCGACCTGGGCGGCGGCGGCACCATCGCTATGTATGTTGCAAACCGCGGCATTGACACCCTGGACATTGGTGTACCTGTGTTGTCTATGCACTCTCCCTTCGAGCTGACCCACAAGATCGACATTCTGATGCTATACAAGACTCTGTCTGCTTTCAACAACGCAAAGGCGTAATCTTAAACTGCATTTTGTCAAAAAAAGCGTATCGTCTGCAAAGGCGGTACGCTTTTTTATATTCTGAATCAAGAAGCCCCCCGCAAACTTGATCAAGTTTGCGGGGGGCTGATAATGAGTAAGAAATGCCAGGGATTACTTCTGCAGTGCACCAAATACGATGGGGGTTGCACCAGCAGCTGCGTCAACACTCAGTAACTCGATATTAACCTCTTCGAAGTTCAGAGTCTCAAACTTCTGGGTTGCACCACTCTCGGTGGTGAACTCCAGAACGTAAGTGATGCCTTCTACTTCGTCTGCTGCTGCAGTATCCGTCAGAACAACAGAAGCGTCTGCTGCCAAGCCGGCGTTTGCACGGTTCTCGCCCTTATCCTCAGAGCCTGCCTTGTACAGATACAGCTCGGTAACGGTCTCACCGGTAGTGTTAACCACATTGTAAGTGGCAGTCTGTTCACCAGTTTGTGCAATAGAAGAGCTATTTTCAGAGTTTGTGTTACTCTTAGAAGAAGCACCACAACCAGCCAACATACTAATTGCCAATACAGCAGCCACTGCTACAAACATTTTCTTTTTCATGGGAACCTCCAACATAATACTTTTCTACTTAGACTCTCTTTTCTAAGCAACTAAAAGCATACCACATTAGTATGAATTAACTGTTAACAAAGTCATTCTCTTTACAATTTTTCTTGCCTTCTATCACAATCATTTCGTTCAGACTTTCACAATTTCATCAATCTTTCACAAAAGTGAAAATGATTAGTATAATATACCATTTTTTATATTGATAAACCATTATCAGAGTGCTCTTATTAGATAAGAAATTCATCTTTTCTCAAATTTTTCCCAAGTTATCTTTTATTTATACAAAAGATAACTGCCCAACACGTGTTACTAGAAATCATATAGTCCTTCTTTGCAAAACCTTTTGTTAACGATTATTCATTTCTATTTTTAGAGTTGATTAAAAAGGACATTTGCATTTCTCCCAGTCTCTCACAAGCAACTTCTGTTGAGGTATTTATATGGCAAAAGGACCCAATAAACACATCAAAAAGAGTAGCAAAGTCCACAGGATTTTTTGTTGTATATTTTCTTTAAGTCTGATTGGAATCGGTATCTATTGTGGAATTTCACTCTGGCATCAGCATAAGTACAACAAGTTGAAAGGGGCCGTTACAGCTACACCAGCGCCTACACAAGCAATCGCTTCTCCTGAACCTGTCATTTTGGATATTCCCATCGACTTTGATGCCCTGCAGGAAAGTAACGATGACGCATATGCTTGGATTCAAATACCAGGAACTTTAGTGGACTATCCTATTCTGCAAAATGCTGAGGAAACCGACTACTACTTGAGTCATTCATTTGATAGGTCATCTGCTCGCTGCGGTGCTATTTACACACGAAATGACACCCCACAAGATTTTTCTGCACCATGTACAGTTCTGTATGGCCATAACATGAAAGATGACAGCATGTTTGGTTCATTACATGATTATGAAAACCCCGATTTTTTTGCAGACCCGAAAAACCGTACAATTACTGTTTATACACCAAATGCTATTCGTACCTATTCCATTATAGCAGCCACCAACTATCAAGATGCGCTGCTTCCTGCGTTATATGATTTCTCCGATCCTGTGCAAAAAGAGGACTTTATTGAATCGTTACGCACAGCAAATGGAAACTTTGACGATTCTCTCTTTATTGCTGATGACAGCCGGCTGATTGTTTTAAGTACTTGTGCCACAGGTGGGCGAAGTCACCTGCGCTATCTTGTAGTAGGAGTTATGACGGATGAAAAAATTTGTTAAAGGCATTGGACTATTCTTTTCATGCTTGATTTTAGTTCTTATCATTATAATTGGCACTATTATCGGGAGTGGTTTTCTCTCTCTGCGAAGCCGGCCTTCACAATTCCCAGATTTATCTGATGGTGATGCTTGGTACTGGCGGGATGATGGCACATTTATCGCTAACGGTGTTGCTTATGTACCACGCAAAAATCTTTTCACAGCCTTGGCGATTGGTGTTGGCACCAGTGACGAACGTGA